>NZ_KE384433.1:0-17419 GCF_000425665.1 Gemella cuniculi DSM 15828
TTTTATAGTTTCTTTTCTAAACTGTCCTTTTTGGAATTAACGTTGACTTAATTCGTTTAGTTTTCAATGTTCAAGTTTGTTGCTTTAGCAACTTTTATATCTTATCATTTTTGCACTTCTTTGTCAAGATGTTTTTTTATCTTTTTTCATCTTTTTTTCTGTGCTTTTTTCTTTACTATCTTCTTCTTGAAGACTTTTTCTATTCTATCATTTACTTTTTTATTTGTCAAGTACTTTTTTATTTTTTCCTTAACATTTACTTCTCTTTTCTTCTCTATCGTTCGTCTCTTCTCTAAGACTTTTTTATTCTATCATCTTCTTCCCTCTATGTCAAGGTGGTTTTTACCAAAAAATAAAATAAGGTAGGTATTATAATTTATAACACCTACCTTATTTTATCTATATTTAATTTTTATATCTTCTTCTAATAATATATCCAACATAAACAGCACCTAACAATATTATTATGCCATAACCACTTGTGGCTATTCCTGTCTTAGCTAATTTTCTCTCATTAGTTTTTTTATCTTTGCTGTTTTCTTTATTTTGTGTTGAAACTTTTCCATTATCTTGATGTTTTTTGTTACTCTGTTGGCTATTATCATTTTGTTTTTTTCCATAATCATTGTTATCTTTTTGAGAATTATTGTTATCTTTTCTTATGCCAGTATCACTATTGCTAAAATCTATTTGTACAACTAATGGATCATGATCTGATGCTCTTCCATCTTCTTTCATAAACGAAGAATTAACATGTACTGCATCAAACTTACTTTTTGATAGTATATTTTTAGAAACTAGTATATTATCTAAGCTCTGATTATTCCCTCTATAAAAATATGAGTAACGATCAGCTTCATCATGATTTGTTAATAAACTTATTAATTCATTTCCTTCTACAGCTTTTATCGTTTTTGAAAATTCAAAATCATTAAAATCACCTGTTAAAACAAATTTTAAATTAGGATTTTGTTTTAAACCATTTTTTACAAAATTATTAATAATATTAGCTTGTTCTATACGACTTGCCTGAGAATTTTCTATCGCTGGTTGTTTTCTCCCATACAGTGAATCATCTCCACGTTTTGATTTTAAGTGATTGGCTATTACTACTATATTCTCATTTTTGAATTTAAATTCTGCTGCCAAAGATTTTCTTACGCTATCAAATGCTGGATTAGTTGGCTCAATTCTTGATGGATTTTTTAACAAATGTCCATTTTCAAAAATTGCTGCTTCCCTACTTCCACCAATTTGCTTTTCCACCAATTCTACTCTCTTAGGATTATACAAAAATGCTACTCTTATATTAGCTCCAGGTTTCCCTCCATCTACATTATTTTCAGGTGCTACTTCTGTATATTTATATTCTGGACCACCTAATTCTTTTATTTTATTTATCAAACGTTGACCACTCTTGGTACCATCTACAGTTCCATCATCAACACCACCATTATTATCTTGTACCTCTATTAAACTTATAATATCTGGATTATGAATTTCATTAATAAATGATTTTGCTATTTTTTCTACTTTTTCTTCAGGCGTTTCTTTTGATGAAGTATTGGCTGAAAAATTTTCTATATTATATGAAGCAATAGTTAACTTGTCTTTAGATGGTAATAATTTAGATACTTCTCTTTCTAAATTTCCATTATGTATCTTAGGCATAGATAGGGCTTCTACCTTATACGCTCCATAAGTGTAAGTTACTACTCCTTTAATGTCTTCTGTAAAATAATCTTTTGCTTTTGCTCTATACTTTCTATTCCCCACCAAAATAGGAATAATCTCTGTTGTACGATAATTAGGATTTAGATTAAGACCACCTGCATTATTCAATGGTCTATCATTATAATTTTTTGGTAAAACATATATTTCGCCATAAAGCTGTGGACCAAGAACACGTGGTTGCTCTACCTTAACTAGCATTCCTTCTAGGCTTTCCCAATAATCTATCGCATCTTCTTCAGGATCAAATTTAGAAAATTGATCATTATCTATGATATTTTTTGGCATTTTCTTAGAAATATCAATTGCTTCTGGTAGTTCTGCTGTTCCATTTTTTTCTATTTTTTCTCCAATTATTTGGGTAGTGGATAAATCTGTTTTATTTTTATCTGCATACCCATCTCCGTACCCTTCTTCTACAACACCCGCCACGGTAAGTCTATCACCTACATTAACTTTTTCTTTTGATACAACATACACTGCATCAGAAGTTTTAGGGTTATTATCTGGAGTTATATCTTGAATATAAAATCCCTTAGTGGTTACTTTAGTTACTACTACATTTTTCACTTTTACCTTTTGTCCTTGTAGTGGAGAATCGTGACTTTCTCCTTGAATCACACCAATATTTTCCACTATTTTTTCTTCATTAACCTTACCATTTCCTGAAAGAATTTTAATATCATCTAAAGAATATGGTTTCAACTCTAAAATCCCTTTATCGTTAACAGATAAGATAGCTTTTATTGAAACTTTAGCTCCATTTGATATTCTCGAAGATACTCTATTATAATCAGCACCACTTCTATTATCAATAAACACATTTATTGATTTTCCAGTACTATCTACTGCAGTAAAAATAGTACTTTTATATTTCCCCACTGATTTTATATTTTTAACTTCTAAATTTTCAATATTAACATAAGTTCCTTGATTCAAAGTATTTAAACCCTGAATCGTTTTTGTTTTAGCTTCAACCCTACCTGTTGTTGATATTAATTTATAATTTTTTATATCTGTTAACTGATACTGTCCATTATAAAGATTTACTGTCCCAATAAATGAAATTACATTCCCTTTTTTTATAGCTAAATCTTTTTTAGGATAGACAAATATTCCCTGTCCGTTGGAAGTTTCTACATAAAAACCCATTCCTCCCCAAACATTAACATCACTTACAACCGTTCCTTGAACTGAAACTTTTTGACCTATAGCTAATTTTGTTCTATCAAAATTTTGGTTTACCTCTTCAGCATGAACAGCATTTTTTTCTAGAGCAGGTATTAGTGGAGCCGAAACTAAACTCCCTCCTAAAATTAAACTAGTTAAAATTAATATTATTCTCCTGTTTTTCATAATATTTTCTCCTTTAAAGTTGATTAATATAATTTAATTTTACTATTTCTGTAACAAAAAGACAATAGCAAAGACGAAAGTTTTCTAATTTTAAAATCATTGTTAACTTCTTCTAATTCGAAATTTAACAAATTACACTTAAAAATAAATTAAATATTAGATAATTTACGAATTATTGAGTACCATTGAAATAAAAGAACTTCTATGATATACTGTTGAAACGGTAGGAGGTTGTATACATGACTAATTTTATTGAACCTAATATATCTTTAAAATCAAAAATTCAAAATTTTAAAGATGAATTTATATTTAATAATGAAGTAATTCATGGGGGAAGTCGTTTAGAAAATTATGACATTCCAACTTGGTTAGTTAGTATAGAAAATGTTAAAATGGAAAAAACTTGTCCTGAAGGGATGGTTACAGCACATACATTTTTAATCGTTAATGAAGAAAAAATAGTTGGTATAATAAATGCACGCCATAAACTTAATGATTATCTTCTTAAACACGGAGGACATATTGGATATAGTATTAGAAAAAGTGAACGAAATAAAGGATATGCTAAAAAGGGATTGAATTTTGCTTGCCAATTTTTATTCAATAATTTTCATTTAGATAAAGTTCTTGTAACATGTGATATAGAGAATCATGCGTCAAAATCCGTTATTGAAGCATGTGGTGGAATTTTTGAAAATGAATTTTCTGAAGAAAATAGAACATCTCTTAGATATTGGATTTATAAAAATTAGAATTCTTTCTTTACTAAAAATGGATTTCAGATACAACTATATTTACAGCTGTATCTGAAATCCATTATTGTTACTTCATCTCAACGACCGTAGCTCCTAGACCACCTTCGTTTTGTCCACCGCTTCTGTAACTGGCGACATAGCGATTATTTTTTAAATATTCTCCAATATTTTTTCTAAGTATTCCTGACCCAAGTCCATGAATTATCGTAAAGGTATCATATCCTTGTAAAATTACTTTATCCATGTAATTTTCAATTTCACGTAATGCCTCTTCTGTATTTAATCCTATAACATTTATGTCTATTCCCACTTTTTTGGTACTTACACTACTTGTACTAACATATTTTGTTGCAACTTCTGGCTCGCTATCAATTTTTCTTACTTCTTTTTTCTTAATATTAAGTTTCATAGCACCCATTTTTATTTGTAGATTATTTCCTGTAATTTCAAGAACAGTTGCTCTTTGATTATATCCCAAGACTAAAACATCATCACCTACTTTTATTTCACTGTTGATAAATTTAGGTTGATTGCTTAATTTTTTACCAAGTTTAATGCCATTTTTACTTTTATCCATATTATGAATAATTTCATTAACTTCATGTTGCTTTAAACTCGAATTTTCTTTAAATTCTTTATAAAGCTCTAGCATTTCTTCTTTTTTCCTATCTATTTCACTGTTTAATTGAATACTTAATTCATTATACAAACTTTCTTTATATTCATTGTATTTTTCTAAATTATTATTTAAAACGTTTTTAATATCATTTATTTCTTTTATCATTTTATTAATATACTCAAGTTTGTAATCATACTCTCGTATACTTTCTGATAACTTATCAATAAATATATTATTCTCTTTAGTTGTTTCTTCTAACAACGAACTCGCCTCTAAAACCACAGAACTTTCTAACCCAAGTTTTGATGAAATATTAATTGCGTTTGATTTCCCTGGTAATCCTATTATAAACCTATATGTAGGTTTTAACTTTTCAAAATCGAATTCCATTGACGAATTTTTATAATATTCTGACTCAAAACAATAATTTTTAATTTCAGGATAATGAGTAGTACACAAAATTGTAGACTTTAATCGTTTAAATTTATTTAATAATGCTATTGACAATACTGCCCCTTCACTTGGATCGGTCCCTGAACAAAGTTCATCTAAAAGAACAGCACTTTTATCATTAGCTTCGCTTAAAATTTTTATAATATTTGTCATGTGCGAAGAAAAAGTTGATAAATTATTTTCGATAGATTGTTCATCACCTATATCAACAAAAACATTTTCAAAAAATCCAATAGTAGACTCTTCTAAAGCTGGAATATAGAACCCTAAATGTGAAAGATAAATACATAGTCCCACAGTTTTTAAAATTACCGTTTTCCCTCCCGTATTTGGTCCTGTAATGATAAGAGAGTTTCCTTCATTATCCAAGATTATATCATTTTTCACAACATGCCCACCATCTAATAGTGGATTATACGCCTTTTTTAAATTTATTTTTTGTGTATCAACAATATTTTGCTTATTAAAACCTTTTTGACTACAAAAATTCATTTTAGAGAAAATAAATTCTACTTGAGAAAAATTCCATAATGAGTTTATCAACTCATTTGCTTTTTCTTTTATAACTCCAGAAGCCTCTTTTAAAATTCTTAAAATTTCTTCCCTTTCTTTTCTTCTTAAAATTCCTATTTCGTTGTTTATTTCTACATTCTCTTTTGGTTCTACATAAAAAGTATTTCCTGAAGCTGATTCATCATGAATTATTCCTCCAAAATCATTTTTATATTCTGGCTTTACTAAAATTACATCCCTGTCATTTCTTTTAGTAACTATTGCTTCAGTTAACTTTTTTACATTAGAGCGTAGAATATTTTTTAGAACATGATCACTTTTATTTTTTAATTTTGCTATGTTAGTTTTTATATTCTTTAGTTCTAATGATGCATCTGGACGAATATATCCATCCTCATCAACAATTTTATCTAAAAATCTCTCTAAATCTCCAAAATCATCTAACTTCGCTATGTATCTACTTAAATTTGGATAGTTTTTATTTTCTTGAAGTTTTATCGATTCAAATCTTTTAGAAAATCTATCATATACTATTATATTTCTCAAAATATAATATAATTCTTTTTCAGAAAGGACACTATCTATTTTTGCTTTTTTTACACTATTCTCGTAATCATATATTTTCAAACGAAATTCATTAGGATATTTCCTTAGTAAATCATATCCCTCAGCATTTTCATTATGCACTTCTACTAACTTATTATAATCACTTATATATTTCAAATTTCTAATTTTTTCAAAAGATATTTCTGAATAACAATATTTTTCAATGTCTTTTAATACTAAATCTAAATCTAATTTCTTTTGAGTAATTTGATCCAATTAATCTTCACTCCTTTTCTTTTATACTGCATATTCATTCGATAAATAATATTATACAATAAATAAATTTTTAAAACAATTTTCTTTAACAAAAAATATAGCAATAACCAATCTAGATTGATTATTGCTATATTTTACTATCTATTAAAAAATAAATTTATTAACTGTTTGGATAAGATTGGAGTATTTTGAAGTATGTAATCAGGTAATGTAGAATTTGTAAATATAGTAGTTTTCCATTCTGGAGATGGCAACACCGTTACAAAATATAAAACTACAAAAATTACTAAGTATATTTCTAAAAATCCTAACACTCCACCTAATAATCTGTCAGTTGTTTTTATTAATGGTAGTTTTCTTACTACTCCTAAAACGGAGGCTAATATTTGAATGATCAACCTAATTAATATAAACAAAACTATAAACGAAATTATTCTATAATACGCTGTTGGAATATTTAATCCTTTGTAAATCCCCTCTAATCCTTCTGTTACATCAGCAGGTATTGGAATCAAATTAGTAAATAAATATGCCAATCTTGAACTAAATAACATAGATATAACATATCCTATTATTATAGTTCCCAAGTAAAATAACTGAACAATCAAGCCACGTTTATATCCTAAATAAATACCTGAAATTAATAATAAACCAATTATTATATCAACCATAAAATCATCCTTTCTTACAAATTTTTGATTTCATATAAAAATACTCTGTAAAACTACATAATTCTATCAAAAGATTTTATTTATCTATTCTTATCGCAATCTACAACTAAAATATTTTTTAACAAATTTCACTTAAAACAACTATACAAATTATACATATTTAACTTTAAAGTAGCATTAATCAAACTTAGACTAATGCTACTTTTTATTTAATAAATAATTTTCTTACTCAACACCTATAATATATGGATAAACTGGTTGTCCTGACTCAACAAGTTCTACTTCTACATCAGGATACTTTTCTTCCAATAACTTTTCTAAGAAATCGGTATACTCATCTGTACTTTCTTCTCCTAAATACAGAGTTACTATTTCTTTATCTTCATCAATAGATTTTTCAAGTAATTCCTCTAAAACTAAATTTAATGACAAGTTTGAAACTACTATTTTTCCATTTTTAATTCCCATATACTCATCTTTTTTAATTTCTACACCCTCAATATTAGTATCTCTTACAGCATGTGTTACTTCTAAAGTACTAACCGAGCTCAACACCTCTTGCATATTAGCAAAATTTTCTTCTGGTGCAGCCTGTGTATTGAATGTCATTACTGCAGCCAAACCTTGTGGTGCCGTTTTACTTTCTATTACAAAGACATTTTCTTCTGCTAATTCAGCCGCTTGTTTAGCTGCCAACTGAATATTTTTATTATTTGGGAATATAAAAATATTTTTTGCATTAACTTCTTTAATAGCCTTCATTATATCTTCTGTAGATGGATTCATTGTTTGACCACCTTCAACGATATAATCAACTCCCATAGAAGTTAAAACTTTACTAAGTCCTCTTCCCATGGAAATTGAAATCAGTGCTTGATTTTTTTGTTCTTTTGAAACGTTAGATTGTTTTTCTTCTTGTTTCCTTAAAACTTCTCTATGTTGCTCACGCATATTATCAGATTTTATTTTTATAAGCTCTCCATACTGTTGCCCATAATTAAAAACATCTCCTGGAGTTTCTGTATGAACGTGAATTTTTACATACTCACTATCAGAAATAACTAATAATGAGTCTCCAAATTTACTCATGTCCTCTCTAAATTTATCTTCATCAAACTCTTTTTTATCATTAGATAGACGTACTGTAAATTCTGTACAGAATCCATAAACTATATCTTCAGGACTCATAAAATCCATATCGTGATTATCTTCAAACTGCATATCAACTATGTTAGTTTCTACAGCATCCAAGCCATCAATTTCTTCTCCTTTAAGTGCAGCAACAAATCCTTGATATACACAAACTAATCCTTGCCCTCCAGAATCAACAACTCCAACTTCTTTTAAAATTGGTAATAAATCTGGTGTTCTTTTTAACGATTCTTGTGCTTCTGCATAAATTTCATCCATCACTTCTACAATTGATGATGTTTCCTCTGATTTTTTCACACCCGCTTCTGCTGCTTCACGAGCAACAGTTAGTATAGTTCCTTCAACAGGTTTTATAATTGCTTTATAAGCAATACTTACACCATTTTGAATAGCTGCTGCAAATTCCTTAGCGTCTATTTCGCTTTTATCAGCAATATATTGTGACATTCCTCTAAATAATTGTGAGAGGATAACACCTGAATTACCACGCGCACCCATTAATAAACCTTTTGAAAAAGATTTTCCTAATTGTCCTATATTTTCTACAATATTTGCAGCAGTTTCTTTTGCACCTGATGTCATAGAAAGATTCATATTTGTCCCTGTATCACCATCTGGCACTGGAAAAACATTTAATGAGTTAATTTTTTCTGCATTTTTTGCTAAATTTCTAGATCCTAAATCTATCATTTTAGCAAAAACGAGACCATTTATTTTTTCCACTATCTTTCCTCCTATTTATTAACCTTGATGCCTTGAATATAGATATTTATTTCATCTACCTTAACACCTAATGTTTTTTCTATTTGATATTTTACTGAAGATTGAACATTATTAGCAATCTCAGAAATTTTTGTTCCATACATAACTATAATGTATAAATCAATTACTAATTTACCTTCATCATTTTTTACTACTATTCCTTTAGAATAATTTTCTTTACCTAAGATTTCTATTATTCCATCTTTTACTTGGTTTTTACTAGCCATTCCTATAATTCCATAGCAACTTACAGCCGCTCCACCAGCTACCGATGAAATAACATCATCACTAATCGTAACATAACCTAGTTCATTATTAATTTCTATTGACATATTTTTTCCTCCTATTTAAAAATAGACAAAATGAAACATACGAATAATTATACCCTTTTTATAACAAAAATACAAGTAAAACATTGATACTTCAAAATTTAGAGCCTTTGATTATCTCTTTAATCAAAAGCCCTTATTTTTTATTACAAAATTATTTATTTTTATTTACACACTCTTTTGAGTGAATCATTAAAGTGATGATATCACACACTGGTGTTGGTATATTGTGTTTTTTCCCTAATTTAGAAATAGCTCCGTTAAGATAATCTATTTCTGTCAACCTTCCATTTTTCATATCTTGATACAATGATGGATAATGTAATCCTGCTGTTTTTGGATCAAAGCAATTTTCTATATTTTTTTCAATTATTTCTTGTTTTACATCTATACCTTCTGCATGACCAACTTTAGTAACTTCGTTTAAAACCGCTCTAGTTAACTCTAAATGTTTTTCATAAGTTCCATATTGATTAATATTGCAATCAATTAATGTACAGTAAGTATTCAAAACACAATTTAAACCTGCTTTATGCCAAATTGACTGATATGTATCGTCTGAATATTTCAAATTCAAACCTGCTTTATTTAGTCTATCAATCAGTGCTAATGTTTCTTCTAAATTTTCTTCTTTAACTTGCTTTATTTCTGTTTTCCCTGTCCCATACGCTTTTAATACTCCAGCACCTCCAAGACCGCTCGTCCAAACTGTGACACCAATAAGAATATTTTCTTCTTTTACAAATTCTTTAAGTGTATCAACATGTCCTAACCCGTTCAAAATACAAATTATCTTCGTATTTTCATGTATCAAATGTTTTACATCATTTAACATATTTCTAAGTTGCATAGATTTTGTAGCTACAAAAACAACATCAAAAGTACCTGTCGCTTCTTCTGGATAATTTGTAGGTATATAATAATTACCTAAATCTTTATCATCTATTATTACCTTCAGTCCATCTTTTGTAATATTTTCAACATGCTCTTTCCAAGAATCAACAAATGTTACATCCTCTCCATTTTTAAATAACATGTACCCAAATCTCGAACCTAATGCACCAGCACCAGCGAATAAAATTTTCATATCTTATTCTCCTTATTAATTATTTTTCTTTTCTATATATTATATTTTATCTTGATATTAATATTTTGTCAACGTTCTCGAAATCTATTATCTATCTTAAAGTTTAATGATAAAAAAGATATTTAAAAGAATTTCCAATTCTTTTAAATATCTTTAATACTGATTATGATAAGTTTTCTGTTGAATATGCATCAACTTTATAAAGTTTTAATACATCTGAATAAAGTCTATCTGCCACAAATGCAACAAAGAATGGAATCACAAAGAAAGCTAAAACAATCGATAATAAACTTCCTTGATTTAATTCGTAAGATTTTGTTGGTCCAATTAAACCAATAATTCCAAATCCTGCACTATCTTGATTGCCTAAAATGTTAAGAAAATATCCCGCTATTCCAGTTATTGCTGATGTTGTTAATATAGTCAAGAATAATTGTGGTTTTCTCGCACAGTTAGGCATCATAAGTTTTATTGCACCTAAAATTATCGCTGCACTTGCACCTCTATTTTTAGCTCTAAATGTTCCAATTGACAATACTGCTGCTGCCGAAAGAACACCTAGAGTTGCCGCTCCTGCACCTATAAAATTCTCATTAGTAAACAATATTATTCCCATTGCTACCGTAGAAACTGGTGTTACTATCATAAAAGAAAATGCCATAGCAATTAACATACACATAAGCAATGGTTGTAATGTTGTAAACTTAAAAATAACAGATGCTAGTAGACTAGTCAATCCTTTCATATAAGGTAACGTCACTAATCCAAGTGCAGATACTAACCCTCCTGCTATTGGTAGAAAAATAATTGTAACAGTACCAAATTTATCACGTAAAAGAGATATAACTAAAGCACCTACAATAGCAACTAATATTACATTGAATAAGTCACCCATAGGAACTCCTGTCCACGCTTTTGCAGTCGCATTATATGATAATGAACCACTTCCTGCTAAAACTGTTGCTCCTAAAACTGCTGATTCAAGTGGTTTGAATTTCAAACTTTGTCCAATAATTACTCCAACTAATACTGGAACCGAAAATTGTAATAAATACATAGCCTGGGATAATGTTTTAAAAATATCTGGAGCAAAATGTGATCCTAAATATTTGAATAATGTGCTAAGTACCGCATTAGGGATTAGACCTATAACTATTCCTAATGCTGTCCCATTTAAAATAATATTAAGAAAATCCTTAACCTTTTTCGACATATATTACCTCCTATTTTTACATTGTTTACACTATAATAATATAAAACCGAAAAAAAGTAAAGAATTTTTCGAAATTATATTAATATTTTTCAAATAAAATACTTTTAAATTCAGTCTATTTATTACTAGAAAAAACTTATAGAAATTTCTCAAATATTTTTTTACAAATAGTTGAATTTTAGTTGTTCCTTGATAAAAAATTATTTTTTTATTATTTATTCACTTTTAAAGAAGTGGTTTCTTGTTTGGAATTCCTGCTTTTCTTGGATATTTATTAGGTGTTTCTTTCGCTTTTCTTATTTCTAATATATGTCTTTCTTCTCCAGCTATTTCAAATTCTATGTCTTTTTCTAACTTTCCACCAAGCAATTTTATAACATTTACCGCTTCCTTAATTTCTTCTTCCGCCTTCTGTGATTTTAAACTCAAAAAATATCCATCTTTTTTCACAAGTGGTAGGCAAAGTTCTGATAAAACATTTAGCCTTGCAACTGCTCTTGCTGTTACTATTTCAAAACTTTCTCGAAAATTTTTATTTTGACCTATTTCTTCTGCTCTCGCATGGATAAAATTACAATTATCTAATTTTAATTCCTCCTGTAGTAAACTTAAAAATTTTATACGTTTATTTAATGAATCTACTATTGTAATTTTTAAATTTGGATACAATATTTTTAACGGTATTGATGGAAATCCTGCACCACTTCCAACATCACATAAATTTTCAATTTTGCTATAATCTCTATAAAAAGATAGTGAGATTGAATCATAAAAATGCTTCTTATAAAATTCATCTTTATCTGTTATTGCAGTTAAATTTATTTTTTTATTCCATTCTATTACTAAACTATAATACTTTTCAAATTGTTCTTTTTGTATTGAACTTAGTATTATTCCTGTATTTTTTTCAACCTCTTTATAAAACTGTTCTTTGTTCATCTTTATCTATTTCCTCTTCTTTGCTCTAAGAAAACTAATAAAATAGAAATATCTGCTGGATTAACACCTGAAATTCGCGATGCTTGTCCTATCGTTAACGGCAAAACTTTCTTTAGTTTTTCTCTTGCTTCTAATGCCAAACTTGGTACTTCATCATAATCTAGATCACTAGGGATTTTCATTTCATTCATTTTTTTTAGTTTCTCTACTTGTTGTAATGATTTTTTTATGTATCCTTCATACTTAACTTCTATTTCTACTTGTTCAATTACATCTTTTGACAATTTAGTTTCATCTTCTGCTAAATACAGCACATCATTATAATCAAGTTCTGGTCTTCTTAACATATCAATTGCTAATATTCCATCACGTATTTCTGCACTGTTTAATTCTACTAATTTTTCTAGCGTTTTTTGAGTCGGAGTAATTCTGAAAGTCTTTAGTCTTTCAATTTCGTTCGACACACTTTCTCGTTTGTGGCAAAACTTTTTATATCTTTCTTCTGTTATCAATCCATAATTATATGCTTTTTCTGTAAGTCTCATATCTGCATTATCATGTCTTAACAACAATCTATGCTCTGCTCTTGAAGTTAAAAGTCTATATGGTTCATTAGTACCTTTTGTTACTAAATCATCTATTAGTACCCCTATATATGCTTCATCTCGCCCTAGAATCATAGGTTTTTCTTGTAAAACTTTACAAGCTGCATTTATTCCTGCAATAATTCCTTGCCCTGCTGCCTCTTCATATCCACTAGTTCCATTGATTTGTCCTGCAGTAAATAAACCATCTATCAATTTTGTTTCTAATGTTGGCCATAATGTTACAGGATTTATCGCATCATATTCTATTGCATAACCATTACGCATAATAACCGCATTTTCTAATCCTACAATTGATCTTACCATATCACGTTGAACATCATCTGGCAATGAAGTAGATAATCCTTGTATATATATTTCTTTTGTGTTTCTTCCCTCTGGTTCTAAGAAAAGTTGGTGTCGTTCTTTATCATTAAATCTAACATATTTATCTTCAATACTTGGACAGTATCTTGGTCCTGTACCTTTTATTACACCTGAATACATTGCAGAACGTCCCAAATTTTTATCTATTATTTCATGAGTATTTTTATTTGTATATGTTAACCAACATGGAATTTGATCTTCTATAAATTTCTCAGTTTTATAACTAAAAGCATGATGCTCTTCATCGCCAGGTTGAATAGCTGTTTTTGAAAAATCTACACTATCTGCATTTACTCTCGGCGGAGTTCCTGTTTTAAATCTTACAAGATCAAACCCTAAATCTTCTAATTGCTTTGCTAAATCTATTGATGGCATTTGATGATTCGGACCTGAAGAATATTTTATATCACCAATTACTATTTCACCTCGAAGATATGTTCCAGTGGTTATTATGATAGTTTTCGACTTATAACTAGTTCCTAGCATAGTTTTCAAACCAATTACTTTGTTATCTTCTATTATTAATTCTTTAACCATAGCCTGCTCTATATCTAAATTAGGAGTATCTTCAAGTATCTTTTTCATTTCTAATTGATATTCAACCTTATCTGATTGCATCCTTAATGCACGAACAGCTGGACCTTTCGCAGTGTTTAACATTTTACTTTGAATATTAGTTTTATCTGCTACATATCCCATAAGTCCGCCAAGAGCGTCCACTTCTCTTACTACAATTCCTTTTGCAGGACCTCCTATGCTCGGATTACATGGCATAAAACCTATTGTATCTAAATTTATTGTAATCATAAGAGTTTTAACACCCTTTCTACTTGCAGCATGTGCTGCTTCTATTCCTGCATGTCCTCCTCCAATTACAATAACATCATACTCTTTTAAAAATTCAGTCATAGTACCTCCATATATTTTAACGTAATTGCAAAATAATGCTTTGACCAAAATTTTGATATATTACTAAATTTTACCCTTATAATATTATCATAACACTTGAAAAAAAACTAATAATAAACTTAAAATTTCATATTAAAAGTTTATAGCTAGAAATAAAAAGAATCGTAGTATAAGATACTACGATTAAAATTTTCATTCATTTTTTTCATTAAAATTTTCAAAATCATTTTTATTAAATGATTTCAAATACTTATCCACCATAATAGAATTTGTCATCCCACCACTTACATTTAAACAAGTACGTCCCATATCTAAAATTGGATCCACCGCTAAAATAGGATTAATTTGATTAAATAATGCTCCGAAACCTACACCATTTACACTAACACTCGCTGCTGTTATAGCAGTCCCTGGCACACCTGCTATTCCTACCGAACCCAAAGTAACAACAATTATTGTCATTAAGAATAAAGTAATATCTATCCCTATACCATTAGCATTGGCTAAAAATACTATTAACATTGTGGGATAAATTCCTGCACAGCCTTGCATTCCTGCTGTTGAAGAAAATGAGGCAACAAAATTCGCTGTTGATTGATTAACTCCCATTTCTTTTGTTAGAGTATTAATTGTCAAAGGTAAAGTTCCCGCACTTGAGCGTGAAGTAAACGCAAGAATTAAAGGTTTACTTGCTTTTTTAAAATAAGTAATTGGCGATAAGCCATGTATCGCTAAGAATATCGCTTGAACTATAAATTGAATAATTATTGCAAGATAAAGTAATACTATAAATAACAGCACATCTTTTATAGATTTCAAACCACGTTGTGCTATAGTATTGGCTAATAATGGAATTACTGCATAAGGCAATAACTTAATAACCATTATCGTAATTCTCGAAACAATCACGTGAAGACTCGCTATATAATCAACAAAAGATTTTACCTTTTGTTCATTTTTATTTTGAACATATCTAGCAGCAATACCAATAAACATTGCAAAAATTACAATTCCAATAATATTAAAATCAGTCATTGCTTTAACAGGATTAGATGGTATTAATTCACGTAATATAGTTACCACATCTTTTACTTCCTTAATTTTACTATCACCACTTCCTAGTGCAATAGAATTATTTCCAAGTTTAAAAATAGCTGAAATAAAAAATCCAATAATAGAACTTATCGCCACCATTCCTAATGTTACTGTAAGCGTAAGACGAGTCATTTTTTTCACATCAGTATTATAATTAATATTAACTATAACATTAATTATAGATACCAATACTAGTGGAATAATTAACATCTTTATTAAATCAATAAATCCATTGCCAAATAAAGAATACCATTTGGTTATTTCTGCAATATACTTAATATTCATAGGAGTATCATTAAAACCTGAGTAAACCTGAATAATAACTCCCAATAATAAACCGATGACTGTAGCTAACAAAGTTCTTTTAGTGGAACTAACTCGTTTTTTTGCAAGATAATACATAAAGTAAAATAAAGCAAAAAGTATAACTAAAAATAATAATGTTTCTTTTGTAGAAATCATAAGAAACTTCTCAAAAAATGTAAAATTGTTTCCCATTTTATCACCTCTTATGAGTCGATCACTCAACTCACTTTCCGTATTTATTATAAAAATTTTTTCTTAGTTAATTTTTACAATAAGTACAGATAAAATGGAAACGAGTAATCTCATTTTCCATAACATACCTCCAAAGTTTAAAGTTGAATATAATTAAACTACATTTTAGACTTATTTTCAATTTTTTTGCTCATAACTTAAAATATAATAAATATCTATTAATTATAATTAAATTATTTATATTTTTTTAATTTTTATTTACTAAATTTTTTATATGAGTTATAATATTTAATAGTAATTAAAATCTAACATAGAATGGAGTGAAATTTTTGTGAATATAAAATTAGTTTATGCTAGCCTTACCGGTAATACTGAAATGCTATCAGATTTAATGATTGAGAAATTTGAAGAAAAAAAAGGCTTAGAACTTGAAAAATTATTTATAGAAGACATGGAAAATTTTGATTTTCTTGATGATGCTGATGCCTTTATCATCGCTACTTATACTTATGGAGATGGAGAACTTCCAGAAGAAATGGAAGATTTTTTTGAAGCACTTGCTGACAAAAATTTTGATGGAAAAATCTATGGAGTAATAGGAACTGGTGATACGGTGTACGAACAATACTGTGTATGTGTAGACCAATTCGATGAACAAATTGCCAAAACTGGTGCCATAAATCCTACTCTAAACCTAAAAATTGAAATTGAAGCAGATACTGATGAAGATTTTGAAAATATTGATAAATTCATTGAAGATTTCTCTGCTGCATTATAGTTAATGCCATTATATCTGAGAATTATTAATTTAATTATCTAAAAATAGAAGCAACTAGATTTTATATCTAATTGCTTCTATTTTTTAGTTATTTTTCATAAAGCAATTTTTTTTACTTTGTGAACTGCTTTATTTTGTAAACAACAATTTATTTATCTTCTTTTAATTTTCTTCTTACTGCTAATCCAATTAATCCAATTAATGTAAGTCCTGGTAATGTTGAAGAAGTTTCTATTCCAGTATTTGGTAGCTTACCTTTAGATGTAACTACTTTTTGATTTTGCATTGGCTTAATCTCATTATTTGAAGTTTGCACTGGTGGTATTGGAGTTGACGTTGTTACTTTTTTATAAATATAAACTACTTTAGTCGTTCCTTCTACTACTTTTCCTGTTTCTTTTCCACTAACACGCACTAATTCATATTTAATTCCATTTTTCTCAATTATACGTGGATTTTCTCCAGGTTCATCAGTGTTATAATCTGTTCCTACCGGTGATTTCGGTGTATCTGTTCTCGGAGTTTTTAACTCATTTCCTTCTTCATCACGATATTCGACAATAACATTTCCTTCTTTGACTTGTGGTCTTGGCTCTGGCTGTGGTTGCGGTTGTGGTTCTTCTTTTTCTTTGTATTCATAAACAACTGTTGTTGTTCCTTCTATCACTTTTCCTGTTTCTGCTGATGAATCTTTTTTATGTCCTACTAACACATATGTTTTTCCATCTTTTGTTATTTCTTTTGGATTTTCTCCTTCTTCATCAGT
>NZ_KE384433.1:18434-74639 GCF_000425665.1 Gemella cuniculi DSM 15828
ACAACATGTTGATCTTGTTCTTCAACTTTTCCTGAAACTGGTGCTGAATTTTCTTCAAGTTTTACAAATTCGTATCCTTCGAACACTTTTTGTTCTGTTTGATATTCTTCACCTATTGGGCTATCTTTTTTTACCGATGCTGTTTCTTCTAATACTTCACCATCTTCAGTTATGTATTTTACATCAACGTTTCCTTTTACTAACTCATATTCATAAACAACAGTTTTCTTATCTTCAGTTACTTTTCCATTTTCTGGGTCTGAACTACCTTTATGACCTACTAAACGGTATGTTTTTCCATCTTTTGTTATTTCTTTTGGTTTATACTCATCAGTGTCTGAAGAATATGGTGAATCTACTAGTTCTTCTTTTACTACCGATTGTGTTTCCTTGATTTCAGTGTCTGTATCTTTTATAACATATCTTACATCTACGCTTCCTACTGGTTTATAGAATCCTGAATCAATAGACCAGTCACTAGCATTTTGAATAGTTACAGTTGTTTCTGTTCCGTTTGAATCTTTTTCTTTATCAGTTCCTTCATTTACTTTAGTCGGACGATATCCTTCAGGCACATCAAATCTTACAGTATAAGCTCCATTATATACTTTACTGAAGTAATATTGACCATCTTCATTTGTAGTTGTTGTTCTCTCTACTCCTTTAGAATCCACCAATGTAACTTTTACATTCGGTATTCCTTTTTCATCTTCATCTTGTATACCATTATTGTTCTTATCTTCCCATACTAAATTACCTAAAGCATAAGGTAAATCTTCAGAAGCACTTCCACTATCTGATCCACCAGCTACAGTAATACCTCTTGCTGTAGTTGAAGTAGAATTTATATATCGGTTGTTTTCCGTTTTACCTGACATAGATGAACTTACTTGCATTTCACTATCTGCTTGTCCTTCTTCAGGTTTTGTAGTATTTGTTGTAACAATAATATAAGCGTCTTCTATATTTTTAAAATCTATATTTAAAGTATTATCTTCATATTTTAATTCATATTTTTCTGTAACGTCTTCCAATTTTGTAGGATCGTAAGAATAACTAGAATTTAAAGCTACACCTTTAGGAACTTTATAGATTTTCACCTCAGTATCCGTACTATTATACTGTGCAATATTTTTTCCATTACTATTTCTTTCAGTATATGTAGTATTTGAAACTTTTTCACGATTTATGTTAGCATATGTTACACTTGTTACTTTATTAGCAGCTTCATTTTCTTCTGTAATTAAACTTGAAGTAGCTAAACCATTAACTGCTTTTTCAGTTTTTGCTCTATCAACTGCTTCATATTTTACTGGAACACTAAAAGTTTCCTTATTATTTCCTACTGATATTGTTGGCGTAATAGTTTTTGTTTCAGTAACTTTATCTCTATTAATAGCAACATAGTAGCTTTTACTTGCATTTATATTTCTAAGAACTTCCGCTTCTTTTGTAACTACATATTTTACTGAGTTAGTAGTAGGATCGTACTTTCCATCTGCTAATTTAATACTATCTTCTATCCATAAATTTGTTTCAAATTCTTTAGGTCTAGCTATCCCTGCCAAGTCTACTTCATCACTAAATTTTACAGTAAAGTAATCTCCAGCTTTTACTTTTTCTATAGCAAAGGTTACTTTAGCACTCAAAGAATGCCCTGCATCAACAACAACTGGATTATTATCGTGTGTTAGTGCAATAGTTGTTTGCATATTATTTGAGATATCTTTACCTTCTACAACACTTTCTTTATTATCAGCTGTAGCAGTTTCTCCTTCTGTAGCTGTTGTTTCTGCCGCACCTTCACTATCTTTATCAACTCCTGAACTTTGAGGTTGTTCTTCTGTTACTGTATTATTATCCGTAGTTTCTGCCGCTTGTGCACTATTTCCTACAAAAAATAATCCTGCTGAAACTGCAACTAATGTTACACCTAATTTTAATTTTCTTATTCCGTAACGTACTATTTTTTCAGCTTGTTTCTTTTCGTTCATTTTGTAATTATTCTTACTGTACATAACTCTTCTCCTTTAATATAAATTAGTATATTTAATTCTGTATATACATGCTTTGCATATTTTACCACAATCGCAATATGAAATCAATGTGAAAGCACTGAAATTATTATAATATTTTATGCACTCATTAGCATTATCTTATTAAATTTCAAAACATTATTTTTTAATAGCACAATTATTCTTAATATCATAAATAAAAAATAAACTTAGGAACATGTTTTTTATAACATATACTTAAGTTTATTTATATAATTTAACAAAAATAGACTGTTGAAAAAATCAACAGTCTAAAGAGTTAATTAATATTATTTTCATTATCCTTTAAAAAAGACATTAACTCTCTTAAATTCTTCTTCCCAATTATTCCAATCTAATCTTATTTTTGAATTATCATCTAAAATATCTTCAACGATGTCGTCAATAGTTATAGTTTCTAGTGATTTTTTTATAGATTTATTAATTGAATTTACTTTTTTCAGATATTCTCCATAACGTTTGTCGATAGCTAATGCTCCTTCAAAAATTTTAGAAACATAATCTGTTTTTAAAACGAATATTTCTACCTCTCCGTTTAGTGCGACATAAATGTCGTACAGTGAAATTTTTTTATTATTCTTATACTTATATCCTCCGCCTACTCCAGTATTAGCTTTTACTAAATCATGAACAACTAATTTTCTCATAATTTTCTTTAAGTATGTTGGAGAAATGTTAAGACGCTGACTTATCTCCTTTGAATTTAGAAAAATATGTCTGTCTTGTGTATATAACATAACCATTATACAAATAGCTTGTTCTGTACTTTTCGTTAAATGCATAAACTCTCACCCTCTTTTCTCTTCTTAAAAGTATATAAAATAATATATATTTCTTAATATTAATTCTATGATATATTTACCTTCTTGTCAAATATTATTTAATCTTTTCTCCCCAATACTGATAATAAGTACATTCAATAGAACCATTAAATAGTTTTCTTCTTTTTGTTGCTTTTTTTCCATATAAGTGTTCAAACATTTTATTAGAAGTTAGCAAATATAGTGACCAATATTTTTGATTTTTTAATTCTTTTCCTAAATATTTGTACATATTTTCCACTTCTTTTTTCTCACCTAATCTTTCTCCATATGGTGGATTTGCTATGACACTTCCACTTTCTTTTTTTACTACAAAATCATAAACTGACATTTGTTTAAATTTTATTACGCCTGCTAATCCAATTTCTTCTGCATTATTTTCTGCAGTAGCTATCATTTTAGGATCAATATCCGAACCGTATAATTCCAACTCTTTCTCATAATCTATTTCTTCTTCGGCTTTGTTTCTTTCTTCTTCTACTAGTGTTTTTGGCATCCATGGCCATTTTTCAAAATCAAAACTTCTATTAATTCCAGGTGCCATATTTTGAGCTAACATTGCTGCTTCTATTAATAAAGTTCCAGAACCACAAAACAAATCATATAAAGGTGTTTCGCCTTTCCAATTCGTAAGTTTTACCATAGCCGCTGCTAATGTTTCCTTTAGAGGTGCTGTCCCTTGTTTCGCTCTATATCCTCTCTTGTGAAGACCCTCTCCTGATGTATCTAATAGAATAGTAGCAATATCATTTAACATAATTATTTCTAATCTGTATCTTGCACCACTTTCACTCAACCAACCAGTTATTCCATAACTTTTTTTCATTTTTTCAACGATAGCTTTTTTCACTATTGATTGACAGTCAGAAACACTGAACAGTGTAGATTTATGACTACGTCCATCCACTGGAAACTTTGCATCCATTGGTAAATATTTATCCCAATCTATTTCTTTTGTTTTTTCAAATAATTCTTCAAAAGTATATGCTGGAAATTGAGCAATGACTATTTTTACTCTATCTGCACATCTTAACCAAAGATTCGAACGAACTATTGCTCTTTTATCTCCAGAATAATATACCCTACCATTTTCTACTTTTGTTTCATAACCTAAGTCTTGAACTTCTTTTGCTACTATGGATTCAATCCCCATAGGAGTTGTTGCTACTAAATTATATTTCATTTCTTCCTCCTTAAAAAAAGGAGCTCCTAAGAGCCCCTAGAACTAGTTATTTTTCTTATCATAAGCCATATTCTGTATCTATCTTACTCAAGCGAGCCTAGTCAACTCTCGTAAATATAGTTGTGATCATCTGTCTAAATATAAAATTATATTTCCTACTCCTACATTCATTTCTGCGAAGTAAGTGCTTCTACCAAAATTTGAATTGCTCACTCAAGGGGTTTACCGCGTTCCACTTTTTACATTTCTATAAAAACTACGTCACTGTGGCACTTTCAAGATATACAACCATATAAAATTTTACTTAGGTTATATTTTCTGCCGTTACCAAAAGGTACCTAAACTTATTTTTTCGTTTAGCGTTGAACACTACTAACATCTCAGCTAGTGTGAGTATGGACTTTCCTCAGTTTATCACTGCGATCACTCAAAGAAAAATATTTTTATTTAATTATCTCTTTCAATCAAAATTACAGTTCCCTACTATAT
This sequence comes from Gemella cuniculi DSM 15828, assembly GCF_000425665.1. Taxonomy (GTDB): domain Bacteria; phylum Bacillota; class Bacilli; order Staphylococcales; family Gemellaceae; genus Gemella; species Gemella cuniculi. Next base: position 22,982 of record NZ_KE384433.1, read on the forward strand.
TAATATATTATAACATAAAAACTATTTTTCTAGAACAGAAACTTTTCCTTCCGCAATTTCCTCTAGTGCTTTTCCTACTTCTTTATGCGAAGTATATTTTTCTAATTTTTTTGTTTCTGGATCAGCAAACAATTCTCGTGCTCTTTTACTTGCTAATGATACCAACATATATTTTGAATTTACTTTTGATTTTAATACATCTAATTTTGGGTATAACATTTTTACTTTTCTCCTACATTTCCTCTAATTCTAATAATGCTCTACGATATTTCATTTCAATACGTTCTCTTTTTAAATGTTCACTTAGAATTATTGCTTTTATTCTATCAACAGCTTTATCAACTTCATCATTTTCTACAACGTAATCATAAAGATGCATCATATTAATTTCTTTTTTCGCTTTTGCTACACGTGATTCTATGACTTCATCACTTTCAGTTCCACGACCTTTTAATCTATTTTTAAGATCCGCAATACTTGGAGGAGCTAAAAATATAAATAGGGCATCAGGTATTTTACTTTTTACCTGTCCCGCTCCTTGAACTTCTATTTCTAAAAATATATCCTTTCCTTTCTCCATAGTTTCCCTTACATATTTTACAGGCGTCCCATAGTAATTATCAACATATTGTGCATATTCTAAAAGTTCACCTTGCTTTATAAGTTCTTCAAATTCTTTTTTGGTTTTAAAAAAATAGTCAACTCCATCAACTTCACCAGGTCTCTTATTTCGTGAGGTCATTGAGATAGAGTATTCAAAATCAACATCATTACTAGCAAAAATTTGTTTCCTCACAGTACCTTTCCCCACTCCTGATGGTCCTGATAAAACGATTAATAATCCTTTCTCCATTTTTCGTATCCTTCTAATATGATTTATTATCCTTTAATGATACCATAAATCTTACAAAAATAAAACTATTATTGCCAGCTTTAACAAATTTGTAACATTTTATATTTGTTTCAAATAACTAATTTATTAAATACTACATCTAATAACACCTAATGAAATAATTCCAACTAAAACAATAACCAATAAATTTTTTGAAATTACAGCACTTATCACGGTCGGTACGGAAGCTAGAAGATTTTCATAGTTTATTTTAGGTATTGAACCTAATTCTTGAATAAATAAATTGTCAAACCATAATGCTGACATTATTACAATTGGAACAAAATTTAAAAATTCTACTATTGCTTTAGGTAATTCAAATTTTTTTAATAAAATAAATGGCAATATTCTTGATAACCAAGTCGCTAAAACACAACCTAAAATCGTTAAAAATATATAATTAATGTAAGACATTTTTTAAAATCACTCCAAATCCACATCCTAATATTGTTACTACGATTACTAATATACTACTGGGAATAAAAATCATTCCTAAATAAATACAGATTAATGTAAATAAAATTACCAAAATTTGAACTTTTTTCTTTATAGAAAAATCTGAAACTATCTGTAAATATAAAAGTCCTATAAACATTGCAACAAGAGCAAAATCCAAACCTAATGAATAAGGATTTTTTATAAAATCACCAAGTACCGCTCCTACTATTGATGCTCCTATCCAAGTGAAATATGAAATAGCATTTACCACATTAAACCATTCATAACTTAAACGTCCATTTGTATAATTTAATTTGTTCATCCCTAATGCAAAACTTTCATCAGTAAGCAAGGTACCTATTGAAATATTTTTTAACATACTATAATTTCTAAAATATGGAGCAAGTGTCATACTCATAAGTATCATTCTAGAATTAACCAGAAATGTGGCCATTACAATAGGAAAAATAGGGCTACCTACTGATAACATACTTACAGTAATAAACTGTGCACTCCCAGCATAAATAAACAGTGACATTGCAGCTACTAAAAAGATATTAAATCCTGCCGATTTTGCTATAATCCCGAAAGCAAGTCCTATTCCTATATATCCAAAAATTGTTGGTAAAGTATCCTTTATTGCTGTTTTTACGTCTAATTTATTATCCATATTTCTCCTTTTCTCATCTATTTATATAATTTAAGTAGGGAATGACTCTTGAAAAATCTTTGTGAATTCTTTGATTTTTAAGTCTCCCCTACCTACTTATTCTTTATTTTGATATCAGTTCATTTATTAAAACTTTATCAATTTTCGCTTTTAAAGTTCTCTGCCCTGTGTAAGTTACGAGTCCAGGTTTGGCTCCCGATATTTTCTTTACATTTTTTATAAGAGTCATATCTACATCAACACTATCTTCATTTTTAAATTTAGAAAAATATCCTGCAAGCATAACCGCTATATTAATAGTCTTCTCGTCTGGATTATTACTAAAAATTACAACATGGCTTCCTGGAATATCTTTTGCATGAAACCACAAAAAATCTCTTCTTGCTAATTTATTTGTAATAATATCATTTTGAATATTATTTTTACCTACATAGATAGGAATATTATTGCTATGCACTATAAAATAATTATTTTTATTTTTCTTCCTAAAAACTCGTGCTTTTTCTTTTAAATATCCCCCTTTAACTAACTCTTCTTTTATTTCCATTAAATCAGATTTTTCCGCATTTTCTATTTGAAATTTCAAAGTTTCAAAATATAAAATATCCTGTTTTGTTGCCTCAATCTGCTCATTAAGATTTGAAATTGTTCGTTTATTTTTTTTGTACAAATTAAAATATTTTTCCGAATTTTTTTCAACACTAATATTTACGTCTAATTCTATCTTAACATCTTCCAAATTTTCACTATAAAAATTCTGCAAGATTGCAACTTCTGGAACACTATTTTTAAAAAGATATGCATTTGAAATAAGGAGTTGTCCTTTTAATTTATAATCATCTTTTTTTTCTGCTTCAGTTAATTCTTTTATTAGTATATCCAATTTTTTATTTAAACTATTAACTTTTCTTTTTATAAAAGTAAATAACTTTTTGTCAGTATTTTTATTAATTGATTCTTTTGCAACATCCATATAGTAAAAATCAAGAAGCTCTGATAATGTTTTAAACTTTATACTTTCTTCAGAATTGCTTATATCAAAGAAATAAAAATCTTTTTTTCCATTAATATTTATAAATACTGGTTTTGAATATTCATCAAAATTTTCACAAAAATTTTTAAATTCTATTTTAATATTTTCTAAATCTTTATTTACAAAATAATTATTTAAAAGTAAGGATACCCCATAAAAATTTTTTATAAGAAATCTTTTATCTTTAATATCGAATTCCAAATTCTTATAACTGTCTAAAGCAAATGGATTATACTTCTCTTGAGTAGGGGGTAATATATAGTTCATATTAGAAATAGTTGAACGTTTATATTCCAAACTATAGCTATTTTTTAGTGATTCTATAATAACTTTATTTTCATTTGTTAAAATAATATTTGAATGTTTCCCCATAAGTTCAGCAATTAAATAATAATATTTTTCATAACCAAGCTCATCAAAATTTTTGATTTTTAATGCTACTATACGATCATTGTTTAGTTGTTCAATATCTAAAATAATACCACCTGTTAGATATTTTCTGAGCACTGAACAAAAATTTGAAGGTGTCTTAGGGTTCTCATAGCTATTTTTTGTTAACTGCAAACGAGAACTAGTAGGATTAGCAGACAGAAATAATTTTAAATTTTTTCCTTTTCTTACTGAAAAAATAAATTCATCTGTTGATAGATTGTTCACTTTATTGATTCTTGCTTGAATTAAACTTTCAGTCAACTCTTTTATTAATTTTTTTATAAAAAAACCATCAAATGCCATAGTCTCCTCCTTATAGTTCTGCTCATCTTATTTTTCGATTTGCTAAACATTATAGCATACTTCAAATTAAATTTCCATATTAGCTTCGTAAGAATATTATAAATGTTTACCAAAAATTAGTATATATACTAATTATATATACTAATTAAAAAAAATTAATTCAGAAATTAATTTAATCCCTGAATCAATTTTTTTATTTATTCTTTTCTTCAAATTTATCAGATACTAAAATTCCCCATACCAATAGTCCAAGTAATACTATCCAAAAAATTATCGTCCAGAGTGTTGAATGAGGAAAATGTTCTGGAATTAGTGCTAATTTAGGATGTGCTGCTGCAATAACAAAAAGTTTGATTCCTACCCATCCTACTATTAAAAACGCTGCTATTTCCAAACCGGGTTTTTTCTCTAAAACTCTTATAAAAATATTAGCTGCATATCTCATAATAACAACTCCAATAAAACCACCAATTACCATAACAGAAAATTGCCCTAAATTTATACCACCAATTGTTGTTTCTGATATATGTGGTAAAGTAATGGCAATAGCAACTGCAGCTAAAATAGAGTCAATAGCAAAAGCAATATCTGTTAGTTCCACTTTTAATACTGTCATCCAAAAACCACTTTGCTTTTTAGGACTTTCTACTTCTTGTTGATTTTTAGGAATTTTTCTTTTATCAAAAAATTCTTTTATATGACTAACCGCCATATAAATTAAGTATAAACCACCCAAAACTTGTATTTCCCAATATTGTGCTAATATTGTAATTAAAAAAATTGCAGTAATTCTAAAAATAAGTGCTCCAGCTAACCCATACATCAAAGCATGTTTTTGTTCTTTATAGGGAAGGTGACGCACCATAACCGCTAAAACTATCGCATTATCAGCAGAAAGTAGCCCTTCTAAAATAATTAAACTAAATAATACAACTACATATTGAATTAAAATTTGTGTATCCATCAAACTCTCCTTCTAATTAATTACCTTTTTTATAAATTTAACAATAAATATAACTACCACTAATCCAACTATATTTAATACTAGCGGAATAAACATGCTTCCATTGAATTCAATAAATTGATTAAGATTATTAAATGACTTATCAAAAACTGTCAAAATACTGTTGTCAATTCGTTCTGCCATAATTGAAAAACGATTCACTAACATCTTTGCAATTACACTACCACCTATAAAATACAGTAATGATAATGAAATCGCTAAATTAGTATTATTAAATAAAGTCAATAGTAGCAAAAATATTAAATTAGAAAATAACAATAATAATACCAAAAATATTGTATAAGAAAAAATATGATTTTCACTTAATATAACATCTTTTATTTCTATAAAGGTACTTCGCTCTCTAAGAAATAAGAAAGAAAAAATACCTAACAATATAACCATACAATAGAAGAAAAAATATAGTACATTTGCAAAAATTGCTGAAAAATCCCTGACAGTTTTTAATTTTTTTACTTCTAACAAAGTCGATACCCTAGAATTATAGTCTTCTCTATAAGAATAAATATAGTTTATTCCCATAATAAATATCGTTAGCCCTAATATGATTTTTAATATAAAGTCAAAAATTATATTAGACCTAGAAATGTCAAAATAAGTAACTAAACTACCTAACTTATAAGTAAAAATAATTCCAATAAGAAGAGTCAATATCCCAAAAAGATAGTTAAATTTCCTTCTAAAAACTTTTCCAAATTCAATTAAAAACAACATTACTTCTCACCATCCCCTGCATAAAGTTTTATTTTTTCACCAAGATTTCTAATTTGATAAACTTCTATATCATTTTTCAAAAGTTCATAGACAACTTCCTCTAAAACCTCATCTCTTACAACAATTTCTCTATCATTGTACACAGTGTATTGATAATCTTGAAGTATTATATCTAAATCATCTTGATGCGATAAACTAAGAGCTGCAAGTTGTTTAATAATAAGCAAATCACTTAATGTACCATAATATGATTTAATTCCATCTGATATTACTAAAACATTATTCGCAATATCATTGAATTCATTTAACATATTATCAAAAACAATAACTGTAGAATGCTGTTCTTTTTTTGATAATAACTCTTTTATCAATAATTTATCTTTACTAGTTAAACTTTTGTCAGCATTATCTACCACAACTAGTTTTTGTTTTGTTAGAATTGAAAACAAAGTATGAAATTTTATTTTTTCATTTTTTAATAATTTTTTATATTTTTTATCACTCTCCAACTCCAATGCAAGTAGATTACTTTTCAAATCTTCAAAATTCATGTTTATTTTAAACATAGATAAAAATTTTTGTAAATTTTTTATCAACGATAGATGATTATAAAAACCATAATCATTTGAAAAAATTAATTTTTCTTTACTTAAATTTTTACTGTCGAAAAGTATTTGCCCCTTGTATTTAGTCCTATTTCGAAAAGATTCTTTTATTATTTCCAATCCTTCTTTATCGTTACTTAAAATCGCAAGAATTTCTCCTTCTTTAACTTCAAAATCTAACTCTAGTGTAGTATCTTTTCTTATTTTCTTTTTATAATTCTTAAATTCTAATACCATCTCTACTCCTAAAATTTTAAATTTCATCAAAAATTATCTGACTTAAAAATTTTAAATATCTCTTAATTATAAATATTTATATGAAAAATGATAATCAACATAATTTTATTATCAATATTCATTATACCATTTATAGATAATTTTATTTCCCATAAATTATCATATTTACTTAATAAAAAATACTTTCTAAAAATCTAGAAAATATAATTATACACTTTATTATAATACCATTGCTTACAATTAATGTCAAAATACTTCAACTAAATTGTTATCTTTTTTATTTTAAATATCCATCTTATTTAAAATCCATCAATATATATTGCAAAAGAAAGTTACTCTTATGAATAACTTTCTTTTTATAATTTATATTATTTTTTTTCTTCTTTCTTTACAAAAGTTAGTAATATTCCTACCACAAAACCTATTACCGCAAAATTAATCCAAGCAAAATCCCCCTGAATTGGAAGAACTTTCACAAGAAAATTATCAACTGATGAAATAGAAATTTTTAAAGTTGAGGTAACTGTAGAGTATAAACTAAATGCTCCTGTTACCAAAGCAGTAGTAGCATAAACAACTTTTTTTCCACCAAAGAAATTATTTAAAAATCCTAGGATAATAAGAACCATTGTTAACGGATATAAAAGAACCAATACTGGCACTGCTCCTTGAATAATAGCTGCTAATCCATAATTTCCTATTGCAAAAGAAAATACTGTCAAAATAATTGCATATGTTTTATAATTAATTTTAGAATATAATCTAACAAAATATGTAGAACACGCTGTAACTAACCCTACGCTCGTTGTTAGACATGCTAAAAATACAATTACAAATAATAATATTTTTCCTACATTTCCAAAGTAAAAAGTAGTTGCACCTGTTAGAACCCCAGCTCCTGTTTTTTGAAAACCTAAAACTGATACAGAAGTGGCACCAATATTAGAAATGAAAATATATACTAAAGCTAATAGCAATGCTGCAATCACTGCTGATTTTAAAGTATTTTTAGAAATTTCCTCTTTTGTTTTTGCTCCATATAATTTTACAGAATTAATAACAATTATTCCAAATACTAAAGATGCTAAAGCATCCATTGTATTATATCCTTCCATTAAACCACTAGTAAATGCTAATGAGTTAGTTGCATAAGTTTCTGTTGGTTCTTGATACGATCCCATTGGATTTACTAACGAAGCAATAATTAAAACAATCATTGATAATAACAAAACTGGAGTTATAATAGTCCCTATTCTATCAACTAATTTATTCGGATTAATTGCTAACCATAACGTTAACCCCATAAATACTGCTAGAAAAATAGCTTGTACTATCGTTGCATGTTCTGATGGAACAAAGCTTGATAAACCAAGTTCGTAAGTTGTTGTCCCCGTTCTTGGGATTGCGAAAAACGGTCCTATTGTCAAATACAGCAATGTAGTAAATACAACTCCAAAAATTTTTCCTGCTCTACTAGATAATTCTAATAAGTCTTGAGCACCTGAATACCCCATAACTAAAACTCCTAGTAAAGGTAACCCTACACCCATAATTATAAATCCGATCATGGCAACTGATAAATTTTGTCCAGCATTTTGTCCTAAAAACGCAGGAAATATTAAATTACCAGCTCCAAAAAATAATGCAAATAACATAAGTCCAATTGAAATATAAGAATTTTTCCTCAAAAATTTTAACATGTCATCCTCCTCTATTTAGATTCAATTTAATTCTTAAATTACGTAATATATACATTAATACATTTATTAGTATTTGTCAATAGATTTTCTAAAATAATTTATTTTTTATTTTAAAATTATTGTAAATTTTCTGATAATTCATCGCTTATAAATATTAGACTCCTAAAATTCTTTCTAAAAATTTTTAACTGTAATTTTTAATTTTTTTCGTAAACCTATGATTAAAATGATGAATTTATAGTTTTATTTTATAATAAAGCATTTTCTATTTTAAAACTTTCTCAAAAAAATAAGATGACTCAAGTTAATAGTCACCTTATTTTTAAGTTAATGATATAAAATTATTTCTCCAATTCCTCTTTGTAATCACAATTCCCACAATAAACACCTTTTTTATTTTCAAAAAGAATATGATTACATTTCGGACAAAGTCTATTTATTGGTTTATCCCAAGACACAAAATCACAATTTGGGAATCCGTCACAACCGTAAAAAAGTTTTCCTTTTTTTGATTTTTTTTCTAATATATCGTGTTTATGACACTTCGGACAAACAACACCTATTTTTTTCTGAATTGTATTTGTGTACCTACATTCTGGAAAATTAGAACATGCGATAAACTTCCCAAATTTTCCTAGTTTAAAAACAAGTGGAGAAGCACATTCTGGACAAATTTCACCTGTAAATTCTTGCTTTATCTCGATTTTTTCCATTTCTTGTTCTGCTTTTTCCACATCTTTTCTAAAAGTGGAATAAAAGTCAGAAATGGTTTTCTCCCACTCAATCTTGCCATCGGCTATATTATCTAATTGATTTTCCAAATTTGCCGTAAATTTTGTATTAATTATATCAGGAAAATATTCCTCAGTAATTTTACTTACCAATATACCTAATTCAGTTGGAGTGAATACTTTATTTTGAAGTTTTGCATAATACCTTTTTTGTAGAGTTTCTACTATTGTTGCATAAGTAGAAGGTCTTCCAATTCCAAGTTCTTCTAACTCTGCAATAAGTTTTGCTTCTGAATACCTAGCAGGTGGCTGCGTAAAATGCTGTTCTTCTTTTATTTCCTTAATTTTTGCATCTTCTCCTACTTCAAACTCTGGAACAGATTTTAACTTCTCTTTCTCTTTTAGAACAACTAAAAAACCATTAAACAATAATTTCGACTCAGCTCCTTTATAAACAATACTATTATTTTCAAAGGTTGTAGATGTTGTTTCATATACTGCTGCACTCATTCTGCTTGCAACAAATCTTTCCCATATTAGCTTATAAAGTTTATATTGATCATTTGATAAATATTCTTTAATATTTTCTGGTGTGAATTCTATATTGGTTGGTCTAATTCCTTCGTGAGCATCCTGAATATTCTTATTTGATTTGCTTGCCTTTTTTGCAGCTGTTAAACAATATTCTTTTCCATAATTTTTTAAAATAAAGCTATTAGCCATATTAATTGCTTCATCAGAAACACGAGTTGAATCTGTTCTCATATAGGTTATTAAACCAGTTACTCCACCTAATTTTTTTAAATTTATTCCTTCATAAAGCTCCTGAGCCACACTCATAGTTTTTCTAGTTTTGAAATTTATTTTTCTTGAAGCATCTTGTTGCATAGTTGATGTTATATAAACATTCGGTGAATTACGATTTTTTTTAGATTTAACTACATCTATTACCTTAAATGTTTCTCCTTTAATCGCATTTCTTACTTTATCAACATCTTTCTTACTTTCTAGTTTTATTTTTTTACCCTTATATGAATAAAAATTTGCTGTTAGTACTTTTCTATTTTTCATAAAATCTATTGGAATCGTCCAATATTCTTGAGGTCTAAAATTTTGAATTTCTTCTTCTCTATCAACAATTAGTTTCAATGCCGCATTCTGAACTCTACCTGCTGATAGTTTTGGCTTGACCTTCTTCCAAAGTACTGGCGAAATATTATATCCAACAAGCCTATCCAAAACTCGTCTAGCTTGTTGTGATTGAACTAGGTCAGTGTTTATTTTTCGAGGATGTTTGATTGCATCTTTTACTGCATCTTTTGTTATCTCGTTAAAAATTATACGATTATCCTCGTCGTTATTTAATCCTAATATATAAGCAATATGCCATGCTATTGCTTCTCCTTCACGATCAGGATCGGATGCTAGAAAAACTTTTTTTCCTTTTGCTTCCTTTTTTAAATTTTTTATAACATCTCCTTTTCCTCGGATAGAAATATAGTCTACATCAATATTTCCGTTTTCTAGTACCTCAACCCCCATTCTACTTTTTGGGAGATCTCTTACATGACCCTTTGAAGATATTACTTTATATTTTTTCCCTAGATATTTTTCTATTGTTTTTGCCTTTGAAGGAGATTCGACTATTACTAAATTTTCTGCCATTTATTACTCTCCATGAATTTTTTTAATAAGTAGTATCTTAAAACATTTTTTTTATATTGTCAACTTATTTCTTTATTTTTAATCAATTTTTGTTAGAATTAGAGGTTCTTCATTTTCTCTGACTACTATCGTATGCTCATATTGTGCAACGTAAGAATTATCTTTTGTCACCAGTTCCCATTCATCTTTATCAGTATTTGTTACAATTTTTGCTTTTGTTGATACAAATGGTTCTACAGCAAGACACATTCCCTCTTTTAAAATCAAATTGTCCCATGGATCAAAATAGTTAAATACATGCTGCGGCTCTTGATGAAGTGAGGTACCGATACCATGCCCAGTTAGATTTTCTATAACTTCTAATTTATATTCTTTAATTTTTTTATGAATATTTTTTCCAATTTGATTTATTTTTCGCCCTGCTATTGCATGTTTTATTCCTTCATAAAATGCTTCTTGTGCAACTTCACACACTTTTTCTTTCATTTCATCATCTACTTTACCAACAACAAACGAAACACCAGTATCTGCATAAAAACCATCTTTACAACCAGAAACATCAATATTTAACAAATCACCATCTTTTAATATTTTTTTGCTAGATGGTATTCCATGTGCTGCCTGATGATTTAATGATATGCAAGTATATCCTGGAAAATCATATTCAGTAATTGGAGCAGATTTTGCATCGTACTTTTCAAATAATTCCTTTGCAATATTATCCAACTCCTTTGTTGAAACACCAGGAACTGCTTTTTTTTTCATTTCATCTCTTATTGTCGCACAAATAAATCCGATTTCTTTCATTTTTTGCAGTTGTTCATCATTTTCTATTATCATATTATTATTCTCCTCTAACTTTCTATTAATTTAGACAAATTTTCTATAGTATAGGTTGGTTGAATATCTTTTTTTAATAATTCCTCAACACTAGTAACTCCTGTCTGAACATGAATAGTATCAATTCCACTATTTATACCTGACATAATATCAGTTTCATAATTGTCTCCTACCATAACTATATCATCCTTTTTATAATTAAACAAACTCATAGCACTTTCCATTATAATCTTATTAGGTTTTCCTATAACAGTTGCTACCCTACTAGTAGCATGCTCTAAATATTTTATCTGACCTCCATTACTTGGGCTAAATCCATCAGCAGTTGGAAGTAAAGTATCAGGATTAGTACCAATAAGCTCTGCACCATTCAAAACAGCACGAGTTGCGATAGTTAACTTTTCATACGTTAATTCTCTATCCAAACCAACAACCACCGCTTCTACATCTTCTTCACTTGTTTTTTGTTCAAATTCCCTTAATGTACTCTTTAAGCCTTCTTCTCCAATGATATATAATTTTTTATAATCTTTATTCTTTAAGTAAAACTTTGTTGCATCACTTGATGTGTACACGTGTTGAATAGTTGTTACGACTCTAAATTCTTCTAATTTTTTTTCCACATCTTGTGGTTCTTTTGTAGAATTATTAGTCAAAAATAAATAATCTATCTCATTTTTATTAAGATAGTCCACAAATTCTTTAGCAAAATTTATTCTTTTATCACCACTATAAATAGTTCCATCTAAATCAATAAGATACAATTTATACTTTTTTATATTCATTACTCTTCTCCATAGTAAATTTATAACTTAATAACTATTTACTATTTTACACCGTTTATAAAAAAAATAAAAGCATTAATTAGGATTTTCCTCATTAATGCTTATATAAATTCATTAAAAATTCTATTTAAAAAGACTAACCAAGAATTCATTTCTGAAAATTGCCTTTTTTCATGATACCAAACTATCATAATAATTGACTGCAAAGTAATATACCATTTTAATCTATTTCTATACTTTATAGTGGGCACCTGTCCATAAATTTTTAGCCATTCATTCCATTCTTTTTGGGGAATATATTTATACAAAATAAATGAAATATCTATCGCAGGATCACCTAAAATTGAATGCTCCCAATCTACTAAAAATAACTTTCCTTTATCAGATAATAACCAATTATCTTTATGTAAATCTGTATGACAAGGGGTATATTCTATATTTTGCTCAGGAAGATTATTTTCTAAATAATTCAATGCATTTATAATATTACTATTTTTTCTTAGTTCATTATTTATTAAGGTTTTAAGATTACAAAGAGAATTATACGCGGTTTCTTCGCAATAACCTTGTGCCTTCATAATACGTTTTAACTTGTTAGAACTATGTACTTTTTTCAAAATTTCTGGAATTCGCTTATCTCTCATATCTTCATTCTTTAAAGTTCTTCCATTTTCGAAATCTTGAGCAATCAAAACATCACCATTACTAATTCTTTTGGTCCATCTTAATTTAGGTACTATTCCTTCAACTGAAAGAGTCGCTATCATAGGAGTAGTATTTTTTTTAATAAAATAATTATGATTATCCTTCGAAAAAAAATAATCATCTTCATATTGTTCATCTAAAGTCCAACCCATCTGATAATATTCTTTAGACATATTTTATACTTCTCCTTTCTTCAAATCTCTTTTTACTATAATGCACTATTTATTTTACAATCTTTAGTGCTATTTTTCAAGACAATATTTTTCTTTATAATTAAAATTCTCAAAGATATTTTAATTGATTTCATTTGAAACAAATATAAATATCTTCGAGAATGTTTTTTCTAATTATTTTTATTTTAAAAACTTTTATTTATAATAAATATTTTTATATAAAATTTTATTCACAACAAAGTTTATAAATTCCTTCTGCATAAATTGCAGTTGCTAATAATAAATCTTCTATTAGGATGTATTCATTAGCTTGATGCATTGTATCTTCTCTTCCCGGAAGTAGTGCTCCAAATGCCACACCTTTTTTTAAACATCTTGCATATGTTCCACCACCTAAAACAAATGCTTCATTTTTAGTATCACCCGTATATTTTCTATATACATCAACCAATGTTGTAACCAACTCATCATCCTTAGGAACATAGTGTGCTTCTTTATTGCTTGTTACCTCAATATTTATATAATTTTCTTTCAAATTACTCAACTTAGTTATTAAATCAAAATTTTTAGGATATCTACAATCTACAGACACTGTTGCAACTCTTTCTTTAGCATCATATTTCAAAATTCCATAGTTATAAGTTGCCGCTCCCATTTCATCATCAGAATAATTCAATCCTAATTTTTCTCCGAATGGATCGTTTGCTAACCTAGTTACAATATGTTCAACATAATTTTTTCCGTTTATGTCTAAACTTAATGTATTTAAAAATTCTGCTAATTTAGTTCCAGCATTTATACCCAAATGTGGAGTTGAACCATGGGCAGCTTTGCCTTTTAATTCTATTTCTATTTCTTCTGCAATGTTTATTGTTCCTTCTAATTTTTCATTAGAAAGGAATTTAGCAAATTTATCTTCTATATCATTCGCTACTCCGCATAATTTTGCCTTAGCACTTGCAACTACCATATTTAAAACTTGACCACCTTCAAATGAAAGTAACTTATAATCTGCATTATTATTTCCTTCTTGGAATATTAATTTATGATCAAATGTAGCACGTGCCTTTTCAGCATACACTAATGGAAACATAGCATCTGGTGTAAATCCTAGTGATGGTTGCTCCTCATGTTCAAAATATGATTTAACACATCTAAATCCTGTCTCTTCATCACTTCCAACAATTATACGTACTCTTTTATTCCATTTTACTCCTAATTTATCCAAAAGTTTTACTGCATAATAAGCCGCCATTGTTGGTCCTTTATCATCTAAAACTCCACGTGCAAAAATTTTTCCTTCACGTATTTCAGGTTTAAACGGATGACTAACCCAATCACTTTCTACCACTGGAACAACATCAACATGGCCTAAAATACCAAACAAGTCTTCTCCCTCACCAGCTTCAATATGCCCAGCTTTATTTTCAACCAATTTAGTTTTATAGCCATCACGTTCTCCATATGATAATATTAAATCCAATGCTTTACGTGGTCCACTTCCAAAAGGAGCTTCCTCCGTTATATCTGTACCTAATATTGATCTAACACTGAGCAATTCAAATAAATCTTTTAACAAATCCTCTTTGTGTTTTTGTACTTCTTTTGTAAAATTGATATTCATAAATGTATCCTCCACTATATTTTATTTTTTAATTTTTTTATTTCCTCATCTGATAAATATCTATATTCACCCAATCTTAAATTTTCATCTAATATCAGAGATCCTATAGTCAATCTTTTTAAGTATATCACCTTTGTCCCAAACGTTTTCATCATTCTCTTTACCTGATGAAATCTTCCTTCAGTGATATTAATATATGCCGTGCTCTTTTCATTACTAGAACTTAAAATTTCTAATATTGCACTTTTGCATTTATATCCATCTTCAAGAATAATTCCATTAAATGCATCATCAATATATTCTTTTTTTAAAAGGCCTTCTACTTCCACATAATACTTTTTAATTATATCTTTTTTAGGTGATATCAACTTATGTGCCAATTCACCATCGTTTGTAAGGAACATAAGCCCTTCTGTATTCTTATCTAATCTTCCAACTGGAAAGAGTTTTAGCACTTTATCTTTTTCCTCCAGTAAATCTATTACTGTTTCATCTTTATCATCTACTGTGGCAGAAATTACACCTTGCGGTTTATTCATCATTATGTAAATATATTTTTGATAAACCAATTTCTTATTATCAACTACCACTTCATCAACGTTTTCATCAACCTTATAATCTGATGATTTTATCAAAGAACCATTAACTATAATTCCCTTTTTTATAATTTTCTTAGCATCTGCTCTACTTAGATTAGTCATACTACTTACAAATTTATCAAGTCTCACTATTATCTTCTCCTTAAAAAATTAAGAGATCTTAAATTTATATTTCTACCAAACAAATACTCAACAAACTTCATTTTATTTACACAATAAAAATAGATTACGACACCTACTACTGCACAAATTATTATCAAAAACATACTTGATATTTTAGACTCTATAACAAAATTACCAACTATAGCATCATAAACAGCAGCCACAGCGATAAACATTATAAAACAACTACTTGCTAAAATTAAAAATTTCTTTATAAAATCTAAAACCTTTAACTTTACTTCAAAATTAATAATCACAAAATTCATGGTTATCATTACTATATAAGTCGCAACTGATGACAAAATAACGCCTTTAGTTTCAAAATTCATTACGAATGGTGTTATTGTAAAATATTTCACCATAAACCCAACCACTATAGTTATTAAATTCAATAGTTGTTTATTTACAGCTTGCATAATTATGCTTGTCAAACTATAAACTGAAAATAATATTGCTAAAGGTAAATAAAATCTCAATAAATCTGCATTAAGAATACTTCTACTATAAAACGCAGAATAAATTGGATCTGCTAAAATATACATACCAACAAGTGCAGGCAAGACAATCATCATAAGAGCAAGTATTACCTTATTTATTTGCCTACTGACGCCTTCTTTTTGTCCAAGTGCGTATAACCTAGTTATTGATGGTAAAAACGTACTAGAAAATGCAGGGGAAATGGCTACAGCTATCATTACCACTTTATTAACAAGTTGCAATGCTGAAAATCTTCCATCTACTATATCTGCTTTACCAATAGCAGTCATTCCATGAATAAAATTATGTTGATCAATTATGTTAAGTATCGGAAATAACGAAACAATAAATATAAACGGTATTGAAACTGAAAAAAATTCTCTAACTAACTCCGACGTAGAAATATTTAATCCATGATTTTCATCATTACCACTATAATCTAATTGTGTATTGTACTTTTTATAAAAATACAGTAATGTTATAACAGAAAATACAGCTCCTACTGTTGCAGCAAAGGTAGCAGTTACATTTCCTGCAACCACACCTTTATTTAAAATTTTCATTACAATGTAAGTCGCACCTAGCATAAAAGCAATTCTCATAACTTGCTCAATGAATTGACTAAACGCTGATGGTAACATAATCTCATGTCCTTGAAATAACCCTCTAATCCCAGCAGAAACTAAAACCAAAGGTATCCCAAAACTTAAACTTTTTAAAACTAGTGCACCATCACTCGGTAGAAATTTTTGTTGATTACTTATTAGAATTTGTTCTGATATGTATCCAGATCCAAAAAATAAAATACAAAAACCAGCCATACCCATAACAATTAAAAGTAAAGATCCTAATTTTACTATACGCCTACTAATACTATATGCTCCTAGTGCATTATATTTTGCAACCAATTTTGCTATCGCTAATGGAGTTCCTGCTGAAGAAATCTCCAATATAGTCGCATAATAACTATAACCATAGTTGAAAAGAGCCATTTGTTCTTCTCCACCTATAATTTGGTAAAATGGAATCAGATACACAGCTCCTAAAATTTTAGTTAAAAGTAAACTAATACTAAGTAATGCAGTTCCTCTAAACAAGGAATCTTTTTTCAAATTTTTCACATCCAAACATATTATTTAATTATATTAAATTTTAAATTTTATAATTTATAAATATAAAGCCTGATAACAATATACCAAAGCTGCTACTAAACTATAGGCTGCTATCAATTTTAAAACTTTATCCATTCGTTTCTTCTTTATTTTTCCATTAGCAACTAATAAAATATATGAGCCCAATAACAAAATAAATGAAATGATAAATACTATAACAGATAAAAATATTGTCATATTAGCCATCCTTTCTTACGATATTATATCTATATTCTATCATGATTTTTGAAAATTTTAAACTCCTTTGTATAATTATTTAAAATTTCTATCTATTTTAACACGTAGTATATGTTATAAAATCTAACATGCACTTTATTTTATATTATTTTTTTGATAAGATGTTCTTGTAGATATAATTATTTCACAAAATTATCCAAAAGAGAGGTGGTAATATGGGGTTTAAAGAATTTCAAAAAAATCTTCCTGTTTTTTCTATTAGTGTAGTAACAAAGATTACTCAACTTACTGCAAGACAAATTCGTTATTATGAAGAAAAAAAACTTTTTGCTCCTAAACGTACCGAAGGAAACACAAGGTTATTTTCTTTAAATGATATTGATAAACTTTTAACAATTAAAGATTTACTAACAAAAGGTTTTAACCTTAAAGCCATTGATGAAATTATAAATGAAAAAGAAGTTTCAGAACAAACAAATCAAATCAGGCAAATTATTCATAATGATATTTTTGCAGGACCTAGTGGTTTACCTAGAGAACGCTCTATAGGACGAGGTGATTTATCAAGATTTTACAACAACAAAAAAAATAAATTTTAATGTAAGATTTTTTTACAAATAATAATTTAAAGAGGAGAATATAATTAATGACTAGAGACGAGATTTTAAAAAAAATAAAAGAAGAAAACGTTAGATATATCCGACTACAATTTACTGATATCACAGGTACGATAAAGAATGTTGAAGTACCTGTTAGTCAACTTGATAAAGTATTAAATAATAAGATGATGTTTGATGGTTCTTCTATAGAAGGTTTTGTGAGAATTGAAGAAAGTGATATGTATTTATATCCTGATCTTGATACTTTTCTTGTATTTTCATGGGATAGCGACTATGGTAAGGTAGCTAGATTTATTTGTGATGTTTACACAGTAGATGGAAAACCTTTTGCAGGTGATCCTCGTGGGAATTTAAAAAGAATGTTAGCTAAAATGAATGATTTAGGATTTGATACTTTGAATCTTGGTCCCGAACCTGAATTTTTCCTATTTAGGCTAAAAGAAAACGGCGAGCCCAGTCTAGATTTAAACGATAATGGTGGCTATTTTGATCTTGCTCCAGTAGATCTTGGAGAAAATGTCCGTCGTGATATCGTTCTTGAATTAGAACGTCTAGGATTCGATATTGAAGCTAGTCATCACGAAGTAGCACCTGGACAACATGAAATTGATTTTAAATATGATGATGTAATCTCTGCATGTGATAATATTCAAACCTTTAAACTTATTGTTAAAACCATAGCAAGAAAACACGGACTCCATGCTACATTTATGCCAAAACCTATTTTTGGAATAAATGGTTCTGGCATGCATTGTAATGTCTCACTATTCAATGATGGTAAAAATAGTTTTTATGATGATTCCTCTGAAAACGGTTTATCTAAAACTGCATATAATTTTATAGCTGGTATTCTAAAACATGCACGTAGTTTTACAGCACTTTGTAATCCTACTGTCAATTCATATAAACGTCTAGTCCCTGGTTATGAAGCACCTTGTTATGTCGCATGGTCAACTTCTAACAGATCTCCTCTTGTAAGAATTCCTGCTGCACGTGGAAAATCAACTCGTATTGAAGTTCGTTCAGTTGATCCAGCTGCCAATCCATACCTAGCCATGACTGCTATTTTAGCTGCTGGATTAGACGGTATTGAAAATAACTTAATTCCAGCTGATGAAGTAAGAAGCAATATTTATGTAATGACACCAGAGGAAAGAATTTCTAATGGAATTGATGAACTTCCATCAACTCTTTATACGGCTCTTAAAGAATTAAATTCCTCTGCTATTCTTAAAGAAGCGTTAGGAACTCATATTTTTTATAATTTTATTGAAGCAAAATCAATTGAATGGGATTCATTTAGAACTCAAGTTACTGATTGGGAGATTGATCAATACTTAAAAAATTATTAATTTTAATTATTTAATAAATTTCCTAATAAAAATATTTATTGAATCAATTAACATAAAAAACAAAAAACTACATAACTTCAAGTTATGTAGTTTTCTTATCTATATTCATTAGTATAAAATTAAAAATATACTTCTGTTACATACAATTATTATAACCTTTAAAATATATTTCCAAATGCTATATCTAAACATTCTCTTATATCTTTAACAGGAATAACATCTATTCCAACGGGAAATTCTGAATTTTTCATATTTCCTATCGGTATTATTACTCTTTTAAAACCATGTTTCTTAGCTTCATTTATTCTTTGTTCAATACGGCTAACCCGTCTTACTTCTCCTGTTAAACCTACCTCACCAATAAAACAATCATTCATATCAACTGCAATATCTTTAAAACTTGAAGCAACTGCAACAACGACACCTAAATCAACTGCTGGATCATCTATTTTCACCCCACCTGATACTTTTACATAAACATCTTGTTGTTGAAGTAAATATCCAGCTTTTTTTTCTAGCACCGCCATGAGAAGAATAAGCTTATTATACTCAAGACCTGTTGAAACTCTTCTTGGGTTATTAAATGCAGTAGGTGTTGTTAGTGATTGAATTTCAACCAATAAAGGGCGACTTCCTTCCATAGTACTAATAATAGTAGCTCCTGCTAAATTTTTACTACGTTCTTCTAAAAACATTTGAGATGGATTATCCAAATCACAAAGTCCACTAGATTTCATTTCAAATATTCCTATTTCATTTGTAGAACCAAAACGATTTTTTACTGCTCTTAGTATTCTGTAACTATGTTGTCCCTCTCCTTCAAAATACAGCACAGTGTCAACCATATGTTCAAGCATACGAGGTCCTGCTATCGTCCCTTCTTTCGTTACATGTCCAACTATAAAAATTGCTATATTTAGACTTTTAGCAATTTTCATAAGTTGCTGGGTACATTCTCTAACTTGAGTAATGCTTCCAGGTGAATTCTCTAAATTAGGATTATAAATTGTTTGAATAGAGTCTATAATTAAAAATTTAGGCTTTATTTTTTTTACAATTTGATAGATCAAATTTAAATCAGTTTGTGCATAAACAAATAATTCATCAGTATCATTATTTAATCTATCAGCTCTAATCTTGACCTGTCTTACAGATTCTTCACCTGTAACATATAAAACATCATGTTCTTTAGCAAGATAAGCTGAAATTTGTAAAAGTAGTGTTGATTTACCTATCCCAGGATCTCCTCCTAAAAGAACTAGTGATCCCCCCACTACGCCTCCACCTAGAACTCTATTTAATTCATTACTATCTGTCAAAGTTCTCGGCACATCTTGGGTAGAAATAGTTTTCAATTTCCCTGCTTCAACACGCTCAGTATCATTACTGGTAGTTTCAAATTCACTATGTTTATTAACTTTTTTTGATTCTACTATCTCCTCCATTGAAGCCCATTTTTTACAATTTGGACATCTTCCTATATACTTCAAACTTTGATAACCACAAGCATTGCATTCATATTTTACACTAACTTTTGCCATTGTTACCTCTTAGTTTTTTTTACTACGAATTTATCGTTTTTATAATCAATATTTATAGTACCTGTAAGTTCAGAATTTCTCAACAATTCTTCACTTAATAAATCTTCAATATTTTTTTGGATACTTCGTTTTAATGGTCTTGCCCCATATTCTTTTATACTTCCATCTTCTACAATTTTCGCCATAGCTTTTTTAGTTAGCTTAATTGTAATATCTCTATCTTCAAGACGTTTTGATAAGCCATTTATTAGCAATTCAGAAATTTTTTCCAATTCCTCTTTTTCCAAAGTTTTAAAGACGATAATATCATCAATACGATTAAGAAATTCTGGTCGATATTGTTTTTTTAATGCCTCCATCATCGTATTTTGAACATTTTTATAATCATTTTTTATTGATTCGCTTCCACCAAAGCCAACAAATTTTTGATCTTTTAGTTCACTTACACCTACATTTGATGTCATTATTATGATTGTGTTTTTAAAATCTACTGTGCGACCTGAAGCATCAGTCAATCGTCCATCATCTAAAACTTGTAGCAAAATGTTAAAAATAGATGGATGTGCTTTTTCTATTTCGTCAAATAACACAACTGAATAAGGTTTTTGACGCACTTGCTCTGATAATTGACCAGCTTCTTCATATCCAACATATCCAGGAGGTGCCCCTATTAATCTGCTTATTGAATGTGGTTCCATATACTCACTCATATCAATTCTAATCATATTGTCTTCTGAACTAAATAATGCTTCTGATAAACTTTTCGCCAATTCCGTTTTCCCTACACCTGTTGGTCCTAAGAAAATAAAACTTCCTATTGGTCTATTCTCATCTTTAAAACCGCTTCTTGCACGTCTTACAGCCTTTGCTAAACTTATAACAGCTTCATCTTGCCCAATAACTCTCTTATGAAGAATTTCTTCAAGTTTCAGTAACCTTTCACTTTCAGTTTCAGTCAGTTTAGTTACTGGTACTCCAGTCCAGCCAGCTAATACCTCTGCAATATGATCAGAAGTAATTTTTATTTTTTCTTTAGTCAAACTATCTTGCCAAGAAATTTTAAATTGCTCAATTTTATTAATAATTTTATTAACTTCATCTCGTTTTTTTGCTGCAATTTCAAATTCTTGATTTACTACTGCACGATCTTTTTCTTTATTAAGTTTACTCAATTCTTCTTCATATTCTTTTAATTTTTCAGGTGATTTATAAAATCTTAATTTAACTTTTGAACATGCCTCATCTATTAAATCTATAGCTTTATCAGGAAGATACCTATCAGTGATATATGTAGTACTTAACTTTACAGCAGCATCTAATGCTTCGTCAAGGATTTCTACATTATGGTGTTCTTCATATTTATGTCTTAATCCCCTTAAAATCTCAATAGAATTTTCTGTACTTGGCTCTTCAACTTTAATTGGTTGAAATCTACGTTCAAGTGCTGCATCTTTTTCAAAATATTTTCTATATTCCTCTGTAGTGGTTGCTCCAATACATTGAATTAATCCACGAGATAGTGCTGGTTTTAAAATATTAGAGGCATCTGCACTTCCTTCAGTTCCTCCCGCACCAATAATAGTATGAATCTCATCAATAAATAAAATAATATCTCCAGCTTCTTCTATTTCAGAAATAATATTTTTTAGTCTTTCCTCAAATTCTCCACGATATTTTGTTCCTGCCAACAAAGTTCCCATATCAAGAACCATCACACGTTTTCCCAATAAATTACTTGGAACATTTTGAGAAATAATTCTTTCAGCAAGTCCTTCTACAATAGCAGTTTTCCCTACACCAGGTTCTCCTATTAAAACTGGATTATTTTTTGTTCTTCTATTTAATATTTCGATCATCCTAGTGATTTCTTTGTCTCTCGCTAAAACTGGATCTAACTTATTATTAAAAGCATCTTTTGTTAAATCCTTAGCTAGTGAATTTAGAGTTTTTGTTTTTTCAGAGCTATCCTCAGGCATATCTAATTTTTTAAATCCATCAAATAACTTTGCAAATAATCCCTGACTTTGCTTCAATAGTTCAAATAATTCTGCAATAACAACTTCAGTATTTATGCTAAGTTTATCAGTTAACAATCTAACTGCAGTACTATTTTGTTCATTTAAAAGAGATAATAGTAGATGTTCACTAGTAACCACAAAACTTGAAGTATCATCCGCAAATTGCTGACTCTTTTCTATAGTTCTTACAGAACCATTCGTATACTCAATCTTCATAAGAACATTTTTATAAAAATCTGTTCCCTCTAATTCTGTTTCATAAAACTCTGCTACATTCTTTCTAAAATCGTCATAATAAATTCCATATTTATTCAACGTTCTACAAGAAAGGGTATTACTCATACTGAGCATTGCTAAAAGTAAGTGCTCTGTTCCTACAGCTTTAACTCCAAAATCATTAGCTTCTTCCTTTGCTGTTGTTAAAACCATAAGAGCTGTTTCATTAAATCTTATATACATAATCCTATCCTCTCTTATTGTATTTTATGTTAGTTAAAAACTTAACCACCAAAACTTTCAAATTCATTTTAGTATTATAGTTCATTTCCTCAGCTATACCTTCGTCAACAAAATTTAAAAATTGGTTATGAACATTAGTAATTACTTCTATAGTATCAACAAAATGATTATAATCAAATTTTGTAATGTATTCTTTATCAAGTAAAATTTTTATAAGTCTTAATGCCTCATCAATTTCAATTACATCCTTATCAACCGTTTCTATCAAATAATCAATATAATCTTTATCAGTATGCAGAGTAATTTTAGTAATTCTGATGAATCCTCCTCCACCTCTTTTACTTTCAATTATAAAACCATGTTCAGGAGTAAAACGTGTCTTTATTACATAATTCAGCTGAGATGGTACACAATCAAATTTTTGTGCAACATTACTTCTTTTTATTATTATATGATCCTCTGAAGATTCTTTAAACAATTCTTTTATATATTGTTCAAGAATATCTGTCATATTATTCATAAGGCCACCTCCTTTATTGACTAAAATTGACCTTTAAATAAATTATACTACAGATTTTCTATTTTGTACACCAAAATACAATATTAAAGGATTTCAATCTTTAAAATTATATTTTACAATTTCAAGTTATATAACAAACTATAAAAAGTATTTTCTTTATGATTTTATCTTTCTAGCTATTAATGAGTTGATTAAAACCTTTTTATCTGAACCTTAATATCATTAAAATTTACCTTTAATATATTTAAAATAAAATTAGAATTAATTCTTAAAATCAAATTTCTAATAATTAATTCTAATTTCATTTTTTATCCTTACTCTTTAGTTTTATCAAAGTTCGGAGTGAGCATTACCACCATCCCTATATAAAAAGTCGTGGCTATAACTGAAAATATTGCACTCATAGTAAAAACCTCCCATATTAATACTATACACTCCCATTATACACCCTACTTTTAGAGACCGCAAATATTTTTATTATAATTTTTTATTTTAAAAATTATTACTCTTCATCGTAACACTTAATTTTTTCCACTTTCTAACTTCAATTCTAAATGTTTTAAATGGTCCTACTGTATTTACTTAAATAAATTTCCAAATCGACAAAATAGCTGTTTTAGTTGCTTCATCTGCCCATCTTCTTTTATGTGGTAAAAATAATTCTTTTAAAATATTCTTTATCCATGTACATATATTATCTACATTTATTTTTAAATTGTTTTTTAATTCTTCTAAACTCATACTATTTCTGTATAAAACCAACTATACAATTTACTCAATTCATTCCATTTAAAATCTCCATGTGGTGTTTTAACTTCTTTTCCTTCAAGTTCATCATTTTCCCATTTTAATAGAAACGTAGTCCAACCTAACTGGTAAGAAAGATTTTCAGCAGATATCTATCGACTTCAAATAGCCTTAAATCCTTATCATTTTCAGAAATTTCATCAAATTCATCTATATATTTTTAAACACTTTTCTTATTTCGTTAATTAATTCTTCTTTAGAACTATATTGACACATAGTTATTTTCCCCCAGTCTACTTACACAATATTTTAAAAAATTAAAAAGCAAGATGTTTATATCATCTTGCTTTTTATACTAATCAATTAAATTATTTAACGATTGAAGTAACAACACCTGAACCTACAGTACGTCCACCTTCACGAATTGAGAAACGAGTTCCTTCTTCGATAGCGATTGGAGAAATAAGTTCTACGTTGATTGATACGTTGTCCCCAGGCATAACCATTTCAGTACCTTCTGGTAATGTAACCACTCCTGTTACGTCAGTTGTACGGAAGTAGAATTGTGGACGGTAGTTTGAGAAGAATGGAGTGTGACGTCCTCCTTCTTCTTTAGATAATACGTATACGTCAGCAACGAATTGAGTGTGTGGAGTAATTGTTTTAGGAGCTGCTAAAACTTGTCCACGCTCAATATCTTCACGAGCAACACCACGTAATAACGCACCTATGTTGTCTCCAGCTTCAGCATAATCTAATAATTTACGGAACATTTCAACACCTGTTACAGTAGTTGAAGCTGGTTCTTCAGTTAATCCAACGATTTCTACTACATCTCCAACTTTAACTTGTCCACGTTCAACACGTCCTGTAGCAACTGTACCACGTCCTGTAATTGAGAATACGTCCTCTACTGGCATCATAAATGGTTTAGCATTATCTCTTTCTGGAGTTGGGATGTACTCATCAACTGTTTCCATCAATTCGATAATAGCTTTCTCTGCATCAGCATCTCCTTCAAGAGCTTTAAGAGCTGAACCTTTGATTACAGGTACATCATCTCCATCAAATCCATATTCAGATAATAATTCACGAACTTCCATTTCTACAAGTTCTAATAATTCTTCATCATCAACCATATCACATTTGTTTAAGAATACAACAATTTTTGGTACTCCAACGTTACGTGATAATAAAATGTGTTCACGAGTTTGAGCCATAGGACCATCTGTAGCAGCAATTACTAAGATAGCTCCGTCCATTTGTGCAGCACCAGTGATCATGTTTTTAACATAGTCAGCGTGCCCTGGGCAGTCTACGTGTGCGTAGTGACGTTTTGGAGTTTCATACTCGATGTGAGAAGTGTTAATTGTAATACCACGTTCTCTTTCTTCTGGTGCGTTATCGATTGAAGCATAGTCTTTAGCTTCCCCACCATATGTTTTTGCTAAAACAGTTGCGATAGCAGCTGTTAAAGTTGTTTTACCGTGGTCAACGTGACCAATTGTTCCAATGTTAGCATGTGTTTTACTACGGTCAAATTTTTCTTTTGCCATTTTTTAAATTCTCTCCTTAAAATTAATTTAATATACATTAGTCACATAGCAACCTATGATAACTATATTTTATAATTTTACAATTAAAATTGCAACTATAAAGAATAAAATCTATTATCCTTTATTTTTCTTAATAATTTCTTCTGAAATTGATTTTGGTACTTCTTCATAATGATCAAATACCATAGTGTAAGTTCCTCGTCCTTGAGTTGAAGAACGTAGTGACGTCGCATATCCGAACATTTCAGATAATGGAACTTGTGCACTTACTACTTGTGCATTACCACGAGCTTCCATACCTTCAACACGTCCACGACGTGAAGTAATATCTCCCATAATATCTCCTAGATATTCTTCTGGCATAACTACTTCAACTTTCATGATTGGTTCTAAGATAACAGGATTACATTTTTTAGCAGCCTCTCTTAATGCAAGTGAAGCGGCAACTTTAAATGCCATTTCTGATGAATCGACATCGTGGTATGATCCATCGAATAATTTAGCTTTAACATCGATTAATTCATACCCAGCTAATACACCATTCGCCATAGAATCTTTAAGTCCTGCTTCTACAGCTGGGATGTATTCACGAGGAACTACCCCACCAACGATAGCATTTTCGAACTCAAATCCTGCACCTGGTTCGTTTGGAGTAAATTCAATCCATACATCCCCATATTGTCCACGTCCACCAGATTGACGAGTAAATTTACCTTGCACTTGTGCAGCTTGCTTGAATGTTTCACGGTAAGATACCATTGGTGCTCCTACTGTACACTCAACTTTAAATTCACGACGCATACGGTCAACGATAATATCTAAGTGAAGCTCACCCATACCAGCGATGATAACTTGTCCAGTTTCTTCATCTGTTCCAGCACGGAATGTTGGATCTTCTTCTTGTAATTTTTGTAATGCTGTAGCCATTTTATCTTGGTCAGCTTTTGATTTTGGTTCAACTGAAAGTTGGATAACTGGTTCTGGGAATTCCATTGATTCTAAAATAACTTCATTTTTCTCATCACAAAGTGTATCCCCTGTTGTAGTATCTTTAAGCCCAACAGCAGCAGCGATATCTCCAGCATATACTTCAGAGATTTCATTACGAGTGTTAGCGTGCATTTGTAGAATACGTCCTACACGCTCACGTTTACCTTTAGTTGAATTTTTAACATATGAACCAGATGAAAGAACACCTGAATATACACGGAAGAATGTAAGTTTCCCTACGAATGGGTCAGTCATAACTTTGAAAGCTAATGCTGAAAATGGTTCTTCGTCAGAAGAATGTCTTTCTACTTCTTCTTCAGTATCTGGATCAGTACCTTTAATTGCTGGCACATCTAATGGAGATGGTAAGTAGGCTACTACAGCATCTAACATTGGTTGTACACCTTTATATTTAAATGCAGATCCACACACTACAGGGAAGAATTCTACTGATAAAGTAGCTTTACGAATAGCATCTTTAAGCTCCTCTACCGTAATCTCTTCTCCACCTAAATATTTTTCCATGAAATCTTCATCGAATTCTGCAACAGCTTCGATTAATTTTTCACGATATTCCTCAGCTTGTTCTTGATATTCAGCTGGGATTTCTTTTTCCACAAGATTTTCCCCTACACTTCCTTCGTTGTAGATAGCTTTCATTTCAACAAGGTCAATAACCCCTTCAAATAAATCCTCAGCTCCAATTGGAAGTTGAATTGGGTGTGCATTAGCTTGTAATCTATCATGGATTGTTCTTACAGAATATAAGAAATCAGCTCCTGTTTTATCCATTTTGTTAACGAACACTATACGAGGAACTCCATAAGTTGTTGCCTGACGCCAAACTGTTTCTGTTTGTGGTTCAACACCAGATTGTGCATCAAGAACAGCAACTGATCCATCAAGTACACGAAGCGAACGCTCAACTTCTACAGTGAAGTCTACGTGTCCTGGCGTGTCAATGATGTTGATTCTGTGGTTTTTCCACTGAGCAGTTGTTGCAGCAGATGTAATAGTAATACCACGTTCTTGTTCTTGTTCCATCCAGTCCATTTGAGAGTTACCATCGTGAGTATCTCCAATTTTGTGGATTTTCCCAGTGTAGAACAAAATACGCTCTGTCGCAGTAGTTTTACCTGCATCGATGTGAGCCATGATACCGATATTACGAGTATCTTTTAAAGAAAACGCTCTAGTCATGAGTCAATTTTCTCCTTTCATTAATTTTTATAATAATTTTAGTAATTTGTCTTTTATAGTGAAAAACTCAAGCTATAAAATAGCTTGATATTCACCTTATAATTACCAACGATAATGAGCAAATGCTTTATTAGCTTCAGCCATTTTGTGAGTATCTTCACGTTTCTTAACAGCTGAACCAGTATTATTTGCTGCATCTAAAATTTCATTAGCTAAACGTTGTTCCATAGTTTTTTCTCCTCTTAAACGAGAATAGTTAACTAACCAACGAAGACCTAATGTAGTTCTTCTTTCAGCACGAACTTCTACTGGTACTTGGTAGTTAGAACCACCAACACGACGAGCACGAACTTCAAGAACAGGCATAATATTATTTAATGCTTCTTCAAAAACTTCCATAGCATCACGTCCTGATTTTTCTTTGATTAAATCAAACGCAGAATATAAAATTCTTTGTGCTGTACCGCGTTTTCCATCTAGCATTAATTTGTTAATCAATTTTGTAACTAATTTTGAGTTATAAATTGGATCTGGCAAAACATCACGTTTCGCAACTGGACCTTTACGTGGCATAGTATTTGCCTCCTTTCACAATATTCTTTTATCAAATTTTATCTAATTATTTTTTCTCTTTTGGTTTTTTAGCACCGTATAGTGAACGTCCTTGTTTACGGTCGTTAACTCCTGCAGTATCTAAAGCTCCACGGATAATGTGGTAACGTACCCCTGGTAAGTCTTTTACACGTCCTCCACGAATAAGTACAACACTGTGTTCTTGTAGGTTGTGTCCGATACCTGGGATATATGCTGTTACTTCGATTTGGTTTGATAAACGAACACGTGCATATTTACGTAAAGCTGAGTTAGGTTTTTTAGGTGTCATAGTCCCAACACGAGTACAAACCCCTCTTTTTTGTGGTGAAGAAATATTAGTTTCTTTCTTTCTTTGAGAGTTATACCCTTTGTTAAGAGCTGGTGAATCTGATTTCGATACTTTTGATTTACGAGGTTTACGAACTAATTGATTAATAGTTGGCATGTCCTTGGTTTCCTCCTTTCCTTAGTATTTTTTATGAATCACATATCCAGGTGAATCATAATTTTTTAAATTTTTTTAAGCCACTGCGGCTTTACACAGAGTGCTCTAAACACTCACGTACTAAATAATAACATTTTTATTTTTTATTGTCAAGTATTTTTTTTATTTTTTTGTTATCTTTTAAAGTTGTTCTTACAATAAATTATTTTTACACATTACCAGGTGTATCATAACTAATAAATCTCTCCTATATTGTTTACTTTTTATAAAAATCATCATGTATATCACTCTAAAACATAAAACTATCTTCATTAATCTTTATTTTATGACCATAATCAACATTATTTGAACAGCTAACTTCTTAAGTTACAATTTATAATTGAATATGTTATACTAAAGAAAAGCGTTTACTAGGAGGAGTCTTTCTTATGATACAAATAAAAAATCTAACAAAACAATACGATACAAAGCTAGCACTATCAAATCTCAATCTTACTATCAATGATGGGGAAATTTTTGGTCTTATTGGCCACAATGGTGCTGGAAAATCTACTACCATCAGATCCTTAGTTAGCCTTATTGAACCCACAAGTGGTGAGATCCTTTTTGATAATAAAAATCTCAAAAATAATAGACTTGAATGCAAAAAACAAATTGGTTATGTTCCAGATTCTCCAGATATGTTTCTTACTTTATCCGCTTATGAATATTGGTCTTTAATCGGTGACCTTTATGAACTTGATGATAAAGTAAAAGAAGATAGAATTTATAAATATTCAAAATTATTCAATATGATAGGTGTAGAACATCAAGCCATTGAATCATTTTCACATGGTATGCGACAAAAAGTTTTTCTTATAGCTGCCCTTATTTCAGAGCCCAGATTTTGGATAATGGATGAACCAATGACTGGTTTAGATCCACAGGCCGCATTTGATTTGAAAAATTTAATGAAAGAACACAAAAAAAAAGGAAATAGTGTACTATTTTCTACTCATGTACTTGAAGTTGCTGAACATCTTTGCGATAGAATAGGAATACTTAGTAAAGGAAAATTAGTTTTTATTGGAACCTTGGCTGAGTTAAAAAATCAACATGTAGGAAGTAGTCTAGAAGAAATTTATTTAAATATTGTAAAAGAAGCGAATCGTTATAACTTAGGCGGTGTTTAATATGCGTTTTAAAATTATAAAAAATTTATTTTTAACAAATCTCATATATATCAATCCTCTACAAACAGCAAAATATAGAAAAAAATTCAAAGGTACTGCTGATATTAGAAAAAAGATTTTTAAAAACCTTTGTTTTATAAATCTCATAACTTCTTTTATTTTTATAATTTTTATGGGAAATCCACTTTTCAGCAGTATTTTAAAAGGAACTTCGTATAAATATATGATTATCTTTTTTTCTGTACTGATTGCTCTTTCTTTATCAACAATATTTTTAAATATGTTCTATGAAAGTAAAGATACCCTAGCTTTATTACCACTTCCTATAAATGATAGAGAATTATTTTTTAGTAAATTTTTAGTGCTAATCTTTCAAATGGCTGGATTACTACTTCCTATATTTATAATTAATTACGTAGTTGCATTACAGGATTCATTTTCTTTAATTAAAGTAATAGTGGTTTTAATTTATAGTCTATCCCTCGCAGTTATCATTGTAGGAGGATTAATGATTCTACTATCATTTATAACCTATATTCCAAACTTTGAAAAAAATAAAAATAAAATTAATGGTATAATCATTGTAGTAGGATTACTTTTAGGCGTTGGATACTTTATTGCTAGCACTGAACTGTTATCATCGAATCGTAAAATACTTACTTCATCATACGAAGGAGATTTTCTTTATAATATCTTAATTAATGATATTTCTCATTCATATATTAATTTAAGTATTTTAATTGCAACGTCATTAATAATTATCTTTTTAGTTAACAGATTAATCGCAAAAAAATATCTTAGTGATATTCATAGAATTTCGAACGGAACAATAAAAAAAGCTTCTGAGAAAAAGATTAATAATAAAAGAAATTCAGAGAAATATAACTCACTTAACATTAAACTTATTAAGAGAAATATAAGACTTTTTTCACATGGTACTTTGATTGCAACTGCGTTTTCTAATAACTTGTTTGGACTTGTATTTTTAACTGGAGCCATTGTTCAAATTAGAAGATCTGAAGGCTTTTACTTAGGAAGTGAATTTTATCCTGTTGCAATATGCTTTGGTTTTTCGATGGCCTTACTTATGATGAGCAATCCAATAAATTTTTCCGGAGTTGCAATTTCACTGGAACAGCAAAGCTATTATCAACTGAAGTCATTACCATTAGATTTCAAAAAATATCTACGTATAAAATTAATTATTAGTACATTCTTTCAAGTTTCTCTCGCTTTGGTTATTTTTATTGCTACATTAATTTTTGCTAAACAATCTGCTGGTTTTATAGTAATTACTATTATTTCATTTATATTAACTGGTATCGCTATATCATTGTATAGCTTTGCTAGAGATTTTAATAACTTATATTTAAACTGAAACAATATAGTAGAACTTGGCACTAGAGGTGTTAACCAAACACTTTTTGGAATAGTTATATCCATATTTTTTATACTACTCTTTGTTTTAAATTTTGCTACATACTTTATTATTTACTCTTATCCTTACTTATCAAATGTGATAGGAATAACTTATTCAATTATACTATTAGTGGTGTTAATCACCTGCTACATAAAAGTTAAAAAATGTGTTTTTGATGAAATATTTTAAAACACGAAAAACCTAGTAACCAATCTAAAAGATTAGTTACTAGGTTTTATTTTATCAATTATAAATTATTTCTCCACTCTAATAATTTTTTTACATCTTCTTGCTTAATATAGTTATTTTCTACCGCTTCTTCTATCAGATAGTTGTAATTTGTTAATGTATAATACTCTACTTTATCTCTAGAAAACGCCTCGTGTGCTTTACTTAGTTCATAACTAAAGATTGCTACTACGCCTAAAACTTCTGCCCCTCCTTCTTCTAATGCTTTTGCAACTTTAAGCGAAGATAATCCGGTTGAAATCAGATCTTCTACGATTACTACTTTTTGTCCTTTTAATAATCGTCCTTCAATTTGGTTAGTCTTCCCATGTTTCTTAGCTGAATCTCGTACATAAATCATTGGTAATTCCAATATTTCACTTACCCAAGCCGCATGTGGAATACCCGCTGTTGCTGTTCCCCCTACTACTTCCGCTTCTGGAAATTTTTCTTTAATAACTTCGCTCATTCCCTCTGCGATTTTACGACGAATCGCTGGATATGACATAGTTATTCTATTATCACAGTATATTGGTGATTTAATTCCCGAAGTCCATGTAAAATAATTATTTGGTCTTAATGCTACTGCTTCAATTTCTAATAAATATCTCGCTATTTTTTTTTTCAAAGTCATCTTATTCTCCTTAGTATTTTAATTTATCCGTTTTTATTTATTAAATTGTTCTTGTATTAGATCATAGATTGCTCTGGGATTTTTTGCTTTCGTGATTGAGCGGCCTACCACTATATGAGTACTTCCTTTTTCAGCTGCTATTTCTGGTGTTGCCACACGCTTTTGATCCCCTATTTCATCAGTTTCTAATCTTATGCCTGGTGTTACTTTCAAGAAGTCTTTACCACAATTTTCTAGTATTAATTGTGCTTCCCAAGCAGATGATACTACTCCATCCAAATTTGCCTTTTTAGCTAATTTAGCATAATTAATTACACTTTCATTTAATGAAACATTTATTAATTGTTCTTCTTTTATCATCTTTTCTGATGTTGAAGTTAACTGCGTTATTGCGATAACTTTTGTATCTTCACTACCTCCTGCTAACATTCCATCTTTTGCTGCCTTCAACATCTCATACCCTCCAGCACCATGTACTGTCAAAATATCAACATCGAACTTCGCTAATCCTTTGGTCGCCTCATAAACTGTATTTGGAATATCATGCAGCTTTAAGTCTAAGAATATTTTGTGACCTAGTTTTTTTATTTTTTCTAATACTACTGGACCATTTTGAAGATATAACTCCATACCAACTTTAACAAAAAGTTTTTCATCACCAAACTTTTCTAAAAATTCTATGGTGGTTTCTAATGTTGGAAAATCTAATGCAATAATAACATCTTTTTTCATTACCAGCACTCCTTTAATTAATTATTTTTGTATGCACGCCCTCTTAGATCAAGTATGTGCTCCACTCCAAGTTCATCTAATGCTTTTTCTAATTTTTCTATAATTTTTGGACAGATATACGGATCTGAAAAATTGGCTGTCCCGATTGCTACAGCACTTGCGCCTGCTGAGATGAAATCTATCACATCCCATTCATTCATTATCCCTCCCATTCCTATTATGGGAATATTTACTGCTTGAGATACTTGATAGATCATTCTTATTGCTACAGGTTTTATGGCAGGTCCTGATAAACCTCCCGTACCATTAGCAATAATTGGTTTCCCAGTTTTCTTATCTAATTTCATCCCTATCAATGTATTTATCATAGTAATCCCATCTGCTCCACCTTCTTCCACCGCTTTTGCCATAGTTACTATATCTGTAACATTAGGAGAAAGTTTTACATAAACTGGTACACTAGATACTTCTTTCACTTTTTGTACTAAATTTTTAGCTGTTTCTGGATCTGTTCCAAATTGAATTCCACCATGCTTTACATTTGGACAGGATATATTTAACTCAAGGGCGTAAACATTTGGTGCACGACCGATATGCTTTGCAACATAAACATAGTCATCTATTTCACTACCTGCAACATTTGCAATAATCGGTACATCATATCTTTCCAATTCTTTTAATTTTGTTTCCATTATTTCATGAACACCTGGATTTTGTAAGCCGATGGCATTTAACATTCCGCTTGAAGTTTCTGCTACTCTTGGTGTAGGATTCCCAAATCTCGACTCTTTTGTTGCAGCCTTTATCATAATTGCACCTAATTTTGATAAATCATAAAAATTTGCATATTCCAATCCAAAAGCAAAACATCCTGAAGCTGGCATAATAGGATTTTTCAAATCTAATCCTGGTAATCTTACACTTAATCTTTTACTCATACTCTTCTCCTATAAAGCTATATCTTTTGAGTTATACACTGGTCCATCGTAACAGACTCTAGAAATACTTCCATCTTGTTTTTCACAAATACAAGCATAACACGCCCCTACTCCACACGCCATTCTTTCTTCGAGTGAGATATAACCTATTTTTTCTTCATCCATTTTAGTTAAAGCCTTCAGCATCGCAAATGGACCACAACTATAATACTTATCATAGGTAATTTTTTTATCTCTTATGACATCTGTTACAAAACCACATTCTCCATAAGAACCGTCAGCAGTTGCTATATAAGTGTCTCCTAGTTCTGTAAATTTTTCTTCGTAGAAAACATCTTTTTTATTGTTAAAACCTAATATGTGAATGGTTTTTATTCCTTGTTTTTTAAATTGCTTAGCAAGTTCATACAAAGGAGGCACTCCTATCCCACCACCTACTAACAATGCAGTTTGATTTTTTTCTAATGTATAAACATCATAACCTTTTCCTAACGGACCAAGAACATCTACTTTATCACCATTTTTTAATTCTGAAATTTTCAGTGTTCCTGCACCTTCTATTCTATATATCATAACAAATTTTTTTTCTTCTTTATTTATTTCACAAATTGATATCGGTCGCCTAAGCAGAAACTCATGACCATTACCTACTTTTATATTAACAAATTGACCTGGTGTATTCATCACATCTACTATATCACCACAAAGTACTATTCTAAATATTTTATCTGCAATTTGATCATTGCTAACTACCTTTGTTAAATAGGTATCCATTGAAACTCCTTTCTTTGAAAAAGTGGAAGTAACTTGAAATGTCAATTTCACAAAAATCAATTTTCTAAAGTTACCTTATTCCCCTTTTTATTAAAATGTTGCAACTCATAATTCCTCCCTATATTTATCAGCTTCTTCTTTTAGAACCGCGTATAACTTCTCTTCATTTTCTATTAATTCGACTATTATATCTTTAAACTTAGTTGCCCCAATTTATCCTCAGACGTTAAGTCGTAATGTGCTGTAAGCATTCCTGCTTCTGGATCAAAATCTACGTCTTCTAATACTTCTAGATAATTTTCCCGAAAGTGACACTTAAAGAATGCTTCCCAGTTATATCCATTCATATAAGCATATTCACACAACTCACTCATTTTTTCACCAATTCCGACTGATTTATCCTGCTCTATGTAGAAACTAAGAATTATTATATCCCATACTTCAAAATCTTTACATAATCGATAACCTTCTCCTAAAGAGGCAGTATACTAAATGAGATTGATTCTAAAACTTTTAGTAGTGCATCTGCCGTATCTAGCGATGTCAAACAAACAATCTCTTGTTCACTTGCAACACGGCGAATTTTGAAGCCATCTTTTGTTACATCTTTATCTTTTGATGTTGTATTAACTACTACATCTACGTCCCCATTGTAAATAGCATCTAATACACTATAGTCACTTTGGTTAATTTTTCCTACCGCTGTTGCTCTTAATCCATTTTCATTTAGGTATTTCGCAGTCCCTTCTGTCGCAAGAAGATTATACCCGATATTTGAAAATCTCTTAGCAATATCCAATGCCTCTCCTTTATCATCGTCACTTATTGTAAAGAGAATATTCCCTTGATCACTTATTTTTATTCCGGCAGCAAGCAATCCTTTATACAGCGATTTTTCTAAGGTACTATCGCTTCCCATTACTTCACCTGTTGATTTCATCTCAGGTCCTAAAGTAGTATCAACATCTTTAAGCTTTTGGAAACTAAATACTGGCACTTTCGTATAAACATTTATACTTTCTGATAACAATCCTGTTTCATATCCTTTAGATTTTAGACTTTCTCCTATTATTGCTCCTGCTGCTAATTTTGCCATTGGAATACCTGTAATTTTACTTAAGAATGGTACGGTTCTCGAACTTCGTGGATTTACCTCTAGGACAAATACCTCTCCCTTACTTATTACATATTGAATATTTAGCAATCCTACAATGTTTAATCCTTTCGCTAGTTTAATAGTGTATTCTATTAATTTTTCTTTTTCATGAACCGTTAACGTTTGTGGTGGATAAACTGCAATTGAATCACCAGAGTGAACTCCTGCACGCTCAATATGCTCCATAATTCCTGGGATAATAACAGTTTCACCATCGCTTATCGCGTCTACCTCAATCTCACGTCCAACTAAATATCGATCTGTAAGAACTGGATGTTCTGGTGTTAATTTTACAGCTGTTTTCATGTAGCGACGCAATTCTGATTCTTCGTAAACTATTTCCATAGCACGTCCACCTAGCACGTAAGATGGTCTTACTAACACCGGATATCCAATTTCTTCTGCATTTTTAACCGCTGTTTCTACATCAAAGGCTGTTTTTCCTAAAGGTTGTGGTATATCTAGTTTATGCAATAATTCTTCAAACTTATCACGATCTTCTGCATTATCTATTTCCTCTAAAGCAGTTCCTAGTATTTTAACACCATGTTTTTCTAGTTTAGCTGCTAAATTAATTGCTGTTTGACCACCAAACTGAACTACAACTCCTATAGGCGATTCATGATTAATAATTGCCATTACATCCTCTTCTGTTAGTGGTTCAAAATACAGTTTATCAGAAATTGTAAAATCTGTTGATACCGTTTCTGGATTGTTATTTACTATAATTGCCTCGTAACCAGCATCTTTAATAGCCATCACCGCATGAACAGTAGCATAATCAAACTCAACCCCTTGTCCTATGCGAATTGGTCCAGAACCAAGAACAATAATTTTTTTCTTGTCACTTATAATTGATTCTTGTTCTTGTTCATAACTTGAATAAAAATATGGCGTTTCAGAAACAAACTCAGCTGCACAGGTATCTACCATTTTAAATACTGGAATGATATTATTTCCTTGGCGTAATTTATATATTTCGTCTTCTGTTGTATTCCATCTATGTGCAATAATCTTATCTGAAAATCCATATTTTTTAGCATACTCTAGTAACCCTATATTACCTATGTTATCTTTTAATTCATGTTCTATATCTATAATATTTTGCATCTTTTCCAAAAAGAACATATCTATTTTTGTAATAGCGTGAATATCCCTTGTGCTTTGTCCTCTTCTTAATGCTTCTCCAATAAAGAATAATCTTTCATCACCAGCTTGTTTTACTTTATCCAAAATATCCTCTAATATAAAATCATCACCATTGGGAAGCCCCAAATGATGCACTCCGTACTCTAGTGAACGAATAGCTTTTAATAAACTTTCTTCATACGTTCTTCCTATTGCCATAACTTCACCCGTCGCCTTCATCTGCGTACCAAGTTTTCTATCTGCACTTTCAAATTTATCAAATGGGAAACGAGGTATTTTACTTACAACATAATCTAATGTCGGCTCAAAACAAGCGTAAGAGTTTTTTGTAACTGGATTTATTATTTCATCTAATGTTAGTCCCACAGCAATTTTCGCAGCAATTTTCGCTATTGGATATCCTGTTGCTTTTGAAGCTAATGCTGATGAACGTGATACCCTTGGATTTACTTCTATAATATAGTATTTAAATGATTCTGGATCAAGGGCTAATTGAACATTACAGCCACCTTCAATTTTTAAAGCACGGATTATTTTCAATGAAACATCACGTAACATATGGTATTCTCTATCCGTTAAAGTTTGTGATGGTGCTACTACTACTGAATCTCCAGTATGAATACCTACTGGATCTATGTTTTCCATATTACACACTACTATAGCTGTATCATTAGAATCACGCATTACTTCGTACTCAATCTCTTTAAAACCTGCAATTGATTTTTCCAATAAACATTGAGTTACTGGTGAATAATGAAGTCCACTGCTGACTATTTCTTCTAAATCTTTTTCATCATAACAAATTCCTCCTCCAGTTCCTCCCATAGTAAATGCTGGTCGAACGATTACTGGATAACCAATTTCAGCTACAAATTCACGTGCCTCGTTTAAGGTTGTAATAATTGCTGATTCAGGTACTGGTTCATTAAGATTATTCATAAGGTTTCTGAAAAGTTCACGATCTTCCGCTTGCTCGATTGAACTTAATTTTGTTCCTAATAATTCAACATCGTATCTATCTAAAACTCCACTTTTATGAAGTTCAACTGCAAGGTTAAGACCAACCTGACCTCCTAACGTCGGGAGTAGTGCATCTGGTCTTTCTTTTCTAATAATTTTACTAACGAACTCTAAAGTAAGAGGTTCCATATATACTTTATCAGCAATCTCTTTATCTGTCATAATAGTTGCAGGATTTGAATTTACCAAAATAACTTTATATCCCTCTTCTCTTAAAGAAAGACATGCTTGCGTTCCAGCATAGTCAAACTCTGCAGCTTGTCCAATAGTTATTGGTCCAGATCCTATTACTAAAATAGTTTTAATATCATTACGTTTTGGCATTGCTATTCTCCTTAAAATTTTTCTATAACTATATAATTAATTTTTTTTTTATTTTCTTTGAAGTTTCTCATATTATCTATAAATTGATCAAATAAATAATTTGGGTCATGAGGACCAGGAGAGGCTTCAGGATGATATTGTACAGAAAAAACTGGATATTTTTTATGTCTTACCCCTTCACATGTTTTATCATTTACTGACAAATGTGTAAGTTCTAAATCAGTATTTTTTAGAGAATCTATATCAACACTATATCCATGATTTTGTGATGTGATGTCTACTTTACCTGTTAATAAATTTTTTACTGGATGATTAGCACCTCTATGACCAAATTTTAATTTATAAGTTTTTGCACCAGCAGCAAGTGATATAAGCTGATGCCCCATACAAATTCCAAAAATTGGGATTTTCGGCATAACCTCTTTAATCATCTCAATAGTTTCAGGCACATCTTCAGGATCCCCTGGTCCATTGCTTAACATTATTCCATCTGGATTAAGTCTAAAGATTTCTGCTGCACTTACATTATGAGGAACAACGACTATATCACAATTTCTTTCATTTAATTCTCTTAAAATTCCTGATTTCATCCCAAGATCAACCAATACAACTCTATAACCATTTCCTGAAGACAAAAATGCTTTAGGTGTTGATACTTGTTCTATTTGATTAGTCGCTAACTCTGTATTTTTTAGTTTTCCTAATTGCTCCTTAACATCCACGCATAAATCTGTAATTATACCTTTGATAGTCCCATGTTCTCTTATTTTTCTCGTTAAACTTCTTGTATCAATGCCAAATATTCCAGGAATATTTAATTCTCTTAGTACCTCATCTAAACTATATTCCGATCTGAAATTTGATGGTTTATGACAAATCTCTCTGACAACTAAACCTTTAACACTTGGATTGATAGTTTCAAAATCATCCCTGTTTATACCATAATTTCCAA
The DNA here is from genome assembly GCF_000425665.1 of Gemella cuniculi DSM 15828. Lineage (GTDB taxonomy): Bacteria > Bacillota > Bacilli > Staphylococcales > Gemellaceae > Gemella > Gemella cuniculi. Next base: position 62,681 of record NZ_KE384433.1, read on the forward strand.
TTAAAGGGTATGTAAATATTACTATCTGCCCATTATAAGAAGGATCAGAAAGAGTTTCTTGATATCCAGTCATCCCTGTATTAAAAACCACCTCACCTACCATAGAAACATTAGCCCCAAATCCATAACCCTTATACACTGTTCCATCTTCTAAAATTAATTGTCTATCATAACTATACATAGCTTTTTCTCTCTTTCGTTAAATTGCTTTTTGTTTTTATGACTTAGTAGTAATGAAAGATATCTCCAGTTAAATCACTTTAATGTGTAAATTTTCCAAATAATACATAAGTATATAGTTTCATTTTCTCTTTAATAACATTACCATAAATCATAGAAGAAACTGTCTTCAATTCTTTTATTTATATGAATATATATCAAATACTTCTTCATCTTTGTACGCTACTTTTCCTTCACTAAGCGTTAGCACTGGAATACCATAAATTTTTTCTCCTATATAGGGGGTATTTCTTCCTTTAGATAAAAATTTTTCTGGATCTATTATAAGTGATTTTTCCAAATCAATAACTACTAGATCAGCATAAGAGTTTTCTTCTAATTTACCATAAGGTAAACCAAATATATCTGCTACTTTCTCCGACATTAATTTTACTAAAAAGTCTAATGAAAAAATTCCAGTTTTTACAAACTTAGTATAAAGTTGACTAAACGCTGTCTCACTTCCCACAATGCCAAAGGCTGCTTTACGCATTGTTAAATCTTTTTCATGAGTTGCATGTGGAGCATGATCTGTTGCAATAATGTCAATTGTTCCATCTAACAATCCTGCGATAAGAGCATTTCTATCTTCTCTTGAACGAAGCGGTGGATTCATTTTCCACATACCATTATCTTCTGGAATATCCATCTCATCACTTATCAAGTGATGTGGGCAAACTTCACAAGTAACCTTTATTCCAGCCGCTTTTGCTTCTTTTATCACACGAACCGATTCTTTTGTTGAAACATGGCACACATGATAATGACAACCTGCTGCTTCTGCTAAAAGTACATCGCGAGCAATTTGAACACTTTCACATATCGATGGAATACCTGGAAGTTCTAACTCGCGGCTACGACGACCACAGTGCATGCAACCCCCACGAATTAATGAATTATCCTCACAGTGTGCTACTATCGCCTTATTAAGTTTTGCTGCAATCATCATAGACTCATACATCATATTAGCATCTTGAACACCTCGTCCATCATCACTAAATGCAAAAACATGATCTACTAATTCTTCAAATTCAGCATAATCTTTTCCTTGTTCACCTTTTGTAATTGCACCATACGGCAAGGCACGAATTACAGAATCACGTTCTATAATATCTAACTGTAATTTTAAATTTTCGTAATTATCCGGTACTGGATCTAAATTAGGCATTGGCATCGCTGTCGTAAAACCTCCACGTGCAGCCGCTCGTGATGCATGATAAATATTTTCTTTGTATTCAAATCCAGGTTCTCTCCAATGAACATGAACATCTATAAAACCAGGAGAAACAAATTTTCCAGATAAATCTAAAACTTCCGCTTCTAAATTTTCTATCTTATCTTCTATTTTAATGATTTTTTTGTCTTTTACTAAAATATCTTTACTAACCAGAACTCCATTTTCCAAAATTTTACCATTTTTCAAAAGTAACATATATTTTTTCTCCTTTAATTATAAATTATTGTCTTTAATTATTTTTTCTATCATGGCCTGGCGTATAAACATTCCATTTTTCATCTGTTCAAAAATTACAGATTTTGAAACTTCTACCAGTTCAGAGTCTATTTCCATATCCCTATTAACTGGAGCAGGATGCATTATAATAGCCTCATCTTTTAGCTTCTCATAACGCTCTTTTGTCAAACCAAAATTTTTATGATAACTCTCTTTCGTAAGGTTCATTTCTGAATTGTGCCTTTCATGTTGAACTCGTAAAAGCATACATACATCCACCTCACTTATAACCTCATCAAAGTCTACTACTTCTCCTAGGCTATCATCCTTAAAAATTTCTGGACAAATGAACCTTACCGTTGCCCCCAGTCTCGTTAACATATTATAATTACTTCTTGCTACTCTAGAATTTTTTATATCACCTGCAATTATAATATTTAAATTTTCAAAAGTTCCGAATTTTTCATACATAGTCATAAGATCAAGCAAACATTGGCTAGGATGCTCTCCACTACCATCTCCTCCATTTAATATTGGAATATTTAATTTACCTAATTCTTTATAATATTCATCTTGGCTATGGCGAATTACTAACATATTACATCCAATCATCTCCAATGTCTTACAAGTATCATAAAGCGTTTCTCCTTTATTAACAGATGAGGTGGCTGCATCAAAATTTATTACATTTAATCTATGTTTATACTCTGCCATCTCAAAACTATGCTTTGTTCTTGTAGAATTTTCAAAAAATAAATTTGCTATATATAAGTCTTCTCGTGGTACTACTTTTTTTCCACGTTTTAATTCTAATGCACGTTTTATTAAATCATAAACCTCTTCATTAGTTAAATCAGACATCTTTACTATATTTTTCATTTTATTTCTCCTTTTTATTGTATAAAAAATACCTTGTAGCAAGGCTACAAGGTATGATTGTTCAATCGATTTTAAATTTAAGTAAGTTTACTATTTTAGTCGCTGAATATAGCTATACTATTTAGTTAGATATAAACTCTAAATTTAATCCCTTGTTAGCCTCTCTGGACTAGCTTAAAAAGATTTTTATTTATATTAGTAATATTTCATCATTATCATCTACTTCTTTTAAATGAACTTTTACATTTTCTAATTTTGAGGTAGGAATATTTTTTCCAATGTGATCAGCACGAATAGGAAGTTCTCTATGCCCCCTATCTACAAGTATTGCAAGACGAATCGCTTTAGGACGGCTAACATCCATAATTGCATCAATAGCCGCACGAACAGTTCGTCCAGTATATAATACATCATCAACTATAATAACAACTTTGTTATTCAAATTGAGTTTAAATTTCGGTGTTTTAATTTCTGGTTCTTCACTTTTCTTTTCTAAATCATCACGATAAAACTTTATATCAAGGACTTCCACAGGAATATTAATATTTTCAATTTCACCTATTTTTTGCTTTAATCTTTTAGCAATATAAATTCCTCTGGTTTTAACACCAACCAAAACTATTTCTTCCAATTTATTTTGCTCAATAATTTCATTAGCTATTCTCGTTATCATTCTTGAAATCATAATTTCATCAAAAAGAAGTCGTTTTTTCATAATTCACCTCAAAAAAAAATATCCTACTAATTCAAAGTAGGACAGCACATTTAAACTTGGTATATTCATTCCAAAAAATTAATCTTTGCTGACCTCTCCGGATCACATTAAAGATGTGTTTCTTAAACTATGATAAGTATATACTATAATTTAAAAATTGTCAACTAGTAAATAGGAGAGTAACCTAATTTCTTTAATCTCCTATACTCTAAATCTTTTCTACTTTCAAAATCGAGGTTATTAAATCAGTAAAAGAATTTTCATCTGATTTAATTGCTTGTATAGAAAAATTTGTCAAATTATTATCTGCTGAATCTAATATTTTTTCCTAAAGGGTAGTAATAAATTAGTATATACTATAGTTGCGTGAAACACTCTATCTAATTCCCGTGATTTATTTCTATTTTCTTTTTGTTTTTGTCTTCATGGCATTTCTATTTTTAAGGAACTTTTACTATTGTATTCTAACAAAAGTATATTTTTTTCAAAATATTAAAATTCACTATTGATGAATAGCTTCATGAAAAATGTTTTCAGCTAATAAATGAATATTTTTACTTTTTAATATTTTACTAGGTGGTATATGAGATAATTTGCTCTTTCTGATATAAATATAACGTAGGGTATATTGGTAATGAACATGATGTTATAGTTGAATTTTCTAACTTATATTCTTCTGTCCATTTTAAATTCGCTATATATTTTACATTTTCTTTTATTATATTATAATATTTTTCAAAATCTTTTTTTATAAATGCAAAGAGTTACTTAATTCATTTTTGAACTCTTTAGAGACTTCTACTATCCTGTGAGTTTTAAATATAGTAGGAAACAAATCAAACTCATCTTTTACTACCAAATAAAATTTATCTTTATCAATTAATATTTCCTCATAAGTTCTTCTAAACTTTGTTATTTTGTATATTCATTTCAGATTACAATTCTCTCTTTCAAATTATTTTTTTTCATTGTATAATTTATTTAGCTTATATTTAATTGCAAAGGAGAATATATGGTTACTGAACTTATAAAAAAAGAAATTGAAAATTATTTTCCCGAAATGGTTGAACTCCGTCGTTATATGCATATGAATCCTGAGGTATCTTTTAATGAAAAAAATACGGCAAAGTTTATCGAAAATTATTTAAGAGAACTAGGTATTCAAGACATTAAGACAGATGTAGGCCTTTATGGAGTTGTAGCAAGAATCAAAGGGAAAAATTCTAAAAACACCATTGCTTTTCGGGCAGATTTTGATGCTCTTCCCATTAATGATGCTAAAATAACGACATATAAATCAAAAAAAGAAAACGTTATGCATGCTTGCGGGCATGATGGGCATACCGCAACACTACTTGTTACTTGCAAAATATTGATGAAGAATATTAATAAACTTCAACACGATGTTGTTGCTATTTTCCAATATGGAGAAGAACAAGCACCTGGTGGTGCTAAAACTATGATTGATTCTGGTTGTTTAGATAATATAGATGTAATATTTGGCGCTCATCTTTGGACTCCACTCCCACTTGGAACTTTAGGTTATAGTTATAGAGAACTCTGTGCAGCTGCTGATAGATTCGAAATAAAAATTACCTCTAAAGAAAATTCTAATCTTATTGCCGCTAATTTCGTATCAATGACACAACAAATAGTTTCACGTTTTTCTAAACCCCAAGAAACTTTAGTTATAACTTTGGGTAAATTAGAAAGTACAAAACACATTGCCAGCATTACTGGTACAATAAGACATTTCAACAAAAAACTTCATAAACTTGTACTTGATAAACTAAAAAAATTATGCTTATCACTCGAATCTGAATATGAAGATACTAAGGTAGAATTTATCTATTATGGTGGTTATCCACCACTTATTAATCATAAAAAAGGAACTGAAGAAATTATTTCATGCACTAAAGAAATACTACCTCAACTTATTATTTCCGAAGTTGAGCCTTTAATGATTGGAGAAGATTTTTCTTATTATGTAGAAAATATACCTGGAGCATTTTTTTTGATTGGTGCTGGTAATTCAACTTTTGCCAAATATCCACATCATCATCCTAATTTTGATTTTGAAGAAAGAGTAATGTCTCACACTGCTTCAATATTCTTAAACCTTGCCTTTAATTCAGATAAGGTAGTAACTAATTTAAAGGAGAAAAAATAATATGACAAAATATATACTAACTCTTTTTGGTAAAGGAGGACATGGAGCAGAGCCACACGAAGCAATTGACACCACTGTTATTGTCAGTGAATTTGTCAAAAAAAGTTCTAAACACTCTAACATAGAAATAATCTCTGTAATTAGCGGCGATGCCTTTAATGTTATTTCAGGAAAAGCAGAAGTAATCTTAAAATCCAACAATAAAAGACTAATAGAAAATCTTGCCTCCTCTCTTCTTATTTTTTATGGAGAGAATACAAGATATACTCTCAAGAAAATATAAAAAAGTGATTGACTCAGCAAAATTTTATTTTAAAAAATTACAATTTTTGAGTCAATCTCTTTTTACCTTATTCTATTGAAAAACATCTTCTCCTAAAATATTTCTTACCTTTTCTCGTAAAGCTGGTACTATTTTTTCTTCAAACCATGGATTCTTTCCAAACCATCTAAAATTAAGTGGAGAAGGATGAACTATTGGAAAATATCTAGGTAAATATTCATTATAATTGCAAACTGTTTCGGTTAAAGTTTTTTCTTTAATATCATTTAAATAGTAGTTTTGAGAATAAGCACCCACTAAAATAATTAGTTCGATATTCGGCATGAGGTCTAAAATTTTCTTATGCCACTTAGAAGCAAAGTTTTTTCTCGGTGGTAAATCTCCATTTTTACCTTTTCCTGGATAATAAAAGTCCATTGGAACTACAGCAATTAATCCTGAATTGTAGAAAATGTCTTCACTTACTCCCAACCATTCTCTTAATTTAATGCCACTTTTATCATTAAAAAACATCTTTGATTGTTGTGCTTTTATTCCAGGTGCTTGCCCAACTATCACAATCTTTGCATCTTCAAATACCGAAAACAATGGCTCAATTCCCATAGCAGTATATCTCTTATTTTCTTCAGCAGCTACAATTTCTTTCCTTAATTGCTCTAATTCATTTTTCAAAGTACAACCTCCCATTTTTGATAAAAATTATTGAATTTATTCTACTACCACATTTTTATATTTTCTATTATTTACTCTGTATATGATTCAATCTCCCTTTACTTTTATAAAATAGTACTATTTTAATTATGACCTTGATACTCATACTTATAAAATAAATTATTGTACTTAAATTATTATATAAAAGATTTATCCACATAAACTAATAACTACCCTTTTTTTCTCCATTCAGTTATCACTTCTATAACAAATTAAAATATTCTTATTTTAATTAATTCCGAAAATAATTCTCTAAATTTCTTAGTATAAATATAATATCGCATTTTAATTAAAGTTATTTCATATTATCATGTATCCCAAGTTTGATAGTTTTTTTTAACAAATTACCTAAAAAATATTATTAGATAATTTCTTATTTTTCAATTTTAAATCACTTTTTTTACAAATTTTTACTAATTTAATTTTTTATCAATGATATAAAAAATTCTTCATATAATTTTATTGTCGAATTCTAATCTATTTCTCTATACTACTTTTTTATAAGCTCTACTACCGCTTCTACAGCAGGTGTTCCCGGAAACATATCTATAGGCTGAATACATTTAATTTTGTATTTTCTTGTTAAAATTTTTAAATCACGTGCCAGTGTTGATGGATTACAACTAACATAAACTATTTTTTTAGCATCAGTATTTAATAAATTTTTTGCCAAATGTCCCAAACCTACCCTTGGTGGATCTACAATAGCAACATCAAAGTGAATTCCTTTTTTCTTCCATCGAGGCACAATCTTGTTAGCATCACCTGCAACATAAGTACAGTTAGTTAAATTGTTTAGCTTTATATTATCATTAGCATCTCTAATAGCATCCTCTATAATATCAACACCATAAACTTCTTTACATCTTCTACTCATATACTGTCCAATAGTTCCTACTCCACAAAAAGCATCAAGTACTACATCAGTATTTTTTAAAGCTGCAAATTCTACAACTTTATCATAAAGCTTTTTAGTAGTTAGTGGATTCAACTGAAAGAACGACTTAGCAGAAAGTCTATACTTAATATCGCCAACCCTTTCCACTATATGGTCTGCACCATATAATGTAATATTTTTACTTCCCATGACCAAATGATCACTATCATCTGTAACATTTAAAACAATACTTTTTACAATTTTTTCACGTTTAACTTCATCAACAACTTTATCAAGATTTTTTATTTTTTCTGTATTAGCCACAAGAATAAGTTGTACATCTCCATTATAAAATGAGGTTCGTGTAGAAATATATTTTATTCCATAATTTTTTTTATTCATAGATATATCTATTTTATATTTTCCTAAACATTTTTTCGCAAGATTTGTAATTTTATTTCCATTCTCATGTAATGCAATATCTTTTTCAATTTCTACAAGTTCATTTGTACCTTCTTTATATAACCCAGCAATAACTTTTCCACTTCTTATAACAACTGGAAATTGGTTTTTATTGCGGTAATTTTCAATTTTTGAACTCGCCAAAGTTTTTAAGACTATCTTATCTGCTTTTGGTAACTTATAATACTTGTCAAAAGCATCTAAAAGGATACTTCGTTTATACTCAAGCTGCTTTTCATAACTAACATGAGCAAGTTGATAAGCACCACTTTCACTAAATTCTTTTTTCACTTCAACTCTATACGGGCTGGGTTCTTTAACTTTAACAAGTTTTCCTATAATAAACTTTGGATTCTCCTCCACAATTTCACAAACAATTACTTCATCAGGCAAGGCTCCCTTCACAAAAGTAATTTTCTTTTTGTAATACCCTATTCCCTCTCCGTTAATTCCTATTTTTTTTATTGTAAGTAATACGTTTAATTTTTTATTATTTTTGCTTTTCTTTTTCATTTTATCCTCTAACTATAAAAGAAAGCTGAGTAGAAGTTCAACTACTCCCACTTCAGCTCCTTTTATCTTACTTTATAGTTTTAATTTCGTTATCTAATTCTTCCACTAATGCTATTAATCTATCAATTTGAGTCAAATCAACTTTTTCTGGTTCAATATTGTCTAACTCACTTGCAAAATCTTCAAATTTAGTTTTTAATTCTTCTAAAATATTATTAGGCATGATATTCTCCTTTTTTATTCTCTACTCCATTATAATATAAATTTCTAAAAATTCAACTCAAAATAAAAACTTTTTTTATTTATTGATAAATTCATTTTACAATAAACAAGAAATTTATTTTACAAACTTTTTTAATTAAAAATTTTATTCGTTATCTTAATAAACAACAACAAAATTCGTAGTAAATTTCAAAAAATTTCCTATATTTAAAAGTAATGATATAAATTTATTATTTTGTATAAATTACTCTAAAATTTTTAAAATATATGGCTAATATTAGTAGACTTTTCTTTTCTTTTAAGTTAATATTTAACTAGGAGTGTTATATTATGAACTATACAAACTTTAATATTTTAAATATAAATCTAACACACATTTTAGATTATATTACAACGTTATTTAGTAATATTCATTTAGATATTGATATTCTATTAACATTGTTTTTAATTATAAATACGTTGCTAGCTTTTTCTATTGTATTTTTAGAATTTCAAACAGCCTCATCATCTTGGGCATGGATTCTAGTTCTTTTTCTAGTTCCGTATCTAGGGTTTATTCTATATCTTATATTTGGACGTCCAATATACAGACAAAAGATTTTTCCCTTTTCAGATGAGGAAAAAATTTCATATCAAGAAAATTTATTAAATCGAAAAACTCCATATGAAATTACAAAAAGTGAACAAACCATTTATAAATATAAAAACTTAATAGAACTAAATTATGAAACCGATAAAGCATTTTTATCAAAAAACAATAGAATTAAAATAATTACAGATGGAAAAGAAAAGTTTGACTTATTGTTTAAAGATATAAAAAATGCAGAACGTTACATCCATATCCAGTACTATATTTTAAAAAAAGATGGTATTGGAAAGAAATTATTTAATTTACTAGAGAAAAAATTAAAAGAGGGCGTTAGCGTTTATATTCTTTATGATGATATAGGTTCAAGAAAATTAAGTATATCTTCTTTAAAAAATTTAACAAAAAATAATGCAAAAATTAAAAGTTTCTTCAAATCTAGATTCCCACTAATTAACTTTCGTATGAATCATAGAAATCATAGAAAAATTGTTATTATTGATGGTAAAATTGGATATACTGGTGGTTTTAATGTAGGAGACGAATACTTAGGTTTAGATAAAAAATTTGGATATTGGAGAGATACTCACTTACGAATAGAAGGTGAAGCAGTTGGTTCATTAGAGTATCGCTTTATAGATGATTGGAATTCACAATCAACTAAAAAAACCGAAGAACTCGAACTAAAAGCCGATTACTTCCCTACCCCAGTAGATAGCTATCTTCCTATACAAATGGTAGCAAGTGGCCCTGATAGCAAACTAGAAAAGATTAAATATGGCTATCTTCACATGATTTCAAGAGCAAAAAAATATATCTATATCCAATCGCCATATTTTATACCAGATGAAAGTGTTATGGACGCATTAAAGATGGCTATACTCTCAGGAATTGATGTAAGGATTATGGTTCCTAATAAACCAGACCATATTTTCGTTTACTGGGCAACATATTCATACATTGGTGAATTAGCTTCATTAGGTGCAAAAACATATATCTACAATAATGGGTTTATTCATACTAAAATGATTATAATTGATGATGAAGTAACAAGTTTGGGAAGTGCAAATTTTGATTATAGAAGTTTTAAATTAAATTTCGAATTAAATGCATTCGTCTACGACTATAAAACTACTAATCAATTCAGAAAAATTTTTCTAAAAGATGTAGAAAAATCTATTTTAATTTCATATTCAAAATATCAAAAACGAAGTACTATTATAAGAATAAAAGAAGCTTTTGCACGGCTTATATCACCTATTCTATAGTTGTTTTATAATAAAAAATATGTTATATTTATACATAGTTATATTTAGGAGGAAAATTTTAAATGAAAAAGTTTAAAAAAGCTATTTTACCTGTAGCACTTAGCGTATCGGTTATAGGTTTAGCAGGATGTTCATCTGGAGGAACAAAGTATATTTCAAGCAAAGCTGGAGATGTCACACAAAAAGACATAGTAGAAAGTATAGGGGCTACTCAGCTTTCTAAAACTGCGACTAGTATGATGATTCAAAAAGTTTTATTAGATAAATATAAAAGTAAAATAAATGAAAAAACAATAGATGAGCAACTTCAAAAAGCACAAGAGCAATATGGTGGAAAAGAAAAATTTGAACAACTTTTGAAACAGCAGGGATTCACTTTAGATAAATATAAAGATGGTCTTAGAGTTAAAGCAGCTCAAACTTACATGATTAATGACTACAATGGAGTTAATGATGACAAGTTAAAAGAAAATTACGAAAAAAATAAACATCAATATCATCTTGCTCATATCTTAATTAGTGTTAAAAGTAAGTCAAATACTAATGGATTAAGCGATGAAGATGCTAAGAAAAAAGCAGAAGAAATCCTTAAAAAAATTAAAGATGGTGGAGACTTTGCAACTTTAGCAAAAGAAAATTCTAACGATACAGCTAATGCCTCTAATGGTGGTGATTTAGGTTGGTCTTCTAAAGAAGATAACTCATTTGTTAAAGAGTTCAAAGAAGCTGCATATTCACTAGAAAAAGATCAAGTTTCTGATGTAGTAAAAACTTCATTTGGTTATCACATTATTAAAGTATTAGATACAAAAGATTCAAGTTTTGATGAATTAAAACCAACATTAGAAGAAAAAGCAGCAGAGCAAGCAGTAAAAGAAGATTCAACAGTAGTTAGCAAAGCCTTAAAAAAAATATTCGAAGAATATAATGTAAAAGCAAATAATAGTGATGTAGAAAATTATATAAAATCTATGCTTGAAGGAAATGCAAACTCTTCTCAACAAAATAAGTAAAACACAAGGCCTGATCTAAAAGTCAGTGTACAAAAAGGGCTATATACTAAATAAATATATTCAATAAAAAACTTAGATATTTTTATAATCTAAGTTTTTTATTTATTTCTAATATCATTATGCTAAATGTAAAACTTATAGTATAATAAATATAAAAGCAATAAAAAAAGGATGTCATTATGAATAATATATTACAATCTGACAAAGACCAAGCTATCACAAGTGCTACTGCATTTCAAACTATAGCCAACACTATCTCTAATGAAATAAATATATCAAAAGATACTCAAACAACAGTATCTGGCAACACTAATGCACAAAATAGTATAGAAGCATCAAAACAAACAGCTGGCAAAATATCAAAAACAATACAAAACATGTCCAGTAACATCCATAGTGTAGCCGAAGAATTTCAGGCGATGGATGACACCTTAAGAACACAACTGGAAAGTATAAATAGTTTAAGAAAAATCCCAAATGACTAAAAAACTAGAAAATTATCAAACAAGACTCCTATTAGAAGAACAACTAGAAAACAACAAAAAGAAACAAGCTAAGCTGGAAGAACTAGAAAATGCATATCAAGGT
>NZ_AUDW01000011.1 GCF_000425665.1 Gemella cuniculi DSM 15828
CTTTCAATTTTGATAATTTTATATAGTTTTTTTGTGCTTCTTCTGAAGTATAAGTTCCATCTTTACATCTCTTTATTTCTCGTGATATTGTTGATACATTTACTCCTATTTTCTTAGCTATTTTTCTCATAGAGTAGCCTTCTTCAAGTAATATTTCTATATTATTTCTTTGTTTTATGGTAAGATATTTATAACTCATATATGAACCTCCGTGATGTTTTTGTCGTTATTAACATTTTACACGATTGTTCTTTATGAGTCTTTTTTTATGTCTTACTGTTGCACTTTATTTTACAACTTATCAAATATAAAAAATGTATTGTATAAAATTGTACAATACATTTTTAATCTATTAATTTATCCAGTTTACAAATTTTTCAGCTTCTATCGGTCCCATAGAACCTTGTTCATAATTGTGTAATAAAGAGCCTTGTTTATGGTATTTTTCTAATAAATTATTAATAAATTCCCAAGAAACCACTATCTGATCCCACTGTGAAAATAATGATCTATCCCCTACTAAGCATGCCCCAAGAAGCCTTTCATATGCTTCTGGTGTATTTATTCTATTTTCTAATATACAACTTTGGCAAAAATCTAATGAAATTGGTTGTAACTCTTGCTCTGTTCCTGGCTTTTTAGCATTAAATTGGAAATACACTCCTTCATCTGGTTGTATTTTTATGATTAACACATTACCAGGGGTATCTCCAACTGCTTTAAATTGGACAACCACTTGAGTTTGTCTATCTCCAAGCCTTTTCCCTGTTCTTATAAAAAACGGAACATTTTCCCAACGTTCATTATCCACAAATAATTTCAAAGCTGCATAAGTTTCTGTTTTCGAATCAGGATCTATATTAGCCTCATCCAAATAACCAATATATTGTCCCATTATTAAATTATTATTTACATCTTCAATAGGTTTTATTGCTGACAATAAATTATATTGACTTATATGTATACCTTTACTACCTTCTTCAGTTGGTTCTTCCATAGCTACAATTGATAGAACTTGAAGAAGATGATTTTGCACCATATCTTTTAATGCACCACTCTTATCATAGTAACTCGCCCTGGTTCCAACGCCTACAGTTTCTGCTGCTGTTATTTGAATATTTTCTATAAAATCTTTATTCCAAATTCCTTTGAAAATAACATTTTTAAAGCGAAGTGATAAAATATTTTGAATCATTTCTTTTCCTAAATAATGATCTATGTGATAAATTTCTTCTTGCCCAAAAAATTCAGCTAGTCTGTCATTAAGTATCGCAGCTTTTTCTAAATTTTCTCCAAAAGGCTTTTCTATAATCACTTTTGCGTTGTTACTCGCACAATATTTTTTCAAACCATTTGTTATTGTAATAAAAAATGATGGAGCTACTGCATAATAATATACATGCTGATCAATTTTCATAAAAGTATAAAAATCTTGAAGAAGTTTATATTCTTCTTCGTTTGTCATATCCATTTTAAAATAAATTATTCTTTGTGCATAAGATTCAAATTGTTCATTATCAAACTTAGTACGAGCATATTCTTTTACCCAATCACGTGCAATTTCAATATATTTTTCTGGGGTATATGCTCTACGACCTATTACGATAATTTTAAAATTATCATCCAGTTTTCCTAACACGTCTAAGTTGTATAACGCAGGTAAAAGTTTTCTGTAGGTAAGGTCTCCTGTTCCCCCGAATAATGTGATTGCACTTCTATTTTTCATTGTTTCCAACCCAGTCATAATGGTAACTTCCCTCTTTATCTGTTCTTTCAAAAGTATGTGCTCCAAAATAATCTCGTTGTGCCTGAATCAAATTTGCTCCACTGTTTGCTGTTGTATAAATATCTAAATAAGATATCGCAGAAGTCATCGCACTCAGCGGTAGTCTGTTGCTAATAGCTAATCCTGCTACTTCTCGAAGACTATCTTGTCTAGTTTCAATAATATTTTTAAAGAATGGGTCAAGTATAAGATTAGTAAGTTCTGGATTGTTTTGATATGCTTCAATGATATTTTGTAAGATTTTAGCTTGTATAATACAACCACCACGGAAAATTTTGGCTATCTGTGCATAATCAAAAGTCCAATTATATTCTTTTTCTGCAGCTTGAAGAAGTTTAAATCCTTGTGCGTAAGAAACGATCTTAGAAATAAATAATGCATCTTTTACTATTTTTTTAAGATATTTTTTATCACTAGTAACATTATATGGATTGCGATTAAATTCTTTTTCTGCACAAATTCTTTCATCTTTTAAATTTGACATATATCTTCCATTAAGAGCACTCGTAATAACTGAAACGTCTATTCCCAGATCAATAGCTTGCTCATTAGTCCACTTCCCTGTACCTTTTTGACTAGCTTTATCCATAATTTTATCAACAAGATACTCTCCAGTTTCTTCTTTAACTTTAAAAATATTGGCCGTTATTTCTATTAGATAAGATTCTAATTCTCCTTCATTCCACTCTTCAAAAGTTTCCTGTAACTCCTCATTAGTAAATCCACCTAAATGTTTTAATACTTGATACGCTTCAGAGATTAGTTGCATATCACCATACTCAATTCCGTTATGAACCATTTTAACATAATGTCCGGCTCCACCAGTTGAGGTATAACTACAACATGGAACATCATTTACTTTCGCTGCAATAGCTTCTAAAATTGGACGAATCTCTTCATAAGCACTTTCATCACCACCTGGCATAAGAGCAGGTCCGAATCGTGCCCCTTCTTCTCCCCCTGATACTCCAATACCAAAGTAATTTATTCCTTTTTCTAATAATAAATCATATCTTCTTTGAGTATCTTTAAAAAATGAGTTTCCACCATCAATAATGATATCACCTTTATCCAAAAGTGGTGTTAATTGTTCTATCAAACTATCAACAGGCCACCCTGCCTTAACCATTAAAATAACTTTTCTAGGTTTTTCCAAACTGTCTATTAGTTCTTGTAATGAATATTTCCCCACAACATTTTTATGTGGATGTTCTTCCAACATACTATCAACAACAGAAGTTGTTCTATTGAACACTGCAACTTTAAAACCATTATCAGCTATATTTAAAGCTAAATTACTCCCCATAACCGATAATCCAATAACTCCAATATTTTGTTTCATTAATGAGCCTCCTAGTTTTTTTCTCCATTATACCATTAAATCATCTCTTTGCTAATACTTTTGCTTAAAAAATTTTTTTATTATTTTTATTAAGTTGTTTTATTTAATTTTATATGCAAAATTAGAATAATATATTTAAAATCAAATTAATCTTAAAAAAAATTATTGTTTATCTAAAAATTCCATTTCAAAAATTTTTTTATAGTTTTATTTTTATTAATATAAATATTAACTTTAATTTAATATTTTTCTGTAAAAAAATAAAAAAGTAGGACAAAATAGTTGTTTTTATTTTCTTCTTAGTGATATAATTTAATAAAAGTAATGATAACGTTTACTTTTATATTTTTTAGTAAAGGAGAATCTCAATATGAGTGAAATTAAAGTTTTAAAAATGTTTATCAATGGAGAATTCGAAGAACATCCTAATCACGATTATATTAAAGTTCTAAATCCCTCCACTGAAGAAGTAATCGCAAAGATTCCAGCTGGAAATTGTAAAGATGTAGACCGTGCTATTAATGCTGCTGATGCATCACAAAAAAATTGGGAGAAACTTCCAGCTATTGAGCGTGGGACATATCTTAAAAAAATTGCTGATAGAATCAGACAAAGGGAACCAGAAATTACTCAAACAATCGTTAATGAGGGCGGAAAAACTTTTGAGTTAGCAAAAGTAGAAGTATTGTTCACTGCAGACTATCTTGACTATATGGCTGAATGGGCAAGAAGATATGAAGGGGAAATAATTCAAAGCGATAGAAAAGATGAACATATTTTTCTATTTAAGCGCCCACATGGTGTAACCACAGGAATACTTCCATGGAACTTTCCATTCTTTTTAATCGCAAGAAAGGCTGCTCCAGCATTACTTACGGGTAACACAATAGTACTTAAACCTAGTCAGTTAACCCCTATTAATGCACAAATTTTTGCTGAAATCTGCGTAGAAGTAGGTTTGCCAAAAGGAGTTTTAAATATTATTTATGGACGTGGTTCAGTTGTTGGAAATCGATTAGCTTCACATCCTAAAGTAGGTTTGGTTAGTTTAACTGGTAGTCTTGCTGCTGGCCAAGAAGTTATGAAAGCCGCCGCTGATAATATAACTAATGTATCCTTGGAACTTGGTGGTAAAGCACCCGCTATAGTTTTTGAAGATGCCGATTTACATCTTGCAGCAAAAGCAATCGTTGCTTCTCGTGTTATAAATTCTGGGCAAGTTTGTAACTGTGCAGAAAGAGTTTATGTCCATGAAAATATTAAAGAAGCATTTGAGGAAATACTATTTTCCGAACTTGATAAAGTAAAATACGGTAATCCAAATAAAGAGCGTGGGTTAGATTATGGTCCACTTATCGAAAAACGTGCTTTAAAAAAAGTAATCGAAAGAGTTTCATATGCAGTTAAACAAGGGGCAAAACTATCTTATGGTGGAGAAGTGGACAAAGAACAGGTGGGCTATTTCTACGGGCCAACAGTTTTAACAAATGTTACCAATGATATGAGTATCATGAAAGAAGAAACATTTGGTCCAGTTATTCCTATCGCTACTTTCAAAACTTTAGAAGAGGTCTTAGAATATGCTAACGATTCTGAATATGGACTTACTTCTTCAGTATATACTCGTAGTTTAAATACTGCATTCAAAGCTATAAATGGATTAAAATTTGGAGAAACTTACATCAATCGTGAAAACTTTGAAGCAATGCAAGGATTCCATGCTGGACGCCGTAAATCTGGAATTGGTGGTGCAGATGGAAAACATGGATTAGAAGAATACCTAACTACTCAAGTTGTCTATATGCAATTAGATAACGAATAAAAATGTAAAATTTCAAGTTAAAACAAAGGAAAAGAATATATTTCAATCAACTGAGGTTTTCAAGTCATTTCTGAACAAAGACTCATTAATCTTATATCTCACTTTATTTTCAGAATTAGAGTTTTCTTAAAAAACTTCTCTCGTAAGTTATACATTCTTTGCTCCTTTAATATTTAGCTACATAATATAGATTCATTATAGAGTACCTCAAAAATTATAATATCTTAAAACAAGATTTTTGAGGCACTCTTCTCCTTTATTTTATATAACTTTTTGAAAAAAGTTTAAAAATTTGCATTGACAAATTGTCAGATAAATGATAATATTTTAACAACATTAATTAAGGAGCTATTCATAATGAAAATCTTAAACTTAACTAAAAGAGAATACTTTTTTGTGCCATTTTAGCAGCACTTATATCTATTATTCATTGTAGATGTAAGTGCACTTATGTCTACAATGGCTAGTTAAGTTTGATCTTCAAGCCATTGATATTTAAAACTAAATGGCTTATGAGTTCATAATATCAATATTATATTTTCTTAAGCTATTTAGTTTTATACCTAAATAGCTTTTTTAATTTATTTACTTTTATACGGAGGAAATTTTTATGTCAGATAATTCAAAATGGAGTTCTAAATTAGGTTTTATACTTGCTTCAGCTGGTTCAGCTATAGGGTTAGGTGCTGTATGGAAATTCCCATATATGACTGCTGCTAATGGTGGAGGTAGTTTTTTATTAATCTTTCTTATCTTTACCCTTATCGTCGGTCTTCCTCTGCTACTTGCGGAATTTATTTTGGGACGTGGGGCTGGAGTATCGGCAATCAAAACTTTTGGTAAATTAGGAAAAAATAAAAAATATAATATTATCGGTTACGTTGGTGGTTTTGCATTATTTATCTTACTATCTTTTTACAGTGTTATTGGTGGATGGATCCTAGTATATTTGGGTATTGCAGTTGCAAATTTATTAAATATTTTCTCTACAAATGATTATGCAACATTATTTAACTCCATTATCTCAAACTCATGGATTGCACTTGGTGCACAAGCAGTGTTTATTTTATTAAATATTTTAATTGTTTCGCAAGGGGTACAAAAAGGAATTGAAAAAGCATCAAAAATTATGATGCCTTTATTGTTTATTATCTTTATAGTAATAATTATCCGTTCCCTTACTTTACCTAATGCTATGGCTGGCGTTAGTTACTTCTTAAAACCTGATTTTTCTAGTATTACTGCCTCGGGGATTCTCTTTGCTTTAGGACAGTCATTTTTTGCTCTATCTATTGGAGTTACTGCAATGCTTACTTATGCATCTTACTTAGACAAAAAAACTAATATGGTACAATCGGGCATTTCTGTTGTTTTGATGAACATTGCCGTATCTATTATGGCAGGACTTGCAATTTTCCCAGCTATGTCATCATTTGGTATGGAATCTGAAGGAGGTCCTAGTTTATTATTTATAGTATTACCTCAACTATTTAACAATATGGCATTCGGTAATTTATTCTATATACTATTTTTAATATTATTCTTGTTTGCCACCATTACATCTTCGGTCGTTATGTTAGAAATTAATGTAGGAAATATTACCGATCAAAAAAATACCAACCGTACCAAGTGGAGTATCATTATAGGAATTTTAACATTTATTTTTGGTATCCCTTCAGCTCTTTCATACGGTTCGTTATCCAATACATTAATTTTAGAAAAAACATTTTTCGATCTAATGGATTTTTTAGTATCAAACATACTTATGCCACTTGGTGCTTTAGCTTTGTCTATTTTCACCGGATATGTATTAGATAAAAAAATTGCACTAGAGCAGCTTCATGTAAAAAAAGATAATAAACTGCAGTTCGGATTATTTAAAACTTGGCTATTCCTTCTTAAATACATCCTTCCAATTATCATTATAATTGTGTTCGTAGCACAATTTCTATAAAATAAAAAACTCAAGATTTTAAATTAATCTTGAGTTTTTTATTTTATTTAGAATAATTTGGACTTTCTTTCGTTATTTGGACATCATGTGGATGTGACTCAACAAGTCCAGCCCCCGTCATACGAACAAATTGTGCTTCTTCTCTAAGTTCTTCTAAATTTCTTGAACCAGTATAGCCCATTCCAGCACGTAAACCTCCAATGATTTGATAAATAGTTTCTGAAACAGCACCTTTATATGGTGTTCTTCCTTCTATTCCTTCTGGTACTAGTTTTTTACCATCTTCTTGGAAATATCTATCTTTAGAACCTTTTTCCATTGCAGAAAGCGATCCCATTCCTCGATATGTTTTAAATGTTCTTCCTTGGAAAATTTCTAATTTCCCTGGAGATTCTTCACAACCTGCAAGCATTGAACCTAACATTACCGCATAACCTCCAGCAGCTATAGCTTTTACAACATCCCCTGTATATTTAATACCTCCGTCAGCGATAATAGTTTTTCCTAATTCACGTGCTACTGTAGCACAATCATAAATTGCCGTAATTTGTGGTACACCTACTCCTGCAACTACACGTGTTGTACAAATCGATCCTGGTCCAATACCTACTTTTACCACATCCGCTCCTGCTTCAAACAGATCACGTGCTGCCTCTGCAGTTGCTACGTTACCCGCTATAATGTCTAGGTCTGGATAATTTGTTCTCAATGTTTTAACTGAATCCAACACACCTTTAGAATGACCGTGTGCTGTATCAACAACAATCGCATCAACACCAGCATCCACCAATGCATCAACTCTGTCTATCACATCATTAGTTACTCCAACAGAAGCTGCAACTAATAACCTTCCTTTTTCATCTTTTGCAGAATTTGGATATTTAGCTAGTTTTTCTATATCTTTAATGGTAATAAGCCCTGTCAATTTCCCATTTTTATCTGTTAAAATTAATTTCTCTATTTTATGACTTCTTAAAATTACACTTGCTTCATCTAATGTAGTATTAGCTGGAGCTGTAATTAAGTGTTCTTTAGTCATAACTTCACTAATTTTCACATCAAAGTCTGTCAAAAATCTCATATCACGATTAGTAATAATACCTACTACTTTTTTATCTTTTACATTGTTTACAACAGGAACACCTGAAATTTTATACTGTTGCATTAAAGTTTCTGCTTCATCTACCAAATTATCTGGTGTTAAGAAGAAAGGATCAGTAATAACTCCACTCTCAGAACGCTTAACTTTTCTAACCTGCTCTGCTTGTTCTTCAATAGTCATATTTTTATGAATTACACCTAATCCACCTTCACGAGCCATCGCAATAGCCATTTTGTATTCAGTTACAGTGTCCATTGCTGCAGAAACAACTGGTATAGATAACTTTATCTTTTTTGTTAAACTAACTTTCAAATCAACTTTCTTAGGTAATACATCACTTTTAGCTGGAACCAAAAGTACATCATCAAACGTTAAACCTTCTTTTTGAAATTTATTTTCCCACATCTTTTTTTATCCTTTCTATTTTTCATCATCTGCTATATCAAATTTCACTTCGTTATTTTCTAAAGACTTTATTCTGCACAAAGAGCAAATATTAATATTCTTTTCTTCTAAAAGTTTTCTTCCATCTTGAAAACTTTTCTCTACTAAAATACCAACTCCTATTACATCAGCACCAGATTTTTCGGCTATCTCAATAAGACCAAGTGTCGCTTGCCCATTAGCTAAAAAATCATCTATAATAAGAACTTTATCTGTTTTTGTAATAAATTTGTTAGAAACTACTACTGTGTTAGTTTTGTTTTTGGTATAACTATGTACTTCAGCTGTAAAAACATCTTCGCCTTTTAATGTTGATGGTTTACTTTTTTTAGCAAAAATCATGGGTACTTTAAATAAATTAGCAACCATTATTGCAGGTGCTATCCCACTGGCCTCTATGGTAAGAATCTTAGTGATTTCTTCTTCTTTAAAATATTTATAAAATACTTCTGCCATTTTTTGCATAAGGCAAGCATCTATTTGATGATTCAAAAATGAATCAACTTTTAATACATTGTTATCATAGATTTTTCCATCTTTAACTATCATTTCCCTCAGTAGTTTCATATTTTCTCCTTAGATAATATCAAATTAATTTTTATTAATGATACCAAACTTTCTTTAAAAACTCAAGTATCTCATGAAAAGTTATTCATTAACTTTCTTTATTCATACTTTTATTTTAAATTTTCTAACAAATCAATAATCTCTTCTTGAGAAAACTGATATTTTTCTTTACAAAACGCACATACCAATTCTGTAGTTTGCTCCTTAGATAAACTTTCCAATTCTTCACGACCTAGGGTAATTAGTGCATCAGCATATTTTTCCTTTGAACAAGTGCATTTAAATACCACATCATTTTTTCTAAGTATTCTATAATTTTTCTCATCCTCAAATAAAATATCCGCAATTTCTTCTGGAGTTTTACCCTCATGAATTAACGTTGAGATTGGTTTGATACTCCCTATTATCTTTTCTAATTTGGAAATAGTTTTATCTGTCGCATGTGGTAAAACCTGAAAAACGAATCCTCCTGCCGCTATAACCGAATTATCAGTATCAACAAGAACCCCCAAAGAAACACAAGATGGAATCTGTTCGCTTACCGCAAAATAGTATGTAAAATCTTCTGCTATCTCCCCTGATACTATTGGTGAGGTTGTCGTATATTTTTCATTAAGACCTAAGTCACGAACGACAGTAATATTACCTCCACCTACTACACCTTTTACATCCAATTTCCCTTGAGAATTACTTGGAATATGAACTTGCATATTTTTAGCGTAGGCCGTTGTCTCTCCAAGTTCATCAGAAGATGCATAAATAGTTCCAATTGATCCATTACCTCTCACTGCCACATCAATTCTATCACCACTTTTTAACATAGCCCCCATCATGGTCGTAATGGTTGCTGTACGTCCAACTGCTGCTATAGCAGTCGGATATGCATTATGCCTCTGTCTAATCTCCTCTACCAAATCTGTTGTCTTCGTTACAAAAAATCTAATTTCGTCATTAAACGCTAGTCCTCTAATTAAGTAATCTTTCATTAAAACATCCTATTCCTTTCTTAAAATTCAGATTACTCCCTTTTTCATTTTATTATTTATTCAATTTATAAAGTTCTATTATTCCTTTTAATGTTAAATCTTCATCTACCACATCAACTAAAGAACTATATTTTGCTATGAATTTTGAAAGTCCTCCAGTTAAAACTACTTTGTAGCTTTCCCCCAATTCTTTTTTTAAATTCATGACAATATTTTCAAACTGTCCCAAAAAACCGTAAAATAATCCTGCTTGTATTTGAGTAGTAGTATCCATCCCAAGAGAAGTTGCAGTAGCTTCTAACTCTACACGTGGAAGTTTTGCAGCACGATTATAAAGAGCCTCTGCACTAATATTTATTCCAGGACAAATAATCCCCCCTCGATAATTCATATTATTATCAACACAATCAAAAGTAGTTGCAGTTCCAAAATCAACAACAATAGCAGGAAGATAATTACTGACATTTGCTCCAACAATATCAACAACTCTATCCGCTCCAAGTTTACTACTATATGGTGCTGGAACTTTTATTCCAGTATTTATACCAGTAGAAACTATAATCGGTTCTTTCTTAAAATATTTTTTGCTAAGCAACTTTAAAGAAAACATCATCTTAGGAACTACACTCGAAATAACAACACCTTTAAAATCTTCAAAAGAAATATTCTCATCAATAAAAAAGTTACGAATAATTACATAAAGCTCATCTTCTGTCTTTGTATTATCAGTCGCAATACGCCATGAATGCAAAAGTTGGTAATCATCACCAAAAACTCCTAAGACTATATTTGTATTTCCCACATCTAATGCAAATATCATATTAAATCTCCTAAATTATAAAGTAACTACATTATATCATAATTTTAAAAAAATATTTAGCACGAACATACTTTTAATAACATAAAATGATCTCAAATCAATTAACAACAAGTATTTAATATAAATAATATGTTCTAAAATAACTCTTTAAAATAAAAATAGTTTTTCGAAAGTCAAACTAAAACATATCAAACTTTATTTCGAAAAACTACTTTTATATTTTATTATTTTCTTTTTGAAAGTGATTCTCTATATTTTAATGGCGTTACTTTTACCAATGTTTTGAATATTCTAATAAAGTAACTAGTATCAAAATATCCAATATAATCAGCAACTTCTGAAATAGAAAAATCAGTATTAGCTAATAAGTAACAAGCATTTGAAACACGTTTATCATGGATATAATCTACTATACTAATACCCATATCTTTGTTAAAAATAGATGATAGATAACTTTTGTTAACTCCTAAATAATCACTAACATTATCTAAACTGATTTTTTCTGCTATACGGTCATTTATGTAAGCAATACAGTTACGAACCACAGCTTGTTTATCTTTATATTTATTCCTATCAACAAGAAGGCAATAACTTCTTATTACGTCTTCTGATAAATCATAATTGTCAAGTTTATTTTTTATCTTAACCCAAAGTTCTTCTACACCTAAATAATCTTCACTATGTTGCTCTAATGCATATCGTAGTAGGTCATTCATATTATACGATTTTCTACGTCTTACATTAATACCTTGTTCTATACTTTCTTCATCAACATTATGATTTCTACGTCTTAAGTCAAAAAGCATATTGACTCTTGAAATATTTCCATCCACAACCGCTTCAAGAATCTCACGTTTAAATTTTACTTCACTTTCTAATATGCTGTTCAAATAATTACTTTTTCTCGCAGAACTTCTTCTTACATTTTTCACACTAGAATCTTCAACTAAAATAATAGCATTTAAAAAATCTACTTCCTCATCTTCTACTAGTAATTCAATTAAATAATTAAATTTTTTCCTTGGCGTTATTGGTAGTGAAAAGTACACATCACATACTAATTCACTAATACTAGCCCCATATTTTATTAAAGATTCCTGGAAAAGTTTTGTTGGTATAAGATACTCCAAGAAAGGTGTGATTAAATAAAACTCCTCATCATTATCACTTGGAATAAATAGACATGAGATTCCAAGACCACTTTGACATTTTACTAACTTACCTTTACGTAAGCCCTCTTTAATTTTTGGAAAATTTCTTTTTAGAAATCTGCTAAAAATACTACTTAATTGCTCTTCACCTAAATTAAGACGAATATCTTCATCTGTATACTTATAAGTTAAAACACTTCCATTTAAATCTAAAATATCTTTTACACGCTCTATTTTTTTTAACGAACTTCTCACTTTACCTACCTCCTAACTTTTTTAATAAATTTAATCTATAGTAATATCACGTCTAGCGTTAACAATATATGAAATAACAAAAAACACTACACTATAAGCTACTAACATAAGCATTAAACTATTAGCACTACTAAATTTATAAATTTCTTTTACTACCTGTCTACTTGCCTCATTTGAATAATAAGCATTAAATAGTGTAACATCAAACGGATGATATTTTACCCATTCATATTTTGAAATAGCCAAAACAGTCAGACTCTGAATAATACTTCCTCCTAATAAAGTCAATAAAACTAACACAAGTGATAAAATTTGAGTTTTAAATACCACACATACTAAAACTACCATAGCTATAAAGAATATCATAACTGCTAATGATGTTAAACTATGCATTGCTAACTGTTGCCCTACTGTTCTACCAAAATAACCTTCTTCTATTCTATTGCTCAATTGGTTTAAACCAATTCGTTTATTATAAAATATGTAATATTTCAAAATAAAATCAAAAGCAGTTCCTAATACATATAAAATAATAAAATTAATAAACCCTAAAATAATCTTCGCTGTTAATATTGCTGAACGAGTTTTTGGCTTTGTATATAAGAACTTAATCGTTCCTTTTGAATATTCCTGCGATAAATTATTAGCCAGCATTACTAAAGAAAATATTAAAGCTAAATCTGTAGATATTCTTGTTATACTAACTAGCGTTGTAGCTGCGTTAAAGTTATCTGTACTTCCAAATTTATAATTTATATATCCAACTCCTCCTATTAAAAAAAGTATCAGCAGAATATATATCCAAGTAGTTTTCTTTTTGTAATCTTTTATAAATTCATTAATTAACAGTTTCATTATTTATTCTCCCCTCCTGTGATTTCTAGGAAACGATCCTCTAATGATGTACTTAGTATCTGCACAGAATCTAACTCTACATTATTGGTTACTAAGTATGTTAAAATTCTAGATTTATCTTCCCTTGATAGGTTCTCAAAGATAAAACCTTCTTTTTCTTTTCTATAACCAATACCCAATTCCTTAATTAAAACTTCTGACTTTTCATCATCATAAGTAGAAATTAATGTTTTCTCTACATCATCACCTTTAAGATTTTCTAGTTTATCATCTGCAATTATTTTTCCTCGCTCAATAACGATAATTCTATCACAAACTTTTTCTATTTCATCTAGTAAGTGTGAGGAAATTAAGATAGAGACACCTGTTGCTGAAATTTCTTTAAGCTTATTACGAAAATCTTGAACTCCCTGTGGATCAAGACCATTCACTGGTTCATCTAAAATTAAAATTTGTGGGTCATTTAACAATGCCTGAGCCAAACCTAAACGTTGACGCATCCCCAATGAATATGTCTTTACTTTCTTATTAATAACATCTTTAAGCCCAACAAACTCTACCAATTCTTTTATCTTAGCACGACTTACTTTTTTTCCACAAACTCTCGCAATTTGTTTCAAGTTAGCCCAACCCGACATATAATTGTAAAATTCTGGTGTTTCAATCATAGAACCAACTTCTTTTAACATTCTCGTTTTTCCTAACCCTAATGGCTTTTCAAAACAATAAACATCACCTTTAGTAATTTTTGTAAGACCTACCATCATGCGCATGATTGTAGTTTTACCGCTTCCATTTGGTCCAAGAAGTCCAATAATTTCACCTTTTCTCATATCGAAAGTAATATCATCCACAATAGTTTTTAGCCCTATTCGTTTTTTTAATCCCAAAACTTCAAGAACAACTTCTTCCTCATTCTTTATGTTTTTTTGTAGAGTACTAGTATTTCCCACTTCTTCTTTTTCAATAGCTTTATCTAAATCCTTGCGATCTAATACAGCCGTTTCAGAATATTTATCTTCCATCTGTTGTTTTATGGCCACAGGTTCATTTTTTTCAAGAGAAACCGTCGAGTTTTCACTATCTACTTGTCGTCTTATTTTTTCTAACAAATTTGAGTAATCTTCTGATTTTACACCCTTATTTGCAGCTTCATCATTTCCCAATATATCTTTATTTTCATCTAAATTTGTCATTATTTGTAGAAGATTCCTTTCTTGTAAATTTTCTTTTATATTATAACATACTTAAGCACTTATTTCCATTAAATAGTAAATAATTATTTTTTATTTTGCAAAAAATAATTAAAAAGAAATTTCACACTTAATTTAAAATTTCTTTTATTAATACAAATGCACCTCAAAATGCTATAAACGAAATTAGATACTGGTAGCTTTCATCTTAAATTTAGATTTCAAATATATCTTAAAATATTGATTATACTTTTACAACTTTTTTATTAAAATTTCTAAAGATTAAAATATATTCTTTTTCAAAGTTATATAATTAAATTTTCAAACAATAGCTATATTTGTTTTTATAATTATATTTTCTATTCTTAATATATTTTTTATTTTAAATCTCTTATTTATACACCACTTAACTTTTAAATTATTTTATGTATTACTATCAAAAACAAAGTAGAATGAATATTCAAAGATAAATTTTTTGAAAATCAGTTTTAGTTTATATTTCACAAAATATTTATCTCATTAGAATTTTTCATTCTACTTCATTAAAATTCATATTGTAATTCTATAACCTTAGTTTTATATTTGATAATTTTCACAATAAGATAGGACAAAAAATTAAAATCAATATTATTGAAATTACTTTATTAATTAGAAATACTTTTACTAAGAAAATCATTTTAAATGCTACTAGACCAAATAGGAATATAATGTACATAACCCCATTTATTTTTTTAAATGTAAAAAATTTCCCCTCTTCTTCTATATTATGAATTTTGTACACTTTACTCATTACTAACATTAATACTAAAATAATTATCAACCATATCAGAATATATTTATTCTCCGTATATGTAAAAAAGTATGTTAACGGAATTAAATTTGGTCTGTAAAAATTAGGACTTTGAAAAAATACTCCTTTATCAAAAATCACCTCTGCTAACGCTTCTATTATAGCTATTGGATATGTGTAAAATGTTAAAGTAGGAATATACATAAGCCCCATACTAATGACACTTCCACAAAAAGAAGAAAATATAGCGCCTAACAATATTAAACCAAATCCTAAATAAAATATTTTTGTGTATGCGGTAAAAACATTTACTACATCATAAATATTTCCTAAAATACTTCCTTTTACAACAATAAGATTAACAACTCCAGTCAAGATATATGCAATAAAAAGAATTAATGTTGCTAAAATAAATTTTGCAAAGTATATTTTCTCTTTTTTAAACGGTAGACTAGCTACAAATTTACCAAAATTAATATGATACTCTAACCCAAAAATAAGTAAGGCTATTAATGTTATAAAAATATAGTAGTACCCACTAGCTAATGCATTAAAAAAAGTTTCCTTTACCTCTATTCTGTCTTTTTCGACATTCTCAAAAATAAAAGCAAATAATTTTGGATTATATTGATTAAAAGTTGTTGGGTATATTTTTTCAATCTCTGCTCGACTATCAATATACTCTTTACTTCCAGGAGATAATTTTCTTATATGTTTATATTTTTCTACATTTTTCTTTTCTTCTTCTGTTAGGTATTTGTAATATCTTTCAGTTTTATCATTACTAAAATAATTGGAATCATCATTTTTTGAATAAAAAATATTCCCTTGAAGCTCTGTATGTTCTTTTAAATAAACTCCAACTGCATATCTATGTTTAATCTCATTTAATTTTTCTACTGTTAGCTTTTCATTATAATTCTTTAAATAGGTTTCTTTTTGTCTATACAGCTCTGTTTCTTGTTTATTTACCTCGTCTAAATCTGTAACTTTTGATAATTCTATACGCTTTAAACTACCAATATTTTTCTCAAACTCATAACTTGCCACTCCACTTTTTAACTGAGTTAATCTTAAAGAAGTATTAGTTGCTGTAAGGACAGAAAAGCCTACTAATAAAATAATAATTAAAACAAAATATCTTCTAATATATATTTGAGCAATTTTTAAAATATCTTTACTCATAATTTTTATCCCCCTTATCATTTATTAAAAATATATCTTCCAACATCACTGGTAATCTGTCATATTGAAGAGCGCCGCTTTCTTCTATTAATCCATCCATTTCTTTAAAACTTTCATCAGCAATTATTACATATACACGTCCTATGTTGCTGAGAACTTTTATCTTGCTATTACTTATTAGCCACTTAGGAATTTCTTTTTCATAAACTATTTGATATTTACTGTACTTGTTTTTATCAACTTTCCTCGTATTTTCTCCTTCTTTATCAAGATAAATAATTTTATTACTTATATTTTCTATATAGTTTAGTTGATGACTACTTACCAAAACACCAATTCCATTTTCTTGTGCTTCTATTATATAATTAATTATTAATTTAATATTTATCACATCAATTCCATCTAATGGCTCATCTAATAATAAAAACTTGGTTCGACATGCTAGACCCAAAATTACGCCAAAAATAATTGACTGCCCCTTTGAAAGTTCCGATATTTTTTTATTTATTTCTATATCGTTTCTTTTTAATTCTCCCATTAAGTAAGTCAAGTCAAATTTTGAATAAGCTAACTTATAATATTTTATAAAATTTTTTATTTTAGAATTTCTAAAGTAATCCAGTTTATCCGGAATATAAATTAATAACTCTTTTAAATTATTTTTTTCTATATCTTTTTGATTTATTTCAATACTTCCATTTTCTAAACTATAAATACCTGAAATTAGGTTGAGCAGTGTTGTTTTCCCACTTCCATTTCTTCCAATTAAAGAAACTATCTCCCCTGTTGCTAGTTCAAAATTAATATTGTTTAATACTTTAGTTTTTCCAAATTGCTTACTAATATTTTTTACTACTAGTTTCATCTGAATTTCCCTCCTCATATTTAGAAGAAATTTTTTCTTCAAGTTTTTCTTTTGATAAACCTAAAAATTTCCACTCTAATAAAATTCTCCTTAAAATATACTCTAATTTTATATTTTCTATTTTTTCCACAGTTGCTCCTTTATTTAAATGCCTCATTTATTTTTTCTACTAATTCTCTTTTAGTAAGTCCTCGAATTTTTGCTTCTCTCACTAATTCTTCTAATAAACTGTCTATCAATTCATAATTTGGTTTTATCATATCAAAATTATCAGTAATAAATGTCCCCTTCCCCACAATTGTTATTATAATTCTTTCTTTTTCTAGCTCTTGATATGCTTTTTGAATTGTACTTATATTGACATTTAACATCTTGGCAAATTCTCTCACAGATGGCATTTTATCATTTTCTTTTAACATTCCTTTAGCAATTAAATTTTTAGTTTCATCAATTACTTGTTTATATATTGGTTTTTGTAATGCGTTATCTATCTTAAACATAGTTTTTCCTCCTTTCTAATGTACCACCTTGAACCATACACTTATCTCTTTAAGTGTACCATATAAAGTCATACACTTCAAGAAATTTTATCTAGTTTTTTTACTATTACTTTATGGTATAATTAATTTGAGGTGAAAAAGTGAAAAAAGAACTTAGAAAATATTTTTTAGAACAACGAAATAATCTAAATAAAAACTATACATTATCTGCTGAAAAAAATATTTTTAAAATACTTGAGAGAAATATTTTTTTTAAAACTGCACAAAGTATTTTTATTTATATCAACTTCGGTAGTGAAATAACAACAGAGAATTTTATAAAAAAATATATTAACAAGAAAAAAATTTTCGTTCCCAAAATAGTCGATAATGACATGGAATTGGTAAAAATTTCTTCTTGGGAAGAACTTTCAATTGGAAACTTTGGAATTTTGGAACCTAAAAAAAATGATTTTTATAAAGGAAGTATAGATTTAGTCATTACTCCTAGCATCGTTTTTGATAAAAATGGTTACCGACTTGGATATGGAAAAGGGTATTACGATAAATACTTTGATAAAAATAATTACAAAATTAGTATAGGATTATCCTATGAAAAATTACTGCAAAAAAATCTTCCAACTTTTGCTCACGATAAAAGTGTTGATATTTTAATTACAGAAGAAAAGGTACGAATAATTAATGAAAAATATAGCAATAACAACTAGCGTTAAAACTAATGACTATTTTATAGATTATGCACAAAAAGTTTCAAAAAAACTAGCATTACCTTTTATTAAAAGAGAGAAAAAAACTATTAAAGAAATTTTGAAAGTTTACACTGGACTTTTGGTAATTTATAAAAACAAAATCAGTTATTACGAAGGAGATGAAGAATTATTTTTCCATCCTAATACCGCAACTTTAAAAATTAAAAATTTTGATAACGAACCTTTAATAAATATAATAGAAGAAAAAAATCAATATATTCTTGATGCTACTATGGGACTTGCGGGAGATAGTACAATAATGAGTTACCATGGACATAATGTTATAGCTCTTGAGGAAAATAAAATTATTCATTTAATAGTATCGAATGGGTTAAAAAGTTATGTTTCTGAAAACGAAAAAATCACTCAAGCAATGAGAAACATAAAGACAATTTGTGTCAATAACTTAGAATACCTAAAACATTGCACAGAAAATAGTTTTGATATCATATATTTTGATCCAATGTTTTCTCATAACATAAGTGAATCTAAAAATCTTTCAGGACTTGAAAAACTTGCAACAAAAAGTGCATTGACAGCTGAACTAGTTAAAGAAGCTAAAAGAGTAGCCAAGAAAAAAATTATTATAAAAGCTCATTACAAAGACGATATTTTTGAAAAATTTGGATTTACAAGAATAATTAGAAAAAACACAAAGTTTCATTACGGATATATAAAAAGCAATTCCTGATAATTAAAACTTAAAAATTAATTTTTGATTTGATGAATTAATAAAATTTGAAAAATAACTATTACTTTTAATCCTTATTAATTTTCTTCAATTAATAGAGGATCATATAAAAAAATGCAGAGCATAAATTTTCCATATGCTCTGCATTCATTTATATAACTATAGCTTAATCGTTGATTTTTCAGTTCTCATTTCTTTTGTAGTCAAATAACCATCATATCCTGTAATTTCTTTAAAATTCTTATAAAGATTATTTTCTTCTGATTTTGCTCTGACTACTGATTTAAATTCTTTATATTTAATTTTATACTTCTCTAACTCAACACCTTTAGTATAGCACTCTTCTATCGTATCCAAAAAATTTATGATAATCGATATTTCCTCAGGTGAGTACAAAGAATAATCTATCGGATAATCAAATTCCATATTCATTCTACTCAAATGTGTATCCTATACCACGAACTGTACGAAGGTTCTTATCAAAACCAATTTTTCTTAGTTCTTTTCTAAGTCCAGATATATAAACTTCTATTGCATTAATCGTTGTCTCAGAATCTACACCCCATACTCTATCAAATATCTCTTCTTTTTCCAAAATAATATTATTATTAATAACAAAAAATGCTAATAACTCAAGATATTTTCCTTTAATAGTATTAAGTGTCATACTATTAGTCTTTACAAGCTCATTTTTCAAGTCTAAAACAAGGTCTTTATAAGATACCTCATTTTCAGCTTTTAAATTACTTTCTCTTTGCAATAAGTTAGAGATAGTAATATTAATTAGAGAAGCATCTGCTACACGTGGAAGATACTCCGTTACTCTATGTTTCATTACCCTAGCTTTTTCTTCAGTTGATTCTGCAATAGTAAGAATAATTACAGGAGTTTTTTGTTGTTTTTCTTCTCTAATATAATCTAAAATATCTATTCCACCTTTTCCAGGCAAAATACTATCCGCAATTACGAAATCATAAACACTTTCGTCTATAAGTTTTATCCCATCAATTCCATTATAACAAATATCAGCATCAAATTTTTCGGAAATAGCAGCCTTTAATGAAGCAGCTAAAAATTTATCATCTTCTATTACAAGTGCTTTAAGCATTAAGAACTCCTCCTTTTATTTTTATTTACCCTAAGTAACTATTTTATAACTTTTAATTGAAAAATACAACTAAAAACTGAAATATTTTTTACTTTTTTTTGAAAAATAAAAAGTAAAATAAAATACCTGAAATCACAATACCAAAAAAAGCACCACTACTATCTATCAATACGTCTTTCAAATTTCCATCACGTCCTGCTACAAATATTTGGTGAATTTCATCACTAGTAGCATACATTACTGAAAACAAAAAACTCATCATCAAAGTAAAACTAACTTCCGACTTTTTAATATTTTTTACAAATATATTAGATAAATATGCAAAAGTAAAGAATCCTAATGCTGCATATTCACTGAAATGTCCTAACTTTCTTATAAAGATATTATTTGATATTTGTGACGACTCATATCCAGATTGACTGGAAAATAAAAATATTGTGATACATATAATTGTAAGAATACTCAATGAGAAGTATTTTTTATATAAAAGTTTAATAAAAATTTCCCCTTTATTATTTTTTGAAGTTTGTCACTCTATATTAATCATAACA
Source organism: Gemella cuniculi DSM 15828 (assembly GCF_000425665.1). Classification (GTDB taxonomy): domain Bacteria; phylum Bacillota; class Bacilli; order Staphylococcales; family Gemellaceae; genus Gemella; species Gemella cuniculi. The sequence continues at coordinate 20,717 of NZ_AUDW01000011.1, forward strand.
TATTATTGAAGTAATTCATATTAATTGTAAGTAAAATAAGCAAAAAAATACTTTTCTTTAAAAATAAGAAACTTCACAAGGATAAAAAACATAGTATTTTTTAATATTTACAGATATAATTTAATTATTTTCTATTTTTCTTTACAATAGTTATATCAAAAGTATACCTTTTAATTAGAAAAAGATTAGCAAAAAGATAATAAAAAGTTATAATTTTTTTTGTTTTCCTTTCCCTCACTCAAGTAAACTTATAGATAAAAATATTAATTTGTACAAGAAAATTTTTTTATAATGTGCTATAATTATAGAAAACGAATTCAAATTTTGGGAGGTATATTATGCCAAGAATAGTTGTTAGAGGGGTTAAAAAAAATGATTTGAAAAAAGTTAGCAAAGAGCTTTTTGATACAATCTCAAAAATCATAGATCGTCCAAGAGAAGCATTTACCCTTGATTTAGTTGAAAGTACTGCTATATTAGACGGTGAAGAATTGAATCGAGCTAATATCGAAATTAGTTGGGTATCTCGTCCTGTTGAAGTTTGTGAAAAAGTGGCGAGTGAGGTCCACGAACTTATTAAACCTTTTGGGTACGATGCTGTAATGATTTCATTTAAAAATATTGATTTAGCATACGAATTTTCTTATTCAAAATAATAATTTTAATAAATGAGATATAGGTAGCAAAAAAGTTGAATTTTCTCGCTACCTATATTTTTTATCCCTTGATTTGATTTTCATACATTTTTTTATACATTCCACTAAATTCTAAAAGTTCCTCGTGTGTTCCACTCTCTACTACTTTTCCTTTGCTAAGAACATAAATTATGTCTGCATTTTTTATAGTCGATAATCTATGAGCAATTATCAAGGTGGTTCTACCTTGTTTCATCTTTTCTATTGCACGACCTACATTTTGTTCGGTTTCACTATCTACATTAGCAGTTGATTCATCTAAAATCAAAATCTTAGGATTTTTAGCTAAAGCCCTCGCTAAACATATCAATTGTTTTTCTCCAGTAGAAAAATTACTTCCACCTACTTCTACTTTTGAATCTAGTGAACGAGTTTTTAAAATAAAATCTCCTCCTACTCTAGACAACACTTGCCTAGCAATCTCTTCATCACCACTTGTTGTAATATTTTCTAAAAGTGTCCCTTCAAATAAAAATGAATCTTGAAGAACTATCGCAGTCTTTCTCCTCAAAAATTCCCTGCTATATTCACTTATGTTTTTGCTGCCTATTTTAAGTTCACCCTTATTTATTTCGTAAAACTTCACTATTAAGTTCGTTATCGTGCTTTTTCCACTTCCTGTATGTCCAACAAAAGCAACAGTCTGATTTTCTTTTATACACATACTCAAATTTTTCAACACATATTTATCTTCATTATAAGCAAAATATACATCTTTAAATTCAATATTTCCTCGGAAATCTTCTATCTTATTCATTTCAATATCCGCTTCAACATCTAATTTCAGTATTTCCTGAATGTTGTTTGCTGCTCCAATAGCCCTAACATAATTAGAAATTCCCATTGTAAAATCAGCGATTCTATATATAATATCCGTTGTGTAATTTATAAATAGATAAACCATACCTAAAGTCACACCATAAATATTATTAAAATTTGAATAAGCATAATAATATACAATTCCAATAAAAATTATTACTCTAAATACACCAGTAATATTATGGAGAAGCAAACTATCAATAACATTTAATTTTTTCCAGTGGTTATAGCGTTTTACATTGTATTTATTCCAGTCCTCTATACTTTCTTTCTCTCTATTAAATGCTTTTATAATTTCTAAATTTTGATAATTTTCGTTAATAATACCATTACTTCTAGAAAATTCTTTGCGATATCCTTTTATACTATCAATAGTTAATCTATTGTAAAATTTTAAAATAATATACATAACTGGTAAAAGTATAAGCATAAACAATCCAAATTTATAATCTACATAAAATAACACGATGTAAGAAAAAATAACTTTCATAATTATTATCATAATTTGAACAAACGTTGATACAAAAAATACCCTTATTTGATTTACATCACTTGTAACGCGTGACACAACAGAACCTGCTGGCATATTATCAAAATATTTTATTGGTAGGCTTTGAATATGATCGTACACTTGCATTTGAATACGAACATATATTTCATTGGCTCCTTTTACCAAATAAACATTTCTAAGATAATTAGAAATTCCTGAACACAACAGTATTAAACCATATCCTACAGCAATTACCAGTGACTTCAGAACTATTTGCCGTGTTACATTTCCTTCTATTCCATCAAAAACTTTTGATAACACATAAACTCCTATTACGCCAAGTAGAACATTTAGAACCGAATAAATAGAACCTAAAATATATTCCTTCTTAGCGTTCTTTATGTAAGGTAGAAACTGCAATAATGGATTTTTATTCTTCATTTTCTTCTACCTCCTTATTTTGATATTCATCTAACTGACTGTACCATGAACATCTTCCCAATAATTCTTCATGAGTTCCTATATCTAAAATACTACCATTTTCCAAAATCAAAATTTTATCTGCATGCCTCAATGCCGAAATTCTATGTGAAACTATAATATTTGTTTTCCCAAGACGAGTCTGCTTTATATTCTCTATAATATTTTTTTCTGTATTAGCATCTACTGCACTCAAGCTATCATCAAGAATCAATATTTCTGGATTCGACAAAATAGCACGTGCAATTCCTAAACGTTGTTTCTGCCCTCCTGAAAGAGAAATTCCATTTTCTCCTACTAACGTATCCAAACCGTCCTTAAATCTTTCAATATCTTTTTTCACATCAGCGAGCACTAGTGCGCTTTCCAATCTTTCTTCAAGATTTTCTCGATAAAATAAAATGTTTTCCTTTACTGTTTTTGAAAAAAGTTGATATTCTTGTGGTGCATAACCTATCTTTTCTCTTACCGAATAATCGAAATATTCTTCAATACCTCTTCCATCAAAAAACAAAGTTTTCTCACGAATAGGATATAATCTCAGCAACTGTTTTACTAAAGTCGTCTTTCCACAACCAGTTTTCCCTACGATACCAATCGTCTCTCCTTTATGAATAGTAAAAGTTATATTTTTCAGAACTTCATTTTCATCATAAGAAAAATTAAAATCTTCAAACCTAATACCATCATTAAACTCAAAAATATATTTTGCTTTTTCATTATTAACTTCAGGATTTTTACCTGAAATTTCTATCACTCTCTTCGTTGCTTCCTTGACTTCAATCATCATAACAACAAGTTCTGATATTGCAATATACGGCCACTGTAACATACCAACCACAACACAAACTGCAACAAGTTCTCCCAATGTCATTGCTCCTAAATTAATAAGATAGAAACCATAACCTACTGCAATAACATAACTAATTGCGACAGAAACGGTATTGAGTGGTTGATAAAGTAAAATTTTTTTCATGTACTCAGCATTACTGTGTGAATATTTTCTTAACTTTGCAATAAAACTAGTTCTAACCTTTTGTAATAACCCGTAAGTTCTTATAACTCTGATCCCCTTGACATTCTCTAATGTTTCCTCAGTAATCTTATCCATAGTAGCAGCCATTTCATTATAATATTTTTCCTGAATTTCTCTTCTACTAATTAAATAGATAGCTTGAACTATCAGAGGAACATGAATTAATAACAAATAACTCCAATTTGATTTATTAAAAATAAGAACACTTATAAAAATATTATAGATAATTCCATCAAAAATAAGTAATAATCCATATCCAAAAAATGGAGCTATGTAATTAGTAATATCATTGGTAGATCGGCTAATAACTTCTCCTATACTAAATTTATTAAAAAATACCGGGGTATGTCTATAAATATCATATTGAAGATTGTAAGTAATATCTTTTATAATCTTGTCATGACCAATAAAAGTATAATATTCTTTAAAATAATAGACTATATAAAGAAGGACTCCAGCAAAAATAATTTTTGTAATTTCAGAAACAACATCATCAAAATTAATTTTCCCACTAGATATTCCATCAACTATTATATTAAGTCTATCCGTTGGATATAGTGTAAGATAATAAGATACCACAGAGGCAATTAAGGCAATAAATATTCTTACCCTATCTTTATATACAAGCTCTAATATTTTTTTTATAATTACTTTATTACTTATCTTTTCTTTCATAAATTCACCTACTTTCCAATGCAATATTACCTAATTATACCATAAATAAAAATAATATATTTAATACAAAATAAAAAAGATAGAAAAACTATCCTTTTTAGCATTTACCACTGAATCTATTTTTTATTGAATAAAAAATCTTAAAAATTTAATCTATATTATTTACAAAATACTTTTTACAAATTTTTCTGTTTAAATTCTTCTATAACCTTTTTTGCCAAATTATCGACAAGCTCATTTAGCTCTACACCAGTATGAGCTTTTACTTTTACAAAATTCACCTTAACCCTTGATGAAACTTTTTTTGCAAATTGTGCGTATTCCTTGGTGTATTCCAAGTTAGCCCTCCACTCTCCTGTTGCCCAAGCTTCTATCCCTTGATAATCATAAAATAAAGTTATCTCAGAAATTTTTTTGTCAACTGCATACCACATTACGAACTTTGCCGCTTCTAATTCTCCTGCCACATTGTGAAGTTGAGCATATTCTACTTTATTACCTGCATGCTTATACTCATGTTTACCAAATTTATCAACAATAACTACTCCTGAACCATAAACACCTGTCTTTCTATCAAAACTTCCATCTATATAAGCATAAATTCCCTCCACTTCCGTAATATTATCTACTATTTTCTCCTTATCTTCTAAATAATTTTCCGCTTCTTCCTTTGTTTTAAAACTTTTGTAAATTGCACCTTTATATCCTGAAACTTGCTCTTTACATTCATCCCATGTTAAAAATATTCCAGTTTTTTTTCCAGATTTTACTGCATAAAATTTTGCCATTTTCATCTCCTACATTAATTTTATCAACTAAATTATACTATATTGATATTTAATAGTAAATTTATTTCAATAAATATTCACAGTATATCTTAAGTTAAATGATAAGCTAAATATATTTCAAAAATTTCAATTTAAAATATACATTTTTTAATTATAATCTTTCTGTATTTACTTAGCAAACTTCCCACCTCTCTTTTTATATTGCTTTTTTATTGTACCTAAAAATTTCTATAAAAATTAAAAATAACAAATATAATTTTTTTAAATTTTAAATTTTTATTTTATCTATATATAAAAATCTCTAAAAGATATTGATAATCTCTTTCATTTAAATCGTTTTTATGATATATTATAAATGTTGATTAAACTTAAAAAAGCTATTTAAAAGGTTTTTTATAATTTGGAAACGAAATTAATCTCCATATTATTTTTTTATTCTTATTATAAAAAATTTCTTAAACAAAAAAAATATATATTATAAAGGAGAACAAAATGAAAACAAAAAAAATATTAAAATCTAGCATGAGTGTCGCTTTCGCTATGACTATAGGGGCAGTTACTGCACAAGCTTGGCCAACTACTTCCAATGGACAAAATATCGCTAAAGCTGACTTTGGGGATCAAGCTGCTAGCGAACAGACAAAAGCAGAGTTAAGATCAATTATCGATAAGGTATTCAATGATAAAAACTTAACAAACAGATACTTAGGGACATCTTATTTACATAAAACATCCAAATTCCCTTATTATCACGTTAGTTTTGAAAACCATTCTATACCAGACGATGTTATTGACACAACTCCTTGGTATAATATGTGGAGTGAAGCAGCAGCTGCAAAAGTAAAATTAGATGCCAACTCTTATACAGAAAAAACTGCACGAAATGCAATAAATACTTTAAACTATTATTCACAACTTTATAATTTTGAAGTAGGGAGATCTTTAAAAAAAGATGGTTTCTATACAACTTCTAATTTCACTACACCAACTATGGTAAGAAGTGGCGGCGATGGCCATCAAGACTTTTATAAAAAAGCAGTTGGAGAGCCAAAAGAAGAAATTAAAGAATTATTCAAAGATAAATTAGTTGGCATTTACAAACAAGGTCAAGATATTGAAGTTAATTTAGTTGCAAATTCTGATAAAATTAGTAAAATCACTTCATTTACAGTAAATAATATTTCTGGGATAACACCTAAGGTTAATTTAGGTCCATCTTCTCAAAATCAAACACAAGTTGCATTTAATGTTCCAGGTGAACTAAAAGCTGAGCAGTTAGTCGTTACAAACATGACATACCTTGACAAAAATGGTAACAAAAAGGAAACTGGTCCTTTCGCATTAGATATTGACTACTCAAAACTTGTACCTAAACCAGATAAAGATGGCAATGGCATTCCGAATTATAGAAAAAATTTGGAAGAAAAAATTCAAAAATGGATTAATCGAGGTAGACAAGTAAACGAGTGGCTACTTACTAAAGAGAATACCCTTGATACACTTTCTGATTTTTCACAAAGAGCAAAAGTTAGTGAAGCTGTTACAAAATTAGAAGAGTTAAAACGAAATCCTGATGCAAGTTATGATAAACTTTATGAACTTACTCCTCCTATTCATGAAGCAGAAAATATTGCCACATTAAGAGAAATTTTAGATATAAAAGTGGCGAAATTCTTAGAATCATTTAACCTTTATTCTCCAGATATTTACACTGAAGAAAGTATTAGGAAATTTAAAGAGTATATTCAAAGTATTCCAAAATTAAAAAATGGAAAAAATCTAAGAGAACTTGTCCAACTTATTAAAGAATTTGATAATGCAAATGTTACATATTTAAAATATAATACTAGTGCTTTGGAAAGATTAATAAAAATAGGTGACACAAAAATAGAAAGTGAATATACACCTCTTACTTGGGAAAAATTTTCTACAGCACTTAGACACGCCAAAGATTGGATTAAACAAAACAAAGAATATCATCCTCAAATTAACGATACTCCTGAGCTTGTTAAACAGCTACGTGATAGCATTAATAATTTGATAAAAACAAATGGTGATAAAGGAGAACAAGTTCCTGCTGATAAATCAAATAAAAAAGAAGAAAATTCCAAAGCATATAATATTAGTGGAAAATTAGTTGACCGTGGTACTACTAATCCATTAAGTTCATATGGGGGTCAGCTTTCTGATTTAATACAAAACATTAGTGTTGTTAATAAAGGAGATAAAAATGAGCTAACTATTACATTTAAAGTTATCCGAAATAATGCTGGTAACATCAGTAAGGCTGTTACTAAGTTCGATTATAATAAATCTGGTGTTCTTTCTACTCCTGAAATATTAGAAAAAGAACAAGGTAATATTAATTCAACTTCTTTTACATACTATAAAAAAGTGAAACTATTAGTTGATAAAGATAAAAAAGATATTGCTGTAGATTTGGAAATTGCTGACGAATATAGTCTTGCTAATAATAAATCTTCATTTACTAGTGATCTTCTCCTTGACTACAATAATAAATCTGAAAGTGAAACTAAAAAAGATCCACTAAAAGAACAATTGAAAAAACGACTTAACTATATAGAATCTAAACAAATAAAAGAAAATTATAAAAATATTCCAGACAACCTAAAAACAAACCTTAACCAATTAACTACAAAAGCTAATACCCTGCTTTCTAAAGATAATCTAGAAAAAGATGAAGTAGAAAAGCTTACTAATCAATTGTTAGAGGAATCAAGTAAACTTGATGCACTTTCTAATTTATACCAAGCACTTCAAGCTGCTAAAGATACTTATGAAAACTTCTGGAAAAACAACACCGACTATACTAAAGAAAGTAAAATCGATGTGAAATCTAGATTAGATAAACTTGAAGATAAAATTAAAAAACTTGATAATAGCGATATTGAAGGAACTAAAGAAGCATCTACTGATGAACATGGAATAACTAAAGAAATTATAGTTTATAAAACTATAGATCAATTAACCGGTCAACTTCAAGGACTTAGTGATTACCTAAGAATAGATACAACAAAACTTGAAGCGGAGGTTAAAAAAGCAGAGAAAAAACTTGCCGAAGGAAGTAATAATGAAGAGGCTAAGCTACGACTTCAAAAACTTATTGATAAAATAAAGAAATATATTGAACATACTAAACTTACTCCTGATTCTCATGGAACTGATGACCAAGTCAATACTAATCTTACTGACTATTATACAGAGCAGTTAAACTTTGCCATTAAGGATTTGTCTAAAGTACCTCCTAAAGAGGATAAAGTGATTAGTAAGGAAGATTTACAAAATAAAATAAAAGAAGCAGAAGCTATTACTATCGGAAATAAAACTGAGGAAGCATTCTATGCACTAAAAAACGAAATGGCAGAAGCCAGAAAAATCGCTAATAAAGATAATGCTGGTGCCGAAGAAATAAAAAAAGCATTTGAAAAATTAAGTGCTGCTATAGAAACCTTTAATAAATCAAAAGATAGAGAGGATAATTCTCAAACACCTCCTACTCCCAAACCAAGTCCAGATGAAAAACCTAATGAGCCAGATAACAATCGCCCCGAAGACAATAGAGTAAAAATAGGAGCAGAATTGAAAAAAATAAATTCCGATCAACTTTCTATAGCAAATTCCGTACTTAAAGATGCTTATTACATTACAGAAAATGGTAAAAGCTATATCGAACTTTCTCTTCAACCTATGTACAATAATAACAAACCTGTTGCTGTATTAAGTAAACTAACTACCTTTGACGGTAATACTGAAGTAGAAAACGTAGAAGTATTAAGCAAAAGTAATGTAGATATTACATATGATGGACAAACAAAAACTTACGAATATCCTACTAAAGTTAGAATTCCAGTAACTGGAAAACCTAACACCATGAAAGTTAATACTTATGCAAGTAGCACTATTTTTGGTAATAATGCACACTCAAATGCTGCAATTCTATCATTATCTTATCCGAATAATGAAGATAATCAAAATAATGTAGACAAAGAAGAACTTCAAAAACTATTTAAAGCTACAACTAGTAAGTATTATGAAAGTTGGACTAGAATATTTGAGTCGGCTAGAATACCGAAAGATATGACCATTGTGAATAAATTTAACGAAAAAGTTAACGTAGCACAGAGTGTTTTAAAAAATAATAATGCTACAGAAAAAGAAATTACCACTGCATTCAATGAACTTCGCAGCATTCAACTGCAATATGATTTATTAATAAGACTTAGAACTGCTAATGCAGAAGCTGAAGCCAACTTCAAGAGTGACAAAAAAGGAAACAATTATAGTAAAGAAAGCCTAAATAGAGTAGAAAAATATTTACAAGAAAAAATTGATAGATTAGAAGAACTCGTACACAATAATCCAAAATCTTCTGAAATAGAAAAATTATTTGAAGACGTTCAAAATTACTACACTTTACTTAGATATAACACCTCTGCATTAGAAGATGCCGTTAAAATCGCTAATGACAGATTAAAAGCTAATAACCTTACGGATGCACAAAAAGAACCAGTTAAAAAAGCTATCGAGGCAACTAATGAATTTATCGAAAAAGCAAAAACAACTAGGAATATAACAGATAAACGAAAAGAGTTATTAGAATCATTAAATAATGCAGTTAAAGGCTTACCATCAGCTAATACTCCTAATCCAAAAAATCCAAATACACCAAAAAAACCTGAAAATCCTTCAGAAAAAGATAAAGCATTAGAGTCAGCTAAATTAGATTTATACATACCACTTCAAGCTGCTGACATTTTAATTGCTGATGATAGTAAAAATCCTAAAATCAATCAAAAAGCATTAAACAAATTTAAAACAGCTGTAAAAAAAGCTAAAGAAACATATGAACATTCAAAATCTATTGAGGAAATAAAAAAAGCTATTGTAGAACTTGGAACTGCCTTAACAGAATATCAAAATAACAAAAACAATTCTAATGATACTGACAAGCAAACACCTCCAAAGGATGATAATCAAAACAAACCTGGAAACAATAATAATGACAAACCAATAGCACAACAAATTTTTGAAGATTTGAAAAATGGTGTTAAAGTTGAATTCCAAACCAAAACACCTGCTGCTAAACTTGAAACCACAGAAGTAAAAGACAACAATCTTATCAAGGATATCTTAGATAAGTTAGAATTACCTTCAACCAATAAAGTCAGAGTTTTAGATCTTAAACTTGTTGATAAAAATAATAAAGTTGTTAATTCAAATGCAAAACGTACTGTTGCAATAGTTCTTCAATCTGATGAAAAAGATGTTTCTGTTTATCACATAAAAGAAACCGGTGAGTTAGAACTTATAAATTCCAAAGTAGAAGGAAATGTTTTAAAATTTGAAATAAATCATTTTAGTAAATTTGCCATTGTTTCTAATAGTAAAATTAAAAAACAAAAAACTCCTTCTGAGAAAAATCCAGAAAATAGTAACAAAGGAAAACAAAATTCTTCTCAAGGAAAATCTCAGGATGAAACAGCTCGAACTCATCAAACACAAACACCAGGAAATTCATTAGCAAGTATTCAAAATAATAAAACGTCTAATGATGTTACTTCACAAAAAATATTAAGCAAAACTGGTTTGCAAAATTACAATACAGCTATTGCTGGTGCATTTGTTCTTGCTTTAAGCGGCTTGCTTCTGCTAACAAGAAAAAATAAACGTTAATTTCTAATTAAATTAAACATTTATTAATACATCTTGGCACTATAATATTATTTAGTTCACGATGTAGCAAAAAATTCTAAAATTTCAAACTCACACAGGATTAAAGAAAATTTAAATTCTTTAATCCTGTTTATGTACTTATAAAATAATGTATTTTTTTACTAACTTTAAAAAAATATCATTAATATTTTTATTTATTACACCTGCGTTTAGAGTGTAAACAGTTGAATTTTTTTCTATTTTAAGGTAGAATTGTAGTGCTTATAAAAATTTTTAAAAGTCAATTTTTTATTAATTTTTTATTTGAATCAACGAAATTTTTAGGAGAATAATAATGAGTAATTATCATTTTATAGGTATTAAGGGATCTGGAATGAGCTCTCTTGCTCAAATAGTTTATGACATGGGACATGTTGTCCAAGGTTCTGATGAAACTACCTACTTTTTTACACAAGAAAAATTAGATCAAAGAAATATTCCTATTTTTTACTACAGTGCAGAAAATATTAAAGAAGGATACGAAATTATTTTGGGAAATGCCTTTGATGAAACACATGTTGAATGCATTCGTGCCAAAGAACTAGGTTTAAAAATTTATACATACGCACAATTTCTAGGGAAACTTTTAAGTGATACACCATCTATCGCTGTTACTGGTGCACATGGAAAAACTACAACAACCACAATGGTTAGTAATATTTTCAAACATAATTTTGTTACATCATTCCTTATTGGTGATGGAACAGGTCATGGAGAAAAAAATTCTGATTATGTTATTGCCGAAGCATGCGAGTATTATCGTCACTTTTTAGCATACCATCCCGACTATGCAATCGTAACAAATATTGATTTTGATCACCCTGACTATTTTAATGATGAAAATGATATGTTTGATGCATTTCAAAGTTTTGTAAATCAAGTTAAAGACACGGTAGTTGTTTGTGGGGATGATCGACTTGCATCTAAATTAAAACCTACAACCGCTAAAGTAATTACTTACGGTTTTAACGATGGAAATTATTACCAAATAAAAAACTTAACTACTTCTTCTGAATATAGCACTTTTGATATCTATAAAGATTCAAAATACTTTGCAACATTTAAAATGGCAATTTTTGGACTTCATGATATAGCAAACGCCACTTCAGCAATCGCTATTGCCGATATTAATAATATAAATATAGAAGAAATTCAAAAATCTCTTGATTTATATAAACCTGCTGAAAGAAGATTTAGTGAACATAAAATAGATGATAATGTAGTAGTAGATGATTATGCACACCATCCTAGTGAAATAAAAGCAACAATTAATAGTGCACGTAGGAAATATCCTGACAAGCAAATAGTCGCTATTTTTCAACCACATACTTACAGTAGAACAGCAAAATTCTTGAATGAATTTTCTGAAAGTTTGTTAACTGCCGATAAAGTATTCCTTTCTCCTATTTTTTCTTCTGTTCGCGAAAAAGAGAAAATTGTTGGAATTGAAGATTTACAAAAAGTAACCCCTAATTCAGATATTATTCGTGGTGAAGAAGATTTTGATAAACTTAATTTTAATAATAGCGTTTATTTATTCATGGGTGCTGGCAATATTAATAAAATTTGTCATAAGTTTTTAGAAAAAAAATCAACCAAACAGTTGTAATTAATTCTATCTTAAAATATAATTAATGTAGTAACTCAAGGAGGGAATGTAAATGCTAGATATTAATTGGCTTGTTTTAGCTTATGCTGGAATTTTTCTATCAGGGTTGGGTGTTCTTATTGTTTGCATTAGTGCAGCTAGAACTTTAGGTACTGTCAGAAAATCTGTTACATCTGCCACTGAATGTATTGAAGATGTTACTGATATGGCAGAAGAGGCACTAGACCTTGCAAAAGATTTAAACGAAACTATAAAAAAAGTTGAAGGACATCTTGAACCTATCATGGTTGAAACAAATATTCTGCTTCAAAATACGAATATTCTCGCAGAAGATATTCAAGTAAAATCGGAAAAATTAGATCCTTTATTTAATTCAGCAGAAGGCTTAGCAACATCTATCAATAATCTTCAAAGTTCAGTCGACAATATGAAAAATAATGTAACAGGTTTCAAAAAAAATACTGACAAAAAAGTTGAAGATATGGCAGAAAAAGTTGAAGAAAATAAAGCAAAAGCTTCAAAACTTCTAAACAAATTTTTTAAAAAAGAGAATCAAAAAGATAAAGATAATCTAATATAAAATTATTAATAAAACCCTACAGTAAAATAATTTACTGTAGGGTTTTATTTTTTAACATTGCATAATTTTACTAGCAAATCAAATAGGTATAATTGTTATTTCATAAGATTACTTAAGTATATACAAAAAGAATCTAATATTTAAATCAATCCACTTAAAAATCATAATTCTATAAAAAGTGGTTTAAACTTGTTATCTCTTCTTATTTTCTTTCATCTTTCACCCTCTCCTTATTTTTTAACTATCTTATATTTTAAATAACAAAAGTGTTTTTATAAAAATTGGAAAAATTTAAAAATAATGCTAGCATGCATAAATATACTCAAGAATATATATTTAATAGTAAGGTATATTCACAATTGATTAAATTAATATCTAATGACTTTGTTGCTCAAAGTACAGAAAGAAAAAAGCTTAACTTTTACTTAAAGTTTTATTAGTTAAAGACAAAGTACTAGGAGGAAATAAATAATTATAATATTTTTTATAAAAAAGTATGCATATCATTTGCATTTTATATTGATTTTTTATAATATATGTAGGGATGTAATTTTAATTTTTTATAAAGGAGAAAAAATATTATGTTAAATGAATTCAAAAAATTTGCCTTTAAAGGTAACGTATTAGATCTTGCTATTGGGGTAATTATGGGGGCAGCTTTTGGAAAAATCGTTAGTTCATTAGTAACTGACATTATGATGCCACTTATCGCCCTTCTTTTCCCAGCTAAACCTAATTTTAGTGATATCGCTTGGAATGGTATTAAATACGGTAACTTTATCCAAATTATTATTGATTTCTTAATTACGGCTATCGCTATCTTTATATTTGTTAAAGGTATTAATAGTGCTAAAGACAAAATGTCTAAACAAGAAGAAACTGAAGAAGCAGCTCCAGAAGTTGATTCTAAAGAAGAACTTCTTAAAGAAATCCGTGATTTATTAAAAGAAGGAAAATAACACATAATAAAAGTAAGGTAGATGTCTTATCTTACTTCTATCCTAGAACCAAGTAAAAAAACTTTACTTGGTTTTTTATTATTGTATTATACATGAAACTTACTTTCTTTTTCACTTAAAATAACACTTTATAAAATTCGATTTTAAAAAAAGGGAAGAGTATAAAAATTTATACTCTTCCCTTTTACTTTAATTTACAATATTGTCTGATGCACCTGTTTTTATTACTTCTACTGCAGAATCTAAACCACCTTCTACTAAGTTTTGAATTGCAGTCTCTGTATAGAACGCTGTATGTGGTGTATAAATTACATCATCTCTATCTATTAATATTTGCAAAAGTTCATCATCAAATTCTTTTCCTTCAAAATTTTTAGGTACATACTTACTCTCATTTTCATAAACATCTAATCCTGCTCCTAATAGTTTTCCACTATCTAAAGCACGAAGTAAAGCACGAGTATCAACTAACATACCTCTTGCTGCATTCAGTAGTATAGAGTTATCTTTCATTTTTGACAAAAATTCATCATTTACCATATGATTGTATTCTTTTATTGCTGGCATATGGATTGTGATTATATCTGATGAAGAAATAAGTTCATCTAAATTATCAACATAAATTAAAACTTCTTTTGCCGCTTCATTCTGATAGATATCATAACCAATAACTTTAGCACCTAGTGCTTTAAATAATCTTGCTGCTTGAGTTCCTATTCTTCCAGTCCCGATTACCCCAACTGTTAAAGTTCTTAATTCTCGTGATAAAATCCCAGGATTCCAAGTAAAATTATGATTTTCAATACTTCTTTGAATTTTATTAGTATTTCTACTAATACGAAGTGCTGATGTTAATACATGTTCAGCTATTGCATTAGGAGAATACGATGGAACATTAGTCATTTTAATATCTAATTTTTTCATCAACTCTAAATCGTAAATATCAAATCCTGCTGAACGAGTTGCAAAAACTTTTATACCTTGCCCCTTAGCATATTCATATACTTCACTTTCAAAAGGCTTATTCTGGGCAAGAACTACTCCATCTTTTCCTTCTAATAAATGCTTGTTAGAAATATTTAGTTCTTCTGAATAAGCATCCACATCAATTTCAGGATGATTTGCTATCCAGTTTTTTAACGCACTCTTTTCATCTTCTCTTAAATTAAATACTACTAATTTCATATTAATATCCTCCTAACTATGTAGAACTATTACAAAACTTAGCTCTCTCGCAATTTTTTGTTTTATTATCTTCATAATTCAATTTTATCACAAAAAATAAAACTCGCAACCTTTTTTAATATTTTTAAATTATATTAAAAAATTTCTTGTTTTTTTATCTACTTTCTTATTGAATTCTTCATATTGCACTTATAATTTTGTTATTTCCAAACTTATTTTTCCAGTCCTTTTCAAAGTCATTAACTGATTTGTCAGTATATGGATGCCATATACTTGCCTCTAATATTTCAGGTGCAACAGTTGCTGCTTCTGCTCCACAAAGTAAAATATTTCTTAATTGTTTTACATTTTTAAAACTTGCTGCTAATATTTCAGTTTTATATTCTTTTAACAATTCTCTTATTTCTATAATAGCCTCTTCTGCATCTTGCCCTACATTCTCCATTCTATTTATGTATGGTGCTACGTATTTTGCTCCATTTTTTGCTGCTGCTAATGCTTGCATTGAAGATAATACCGCAGTAGCCGTGACATTTATCCCAGCTTCATCACATAATTTGATTGCTTCTAATCCTTCTTTTGTTACAGGTATTTTTATGAAAAATTTTTCACCAAAGTAATCTTTTAAAACTTTTGCTTCTTCTAGAATTCCTTCTACACAATTTTCGGTAGTCTGTATATGAACTTCGTACTTGCCAAACGTAAAATCTTTTATTTCTTTTAATTTTTCATCTAACGAAATATCTATTTTTGATAATATTGTTGGATTAGTTGTTATTCCTGCTATTTTATAGTATTTTTCTATATCACTAGCTTTTTTTATATCTGCACTATCTAATAAAATCTTATTCATTTTCTTCCTCCAATATTTTTATTACCTCTCCTAAGTTTTCCACTATTCTATCCGCTGTTTTCAAACACTCATCATCTATCTTAACCATATCTGGAACCATAAAAGCAGTTGCACCTGCTGCTTTTGCTGCTCTTATCCCTGCTTTAGAGTCTTCTAATACCAAACAATTTTTCGCATCTATTCCTAATCGATGAGCTGCTAGAAGAAAAACATCTGGGGCAGGTTTCCCATTTTCCACTTCTGCTCCACTAGCAATTTTATCAATATATTGCTTAAGATTTGTTTTTTCTAAATTATTTTCTATATGATCTAAGTCTGATGAAGAAGCTACAGCAATTTTATAGTTATTTTCTTTTAAATATTTCAATAACTCTTCTACAAATGGCATTTTATCTGGTCCAGTCGAAAATAATACTTTTTCTATATATTCATAATGATCGTCTACAAGTTTTCTTCCATCAATTTTTGAATTTTTAAAATATTCTTCCCAAAATAAATATATACTTGCTTTTGTAAAACCTAAAACTTTAAAAGTTTCTTCTTCTGACATGTTATATCCTTGCTCTTTGGCAGATTTTATAAACGCTTTTGTAGCCAAACTTTCCGTGTCAACCATTAATCCATCCATATCAAATAACACCGCTTCTATTTTCATTTTATTCTCCTTTAAAATCACATTTATTTACTTTAATCAGAATAAAGATTCTTTTTCCAATATTCTAATTATAATTTAAAAATAACTTCTTTGCAAACGCTTCTTATAAGTTCATTATTTTTAGATTCTTTAAAAAATATAAAAATAGAGTTACTCTCGAATTCTACTTTTTCGATTTGTAACCCATATTTTTTTTATTACCCTCTTGTTTTTCCACCAGCTACATTATATGTAACACCGTGAACGTAACTTGCTCTATCACTTGCTATGTATGCTACTAAATCTGCTACTTCTGATAATTTTCCATCACGACCTAGCGGAGTTGTTTTAGTACTAGTATATCCTTCACGAATTTTTTCTACCGTAACACCACGAGTATATGCTAGTGCTTCTTCATAAGCTAATGTTCTAAGTCCTGTTGCTTCTAAAATGCCAGGTGCTACTCCTACTACTCTTACTCCTAATTTTCCTAATTCTTTTGCCCATGAACGCGTTAGAGAATTTACCGCATTTTTACTGGCTGCATAAATACTTTGTCCTTCTGAACCTTCTAAACCAGATTCTGAAGACATATTAACAATTACCCCATTACCATTTTTCACCATTATTCGTCCAACTTCTTGTGAAAAAATAAATAATCCTTTGACATTAATGTCCATAATTCTATCGTATATTTCATCACTAAATTCGTATTTACCTTCTGGGTCTTTTTTATCAACTAAAAGTCTCGGAACATTTATACCAGCATTGTTAACCAAAATATCTACTGTTCCAAATTTTTCTAGAGTTTTTTCTACTACACTTTTCACATCGGTTCTCTTAGTTACATCGCATTTTACGTACAATAAATTTTCATTATTTGATTCTTTTTCTGACAAGTCACTAACTACTACTTTACAACCTTGGTTTAAAAATTCTTCCACCACTGCTGCCCCTATTCCTGAAGCACCTCCGGTTACTATTACTGTTTTACCTGTCAAATTTAACCAACTCATTATATTTTCCCTCCTATTTTTCTATAGTTATTCTTGTATTTATATCTATTTTTGGACAACTTTTATTTTCTACAACTATTGCTCCTGGCAATAAATTTTCTAAATCACCAGAAAAATGTACTGTTAAATGCCCTAAGTCTACTAAATTTTTTTCTGCTACATCTCCAACTCCAAGTATTTCAAATTTTTCACCATCAACTGTTAAAATTTGACCAACTTCTATGTTAGCATTAGTTGGAATTACATCTATACCATAGCAATAATCTTTCAACATATCTGGTGCATTATCACCAAATAAAATAAACATTCCATCACCAAATTCTCCAACTAGATTTCCTTTACTTTTTACTATATTTTCATAAATAATCATAATATCGTTCCTTTGCATCTTATTTAGGAATATATTCCTAGAATTTTTTTCGGTCGACTATGTCGTAAATGTAGAAAGCGAATAACTCGCTTTCTATAAATTTTATGAGTACATTCCAAAACTAGCTAGCCATGCTACAATAACCCTAGGTACCCCAATTATAAATCTTGAATATAGTACTGAAACTACACCAACTTCTACAGTTTCTGGTTCTGCTTCAGCAAGACCTAACCCTACAGGAATAAAATCACAAGCACATTGAGTATTAATTGCAAATAATGCTGGCAATGCTAATTGCGGTGGAATATTTCCTTTTCCAATTTCTACCCCAATTAATGTTCCGATAATTTGTGCAATAACGGCACCAGGTCCAAGTAGAGCTGATAACAATGGAATAGAACAAACAAATCCTAAAACTATTAAGCCAAAAATATTTCCTGCAAGGGGTGTTAATAATTTTGCAAACCAGTTACCAAATCCAGATCCTTGAATAATACCAATTAACATTGCAACAAATGCCATAAATGGTAAAATTGTTGTAATCATAGATTGCACTGCATCTCTTGCTGCTTGATATAAAGTATGAACTACCTTCCCAGCACCCATACCTATTTTTTGAATAACAGACGATTTTGAATTTTCTGCTAGACTTTGAGAAACCTTTTTATCAGCACTATATTTAAATTCACGTTTTGGTTCCTCTTTTGTTTCATCAGCTACAACTTCTACGCTTTCACTTCCTTCTGCTGCAGAAATTTGATCTAATCCTACCGCTGAAACATAAATATCTTCTTTGATAAATTTTGCAAGTGGTCCACTAGGTCCAACTGGCATAATATTTACAGTTGGAATTCTTTTTTGTGGATAAATTCCACAGCGCAAAGTTCCTCCACAATCAATGATTGCTAAAAAGATTTCTTCATCAGGAACTGATGTTTTAAAACCATTAACTGGTGTAGCTCCTGTTAATTTAACAATTTTTTCTACGATTTCAGGTTCAGCACCACCACCTGTAATATATAAAATTTTATCTTTACCTGGTTTTGGAGTAACTATTAAAGGCCCACCGAAACCACCACTACCTTTTTGAATTTTAATTGTTCCGTATGTCATTTTTTATATCTCCTAATCTTGAACTTTTAATTTATTACTTAACTCAATTCCTTGTTGTTTCATAACCATCTTTGTTGTAAAATCTGTAACCCATCCTGCAAAGAAGTTCATTACCAATCCAACAAGTAAGTATCTTAAGGCTAATTGTGTAACATCCAATCCTAATTGTGTAATACCATTAGCAATTCCTAAATAGATAAAAATTTCACCTACATTGATATGTGGGAAAATACCACTATTAGTATGACAATGATAAGATGCTGAAGCATAATAACTTGGTTTCATACGTTCTGGTAAAAATTTACCCATTGATAATGCCATAGGATTTGCTAACATAAACGCTGAAATAAATGGTAAAATACCATAGGCCAAAATAACATTTTTAGAACAAACTCTAGCAAATTTTTCTACTCTGTGTGGTCCTATAAAGGCAACTAAAGCATTCATAAAAACAAGAAGTAATAATACTTTCGGTACGATTCCTCCTACCCAACTTACGAAGGTTTTTGCACCTTCATCGAATAAACCTGTAAAGCCTGAAGCTATTTTAACAATATAATCCATATTGTCCTCCTTTTATATTTAATTAAATTTTAATTTTTTTGCTAATTTTCCAAATGGACTATCAACAGGATCAACAGTTCCACCTGCAGAAATTGTTTTGAAATTCAAAACACCATCTAATACTGCACTAGTTAAAGATTTTGATAGCTTAATAGCCTTACAATCTTCCCTACTTATTGTTCCAACTTTTAAACCATTAAAATAATCAAAGTTTTTAAATCTCGCAAGAACAGTAACACCTTGCATAGCTTCACCAGTGATAACTTTATCATTATTATCTATCGCCAGCATCACTATCGCCCCTGCACGTGCAGCACCTTTTTTTCTCCCAATAACAACTCTACCATGTTTTCTTAGTTTACTATAACTTCGTTTAAAGCTATTTAATTGAACATAGGTAAGTGCATATTGTAAGATAAATGCCAAAATAAAGAGTATTCCTAAAACTAAAATATTCATAAGTCCTCCTAAAGTTTATCTATATAAATTCGTATTCTTAATAAAATAATTTACCAACAAATTATAGTCATCAATTTTTGATATATCCTCAATTAATTTTTTATCTTTAATAATAGAAATAAGCTCATCATAGGTTTTTGCCAAAAGTAAACCTCGCTCCTCGTTTGTCGGTACACACGCCAAAAATACCAATTTCAAATCTTTATTATCTTTAAAACCATCTTTACTAACACCTAGAGCAATAATTAAACTATTTTCTATCTTATTTACCGTATGTGGGAAAGCAACACTCTCTGCGAAAATCATAGAAGATTTTTGCTCACGCTCCCTTATTCTACTTAAAAATTCACTATCAATCATACTTTCCAAATATAATTTTTCTATCATTATCTCCAAATTCTCTCGGTAAGTTTTAGTAGAGTCACATTTGAAAAATGTATGTTCTGATATTGAACTTAGAAGTACAGATTCCATTCCTCTTATTATTGGTGTGCTCATCTTATTGACATAGCGCAAAAAATTAATTTCCTTTCTCAAATAAATGCTATCTAAAATTTCATTCTGAAAAATGACAGGGACATCTGTAGAAAATTCTTTGTTAACAGTTGAAATTATAAGATCAAAATTATCATACACTACATTTTCGTAAGTGGTGATTGTAGTTATCTCAGAATTTGTCACTATATTTTCTAATTCTTTAATCATAAGTTTCCTAAAAGCTGGTCCAGAATTTGTCACCAATAAAACCTTAAGACTTTCAGTTTGAACTTTTATTTTTTTCAAAAATGTTTCAAAGTATATTGCTAAATAACTTACTTCATCTTCCGAAACATTATAGCCGTACTTATCATAAATAACTGTACTTGCCGTTTTTGCTATTTTATAAGAAACAGGAAACTGCTCCTTAATCTTTTCTTTCATATTATTGTTATATCTAACACCATATTTTAATCTTTCCATTAAAAAGTAAATATGATAAATAAATTCTTCAATAATATCTGAAGTATCAAATTCAAGTCCATATTCATAAACAATTATTTCTAAAATTTCTTGAACTAATTTTTTATATTCTTCCGTATATTTTAGGTTTTCCCTTATTTTCGTTATTTTAGTAGGAACTCTCATAGTAGCGAAGCAAATTGCTAAAAATTTGATTTCATCAGTTGATAAGTCTATATTATATTTTCTAAGAACATAATTACAAACCTCAATAATAAAGTCTTTTGCATAACTTTCTAGTAATTCATCATATAAAGTTTCTTCAAAATCAAGATTATTTCCATTCGCAAATCTATCCAATGATAGCGTTAAGTATTTTAAAAACTCACCTTTTGCTTGTTCATCAATCTTGTATTTTATAAACATTTTATCAAAAAAATCATTATCATCTTTGTCAAAAATATCTTCCTTATACACATAGTTATAAATATTTTCCAAAATAAAAATTCTGATATCCTTTTCAGACCCAACTATTTTAATACCTGTATTTGGTTTTCCTTTTATTATAAGATTATATTCTTTTATAATATCATTCAATTTCCTCAAATCAGTATTTAGAGTCGTTCTACTGACTATCATCTCAAAAGCCAAGTCATCTATTAAATAACTTTCTTTTGATGAGGCTAATTTTTTAAAAATATATACTAATCTTACCTTGCTAGAGTCGAAATTTTCACCAGCTTCATAAATTTTTCTTTTTCTTTCTAAATATTCTTCCAGTTTAATTATATAAAGACTAAAAATTGAATTTTTACTTTCTATATATGCACAAGTTTCAAATATTTCATTTAAAGATTTTATTTCATTACTAATAGTTTTTGCACTCACTTTTAATACATCTATCAAATATTTTTCTTGAACTAAAAAATTCGATTCTAACATATTAAGAAGTCTCAAACTTCTATTGTCGTAATTAAAAATCTCCATTTACTTCACCACCTACATTCATTATACTTTGTCACTTATTAAAAATTAATACAGTCATTTTCTCTTAAAGAGAAAAACGCTTTATTTCTTACCAAAGGATATATTTTCAAAACTAGTTTAGATAACGATAAAATCTTTTTACTCCTCTTTAATTACTAATTTCCAAATTGTAATATATATATTATAAACCTTTTTTTTCCGTTATGAAACAAGTATTTATTCCTTATCCAACTAATTAATTTTTCAATATAATTTAAAAAATTAATTTAATCAATATATATTTTTTTATTAGATTACTTAAACTTTTAAATTTCTTACAAAAAACTTTATTTTACTTACTTTTATATATTTTTTTCATTTTAAAAAGTTATTTTATTTATCTCCATTATATTTTTTATACTCACTAATTAAAACTATAAAGTTCGTTATTAACAGAAAATATTTTGACTTTTAGTTAAATAAGAGTTAAAATAACCTACGTAGTATAAAAACTATATTACACAGTTTTATTTCAAAGAACTATTAAGATTAATAATAAAAAATACAATTTTATTAATCTATATTTCTTAAAGGAGGATAAATTATGATAGAAAAAGAATTTAAACAGCTAGTTAAAAGTAAAAAATTACTTATAACTATGGCTATTACACTTTTAATTCCGATTTTATATGCAGGAACATTTTTAAAATCGGTATGGACTCCTTATGACAATACGAAAAATTTAAAAGTTGGTGTTGTTAATATGGATGAAAGTGTAAAATTCGAAGGAAAAAAATTTGAAGTTGGAAACTCAATGGTAAATAAACTCAAAGAGAATAAAAAAGTTAATTGGCAATTTGTTGACAAAGCTACCGCTGATAAACAACTACGTGAAGGTGATTATTATATGGTAGTTACTATCCCAAAGGACTTCTCTAAAAATGCAACTACACTTTCTAATGAAAATCCCCAAAAAATGAACATAGATTTTAAGACTAACTTTACCAAAAGTAAAAACGGGGAAAAAATTATGGAGACTGTTGCTTCTAATTTAACAAACACTGTAAAAGATCAAGTTGTAAAAACTTATAGCACTACTTTATACAATAAATTTTCCGAATTAGGAGTTTCTCTAAAAAAAGCTGCTGACGGTTCTAGCCAACTAAGTGATGGTCTTACTAAACTCAATAATGGAGGAGAAAAATTAAGTGATGGAATCAGTAAATTAAATAACGGAAGTAGCCAATTAAAAAATGGTTTACTTCAATACACTAATGGTATCCTTACTATCAATGAAAAATTATTTGCTAAAAGAGGCGATTTAAATAAACTCGCTGAAGGAGGAAATACTCTTGCATCAGGTGTTAATTCTTTATCTAGTGCCGTACCACAGCTTACAGACGGTTCTAAACAGTTAAGCAATGGTCTTACTAAACTTAATGATGGAGGACAAAGATTAGCTAATGGTGTCAAGCAATTACAAAATGGAGCAGGTCAATTATCAAATGGTTTAAACACTCTTAATCAAAATAAAGATACCCTTGTTAATGGTGTCAAACAACTTAATGATGGAGGAAATGAATTTCAAAATGGATTATTGACTTATACCAACGGTCTTCTTACACTTAACGAAAAATTAATTTCAAAAAGAGATGATTTGAATAAATTAACCGCAGGTGGAGATTCACTTGCTGATGGAATTTCTAAATATACTGGTGGTGTTAATTTAATTAATCAGGGACTCATCTCCAATCAAGGGGAGTTAGGAAAACTAACTACAGGTGGTTCAGCATTAGAAAATGGAATTTCACTTTTAGGTAAAGGCGTTCCTGAACTATTTGCTGGCTCTGAAAAAATACTTGATGGATTAAATTCCTTGAACAACAAATTGCCTTCCGATAAAGAGTTGGCTGATAAAAAAGAAAAAATTGAAGAGCTTGCAAGTAAACTTAAAGCCTTAAAAATAAGCCTTAGAGGAATAAATAGTAAGCTTTCTAACAATTTCGAAGAACTAAATACCCAACTTGAAAACTTAAAAGCAACCATAAACAAACTAGACGTTAGCAATCCTGCTACACCTACAAAAGTTAATTTTAGTTCTCTAAAACAGCAACTCGATTCAACATCTCTAACAGATGCTGAAAAAAATAATATTCTTGCTGCAGCACAAACTGACATCAACAATAATAATGGAAAAACAATTTCTAACAACAACAGCAAGTTAAAAGATGAACTTTCTGCTATCTTAAATAATATTTCATCTAAATACTCAAATATTAAGTATCCACTTAAAACTTTAGCATCTTTAAGTAAAAAAGTAGAAGCTGTAGATGTTAACCAATTAGAGTCTGAGCTTAACGCTTCTATTGTTGGATACTCTAAAATTAAATCTGGAGTTACAGCATTGGCCAATGGTAGTGGAAAACTAAAGGCTGGATTGTCTATAATGAATGAAAAATCATCTACCTTAACTAACGGTTTTTCTCAATACAAAGCTGGTGTCGATAAAACTGTTACCTCTCTTACTAATGGAAAATTAGCTAATGGGATTAAACAACTTGTTGATAACTCACCTCAACTTACAAGTGGATTTGAAAAATATAAAAATGGTGTTAATAGTTTAACTACATCCATGACTACCGGAGAACTTGCACAAGGGGTTCAAAAACTTGCGGACAATACCCCTAAAATTCAAGATGGATTCAAAAAAATAAATGCGGGGCTTGCTACACTCAATTCAAAAATTCCTGAACTCACTATCGGTATTCAAAAACTGGATAATGGTGGTAAACAACTTTATAAAGGATTGACAGATATGCAAGCTAAAACTCCTAAACTTATTAATGGTGTTCAAAAACTTAGTTTCGGTTCTAATAAATTATATCAAGCCCTTTCTCAGGTAAATGAAAAAACACCCGCTCTTGTTAACGGATTTGGACAGTATAAAAATGGAGTTAATACACTTATCTCTACTGTTACTACTGGAGAACTTGCACAAGGAGTTCAAAAACTTGCAACTAATACTCCTAAACTTCAAAACGGTGCATTACGCTTAGCTGATGGAATTAATCAACTTTATGATAAAACTCCTGAACTTATTAATGGTGTTCAAAAGCTTAAAGATGGTTCAACTACATTAACTGAAAAACTTTCTGATGGCTCTACACGATTAAATTCAGCCAACACTGGGGACAAGAATTCTGAAATGTTAGCAAACCCAATTAAAACAAATATTTCTGATATTAGTTCTGAAACAAGCTATGGTAATGCAATGGCTCCATTCTTCTTAGTATTTGGATTATTAATAGGTGCATTAGCATTTAACATTCTTTATCCAATTCATAAAAAAGAAAATAATATCTCTACTACTTCGTGGTTTACAAGCAAATTGTTAGTTATGTTATTATTCGCATTCTTGGAAGTAATTATTGAAGTTATCGTCATGAAACTATTCTTTAATTTTTCTGTGGAATATTTTGGAATGTATTTCTTTGGATTATTAATTTCTGCTATCGTGTTTATGATAATAATGCATTTCTTATCATTTACATTCGGAAAAATTGGAAATGGAATTGGTATTGCTTTTGTCGCTTTACAATTTGTATTAACTACTCCATTATTCCCCAAAGAAATGCTGCCAACACTATATAGTGGTTTGATTCCTTTCACTCCTGTTTACTATGGTGATATGGCAGTTAGACATGCAGTGTTAGGTGGACTTACAAATAGTATTTACAACAATGCTATTCTTATTTTAGGAATATTAGGGGTTATATTCTTAGCTCTTACCTATGTTGTATATAATAAGAAAAATAAAGTTGTGAATTCATTGGTATAAACTTAAAACTATTAACTAAAATAATCTCTCAAAATTTTAACATGTTTTGAGAGATTTTATCTATTTAAAAATCGTTCTCCGGATAACCATATTTTATTTATTCAGGCGATCTCTTCAAACCATTTTCTTTTATCATTATCTTACTTTTTTACAAAATCTAACAGTGAAAAAGTGAATAAAATTAAAACACTTATTAATTTTATTCACTTTTATTAGATTATTTTAAAACATCAATAATATTTTTAACAATATTATCTACCGTAATCCCATTTTCTTCCAATAACTCTTCTGGTTTATAACGATCATGAAATTGTTTATTGATTCCATAATTTTGTACTTTAAGGTTAGAATTTCCTAAATAACTTGCTATCATCTGACCATATCCACCTTCTAATATCCCATCTTCAAGCGTTACCACTAATTTATGATTCTTTTCTAATGAATCTAAAAGTTCATTGTCCAAACCTGTAATATATCTTGGATTAACCACAGTTGCTCCTATATTATACTTTTTAAATAATTCTCCTGCTATTGTTTCTGCCAATTCATAAAAATTACCCAAACCAAATATCGCTACTTCACGCCCAGATTTTGTTACTTTATTTTTATTTAGTACTGAATAGTCCGTCTCATCAATTTCTCCTACCTCTTTTAAAGGTCCAACCGGAACACGAATTGCTACTGGATGATTTTTTTGTTCAATAGCCCAATCTAACATCGCTAAATGCTCTTCTTTATTAGTTGGTGCTAAATACACAAAATTTGGAATATGGGCTAAAAACGGAATATCAAAAAATCCTAAATGACTTTCATCGTTCATTGAATTAATTGATGCTCCATAAACTAAAACCACACCCGCCTGATTATTTAATGCCATATCATGTGATAGTTGATCATATGTTCTTTGTAAAAATGTAGAAAATACCGCCCAAATTGGTTTAACTCCATTTTTAGCAAGCCCTGTTGTCATAGTTGCTGCTTGTTCTTCTGCGATACCAACATCTATAAATTGCTCACCAACCTCTTTTCGTTGTTGTCTATCAAATACTATCATAGGTGTCCCAGCATTCACAACTACCGTCAATGGATCTTTTTTAATTTTATTTGCCAAATATTTTGAAGTTACACTGTTGTAAGTGTCTTTATCTGTGTCAGATAAAATATATTTTCCAGTTTCAAGGCTAAATGGTCCCCCTGCATGGAAAGTTTCGTGGTCTTTTTCAGCTGGAGCAAAACCTTTACCTTTTTCTGTATGTATATGAAGTAGTACAGGGTGAGTAACATCTTTTACTTTTTCAAATAACGCAATTAATTTTTCCAAATCATTTCCCTCATCCAAATAAAAATATTCGTACCCTAATGCCCTAAAAATATTATTCTCATCTTTTCCTTTTGTTTGTCTTAAATTTCTTAATGCTGTATAAATTCCACCTTGTGGATTTTTAGCAATTGATTGATCATTATCATTAACTATTACAATAGTATTTGTCCCTGTAGTAGCAATCGTATTTAATCCCTCATAAGCCATCCCTCCAGACAATGAACCGTCACCAATTACCGCTACAACATTACTTTGTTCTTTTTTTAAATCTCGTGCTTTTGCAACACCACTTGCTAGCGACAAAGATGTAGAAGTATGACCTATTGTAAATAAATCATGTTCACTCTCCTTTGGATTGGTATATCCAGAAACATCATCATAATGTGTTGAATCTGTAAATGCATATTGTCTACCAGTCAACATTTTATGAATATAACTTTGATGAGATACATCAAAAATTAATTTATCTACTGGTGAATTAAAAACATAATGAAGTGCAATCGTCATTTCCACTACGCCTAAATTCGGTCCATTATGTCCACCATGACTACTTACTTTTTCTAATAATGCTGTACGAGCTTCATCTACCAACGTATATAATTGTTCATTTGTTAATTTTTTTAAATCTTTTGGCTCTCTAATTTGTTTTAAAATCATCTAAAAGCCCTCCTAATTTTTTTCTTTACATTTTAGTATACCTCTTAGAGTTAACTCTAAGTCAAGTATTATTTAATATATTTTTATTATATATATATTCGTAAAATCATTTTTTACTAATCTTTTATGTAGTATCTCTTATTATAAGTTAAACATTGAATACATGCTCCTTATTATTTATTTTCTTTATTAATTATTTTATTTCTATTAATATTTATTATATAATTGTAATATATTATATCACTTTATAAAAGGAGATTTACTATGAAAACTTTAAAGCTAAATAACGGGGTTAATATTCCTATTTTAGGATTCGGCGTCTTTAATATTAGTGATGAAGAAACTAAAGATGCTGTGGCAAATGCTATTAAGGCTGGATACCGACACATTGACACTGCTCAACTTTATTTGAATGAAAAAGGAGTAGGAGAGGGTATTAAAGCCTCGGGTGTCCCTCGTGAGGAATTATTTATTACAACAAAACTTTGGATAAACAATACTAACTATGAAAATGCACGTAGTTCTTTTGAACATTCACTAAAAAAATTAAATTTAGACTATGTTGATCTGTTACTAATTCATCAGCCTTATAATGATACTTTTGGTGCATGGCGTGCAATGATAGAACTTAAAAATGAGGGTAAAATTCGTGCTATTGGTGTTTCAAATTTTGGAGTTGATAAATTTGTTGACTTATCTTTATTTAGTACAGAAGCACCTGTAATTAATCAAATAGAATTAAATCCATTTTTCCAACAAAAGAAAAATGTAGAATTATTAAAAAAAGAAGGAGCTATTATTGAAGCTTGGTCAACTTTTGCACGTGGGAAAGATAATATATTCTCTAATAAAACGTTAGTTGATATTGCTAATAAACATAAAAAATCAGTTGCTCAAATTATTATTCGCTACTTTGTCGAACAAGATATTGTAGTTCTTACAAAATCATCTAATCCAGAAAGAATGAAAGAGAATCTTAATGTATTTGATTTTGAATTAGATGGAGAAGATATAAAAAAAATATCAAATCTTGACAGAGGGGAAAGTCAATTTTTTGACCATAAAAATCCTGATACTATTAGAAATCTTGCTTCAAGAAAAGCAGACTAACAATTATTTTCAGAACGTACAATAATTCCGTAAAAAATAAAAATATAATTAGAGATATTAAAAGTAACTTTTCTATCTCTTTTTATTTTTATAAAAACTGTAAATATTGAAATAAAAGTTTTTATTTTAAAAAAAAAATAATAAATAGTTACCTTTTTTTGAATTTATTATTTGAAAAAATTTATTTTTTAGTATATTATTATATTGTAGTAAAACTACTAAAAATATTATCTTATAAATAGAAAGGTAAAAAATTAATTATGAAAACAGCTTTTGTATGTGATTCTACATTACAAGTCAGCAAAGAATTTTGTGAAAACAATCCAATTACTATAATTCCTTTAGAAGTGAGATTGAATAATGAGGTTTACGAAGACAATGTAACCATTACTCCTGAAGAATTTTATTCTAAAATTAACGATGGAATGAAACCTAGTACTAGCCAACCATCTGTCGGGAAAATTTTAAAAGTATTTGAAGACTTAAAACAAGGCGGCGTCAAACGTATCGTTGCCTTTAGTATTTCAAATAAATTATCTGGTACTTACTCATCCTTTTCTCAAGCTAGAGATCTTATAAGTGATATTGATATTAAAATAATAGATACCAAGCAATTAGCAAAAATTGTTGGCTATGCCGTAGAAAAAATTATTAAAGATTTTTCAAACGGAAAAATTTCTTATGAACAAATCGAAGATGAATACTATAAACTTTATAATCAACAAAATATCTTAGTAACAGTGGAAACTATGGAACATCTTTATGCAGGTGGTCGTCTTACTAAAGCTCAATTCGTTCTATCAAACCTTTTAAATATTCTTCCTATAATTACCATTAAAGATGGTCTGTTAGCTGTCAATGGCAAACATAGAGGAATTAATAAAACTCTTACCAAAATATGTGAAGAAATCAAGGAAAAGAATCCTAAAACACTTATTATTTTATATACTAACGATGAATTATTACAAAAAGCACAAGATGCTATAAAAAAGGTATTTGGAGATATTGAAATTATTACCGAAATAGTTTCTCCTGTTATTGGTAGTCACGCTGGTCCTAAAGCAGTAGGGATAGGCTATTTACAATATGAAAAGTAAAATATTTATAATAAAATCTACTACATCAAAATAGTATACTGTAGTAGATTTTATATATTTTTTATTGAATTTTTCAAAAATTATTATCTATTGTCTTAAATAATTTTTATTTGGGACCTTTCAAATTAAGTCAGTAAAATAAGAACGAATCCTTTTCTCACTTGAGTTACAAGTTTTAATATTTAAATTCTTTTTTAGTTTTGATTCATACTTTCTATTTTTTTATTCATCTGACTTCTTAAATTAGAAAAATCTTCTTTAACAACAACAGTATCAGAGATATAGTCGTGTAATCCTTTTTTCTTAGAATTAAATATTACTGCCAAATATGGAAGATATACCAACGCTATAGTTAATAATCTTCCTATTACTTCCCTGAAAAAAACTTCACTAAAAGTTAATTTCCCACTCTTATTAGGTTCTACTTTAATTTTCATAATAATTTTTCCTAGTGTTTGTGAAAAAAAATAGGTCATTATAATAAAATAACTAAACATTATGATTATATAACTTAATGTTCTTTCTCCTATTATAGGAACATTGATGTTTATATTTAACAAATTAAACGAGAATGTATTTACCAAACTAGATATAGAAAGTATAACCACTAAATCTATTATATATGCTATAAATCTTAACCAAAATCCTGCATAAAAGTTTTTCGATAAAATTAGATAATCATTTAAAGAAGTTGGTAATGAAAAATCATTTTTTTGATTTGTAAGATTAGACTGGTCATTTCCATTAAAATTATTTTGTTCTTCTAAATTTTGATTAACAGTTATATTTTTCAAAACTTCTTTTTGGTTTATTTTTTCAAAGTTTTGGTTATTAGAATTTAACTCTTTATTTCCCATATAAATCCTCCTAACCTAAATAACTTTTTTCTACTTTATTAGAAGTTGCTTCATTATTTAATTCTGAGACAATTGCTTTGGTTGTTGCTTTAATAAATCTTGAAATTAAATTTTCAGTAGTTTTATCACTTCTTATTTCTACTACACTAGGATTTGTCAAACCTTTTTCTTCTTTTATAAAATTGACTAAATCTTCTTCTGTTCCAATTTTATCAACAAGTTTATTGTTTACAGCTTGCACCCCACTATATGTACGCCCATCAGCTAGTTTTCTAACCTCATCCTCACTCATATTTCTTCCTTTTGCAATAACAGAAACAAACCTATCAAAAGATTCTTTGTTTTGCTCTTGAAGAATTTTTCTCGTTGTTTCTGGTAAGTCTTCAGCAAATCCTCCGACAGCCTTTTGTTCTCCAGAGCGAACTGTTTCTTGCTTAATTCCTTTATCATTTAGATATTTTTGTGCAGAAACATAACTCATTATCACTCCAATTGAACCTGTTGTAGTTTCTTCGTTAGCATATATTTTTTTAGCAGCCATGGAAATATAATATCCTCCAGAAGTAGCTTGTTTTTTCATTGAAACATATACATCTTTTCCACTTTCTGCTAGTTCTTTATAAAGTTCAGCCGTTTCATAAACACCCCCACCTGGTGTATTAACTGATAATAATATTGCTTTAACACTTGGATCTTCTTTTGCCGCTCTTATTTGATTCAAAATTGATGATCTAGAATAACTATTTATCATCTCTGACCCAATTTCACCATTAACAGAAATCTTTTGAATTACTTCACTACTATCTCCATTTTTCAGTGTTAATTTAGTAACAGATTGATTTTGCACAAATGACCACAAATAATTACTACTAGTACTATCTTCTGTTTTCTTACTACTTGTTGATAACGTTCCTTTTAATAAAGAAAATAAAACTAACACTCCAACTGTTATTATTGAAAATAATCTTTTATTTTTTTTATTCATCTTTTTTCTCCATTTAATTATTATTTGTACTAAAGTCAATGTGTTTTAAAAATTTTATAGTAAATTACCTAGTATTTCATTATCACCTCTAGTTGGATATTAACCCTACTCAATCAAACACAATACTTTATTAAAATTTTTATTCACATAAAGCAGCACCATCCCCGATACTGCTTTTATGTTTTATTCATGATAACTTTTGGCAACAAATTTGTTGTATCGTTTCATAAATGCCAACTCAGCTGTACCTGTTTGACCATTTCTGTTTTTGGCAACTATTACTTCCACTGTTGATACATCACTAGTTTCCTGAATTTCATCCTCGTCTGCATCCTCTCTCCTATAATAGTCTCCTCTATACAGAAATGAAACTATATCTGCATCTTGCTCAATACTCCCAGATTCTCTAAGATCACTCATCATAGGACGTTTATCTTGCCTTGCTTCTACGCTACGTGATAATTGAGAAAGTGCAATAACTGGACATTCCAATTCTCTTGCCATCTGCTTTAAACTTCTTGAAATTTCCGATACTTCTTGTTGACGATTATCAGTTCTTTTACTACCTTGAAGTAACTGTAAATAATCAATAACAACTAAGTCTAGTCCATGCTCATTTTTTAATAGCTTGCATTTTGCCTTAACTTCATTTACCTTAATAAATGCACTATCTTCTATAAAAATATTCTTTTGGTTTAAAAAATGGACTGCAGTTTCTAATTTAAATAAATCATCTTTATCAAGATTCCCTTTTTTAATTTTATCAGAGTCTATCATACCTTCACTACAAATCATCCTAGAAACAAGTTGATCTGCCCCCATTTCTAATGAAAATAGTGCCACAGTTTTCTTCTCTTCTTCTGAACGATGATTTTTTCCAGCGATATTTAATGCAATATTTAATGCAAATGCAGTTTTCCCCATAGATGGTCGTGCAGCTAAAATAACTAAATCACCTTTCCCAAGTCCTACCAACTGATCTAATGTACTGAATCCCGTTGGTGTAGCAATATTTTGTCCCTCTCCTGACATTCTTGCCAAAATTTCTTTGAATACTTCATCAGTTACATCTTTCATATTTTTGAAATGTGATGTTTTAGCTCTTTCCATAGCACGTTCTACTTGATCAAACAAAGTTGAAGTTAGAGAATCTATATCTGCATTCCCCTCGTTCATTTCTTCTGTACTACTCAAAAGAGCAGCTCTTATTTCACGATAAATAGAATAACGTTTAACAAGATTGGCATAATGCATTATATTACGAGAACCTGGTGTTATATCGTAAATATCCACTATGTATAATGAGGCATCCACATTTCTGAATGCCCCACTACCATTTATTTCTTCAAATATAGTAGTGGTATCTGGTATTATTTGCGCTTCGTCTAAGCGTAAAATAGCACTATAAATATCCTTATTTCGCCCATCATAAAAATCCTCAACATCAACAGTCGCTTTTACTTCTACTAACTTTTCAGGCTCTTGCATAAGAGCACCAAGAAGAGATTGTTCTGCCATAATAACAGAATCTATATGATATCTCATACTCCCACCTCTACATTATCTTTAATTTTTTTCCACCACATGAACTTTAATAGTTCCTTGTACTTCATTGTGTAACTTAATCTTTACATTTGTATATCCTAAAGATTGAATACCTTGTGGCAGATCTATTTTTTTCTTATCAACTTTCAAATCATGTTGCTTTTTCAACTCATCAACAATCTGTTTAGAAGAAACAGAACCAAATAATCTACCTCCTTCTCCTGCCTTAACAGAAATTTTCACTTCTATCCCCTCAAGTTGTTTCGCCAACAAATTAGCTTGAACTAACTCTTCTTGTTTATCTTTTTCCACTCTTTTTTGTTGACCTTTCAAAGCTGCCATATTAGCATTATTTGCTGCAACGGCTTTTTTATTAGTTAATAAAAATTTTGCATACCCATCAGCAATTTCTTTAACTTCTCCTTTTTTACCTTTTCCTTTTACATCTTCTAAAAAAATAACTTTCATCACTAAAAACTCCTTTTTCTTCAATATATTATCTTTATAACTTTCAATAAATTGTAAATCCAAACTCTATTTTGACATTCCAAATTGTCATAAAATCTGAAATTAAAATCATTATTGCTGTATCAAAACTTTATCAATAGCTTTATTTAAACGAACTACTGCTTCATCTAAGTCTATTCCTTCTATCTGTGTCGCAGCATTAGCAAGGTGTCCTCCACCTCCAAGTTCTTCCATAACTAATTGAACATTCATACTTCCTAAAGATCTTGCTGAAATGCCAACTTTATCTTCTGCTAAATACCCAATTGTAAAACTACACTCTATTCCCTTAAGCGTTAAAAGTAAATCTGCACTCTGTGCCAACATAACATTTGTATACATTTTGTTTTTTGGAGCACATGCAATTATTATCTCATCAGTTTTTTGAATAGAATTATTAATAATTTCTACTCTATTCATGAAGTTTTCAATAGGTTCTTTCAATATAGTTTTTACTTTAGTTGGATCTGCCCCATTACTTCTCAAATATGCCGCTGCATCAAAAGTTCTAGAACCAGTTCTTATAGAAAAGTTTTGAGTATCCACCACAATACCACCTAACATAACTGTAGCTGCTAACGGAGTGATTTTTTCAATCTTAGTTTGATACTCTATTAATTCAGCTATAAGTTCAGAAGCTGATGAAGCATATGGTTCTATATATGTTAGTAATGGATTTGTAATTATATCCTCACCACGTCTATGATGATCAATAATAACTTTTTTATTAGCTTTTGATAAAATAGCTACATCTATAACACGTGACGCATCAGAAGTATCAACTACTATTAATGTCGTTTGTGGTGTCATAAGCTCCCAGGCTTCATCACTAGTAACAAATACTTTTGATAGCAAATCATCTGTATTTTCTATCTCCAACATAATTTTTCTTATAGTTTCATCTTGATCACTTTCATTTAAAATTATATAACATTCCTTTCCAATTATCTTTGAAAATGTACATATACCTATACAAGCACCTATAGCATCAAAATCAGGACGTTTATGCCCCATAACGATAATTTTATCACTATCATTTACTATATCAGCCAATGCATTCGAAACTACTCTTGCTTTTATACGTGTTCTCTTTTCTTGAGGATTTGTTTTTCCTCCATAGAATTTTATAGTTCCATCAACGTCCTTCATAGCAACTTGATCTCCTCCACGTCCTAAAGCAAGATCTAATGAACTTTTAGCAAGTTCTCCTAACTCAGGAAGAAAATCCGTCCCCATTCCTACTCCTATACTCAAAGTAATTGGTGCATCAAAATCTTCTTTTAAATTTCTTATTGAATCTAAAATTTGGAACTTATCCTTCTCTATTTTTTTTAAATCTTTTACATTTAAAAGACCTATAAACCTATCTTCATCTATTCTTTTTAGATAAATACTATTTTTCTTGGCCCATTCTGTTAATGTAACAACAATATTTGCATCTAATCTGCTGGCTACCTCATCATCAAGGGAATCATAAACATCTTCATAATTATCTAAACTTAAATTTAAGATAATTGGTCTTGTATCCCGAAACCTTTGCATCACAACCTTTGTTTCAGTTATATCAAAGAAATAAATATAGCCACTATCTTTTTGATAATTAACTTTATAATGTTTACCAAAAATTTCAAATTGATTATCAACAGGCGTTTCAACATCAAATAATTTTTCTAACTCTGGCATCAATTTTAAAATATTAACACCCTTTATATCTTCAACTTTAATATTTTTATAAATAAAATTATTTGCCCATTCTATATTTTTATTTTCATCTACAACTACTATACCAATTGGAAATTTATTGATCCCTTTTTCCGTAGAATCTTTTATACGATTGGTTAGTTTATTAATATACCTTACAGTTTGCTCTGAAACGTTCTTTTTATGGTAATAAAAAGGAATGAGCATAAAAATCCCTACTACTAAGTATACTACCAAACTCACTACACTAGATACACCTATCAAAATGGCACCTAATATAAATATCGCTAAAATAGTCAATTCATATTTTCTCTCTATACCCATACTATCTTCCTTTCCTCATAATTATGTAACTTTCTCTAAGTTTAAATAAACTATCAACAAAACCTATCAATTCAAACAACGAGCTCACCAAAAACATAAGTATCACCAATAAAATTTTTGAACCCTTAGAAGAGCTCTTTTCTTCTAAAAAGAAAAATGCTGTAAATAATCCGTTCAAAATAAATACTAATGCTAAAATACTTGTAGCATTTTGAACCAATATATACCAAAAGTTGTATGAGTTTTCTCCTAATTGTATTCTTAAAAGTAACTCTATTAAAGTGAAACCTATATATATATATCCTGCTCTCGTACTCAACATCACTCTACTAAACTTAGGAAACGTCGGAATTATAATATACTCTTTTGAAAGCATAGAAAGTGTATATTGCACCAACCCTAAACTATAAATTAATATAAATATAAAAATCGTAACTGGAAAAGTTTTTTGCAAATTCTCAAAATTTGATAACAATAAATTCTTATCTATACCTTGATTAGTCGCAAGTATAGCATCTATATTACTATTAATTAGTTCTAAAATTCTATCTTTATTAATACTTATAACCCCATATTTTATTAATAATACTAAATAAATTCCTAACCCTAAAAATAAAAAAGTTGAAACTGACATAACCATAACTATTTTAGAATTTCGTGTTACTATTATTTGATACATTATATAAGAGAGCAACATATGCATTACAAACCAAAACAACATGTGTGGTGTTGATAAAAACAATAATATTAATGCTCCTATAATTACTAAGGGTATATAGACCTTCTCACCTTTTGCTCCAAGAACATATGTAAGTGGAAAAACTGATAAAAAGGCTGCAATTATTTCAACATGACATAGTGCACCTAGTACAACTGAGAGTATAAAACTTACAGCATAAGCAACTACCTTATTATTACTAGGTTCTCTAAAGAAAAATTTATTAGTAAGTAACCTTTCTAATTCTTCTTTTATTTTTCGTGAAATGTTATCGTCCAATTTAACACTCCTTTTTATATTTTATTAAGAACTTGGTGAGTAAAAATACCTCTTCCCTTGTCCTATATCCTATCTATTTCCCTTGTCCTATATCCTATCTATTATATCAAATTTCACAATATTTTTAAAGGAAAATAAAATTATAAATATTGTAAATATACAGTGATTATTAATTATTTATACAAACAAGAAATATCCTTTTTAATTATTGCAATTTTCAATAATTAATAAAAAACATATTTAACTTTGTTGTTAAATATGTTTTAATGTTTTACACTAATATCAATTCATCACTTACCGCATTAGTTCCACTATTTTTCTTAAATAATTCCATCAATTTTTCTACTGATAAATTTTCTTTTTCTTCTCCCTTTATATCTACCACAATACGCCCTTGATGAAGCATTACAAGTCTATTTCCATATTTTATAGCATGTTCCATATTATGAGTTATCATAATTGTTGTCAAATTATCTTTTTCCACAATCTTTTTGGTTAAATCCATAACCATACCACTAGTTTTCGGATCCAATGCTGCTGTATGCTCATCCAACAATAAAATTTTAGGCTTTACTAATGTTGCCATAACTAAAGTCAGTGCTTGTCTTTGCCCTCCTGATAAATATCCAACACCCACTTTTAACTTTTTTTCTAAACCTAAATCTAGCTCCTCTAATATTTTTTTATATATTTTTCTGTCTTCTTTTTTTACGGCAAAACCAATATTTCTTCTTTTTCCCCTTTTTAATGCTACTGCCATATTTTGTTCAATCGTCATTCTTGTAGCGGTTCCCATTTTGGGATCTTGAAAAACTCTTGCAATACTTTTTGAACGTTTTGCTACATCATCCTTAGTAATATCAACATCATCTAATAAAATATTTCCATCATCAGTTGTTAAAACTCCTGCGATAATATTCATCAAAGTAGTTTTACCTGCCCCGTTACCTCCTATAATAGAAACAAAATCTCCTTCATCTATATTCAATGAAAAATCACGTAAAACATAATTTTCATTAATTGTTCCTTTCTCAAATATTTTATTTATATTTCTTAAAGTTAACCCCATAATTTACCTCCTAATTCTTTTTGGCAATTTTTTTTCAAATTCAGGAATAAATAAAATAATCGCTAAAATAATCGCTGAAAAAAGTTTTACAAGCTGCGTATCCATTCCTGGAATCTCCAAAACTAAAGAAATAATTAAACGATAAATAATCGAACCTACTATAATAGAAGCAAGTCGCTTTCCTAAACTAATATTTTTTATTACAACCTCCGCTACTATAATGGAAGCAAGACCAATTACAATAGTTCCAACTCCCATATTTAAATCTGCAAATCCATTATTTTGAGTAAGAAGTGCACCTGATAAAGCAATAAATCCATTACTCAACATATATCCTAAAATTTTCATATTATCCACACGAATTCCATTAGATGCACTCATATTTATATTATTTCCTGTTGATAAAAGTGCTAAACCAATCTCCGTTTTTAAAAATAAAGTTAGAAAAACTATTATGATAAAATTAAAAATTATACCTAAGATTATAACTGCATAAGTTTTTTCGAATCCAAAATTTTGTAAATTAGTTACCAATGTTTTTTCTTTCAACAGTGCTATATTAGCTCTTCCCAAAATTTTTAAGTTTATTGAATAAAGTGCTGTAAGAGTTATAATACCTGTTAGCAATGCTGGAATTTTCATTTTTGTATGTAGAACTCCTGATACTACTCCAATTATCATTCCTCCAATCATTCCTAACAAAGTGGCAAGTATTGGAGATAAATCATTTACTAAACCAATAGCACAAATTGCCGCTCCTAATGGAAAACTACCTTCTGCTGTTAAATCTGGAATATCCAATAATCTAAAAGTTATGTAGACTCCAATTGCCATAATAGACCATAATAATCCCTGCGACACACTCGATAATAATATTTCCATACTCTTCTCCTTACTAATCTTCTAATATTTTTTTCAAATCATCTACATTTAAACTTAACTCTCGTGCCATTTCTTCATTTATATCCACCGCTAATTTTTTAGGTTTTTCCACTGGTACTTCAAATACTTTTTTCCCTTTTAAAATTTGTACTGCTTGTTTTCCTGCTTGACGTCCTATTTCTTTATAATCCACACCATAAGTAACTAACATACCTCCAAGTACCGCCTTATCTCCTCCTAAAGCGGGAATTTTTTTATTTTCCAATACTTCTCCTATCGTTGAGATCGTTGATGCCACTGTAGTATCTGTTGGAAAATAAATCGCATCTACTTCATTTGCAAGCGAAGTAATTACTTGCTGAACTTCATTTGTAGAAGTTACTGTTTTTTCGACAACTGTTATTCCTACTTTTTCTAATTCAATCTTCGCCTCTTTTGCCTGTGTTTCAGAATTCACTTCACTAGAATTGTAGAATACTCCCACTTTTTTTCCATTTGGAACTATTTTTAATAACTTTTGTATCTGTTTATCAACTGGCGTCAAATCTATTGTCCCCGTAATATTTCCTTCTGGTTTTTCCAGATTTGTTAAAAGTGATGCTGCAACTGGATCTGTTACTGCAGTAAAAATAGTTGGTGTTTTTTTATCAATATTTATCATAGCTTGTGCTGCTGGAGTAGCAACAACAAAATTCAAATCATTTTTATTAGATAATTTTTCTGCGATAGTCTGAAGATTACTCTGATCCCCCATTGCATTTTGAATATCAAAAGTTACTTTATCTTGTGAATATCCTTCTTCATCTAACGCCTCAATGAATCCTTCGTGTGCACTAGCTAGTGCCGCATGTTCAGCATATTGCAAAACCCCAATCTTAATTTCACCTTCTTTTTGTGTAGATTTCGCACTACACCCACTTAATACCAATAAACTTATTGTAAAAATTAATTTTAACTTTGAAAATCTCATGATTTTCCCCCTCCTTATATTAAATTTTAAAAAGAAAAAAACCGTTTAGAAAATATCCTAAACGGTTTATAATGCTCAATATAAATTCTTACTTTCCTTGAAAAATTTATATTAGTTTTATCTTATAAAACTGCTAGCCCGCTTAGAATATTTTTCTCTATGCGGACAACACCAAACTCTACAGCCCCCATAGATACAAACTTTGTTTGTACCTACAAGAACAAGTACAAACACCCTCTAATAGTAGCTGTAGTAATAACTATTTAATTGAATATTAGTTAATATTGATGTCAGCATAACAGTTTTTCCTCTCGTTTTTTCGTTACAAAAAGTTTACCACTTCTTGAAAAAAGTGTCAATACTTTTTTAACAATATTCAGAAAATTCTTTTAATATAAAATTTAATCCCCTTAGATTTCATTTTCTTCTAAAATTTTAGATCTTGTCAAGGGTTATATTGGCTTATCATAATTTTAATTGATAAATTTTAAATTTAAGATAACTCGCTAATTAAAAGTATTTATATTAAATACACATATTTTCCTAAAATAAAAATAGAGGAGACGAAAATTTCATTCTCCTCTATTTTTTTATTTGTCCTTTACTTTGAATTTTATCATTAACATACTCACTAAAGTTATAAAAATTACTATTAAGAAAATTGATCTACTCTGATTAAATCCAAATATTCCATCTCTTACATGTCTTGCTATCCAAACATAAATATAATCTCCATAGTAAATTCCTAATGCGAAGAATGCTTGATAAATTCCCATACTTATATTTCTATATTCTCTATCAAAGTATTGCATTGCAAGAGCAATTAAAACATTATATGCTCCACCATATCCAAGACCGTTTAATATATAACTAAAATATATAATATAAGGATTGCTAACGTATAATGCTATGATGTAAAATGCTAAGGAGCAACCAAATAAAAATAATAAAGTCTTTTGAATCCCCCATTTTCTAGTAAAATAAACTCCTACTAATACTCCTGAGACTAATTGAGGAACTGCGAATACCGCATCAATATATGCAAGCATTAATGGGGACATATTAAGTTCAGTTTTTCCATAAGCAATCATATTAGCTCCACTTGTCGAAAACTTTATAAATGATAACAATAATGCCATTATACAAATATAAATAAAACTCTTATGTTTCAACACTACTTTCACTTTGCTAAAAGAAAAGTTACTATCAACTGGACGATAATCTTTCATCATAAATGTTAAAATAAAAGTAACTAATGCAATCACTCCTGACACTATCCACATATAATTAAAATGTTTATACGTATCCATTGTTAGCAAATATTGCACAGGAGCAGCTATAAATTCTGCAAGTAGTGGGGCTACTGATAAAATCGAAACAGAAACTGCCGCTTTATCCTTAGAAAAAGTTTCTGAAAAAATAACATTAAATAACGCTAACATAGTTGCACTAATACCTAATGATAATGATGATAAATAAAGCGTAATATAATTACCATTAAAAGCAACTAAAAATGAAGTCGTAATTAATAAAAACAATGAAATTTGAACAAAAATCTTACGCCTTTTAAAAATATCACTTGCTAAAAACATAGGCAACCTTACTATTAAACTCATAAGTCCGTACCCCGCTGCTATCTGTGCAGCAAGCAACGGTGTTAATGCCAATCCTCCTTGCTCTATAGGCGTTATAGCATATAATTTTCTATAGGCCCTTATAATACTAATTGCCGACCAAAATAAAACTAATATCCAAAAAATAATTTTTTGGTCTCTTTTTAATTCAAACTTTTTTGATAAAAATAATACAAGTATTAATATAAATACTATCATTATTAAAGAAAATATAATTTTTGTTTTAATCATCTCCTAAC
The DNA here is from genome assembly GCF_000425665.1 of Gemella cuniculi DSM 15828. Taxonomy (GTDB): domain Bacteria; phylum Bacillota; class Bacilli; order Staphylococcales; family Gemellaceae; genus Gemella; species Gemella cuniculi. Next base: position 62,413 of record NZ_AUDW01000011.1, read on the forward strand.
TAATTTATTCAACTAGTAAATTATACCACAAAACTTTAATTACGACAGCCAAAAATTTTAAATTTCTTCCTAACTAAATTTTATAAGTAGATAAATAGCTAAAAAATTGCAATTTTATTAAAAATAGATTTTTTAAATCACATCATGCAAACTTATACTGCTAGATTTTATAACTATAAGGACGAAAATTTGTATAAAATTCTACAAAAGAAATTTTTAAAAAATAATTTGTATTAAAGAACGAACAAATTAGTAAATCTTCTCTGTATTTAAATTTCTAAAATGTTTCTATGAAATCAATTTAAAATGAATAAGCCTATATATCTAATTTACATTAGTGAACTTTTGGCTTTTTATATCAACCCAAAATTCACCCTTCTTTCTTATCCATTTTTTCGCCAGATTTTGCTAAAGTCAAAAAGCTAATTTTTAAATTTGGCAAATATTGTTCTAACTTTTTTGCACAACTCACAAGCGTATTCCCACTTGTAAAGATATCATCCATTATTAAAATATTTTTAAATTCTTTACTATTTTGCTTAAATTCAGTTAAAACCTCAAAATTATGAATTGTTCTTTTTTTATGTAATTTTGATTGTTTTTCTCTATAATCACAAGCCAAAGTACTTTCGAATTTCACGTCACATAACTTACAAATTTCTTCTATATGGTTAAATCCTCTAATATATTTTCTAGTATTATTTGATGGTACTATCGTAACCAAATCAAAATTATAAAGTTCAAAAAACTTATTAAATAATATTTTAAATTTTATAGCAGATTGAACATCTCCGAAATATTTTATTTTATAAATAATTTCTTTTACAAATTCATAATCACAAAAATAATATAATTCATATTCCCCAACAGTTATTATATTTATATCTAGATATTTTTTACAATTATTACATAAAATTAATTTTTCTTTTTTAGAAAAAATATTTTCAAACGATAAAACTTCCTTAATATTATCTCTACAAAATTCACATTTCATAATTTACTCCCTATTCAACTTTCTATATTTTGCTAAATTATTCATATATCTAATTTCTTTAATAGCAGCTTTCATATTTTTATTTATCTTATTCGCTAAAAATATGATTTCTCCAGAATAATCGTAATCTTTTCGTCCTACTCTCCCTGCTATCTGAATTAATGCTTCTTTGGTAAAATGACTATGACTAGCATCAAATACGAGAATATCAAGGAAATCAAATGTTACACCACGCTCTAATATCGTTGTGGTAACAAGTATATTTATTTTTTTATTATAAAATTTTTCTATTTTTTCTGCTCTTTTTTTATCTTCGCTATAAACAAAATCAATAACTATATCTTTATTATTTAATATTTTTTCTAAATAATATTTTGCTTTTTCACACATAGTTATCGCTGGAACAAAAATTAAAACACGTCTTTTATTAATTAGTGCAGTTAACACGAATTTTTCTATGTATTTCGAATTCTTTTCAAAAGTAAAAATTTCATCTTTTTCTATTTTTATTTTTGGAATTGGCAATAAATATCTATGATACCTAATTGGAATTTTTATAATCTCATTGACAAAATTTTTTATTTTTTTAGAAGGTGTAGCTGATAAAAAAACTAATGAACCTTTTCTCGTTAAACTCGTTAAAGTTCCTTCTTCCAAAAGTTCATCACCATAGTATGGAAAAGCATCAACTTCGTCAATAATTATCAAATCAAAATAGTTATAGTACTTAATAAGTTGATGTGTTGTCATTATATAAAAAGGGGAATCAACCAAAGTTTTTTCATCACCATGTAAAATATTTATAGGGAAATCACCAAAGTCTCTACTAAAACGTAAAAATAATTCTTTTACAACATCCTTTCTTGGAATTGCTAAACAAATTTTTTTATTAAGAATAATAGAATTATAAATCAAATTATAAACAATTTCGGTTTTCCCCGCCCCACAAACAGCCCAGACTAAAGAATTACTATGCATTAAAAAATTTTTAAAAACTTTATCCGATGCTTCTTTTTGAATAGGACTTAAATTAACAGCTGGCCTTTGAGGTTTTTTTGCACTTGTAATAGGAAAATTAATGTGAAACCTAGGAAGACGATTATCAGAACGTCCAAATTCTATACAACGTGTGCAGTAAGTTATCATTAAGTCATCACACAAAAAAGAAAAAAATTTATTTTGCTCTTTATTATCACATTGAAGACAGTGAAAAAAATTACCTCTTTCCTCAACACTAAATACTTTTGTAACATAAGGAATAGAATCTAAATAATGAATTTTTATCTTAAAATTTAATAATTGTTTTATAGAAAAAAGCACACCGTTGTACACTCTTAAAAATTCTAAATCTTCTTGTTTAAGATTATAGCAAACTTTCTCTGAAGTTAAATCATTATATATTTCTTCAAAATCTTTATTTTTTTGATTAAATTTAAGATAATCATTATAAATCTTTTCATAACGATTTTTTTTTCATTTTTTTACTTAGCCTTGAATAATAAATACAATATATTGCTTCAATAAACTCACAATAATTTTCAAAAAACATAATAATTCTCCCCTCCCTACAAAAAAACTTGTACTTCAACTTAAAATTATTACATTAATCCAAGTCAAAAATACAAGTTTGTAAACTAAAATTATTTTTCATCCTTTGATAGCCCTCTTCTAATAAAATTAATTGCTAAAAAAAGCATTGGGATACCAAAAAATATTGTTAATAAAATTTGTAAAAGATTAGTTTCAAAAATATTCATAATTATTCTCCCCTACCTTTCTTCTTTTATGCTACTCATCCAAAAAATAAAACTCGGAATTCTTCTAAAAAGTGCTACACTAAAAATTAAGCGACCTTTCTTAATTACCATTAATATTGCCCTTTTTATCCCTATTCTCATTATAAATAAAATATTTTTATAAAGCAAATAATTATAATATTTCTTAACAAAAAAATTTTAATAATATTATATTGATAACGTTATTAGAAAATGATATAATAAGAGTATAAATAGAGGGGAAACCCTATAAAGTAGTTTTCTACTTTATGAAAGGAGTGCTTTAAAATGTTAAGATATCAAGTACGAGGAGAGAATTTAGAAATTACCCAAGCAATTAGAGAATACGTTGAAAGTAAAGTTTCTAAATTAGAAAAATACTTTGCTGACAGTTTAGAAGCAAACGTTTATGCTAACGCTAAAGTATATAAAAATAATAAGAAAAAAATAGAAATTACTGTACCACTAAAAGGTGTAACACTTCGTGCAGAAGAAACTAATGAAGACCTTTATGCAGCGGTCGATTTAGCAGTTGATAAACTTGAACGTCAAATGCGAAAACATAAAACAAAAATCAACAGAAAAGGTCGTGAAAAAGGCTTCATCACAGAAAATATACTTACTAACGAATTAGAGGGTCTCGAAGAAAGTTCACTAGATTTTGGTAAAGTAAAACAATTAAAAGTTGAAGCTATGACAAGAGATGAAGCTGTCTTTGAAATGGAGCTTTTAGGACATGATTTCTTCGCATTCTTAGATAGTAACACTGGAGAAATTTCTGTAGTTTATAAACGCCGTGACACTGGATATGGAGTTTTAGAAATTTCTAAATAATAATTATGCTTTTTGTATTGGCAACTATCTTCCGGAGGTAGTTGCCTTTTTAATAAATTATATTCAAATGTAACAATTTAATTTTAAAACTAAATTGTTGAGATTAACAGGAGGTTATTACTATGACAAAAAAAGTTGCTTTATTTGTAGAAGATGGAAGTGAAGAGTTGGAATTTATTGCACCTCTTGATATTATGCGTCGTGCAGAACTTGAAGTGGACCTAATTTCCGCAAATAACAAGGACTATATCATAAGCTCACATAATGTTAAAGTTATCGTAGATAAAAAAATAGATGATATCGAAAATATTTTATACTACGACGCTATTGTCATACCTGGTGGTATACCTGGTGCTACAAATCTTCGTGATAACAAAAAAATTATAGATTTTTATCAAGTTATGTACGAAGCAAACAAACTGGTTGCAGCAATTTGTGCAGCACCTATTGTACTAAGTGCAGCTAGTATCACTTACGATAAAGAAGTAACATCTTATCCAGGTTTCGAGTCAGAAATAGATTGTAAATTTCATAACAATGAGAAGGCTGTTGTTGTTGATAAAAATGTTATTACTGCACAAGGTCCAGCAGTCGCACTCCTTTTTGGCTACGAAATAGTCAATTATCTTTTAGATAATAATACTTCTTACAAAATAAAAAATGATATGTTAGTACCAGTATTGAAAAACAATCTATAAACTTATAAAAATAACCTCTAGGCTATGGGTTTCAAAGATTTTTCTTTGTAACATTTCCAGGCTTAAGAGGTTATTTTAAAGTTTGACAAATTATTTTTTATACTTAAATTAATTTGTCATATTTTCCAATTCTTTCATAGCTCCAGCAACAACTTCTGGTATACAATTATCTACCGCTAATTTAAAAGTTTCTTTGTCACTCGCAGCAAAACTTGCAATTTTTTGAATTTTTTCTTCAACATCTTCTACAATATTAACACATTTTAAATTATATGCTAAATGATTTTCTTTATAGAACGGAATTAATTTTTCTACTTCTTCTTTTTTCCCTTCCGCTAATAACTGAACTAAAATTCCATATGAAACTTTTGTACCATGCAATACTTTATGAGTTTCTTTTACTAAACTCATTCCGTTGTGTACAGCATGTGCGCCTGCCATTCTTCCATAATGAACTCCGAAACAACCTACACACCCTGAAATTGCAAATACAGTATCAACAGCATTTTTAAATTCTTCAGTAACTTCTTGTTTTTTCATGGATTCTAATGCTTGCTTTGAATCTCTCAATAGTACATCTCTAGTAATTTTCGCTGCCTCCAATCCCATTCTTACAAAAGGATCATTAAATTTATTAAATCTTTCTACTAGAACAACAGCTTCGTACCATTTTGCTAAGGTATCTCCAATTCCCGCAACAAAATATTCTTCTGGTGATTCTAAAAGTAAATCTAAATCTGCAATACAAGCATAAGCTGTTCGCTTAAAATATGCAACTTCTCTAAAAGTTTTATCTGGATGATATACAGCTGCAACAGGTGCATAAGGCGCACACGTTGCAATCACAGTTGGCACAGTTACATACTCTTTATTCAAAAACTGTGCTACACCCTTTGCGGTATCAAGAACACGACCACCACCGACTCCAACGACTAAATCCACATCCTCTCCATATTCATCAGCAATTCTTTTCATATCTTCATAAGAAGCTGTCCCATCATATTTTGCCACTCTAAACTCTCGATTCCCTTTGTAGAACTTCTTAAATGCTACATAAGATTTTTCTCCAGTAACTATTAAAGGAGATTTAAATCCTTCCAATCTATTATCGAGAGCAGATAACGCTCCACTCCCTGAAATATATTCACTAACCCCAGGTCTTGCTACATTTGCCAATTCAAACATCTTACATCTCTCCTTTAATATTAATATTTTAATTTAATTTTGATTATAACATTTCTGACAACTAAAATCAATAGTTTGTAAAAAAAATATTATTTTCTGACAAATTTAATATTATAAATTTTTTATACTATAAAATAAAAAGGATTAAAAATCTAATTTAGACTTTTAATCCTTCAAAAAAATTTTATTTTGGAAAAAATATTGTCCCTTCTTTTTTTACTTGTCCTTTTGTTATTGCTTCAACTATTGTACTTGCCTTCTCCAATGCCACAATACTTCCATCTAAATTTTCTATCAATATTCTTCTTCCTTTGTATGGACTGTATACGTTAGCTTCCACATTTTCTATTTTTATATAATATCTTTCATCTAATTTTTTAAATTTTAACATATTTTTTATCTGAGCCAAACTTTCTTCACTATAATCTACATACTCAAACAATTTTCTGTTAAGTAATCTATATGCGAGATCAGCTGCTACTATATCATCTTTCCCCTGAATTACTGAACAACAGTATAACAATGAATTTTCATCCAATCTAAAATATTCATCTACACTTACAACTTTCTTTTCTAGAAATGGAACAAGAACCTTTATATCAAAAAAATAACTTTTATCAATCTCAAATAGATCTTTCAATCGCCTGAATAGTTGAATAAATACAGCCTCATAACTTCTAGCAACTGGATGAAAATATACTTGCCAATACATTTGATACCTAGCCATAATATAATCTTCTACACTATGAATTCCAGTATATTTCACCACTAAAAATTTTTTTCCATCTTCCGACTTTCTTACTCGCAAAGTTCTAAGAATTCTTTCAAGGTCAAATTGTCCATAACTTGTCGCTGAAAAATATGAATCTCGAAGAAGATAATCCATTCTATCAGCATCAAGCTGTCCAGATACGATTTGATTTAAAATATCGTTTTTGTGCGTATGCTGAATTATGCTAACTATATCATATGGCAGTTTGGGATATACTTCACTCAAAATAGAATTTACTTCTGTATTTCCTAAAATAATTTTTGCAGTATATTCTTCATGGTTATAATCTGTAATATGCTCAAATGCATGTGAAAATGGACCATGTCCAATATCATGTAAAAGACCAGCGAGCATTACACAAACTTTTTCGTATTCATCAAGTTCTACACTTAAAGATTTAATTTCTGTTACCATTCTTCGGACAATTTCATAAACACCTAGTGAATGAGAAAATCTTGAGTGTTCTGCACTTGGATAAACCTGGAAATCTCCCCCTAATTGCCTAATGCGGCGAAGCCTTTGAAATTCTTTACTATCTAAACATTTCCAAACCACCTCATAATTAATATGAATATAACTATGAACAGGGTCACGCAAAACTTTTGTTTCATCTAATTTTCTAAGTTCCATATACTCCCTCCTTGACTTTTTATTGTAACTTTATTATATCAAAGCACAAAAAAAAGACAAGCCTAAGCTCATCTTTTAATACTTATTCTTATTTTTCATCAACTACATATGGTAAAAGTGCCATATGTCTAGCTCTTTTAATTGCTGTAGTTAACATTCTTTGATACTTAGCTGAAGTACCAGTTACACGACGTGGTAAGATTTTTCCACGTTCTGAAATAAACTTTTTAAGTAACTCTACATCTTTATAATCAATAAATTCAATGTTATTTTTTGTAAAATAACATACTTTTTTGCGACGGCGCATATTGTTACGGCGATTATTATTTACTGCCATTGTACATTTCCTCCTATGTAATTTTTAATCTTCTTTAAACGGATTCACTACATCCTGCATGAAGTCATCATCTAAATTGCTTGGGAAATTTTCACCAAAATCAGAAAACGATGAACTATCATTAATAAAATCTTGCATAGCTGAATTAGCCTGTGGTTGATTCGAATTAGACGAGTTGCTTATATTATTATAATAATTAGCACCTTGATTATTTTTAAATTGTTGTGATTGTTGTTGATTAAAACTCATAGAATCAAATCCATTATTTTGTCTATTTGTACTAGACTTAGGTTCAAGGAACTGAATAGTATTAGCAACCACCTCGGTCACATACACCATATTCCCATCTTTCCCTTGATAACTTCTAGTTTGGATTCTACCTTCAACACCGATTAAGCTACCTCTTGCTAAGAAACGTGCCATATTTTCAGCTTGTTTTCTAAAAGCAACACAACCTATAAAATCAGCTTGTCTTTGACCATTTTGATCAGAGAATGTTCTATTTACAGCAACTGTAAAATAAACCATAGGTATATTTGAACTAGAATATCTTAACTCTGGATCTTTAGTTAATCTTCCAACTAATACTACGTTATTAATCATAGTAGACCACCCCTTATTTTTCTAATCTTACGACCATATGACGAATAATATCATCGCTAATTTTTGCTAAACGATCAAATTCTTTTGTAGACGCATCTGTTTCTGAAGTTAATTCTACTACATAGTAGTAAGCATCACTGAAGTCTTCGATTTCATAAGCTAGGCGTTTTTTTCCTAAATCTTTAACTTCCACTGCTTCTGCACCTTCTGAAAGAATATTTACAAATCTATCAACCACTGCTTTTTTAGCTTCTTCATCAATACGTGGTTGAACAGCAAACATTACTTCATATTTTCTCATGTGTTTGTTACCTCCTTTTGGACTTTGCGACCCTCTGTTAAAATTAAGAGAGTAAGGAGTAATAAAATTACTCTAGCGACTATTATAACAATTATAGAAATAAAAATCAATATATAACTTTTTATTTTGAAATTTTTCATAAAAAATACACACTGTCAAAGAATAATATTTTAATTATTTTTTTTTTATTTCATCTATAAATTCATTAATTAATCAAGATAAATTTTTTTAATATTTACCTTATATTTTTAATATATACCTGATAAAATAAATAATATCCACAATGTAATTGATATAGATTCTCAAATACATGACTATATTTTTAAATTTATTTTTTTCTACATTTAAAAATATAATTGCACTGAATATTCTTCGAACTTGTTATAGTATTGTTCTCTTATAATACAGTTGTCCTCTTCATATAATTAATATCAGTATTATCTTTTTCTTTTGAAACTGTATGTTTACATAAATTTTATAACTTTTTCATATGGTATAGCATTTTTTTTAGATATAATTTATTTATTTTACATGTTTTTTCCATAATTTTTTAACTGGTTACTTTTTTATTTTTAATATGTTAAACTTAATGTGCAAGGAAAAATGTCGACATCCAATGCAAACAAATCTTTAATTAAAGAAAATTACTTAAATTTTAATACAAATAATATTTTACATATTTGGGAGGTAAGTTATTATGGTTAAAGAAAAAGAAATTATTAATCCTATTCTTGAAGAAGTAAGTACTCTTGTTAAAAATGCTACAACTGCATTGGAAAAATTTAAAAAAATAGAAGATCAAGAGAAAATAGATGCTATCGTTCAAGCAGCAGCTGTTGCAGCTCTTGAAGCTCATGGTCCTCTAGCGGTTGCCGCTATCGAGGAAACTGGTCGCGGTATTGTAGAAGACAAAGCTATAAAAAATTTATATGCGTGTGAGTACATTACCAATAACCTGAGAGATTTGAAAACAGTGGGCATTATAGATAGAGATTTTTCAGATGGCATTACTACTATTGCCGAACCTGTAGGCGTTATCTGTGGTATTGTTCCTACTACTAACCCTACATCTACTACAGTCTTTAAATCTTTAATCTGTTTGAAAACTCGTAACCCTATTATCTTCAGTTTCCACCCATCAGCTAATGAATGTTCTAAACAGGCTGCTCGCATAGTTCGTGATGCTGCTGTTAAAGCTGGTGCTCCTGAAAACTGTATTCAATTCATCGAAAAACCTTCAATGGATGGAACACATGCTTTGATGAATCATGATGGCGTAGCTACTATCTTAGCTACTGGTGGTAACGCAATGGTTAAAGCTGCATATTCTTGTGGTAAACCTGCACTTGGGGTTGGACCTGGTAACGTACCTGCTTATGTTCACAAAGAGGCTAAACTTAAACAAGCTGTTAATGATATCGTTTTAAGTAAAGCTTTCGATAATGGTATGATTTGTGCCAGCGAACAAGCTGCTATCGTTGATAAAGAACTATACAGCGACTTTATTAAAATTATGAAATCTCACAGAGTTCACTTCGTTAACAAAACTGAAAAAGCTAAATTAGAAAAACTATTATTCGGTGTTGAAGCTAACTCTAAAGATTGTTCTGGTGCTAAACTAAACTCTGTTATCGTTGGTAAACCTGCTGAAGAAATCGCTCGCCTTGCTGGTTTTGAAGTTCCTAAAGGTACTGTGATTCTTGCTGCTGAATGTAAAGAAGTTGGTGTTAACGAACCTCTTACTCGTGAAAAACTTTCTCCTGTTCTTGCTGTTCTTAAATCTAACAGCACTGAAGATGGTATTGAAAAATCTCGTCAAATGGTTGAATTTAACGGTCTTGGGCATACTGCCGCTATTCACACTCAAAATGAAGATGTTGCTGAAGAATTCGGTAAAGTTGTTAGAGCTTGCCGTGTTGTATGGAATTCTCCATCTACATTTGGTGGTATTGGGGATGTGTATAACGCATTTATTCCATCATTAACTCTTGGTTGTGGTAGTTATGGTGGAAACTCAGTTTCCGGTAATATCGGTGCTATAAACCTTCTTAATATTAAACAGATTGGCCGAAGAAATAATAATCTTCAATGGTATAAAATTCCACCAAAAGTTTATTTTGAGCCTAATGCTATAAGATATCTTAGCGAAATGGAGGGTTTAGAAAGAGTGATGATCATAACTGACGAATCTATGGTTAAACTTGGATTTGCAGCAAAAGTCATCGATCAATTAAACCGTAGACAAAATAAAGTTCAATATGAAGTATTTGCTGGTGTAGAACCTAACCCTGATATTACGACCGTTGAACGTGGTTTAGAAATTATGAATTCATTTAAACCAAATGCAATCGTTGCTCTTGGTGGTGGTTCACCAATGGACGCTGCAAAAATTATGTGGTTATTCTATGAAAGACCAGATGCCGACTTTAAAGAGTTAGTTTTAAAATTCTCTGATATTAGAAAACGTACTGTAAAATTCCCGCAACTTGGTCAAAAAGCTAAATTCATTGCTGTTGCAACGACTTCTGGTACAGGTAGTGAAGTAACACCTTTTGCGGTTATTTCTGATAAAGAAAACGATAAAAAATACCCGTTAGCTGATTATGCACTAACTCCTAATGTTGCTATTGTTGACCCTAACTTGGTTATAACCGTTCCAGCTAGACCGACTGCAGCTACTGGTATGGACGTTCTTACTCATGCTACTGAAGCTTACACCTCTATCTTAGCAAACGACTATACTGACGGTATCGCTTTAAGAGCAATTAAACTAGTATTTGAAAATCTTGAAAAATCTGTTAAAGAAGCTGACAAAGACGCCCGTGAAAAAATGCACAATGCTTCTTGCTTGGCTGGTATGGCTTTTGCTAATGCTTTCTTAGGTATCTGCCACTCTATGGCTCACAAAATTGGTGGTAAATTCCACACTGTTCACGGGGAAACTAATGCTACATTACTACCTTACGTAATTCGCTACAATGGTACTCGTCCAGGTAAAGTTGCTCTTTGGCCTAAATACGAGCACTATCAAGCTGCTGAAAGATTCCAAGACATCGCTCGCATGTTAGGTCTTAAAGCTGATACTCCAGAAGAAGCTGTTGAATCTTACGCTCAAGCTGTGTTTGAATTAGGTAAACGTGTTGGAACTCCTATGTGTTTCAAAGATCATGGTGTTGATTACGATGCATTTAAAGCCGCTCTTCCTACATTAGCTATGGATGCTTTCGAAGATCAATGTACTCCTGCTAACCCTAGACTTGCTCTTATCGATGACATGGCTGACATTATGGAAGCTGCTTGGTTCGGTTATGATCAAAAGAAATTTGTGGAAAATA
>NZ_KE384434.1:0-11243 GCF_000425665.1 Gemella cuniculi DSM 15828
TTATCTTCCCAAGTTTTTTCTCCAGAAACTTTTATTTTTGGATTATCTTTTTCATTAATTACTTCTTTAGTTAGTGATTTATCACTACCAAAGTCTTTTGGTTCAATTTTTATTTCTTTTTGATCTAATTTATAACCTTCAGGAGCTTTTGTTTCTTTTAATGTATACTTGTCTTTTAATAATCCTGTAATTTTAATATTACCGTTTGCATCAGTTTTATAAGTTCCAATAACTTTACCATTTGCATCACGTGTTAATTGGAATTCTGCTCCTTGTAAAGATTTTCCATCTTTATCTTTTTTATGGATATTAATTGAGTACACATATCCTTCAGCACGTCCACCTGCCTCTAAATATTGTAAAGTAAAGTTTACATCTTTTTGTATTTTTCCATTATATTTCAATGTAGCATTATTTTTAAATATTTCTCCATGTGTTGGTGTATAATTTGCTTTAATATCATATTTTATATAATATTGTTCTGTTCCTATATTTCCTAAGCGAATATTAAAACCTTGTTTATCAGCATCTACTTCTATATTACTCTTGAAATTAGGTGTAACATCTACGTCCCCTTTATGTTTCCATTCACCATTATCCCAGTACCATTCTACTTTATATATTTTTATACTATTAGGCACAACTTCTACACCATAAGTATCTACAAGTCTATCTTTTACCCATGCATCTTTTAAATCCGCCTTACTTCTATTGATGGCTATCCCATAATGGAAAAGACTTTTATCTTGATTATCTTGCCAACCACTTTTTTCTATAATAGTTTCATACTTTTTACCTGGACCTTTGTAGTCTAATTTTCCTCCTGCAATAATCCTATTCCCTATTTGAAACTTAAGCTCTATATCTTGTTTTTGTTTAACTTTACTGTGATCTACTCTTGCATTAAAATACAGGCTACCCTTAACATCTGAACGATTTTCAGGATACTTTGTGTATCTTAAAGTAATAGTTTTCGCTTGATTATTTACTTCTGCTTTAGCTACAAGATTCCCCGAAGAATCCTTCACATCAAAATTTACTGTTGATTGAAAAGTTAATTGTTCTGGCAATCTTATTGTAGTTGTATCCCCCTCTTTAACTATATTGTCAGGTAGAGCAAACTTTGCATTTACTCTAAACTGCTGCCACATTTCCACAGAATTCCCAGGAATAGGTTTCCCATTAGTATCTGTAATATTTATCTCTGTAATTACGCTATCATGTGTAGCTGCTGCTTTGGCATTTTTTAAAGTGCTTGGCAAGAAAACATTTATAATTATCGCCAATGCAGAAAGCCAAATAAATATTTTTTTCTTCATTATATAAATATCCTTTCTTATATTTTTTATACTACATTAACTTAATTATTAATGTATATAAATACGTTTTATATATACTTCCTTCACTACATCGCGTATTATAACATACTATTATGAAACAACCGTGATAATGTTATTTATAAATAAAAAAATTCCCCCGGGGAAAATATATAAAATATCTATATAAATATCTAATATAAATTAATAATTTTTATTACTTCCTCCTTTTAAATTTTCTTAAAAACTTAAATTACAAATTTTCTATATATCTAAAATTATAATTCAATCAGAATTTTCTAATTATTAAAATAACAAAATTTTTTATTTACTTTTTGTTGATTTTTTACATAGTTCTAATATAGTTCAAAAATAAAATAAAAAAATCCTAAGCAATCTTTTGCTTAGAATTTTTTTACTTTATAGTTATAATAAATAACTTAAATATTTTTTCGTCTTTTAGTTTTCCATTTCTCTTTTTATAAAGTTATTTATTTCCTCGCTATCATAAATAACCTCTTTTAGATATAACCCTTGAGCATCAGCTTTAGGCCCTGCAAATTGGCGTTCTTTTTTACTAATAATCTCGGAAATATACTCTGGTTTGTATTTTCCTTTAGCTACATCTTGAATAGTTCCAATAATAATTCTTACCATGTTATATAAAAAGCCATTTCCAGTAATTTCAAAATTTATAATATTACTATCAATCTTATCTCTCTCCATGGTAAAATTGTATATTGTTCTAACCTTATCTTCTACACTAGAGTTTTTTGAACAAAAAGAAGAAAAATCATGCTCACCTATAAAATATTTTAAACTATTCTGTGCTTTGGAAAAATCAAAATCAAATGAATGCTGACCTACATAATTAATTAAGAATGGATCAACTTCACGCCCTAAATACAATTTGTAAATATATGTTTTTTCTACACTATTATATCTAACATGAAAATCATTATCCGAAATTGTCGCTGCAAATATTCTTATATCTTTGGGGAGATTTGCATTAATTGCTTTAATCCATGCTTCACTAGGAATATTCAATTCAGTATCAAAATGAAGAACTTGACCATAAGCATGAACTCCACTATCAGTCCTACCACTCATATAAATTCTAATATCTTTTTTATGTATTTTTTTCAAACTCTTTTCTATCTCAGCTTGAACGGTATTATTATTAGGTTGAATTTGAAATCCATGATACCTACTTCCGTCATATTTACAAAGTAAAACTACTCTCAATTTGTTCTCCTTTCATTCATAAATTTTCTAATAGTTTTTTGCTTCCTCTTCACTCATCCAAAAATGAATACCACCTGAAGAGTCATACCAGCGATTCTCGTTAAAATTTTTTGCATAAACCCATTCTCCTAATTTGTAGCAAAAATCTTCCGCAACCGTTGACCAAGCTTCATTAAAATATTTCGTTCCATCAAAACTTTTTATTTCAAGCACCTTTGCCTTATCACAGCGACAACAATTCATTGTCGATGAAACTCTCTTAGCATCTTTAGGTATAAGAAGTTTCACAATCAAGTTATTAAGACATTTTTTATACGCAATAAAAGCACCACTTTCTGGACAATGCAACATAAAATTTTTTGTCGTATCATCAAAAATTATATTTTTTAGCTTTGCATCTTCTAATACTGCTGCATAAAGTTTTGCACCTCGAATATCCGAATTTTCTAAGTCAGCTCTTCTTAACGATGCCCTTTCTAAATTACTATTTTTTAAATTAGTATTTGATAAATTACAATCATCTAAAAGAGAATTTGTCAAAATACTTTTTTCCAAACTTGCACCAAAAAAATTAATGTTAATAAAATTAGAATAAGAAAAATCCATTTCATTTAAATTAAAATTACTCAAATTCATATTTTCAAAAATCAAGTTTGTGAAATCTTTTCTTCCATTCTGTAATCCATTTTTAAACTCACAAAAAGAAATTTTTTCCATAATAAAACACCCCTCACTAAAATTATACCATATATACTTTTAATTTTAATCTTAATACATATATTATATAAAATTTAGAAAGTTTTTCATTTTCTAAAAAACAAAAATAGCACGAATTTCTCGTACTATTTTTGGCATACCAATAAAAAATGAAATAATTAATAAACTTCTTTTCCTTATATTCCTTCGCTAAAACTTTTAATCCCAGTTTCGATAAAAATTTTATTCTCTAGAATAGATAATACAGCAGTAGTACCATACAAAATCTTATCAAACTTGACATTTGAATTTTTATTTTAGCATCTTTAATTTTCTTAAAACATTTTTAATAAAAAAACAAAAAATTGCCCACCAAAATCATTAACTAGTAGGCAATTCTTTAATAATACACTCTTCTCAGATAATACAATTTTAAATAATATCCTAATTTGCACCAGCAAAGAATGCCCATAGTCATCAAATTTACGGTCAGATGGTAGAAACTCGCAAGCCATATCCTTGCCTTTATACGCGCTATATTATTGTATCATTATAATATCAAATTTTTATTAGTTTTACAAGTGTTTCACATTAAAATTAATAATAAAATATAATTATATATTATATTACTAAAAATTACTTAAATCTAAAAAATATTTATACAAATTTATAACAATGTTAAAATTATTTTTTATCAATATTTATTGATAATTTTTATTATATCATCACAAATTTTTTCTGATGAGCCGCTCTGATAGTTTTTTATCATACTTTCTTTCATAAGTTTTATACTATTCTCATCTTCAAAAAGTTCTTTTACACTTTCTATAACTTCATTATCAGTGTAAGCAATTTTTCCCATATTATTTTTTTCAAAATACACTGCATTTTCTTTTTCTTGTCCTGGTACTGGATTAAAAAGTATCAATGGAATATTACTTGCCAAACTTTCCGAAATAGTAACACCTCCTGCTTTTGTTACTAAAAGTGTTGATGATTGCATCCATTCTCTCATGTTATAAGTATACCCTAGTACTTTTACAGTCTTAATATTTTCGTAAATTTTTTCTAATTTATTTTTTAAGTCATTATTTTTCCCACAAATAATAACTATTTGTACATCATTATTATTTTCTAACAATTTATCAACAATATTATCAAAATTTTTTAAAACACCAAAAGCACCCGCAACTAAAAGTATCGTTTTTTTATTTTGTGATAAATTATTTTCTAAAAGCCATTTTTGTCCATCAATTTTTTCATCAAATTTTTTATCAATAGGTAGACCGAAAACTTTTATATTCTCTTCCAAAACTCCCGCATTTATAAATGCATCTTTCGATTCATCCGTTGCCACATAATATCTTATCGCCCCTTTTGTTAACCAACTTTTATGAAAATGATAATCCGTAACTACATTGACTACTGGTATACTATCTTTTTCTAAAAGTGATAGTGCTGGCGTTGGAAAAGTAGATACAACAACATCCGGTTTGACATCACTTATCATCTTTTTTAAATAGTTATAACTAAAATATCTGTAAAACGAAGTATTTATTTGATTTTTCCCTGCATAATAAACATAACCATAAATATCACGAAAGTACGAAAAACTGTAAAGATATATTTTTTTTAAAACTGGTGTTATATTAGGATGTGCTTGTAAAAATAAATCTGTCTCTATTACCTCTACTTTATTCTTATACTTTTCCTCAAACATACTTTTAATACTTTTTGAAACTTGAAGATGACCATTACCAAACGATCCTGTTATAAGTAAAATTCTATTCATTAATATCCCCCTTTATTTTTTAAAATTTTTCTAAAAGTTTAGTTTTATAAAATATCATGTAGTAAAAAGCTACTACGCCTACTCCTAAACTCATACCTCCTAATGTATCGGTTGGATAGTGAACTCCCAAATAGACCCTAGAAATCGCTATAACTAAAATACCAAAACTTGCCAACACTAATACAAAATACTTATTGATATTTTTGAAAATTTTAATAGAAATTAATACCAATGTTAAGTATAAAATGGTCGCTGAAGTCGTATGACCACTTGGAAAACTAAAACCTCCTATTTCTAACAATCTATGAAAATCTGGACGTGGTCTTTTTATCATATTCTTTATAATGGGTATAAGAACACCACATGTTGCCATACTTATGGCTAAATAAATTGCCTCATAATGATACTTTTTAAAACATAAAATAATAACTAATACAATAGTAATGACCATATTTTGGTAAGTATCTGCAACATTTGTTATTTCTTTGTAAAAACTCGTTAAAGTAGAATTCTCTAATTTTTGAACAAAATCAATCACATTAATGTCCATTGGTTTTAAAATTGTTTCATAAGTTAATCTAATAAAAACAAAAATGCTAAATGCTACTATCATAATTAAAATATATTTTTTATACTTCATCTTCATCTCCTTGCCTTACTTCATTGTTCATACTAACTAATTATAAATCATAAAAGTAAAATATAAATTAAAACTTGTTAATTTCATATTTTAAATCTTATAAAATTACATTTTTTATTTAGAACGATTAAAATTTAATACTCTTAATTAACAAAATGTGAGACTAAAAAATTTATCAGTCCCACCAATTTTTCATATTTAATCCAGTTCTCTTAATTTACCCTTGAAATCTTCGATATTAGAATAACCTTTTTCTTTCATGATCTCTTCAAGTTCTCTCGTTAATCTTTCGAAAACTCCAACACCCTCTTTGTGAAGAGTTGTTCCTACTTGTACTAGATCTGCACCGCAAAGTATATGTTCAAAAACATCTCGTCCTGTTATTACTCCACCTGTCCCAATAATTTTTATATCTTCGTTTAATCTTTGTCTAAATGCTCGAACATTTGCAAGTGCTGTTGGTTTTATATACTCTCCTCCAATTCCACCAAATCCACCTTTTGGTTTTATAACAACTTCTTCTTTTTCTAAATCTATATACAAACCATTACCTACACTGTTAATACTATTAACATACGTTAGCGGAAATTTATTTAGTATTCCTGCCATAATATCAAAATGTGCAATATCAAAATATGGTGGCAATTTAACCCCGAGTGGCTTTGTGAAAAATGTAAAAACTTCGGTTAATAATTTTTCGGTAAGTTCAAAATCATATGCAATTTGCGGTTTACCTGGAACATTTGGACACGATAAATTAAATTCAGTTACACCTTGATAATCGCTCTCTTGAATTTTTTTCAAAAGTTCTATATTTTCTTGATAACTCATTCCTGTTACTGATAAAAACTGCAATTCTTCTCCTTGTAATTGACGATTAAGCACGTAGTCTAAATAATAATCAAATCCATTGTTAGGAAGCCCCATTGAATTTATACTACCCAATGCAGTATCAAAATATCTCGGTTCAGGATTACCTGCACGAAAATCTCTTGTCGCAGTTTTTGTTACAAACGCTCCCGCTTTACTATTTGCAAGTTCATCCAATTCTTCTTTAGACATACAATAAACACCTGAAGCATTCATTAAACAATTTTCTAATTCTACTCCTAAAAAACTAGTTTTTAACATTCTTCAAACCTCCATAACATCTATTTTCTTTAGTTTACCATAAAAAAGAAAATGATACTATTAGTAATTTTACATTTGTTATTTTATTTAGAAATAAAATTTAATTTTCAATTTCATTAATTTTATAGAAGAAAATTATTATACCAAAAAATCTTAAACAACTGACTATTGCCTAAGACTTTTTGATTCTTTTCCTCATTTTAGTAAACGATAAAATAAATATCTAAGAAGATTTTAATATTAATTTATTTTTTATAATTTTCAATATCGTAAAAATAAATTTTATCTCCCGTTGTCTTCTAATTCTGTTAGCCTCTGAGTGTAAAATTTTTAAACTTATTTTAATAACTCAAAACTTAATTTGATATAAGAGCATTTATTTTTGAAACTTTTCTTTTATAACCTCTGCTAAAAGTTTATATGAATAATGTTGTGCTTTCTCATCGTAAATATAAGAATTAATCATAAGTTCATCAAAATCAACTCGTCGTTTTAAATCGGCTATTTGTCTTGATACTGTTTCCTTACTTCCAATGAAAGAAACCTTGGTCATCTGTTCTACTACTTCTCGTTCATGACTTATAATTTCATCATGTTCAAAAGCTATTGGTCCAAAATGTGGCACTTTTACTGCAGCGATATAATTTTTCCAAACTGCCTCTTCGGATTGTACAGGCGGTTGTAGTCCTTTTTGTTCATTTGTTACTATATTTAAAAATGATTGTAATTGTGTTGTCGATAACTTCTTTGCTTCTTCATCTGTATCAGCTACTATTGCATTTGCACCGAGTATAACATAAGGTTCATCCAATTCTTCTGAAGGTTTAAAATAGTGACGATAAATTGCTACTGCATTTTCCATCATAGCTGGTGCAAAATGAGAAGCGAAAACATAAGGCAATCCCAACTTTGCTGCAAGATATGCACTATCAGTGCTTGAACCTAATATATAAAATGGAATATCAATTCCTGCAGCAGGATATGCATGAACAGAATTTGTGTCTTTAAAATATCCTTTTAATTCCGAAAGATCTTTTTCAAAATTTGGATTTAGATCTCTAGTTTTTCTTAATGCTCTTGCCGTCTGTCCATCTGTTCCAGGTGCACGCCCTAAACCTAAATCTACACGTTTCGGATAAAGTGTTTCTAAAGTACCATATTGCTCAGCAACTAAATATGGACTGTGATTTGGTAACATTACGCCACCCGAACCTACTCTTATATTTTTTGTGTTAGATAATGTTAGTTGAATTAAAAGCTGTGTTGCACTGCTCGCTATACTTTTCATATTATGATGTTCTGCTATCCAATAACGAGTGTACCCAAACTCCTCTGTTTTTTCCGCAAGTCTCACCATTGCATCTATCGCATCTTTGAAACTATCTCCATCTCTCAATGGAGCTAAATTTAATACTGAAAGTTTCATAATTAACCTCCTTTATAATTTCAAAAAATTATCTTTTCCTACTTTACCAACAAATTATTTTATATAATAAAAATATCAGTCAAATATAAAATTTTAATTTTTCTTCAATATATTAATTAAATATGTAGGTATTGAATCTACCAATTCTTTTCCTCTAATATAACTACTTATTGTAGAACCATCATTTTTGCTTAAATCAAATACTTCATATTTGTCATCAACAAATCTTTCTAATTTCATTTTGGATATAAAATCTTCGAAATTTTTAAACTTGGTCAACCAAAGTTTTGTTGTTTCATTTTTATAGGCTTTATCCATAGGAGTTTTTTCTCCGCTAAAGTACATTTTAAAATCATATAGCAAACAATCTATTCTGTCTAAATATACTTGGTATCTATATGTATTTATAGTTGGGAGTTTATGTCTAGGCCAAATAAAATGATAATCTAAATTACTTCCAATTCTTTCATAATCTTTTACCCAATCACAATACTCATTATCTCTTAACTTAACCAACTGTTTCCTTCCACAAATAATATCCGATGCTAATTTTATTTCCTGATTATCTACATAATCTATCAAAACATTTTTTTTATGTAATAAACCAAATTTCTTCCCAAGTTCTTTATACAACTCTTCATCACATGCATCAGCATCTAAGCATAACCTTGTAAATACACCTTTCACAAAATCTACATCTGTAATATTATTAGAATTTTTCAATTCATTATAAAAATCACTATTATAAAATTTTTCACAACGCTCTATATTTTCTTTATAAATTTTCACTATTATCTACGCTCGCATTTAAAATAACTATTTTAACTTATCTTTCATAACCCATATAGCAGGACGTACACCAATAATTGTTTCATTTACCTCATGTGCTCGATTTCCAAACATTCCTGCTGAAGCAATATAAGCTGGACTAGTTTCTGTTACACCAGGGGAACGCAACCACCATGCACACTCCCCACTACCATTTGAATATGCACCATGTGAAGTTGCATAGACAGTAGGTTGTGCTCTACGAGCACTTTCTGAAGAAAAATACTTCTCTACTTCTGCTCCGCTTAGTAGAAAGACTTTATCTTTCGTATTTTCTCCTACAGTTGTACCGTATTTAAGATTATCACTATTATCCAAATCAGTAGTTAAAATACTATCTTGCTCTTCTGGTGTAAATGCTTTTTGTAAAAACTCGCCATTTAACCAAGTACGAATATCACTTTTATCCCATGTAATTGCCTCATGTGTCTTATGCCAAGGAAGTGAATCTATACAATTTTTCGCAAGAAGTAATACTTTATCTCCACTTTCTTCAAGAACTATCCACTCAATCGGCTCTACATCTTCACCATTCTTAGGATACTTTCCCAAAAGTTTCATATTCATATTTTCATCAACTTTTGAGCCACTACTAGCCTCATTTTGTTTTACATTCTCCGATGATGATGTAGAAGAATTTGTTTGTCCGCAAGCTACTAGTGGTAAAGTTATACCTAAAATTAATATTATTTTTAATGATTTATTAACTACTTTTATCTTCTTTTGCAACATGTTATTTCTTCACCTTTCTTTTTTACTTCATTATATCTTAATTTAGTTATTTAGTAAATAAGCTGCCAATTTTTATAAATATTATGATAGCATCCTAATTATACCTTATTATCTTAAACTAAACTAAGTTTTCATTAATTTTACAATTTACTGATTACCAATAGAATATACGAGGCTAAGTTTTCTGCTTATTAAATAATTCCCAAACTGAAAAATCCTCTGCCAAAATTTCATAATCAATATTGAGAGTAACAGTCTTCATTCTTCATTTATTCCTCATCTATTCATATTGACATGTGTATTCTTGTGGTGGTTACTTTTATTTTTCCTCTTGATATAGCCTTAACTTCAGTATTATTTTCTACATCTTTATATTTTTTCAATTTAGTTTGAGTCAATATCTCAAATGTATGTATCACTTATATTATATTTTCTCAATCTATGATTTTGCCATGTCAGAATCATTTTTATCTTCTATACCTTTAATGGAGTTGGATTTTGAGGTTTATCTTAATCTAAATTCCATTATACTTTTTAATCAGCTTGACTATCATGCTCCAGTGTTGAAAACAAAATAATATTATGTTTTCTATCTTTTCGTTGAATATATTTTTCTCGCTATTTTATTTTTCAATATGATTTACAAACTTCTTCTCTTATGGTCATAAATTACCCTCTGACATAAGAATAATTACTCTTTTTTATCATTATATTATCTTCCTTTTTATGTTTGAATTTTTTAACCATAAAAAGGAGGACTCCTACACTTTGGTGTAAATAGTCCTCCTATTATAACAATAAAAATATTTTTTATTGTATAGTCCTCATTTAATTTTTCCTTTTGATTACTTAAAAAATTTTATTATTTCCGCTTTTTAATCTTCTTTTCCTGTATATTTATTGAATTTCACTCCACTAAGTTAGCTCAATAACTTCTAAACACTCTACTTTGCAATAGGAGAAGCATTCCCTTTTTCATAATTTCTATTTTATCCTTTATTTCTGCTTCTCATGTTTTTTACGTCTGCATCCGATGAGCATCAGTGATATTCCTGATGTTACCATTAACCATACATATTGGGATATGTTGCCTCCGTCTCCAGTTTTTGGCAATATCTCGTTATTATTTGCATTTGATACCCTTGGCTTAATAGATTTTGGATCGTTTGGTATTGGTGTAGAAGGCTTTACAGGAATCTCTTTTCGATTGGTAATAGTGAATCCAGCTTTCATATTTCCTTCATAGATCACTTTATATCGTTTTCCATCGACTAAAATAATATTTCCACTCTCTCCTACTTCCTTGATTGTGTACTTATGATTTTCTCCACCTAAACTTGCTGATACTGGTAATTTCTCAAAAGTAACCGTCCAGTTGTTTTCTTTGTTCAGTTCTTTTACATTTCCTGTTGCTGTTCCATCTTTGTATAGTTCTAC
>NZ_KE384434.1:11863-73656 GCF_000425665.1 Gemella cuniculi DSM 15828
ATCTCTTGTTGGTGGTATCATTGGTGTCCACGGTGTCTTTTCTTTATTTGTTATTGTAAAGCCATCTTTCATGTTCCCATCATAACTTACTTCATACGACCTCTGATTAATTTTAATACTACCACTTTGATTAACAGCACTCTTGTTTGAATCTAATTCTTTTACTTCATAATTATATAGTTTTCCACTATCATCCGAAATATCCAAGTTTTTCCATATGTGTTTCGTCTTATTAGAAGATAACTCAACTTCTGGTCCAACCTTTTCTCCATCTCTATACAGTTGAACTTTAATATTTTCTGGAGATGTTATTATTTGTCCATTAGCATCTTTCCAGATTTTTTCCACTTCAATATTTATAGTTTTCTTATTGTTTTCAATTGTTAATTCTGTTCCTTCTGAATCACTTTCTTTTACTTCAAAGGTTTTTGTTATTGGTTGATTTACGTCGAATGCAATCCATTCTGGAGCTTTGCTTTCTTTTAAAACATATTTAACAGCTCTTAACCCCTTAATATTTGCAATTCCTTCATCATTTGTAGTTAAAACAATTGATTTCCCTTTATTTACATATCCACTTTCTTCTCTTACTTCTATATCTTGTTTATCTTCTCTTTCCAAAATAAATTCAACACCTTTTATTGGTATATCTTTATTTTGAAGTTTTTTTATAATTTTTAATTCTCCAGGTTTAGTTCCTGTTGCCCAACCACCAGAACGCATGATTTCAACAGAATCTTTTGTTTCTTTTGGGTCAATTTCCCAATCAACTCCAGTTACATTAGTTTTAGACTCATTGCTCACATACTTGATGGATTTATTGTTCATAGTTTCTTCTGTTACTTTTGCAGTAAGTCTTATCGTTAATTCTTTTCCATCTAAAGGTCTTACCCACTGATTATCTAAAAATATATATGAAGGTACATTGATTTTTAATTTCTTGCCGTTAAATTCAATACCTATTTTCATTTGTTTAGCTTGCTCTAAGTTAACCCATTTACCATAGACTTCAACTCTATACTGATTTTTATTATTTTCATCTGTATCCCATTCCATGGTATTGTCTAAAGTATCTTCAACTGAAAATGTAGTATCAGTTTCTGTTCTTTTATGTGCTGCATTGAATGTAAAGACCCAATCAAGTCTATTACCATCTTGATGATATCGACTCCACACTCCTTTTTTACTGTAAATATTATCAGTTGCAGTTCCAGATTCCTTATTTATAAATTTAACCCTTTTAGTCCCACCACTGTAACTTATGTCTATACTTCCTTCACCTGGTGTATTTAGATCTTTTGCCCAATATCCAGTAACGTAAAAATCAAAACCACCTTCAATATCATCTAAACTGGCAGCTAATTTGTTAAATTTCATTATTGCTTTATTATCAGAAAATGTAACCTCTCCAAGAATATTTCCAGAACTATTTCTTAATTCTATCGGTGTCCTTGGTAAATCTATTTTTGTATTCCCTAGAGCAAAGTTAATTTCTTCTGTCTGTCCTTCTACTACCTTTGTCCCAGAACCACCAAATTTTACACTTACTGTAAAACTTTGCCCCTGCATGATTTCAGTTTTATTAACCGTAAGTTCTCTAATAATATTACTCTGTGCATAAACTTTATTAGGAAATGCTCCTAACACAGAAGTAAGAAACATCAATAGAGCCAACACTATTGATGAAAATTTCTTTATATCATATTTTTTTATTCCAAAATATTTATGCTTTCTAATATAACTTGTTTGTTCCAAAACTTGTTTTCCTCTCTTTTTTCTATAAAATTTCCTTACATAATTTTTAGAAAAGTATAAAAAATATGTAATTTAGTTTTAGTATTTCCCTAGTTTCTACAATATTAATTTTTATCAATGTGTAATTAATAAAAATTTTCATATCTTTTATCATATACACTCCCATTAATCACCTCCTCTTCTAAAATTTTGTACCATACCCTCCAACTAAATTTATTACATTACAGCTATTATAAATATAAATATTAATATGAATCATATTAAACACAATAAAAATTAAACTGGCACACAAAAATATCTTTTCATAATGTTAACTTTAGATTTTGTATAAATTTAAAATAATAATTACTATCTATAAAATATTACTTCTATAAGCATTACCTTAATAGTTCAATCTTTTCTTCATAATACAATAGCAATAAATTTTTATTTTTGGAAGGTTCACCCTCTTTTAATAAAAGTTACAAAAATAATTAATACATAATTGTATTCACTATTTTCTGTTATAATTCTTTGTATTAATCCCACCCGACTAGAAAACTTTATCATCCCAATATGAAACAACTTTGAAATAATTATTGTTTTATAAAATAAAAAAACTAACCTAAAATATTATAATGTAAAACAAATTATATAGTTTATTATATCTTTTACGTCTAATAAACATTAGAATTACTTATATTCCTAAAATTACTAATTCCCTTATACATTCATCTGAATTTATTAATCCTGTTTTTGTTAATTTATTTTTAGGTTGTTTGAGTTTAGCATTATCTATTTTCCTCCCATGTAGGACTACTCGATATTTTCTTACTTTTCTTATCCTTATGGAACCAAGAAAGGATTATTACCTCATGATCTTTATATGTCTTTCCGGTACTTTTAAGATATGTTGATAACCTCTCAATGCAGTTATCAAGCTCTCCTGGAATTTTTATTTGTAATTCTCCTATATCTTTTTGTCCTTTAAAAAGACATTTTGAAATGTTCCAAGTTTATTTCCCTTACTTCTGAGGTCAAGATCTTTTACTTCTGAAATTAAATTTTTTGACTTTTAGAGACATTTTCTTTTAACTTATAAATACTCTCAATTCCTACTAAATCACTTTAAAGTATCTTAAAGCATCCATGACAGCTTCTTATTTTTTAAGTATACACTATGGAATAACTTGCTTATTTTTTTAGATTTATTATAAATACTCTCCTAATTTTATTCCATATTTTCTTTTTATCTAGGCTGTATATAGCGTTGAAACTTTCAAGTCAAATTTATTTAGTTAGCAGACTCTTTGATTTGTTCATAAATTTCCTTACTCTCAGCACATGTAATATCAATCTCATCAATCGGAAACTTTACACTTATATGCCCTTTGAATCAAGTTTACAAAGCAACACGATTGCCTCAACATGGCTTCCCGCAGCAAGAACAACCCCTTATCCATAACAATAATTTGGTCTGCTTCTCTAATCGTGTTTAGATATGGCAAAATTTACAGGATAAAATCAAGACTATTGACAAAGAAATACAAGAGCTTTCTACAACTATGAAGCAAATTCATACCGTTAAAAAATACCAAGGAATATAAGGCTAATCCGTCTGACAAGGCATTCTACTCCGAGTATAAATCATAAATTACGCTATATAAAACTGCCCTTTCAGAGCTTAAAAAATTCTATTCCAAGCTCCCAAATTCAAAGGATATTTTATCTGAGCTTGATAAATTACAAGAAAAAAAGAATACCCTAATGCAAGAGTATTCTTCCTCAAAATCTACTATGGACGAACTTTATAAGATACAAAATTATGAAATTTATATGGATGAGGAGATGGAGAGATAATTTTCTAAAGTTTTTACTGTCTCAATAAAAATTCAATAACAGCATCTAATGTCAATAAATATGACAAAATCGAAAACAATATTACTGAAAATACAAGGAAATAAACCGATTCAAATTGTTTCGTTTTAGCAATAAATTTGCGAATCGATTGTACTGCCTTTTTGTTTTTTCTATCAATATAAACACTTACTACACGCAATAATAATATATAAGATAGCATTTGTTGAATTACTCCTATAGATACACCTAAAATTTTATATACTGATATAAAAAATTTTATTGCATCCGCTATTGACGGACTCATTGTTACCGACATTTCCTTAATATTAAATCCATAATATAATGTTAGTGTGGAAACAATTGTTGAAACAATAATAAATTTAACAGTAACTTTTTGAACCTCCTTGCTAAAAGATATGATAAATAGAAATGTAATCGATAATATTAAAGGTATAAGCCCAAACCACTTTAAGAACAAAGATATATACTCGACATATTCTTTAAAAAAATTAACAATTATAGAAGCAATAACTGTTCCTATAATAATTATCTCCCAAATATCATTATTACTCGAATTGCTATCCCCTGCAAATTTCTTTTTTATTTTTGCAATATAAGGATAATCAGGGGATTCTATAAAAGAAGTTTTAGTAGATATTTCTATATTTGTAGTAAATATCTTTACTATGATATTTCTAACTTTAGAGTTTAAAAATTTAACTTTGTCAACAAGCATTCTTAGAATTAAAATTACAAACCCTAATATCAGTGTTTTAATAATATCCTCTGGTATTGCCTTAAGTAAACCTATTAACCATTGTATAATTTTATCAGCCATAATCATCACTTTCCTAATTGCTTGGCATTGAAAATACCATCAATTATATTAACTTCAAAAGGTTTACTTTTCCCATAACAAATATCATTTTTTACTAAATACGCCTCAACATAATGTCTCCCTGTATAGCAAGTTTCCTCTGTTCTTATTCTTTTTCCTTGTTCAAGCTCAGAATTATAAAAGTCTCCTCTTAAGCAATTTGCATTTATTGCTTCATAACCAGTATTGGTTATTTGCCAGTATATATCATATCCTTTTATATTGAGTGCCTTAACTTCAAATCTAAGTTTTCCTTTTTTATTCAAAGCTTCACCGCTTTTTATTCGCTTAAATCTGAAACTACGCCAACTATAATATGCTTTTATCTCTACATCAGTCTTAGCAATACTCGACAATTTCCATTTAGGTTTTTGATGATGACTTAAAGAATTTAATGAAATTCCAATTTCGTTACTATTTTTGTGCAAACTTCTTTGTATATAAAACAAACTCTCATTTAAAGGCAATGCTTCATTATCCACGCTAAAATCAACCTTAAGTTGATCATACCATTTCAAAAAATTTTCAAAATATTGTCTATTTCTATCCCATTTCAAAGATAATTTTTCTTTTCTATTAACCGGATTATAGATACAGGGATTTTCATTTTCATATTCAACTCCATTTAAAAGCTTTCTAATCACATTCAATAGTAATGTTTCAAAATCATTACTAACAGTTGTATATTCAGGATAAATTTTTGCAGCCAAGGTTGTGATTATAATAGAAGACGGTTTATATTCCATATCATCCGCAAACATAACTTCTGCATGTCTCTTTAACAATTGTACAATTCTTTGTAATGGAGTTTTTATTTTATAATCTGGAATTTCTTCTATCTTTGCATGAAATTGTTCTGCATATGATTCTTTTATTGTTTTAAAATCACTTTGTTTTTTAAACCACTTAGAGTATCCTTTAGGGTTACTAACTTCCCAGTCAAATGTTATATCATCATAGTTATCACTTCTTTTATCTGAAATTGCAACATTTCCATCTTCCATATCATTCCAAGGAACTGCAGGTAAGATATCTATATGAAAATTTGATTCATCTAAATAATTTAATGTCCAACACCTATTACTTTCTTTTGGAACCTTTTCCATGCTATGTTTTATTGAATAATTTTTTACTACTTTCCCAAGTTCATCTTTTAATTCTCTTTGTGTCTGGTGATTCCTTCTTTTTTTAGTCATATTACAAACAATATCTATATCATACGCTCCATCTTCAGTAAGAGGTTTAATTGCTGTTCCCAGCTTAATAGATCCTTGTAGATAAATATCCGGACTATATTTTGCTAAATCAGTCTCTTTTATATAAGTTGCAATTGCTTTATATCTGTTTGATGCTTTTTCGTAATTTGACTCAGAAATATCAATTTCATCAATAAGCTCTTTTATCTCTTTAGACATATAAAACGCTCTCATTCTATCTCCTACCTTTCTTAAATAATATATTGGGAATGTTCTCCTATTTTAAATGATTTTCCACTTATATCAACACATTCCTTTTCAATATCTTCTCTATCCACAAGTTTAATTAAATCATTTTCTTTTTTTATATATTTACATAATATCTCTCTGTATTTATCCGCTAAATGAATCTCATAAATATCAAATAACAATATCTCATTCTTTTTAAAGTGCTTAGAATAAGTCATTTTAGGCTTTATTTGTTTTAAAAATTCTATACTCATATCACTTAGTACTTTGATAGGTAATATATTATTCTTTACAATTTCTTCATAAAATTCTCTATATACAGCTACTTCTCTATTTTCTCTACTTTTAAACCACTTTAATACTTTATTAATATTTTTCCCTTTAGTACAAAATCTTAAATCACCGTCCTCATAAAAACCTCTTTCATTTTCAAAGTTAATATTCAGTTTTCTTTCAATTACATTAAAAGAGCTATAAACTTTATACACTCCCCCTACAGGTTGCAACTGTTCTATTTTATTTCCTTTGATTAAAAGATATTTATTGTCTATTTTTATTTTATATAGATACGCAATGCTAAACCTAATATCTTTATTCCAATATATCAGCGATTTCACAAACAACCCTATTCTTCTATAATTAGCTACAAATATACCAATCAAAAAACAAATTCCACTACTAATCAAATTAATTCCTATATTTTCTATCATTCATTTCCCTGCACTTTCACTATTAGTCCTATTCAAACTCAATCTCTTCATTCACTTTTTGATGAATATCTACTCTATTAACAACATCAACTACATTTACTAACCAACCATTTAATGTACAACTTCTGATAAATTCATCAATTCTATTAACCCCATTCATTTCTTTGAGTGTTACAACAACACCAAACCTAACTCCTACGCCATCTTGAGGAGCTAATCGGTTATTTGTCTTCACTTCCATACCCCAATTCTTATTTCGATAAGAGCCTTTTGGTATCATTCTTTTTGTAGCACTCTCTGCTATATACTTTACATTATCCCATTTTCTAAACTGCTTTCTGGCTTCACCTTCCAGAAGATAATTTCTTTCTCCATCTAATGTGTCTTCTGTATTCTGTTTATCACCCTTAATATCCTTGATTTTTTTATCATCTCCTATTCGACCAAAATGCAAATTTAATTCCGTATTTGTATAGTCCACACCTTGCAATCTATCACACAATGGAAAATAACACATCGTAGCCTTTGCAATATAGGGATACTTATTATCCTTCAAAGGAACGGGAAAATGATAATTATAAGTATTCCACTTTTCACTTACATCTGATACTACAAATTTTATTTCATCATCTTTTGTTTGAATAATATCATTTATATGAATGGGTACAACTCCATGACCATATAAAGCAACTTCCTCAGGAGTTGGTTTTTCATCCCAACCTCTTGCAGCATCAATAATCATGGCTTTTGCAACTTCTCTATTGAACCCTAAAATATCAATTAAATAAGCTAATTTTCTTGCAATCCAAGGTGCAGCATATGAAGTTCCAGCAACACTTGCAGCACCTAAAGGTTCACAGACTGTAATGTATTCTTCTTCACTACCGCCGTAATAACTTACATCAGGTTTTGCAAAAAAAGATAATACTAATCCTTTACGAGCATATTTAGTGGATAGACCATTCTTACTAACTGAATTTACAACTATGCTATTAACGGAATCTGCAGGAGATCCTATTTTAACTATATCTGCACTCGGCTTATTTGTTCCAGCCACAACAAATATCACATTATTTTCAAACTGTATTTTATCTAATGTTGCAGCTTCAGCAGAAATAAAGTTATCATTAATTTCTTGGTTACTGCCAAGTGAAATATTCCATACTTTTATATCTGAATTATTTGCTACAATGCTCTTTATTCTTTTTATTATTGAAAAAGAAGAAAATTCAGCACCTACAGCAACTCCAAAATGTCTAACTTTAAACCTTCCACAACCATCATCTAACCAAGGATTTAATTTTGCACCATCAACAATAATTGAAGATACCGCTGTTCCATGATTATAATCCTTCGGACTTTTTGGTATATCTTTTGATACCATATCATGATATTCAACCCAGTCACTAAAATAAACACTTTCATCAAATAAAGTATCTATCACCCCAATTGTCGGTTCAATAGTTGGAGATGGTATAGTTACCATTTTTGTCTGATACTCATTGATAAAGTCATCCGGTGATAAACTTGATAAATCAACAGTTGCCATTGAAACAAGATAAGG
This sequence comes from Gemella cuniculi DSM 15828, assembly GCF_000425665.1. GTDB lineage: Bacteria > Bacillota > Bacilli > Staphylococcales > Gemellaceae > Gemella > Gemella cuniculi. The sequence continues at coordinate 20,054 of NZ_KE384434.1, forward strand.
TGCTTTTTCAAAAAGTACTTCTACCTGATTTTCATCTAAGTAAACCGTTTGATTATCTAAAATTCTGCTACTTAAAATATCTATCCCTAATCTTTCAAATAATAATTTTGTATCTTTTCTTACGTCATACAGAGTTATAATACTCTGCTTTACATCCATTGTAGGTAACTCTACCTCAAAAGAATCAATATACGATACATCTGCAATCACCTGTTTGAATGTAGACATACTTACAGAAAGGTCTTTAAAAACTGCTGGATTAACAATATTTTTATCTTCAAATATGTTCTTATTAATCTTCCCTGCAAATTTTTGAGATAATATATTTGAAGTATCTGTAATCAACTCTATGCTTTTAGTTAACTCATATTCATCAAGAAAATATGTGATGATGTGTTTATTTTTATCTCTATTAAATTTTGCCCCAACAATTGCATCATTAGAATCCGCCCCTTTAAAAAGACCAGAAATTCTATTGCTTTTTGCAACAATTTTATTGTAATAAACACTAACTAAAATCCCTTCGAATGGCTTTGTTTCTTTATCCCAAAATTCTTTAATCTGGATTAGCTGAGATTTTAATCTTAATAAATGCTCTGTACTAACTTCTATTTTCCCGTTCATAGCTATACCACCACGCATACCACTTTTACTGGCTTGCACAAAGCGTTTCCCTTTTAATTCTAGGACATTATTCACTATCTACTTCCTCCTTCTTTAACTTTCTTGATACAGCACTTTTAGACTCCCCTTTTAATTTTTCTATTTCTCTTACAGTGAAGCCTTCATCATGAAGCTGGTTTATATCCTTTTGATCCAGATTCCCTATCAAGCTATTGTATAATCTTTTCAAATAATCATACTCAGAACCAACATCACTAAATGCAAGTGATGTTTTTATAATGTTTTTCAATTCTCCAGGATAAGGTATTTTTTTTGCTGTTTTCAATATCTTTTTAAATAATCTTGTGTCCTTTGATATTCCTTTAAAATTCTTGATAAACGAAGAAAAATAATATTCAGCAACTTCTATTAAATCCTCATCACTATACCTATTGAAATTAATAACAGCATCAAATCTCCTAATTAGTGCTTTATCAAAATTAGAATATAAGTTAGTAGTTGCAATAAGCACTATTTCTTTATTAAGATCTGTTAATCTATCTAATTCTCTTAAAATTGTAGATGTTACTCTCCCCATCTCTCTAATATCATTAGAATTAATTCTATCCAGAGCGATAACATCAATTTCATCAAATAAAACTACTATCTTATTCGCATTTGGAATCATATTTATTTCTTTAAAGACTTTTATAATGTTTTTATTGGTCTGCCCCAACTTGCTATCTATCAAATTTTCGAAGTCAACTCTAAAAAGAGATCTATCTAACAATCTTGCAACATTTTTGGCTGCTTCTGTTTTTCCACTTCCTGGTAATCCTTCGAACAAAAATTTATTAATCCCAACATTATGGTTTACGGCATTAATAATACCTTTTATATCTTCTGTTATTTCAAGTGGTAAATTTAACGCCTCTAAATTTCTTGTTTCTACTTGTTTTAAAAATTCACTTTCAAAATCGCTACTCTGTGGGGAGTATAAATTTGATTCAGATATTAAACCCATAATATATTCAGATAATTGGTAATCACCAATGCTATCAAAATATCTTGCTATTCCTATCGCCTCATTTCTAAAAGAATTTTCATTTCTTTCCACATGGTATTTTATTAAATTCAAAACATTTTGTTTTTTCATATTACCATACCTCCTATTTTCTTTATTATTATATCATGGTTTGGGACATATTTCTATACTTTTGGGACAAAAATTAAAATTTTAATTTCTGTATCAAAGGTTATATTAGTGTTCCTTCATGAATTAAAAAGAAGCCAGTGCAGCCCTAAAACCACACCGACTATACATTTATCTCTCAGCTTCTTTTCTTGCTTCTTTCTTTTCTTTAGGCTTTTCCTTATCTTCTTTTTGAAAGTCCTTAATTTGCCCTAAAATGGACTTTTTATCTTTGTCTTGATCTTTCATTTGCTCCTTTGCCTTAACAGTTTTGAAGAAAGTATCCTGATGTTAGTACGTTCCTTGTCGTTATCATCAACGAAAGTTCTAATCTGTCCTAAGAGCTTAACAAAATATTCCTGCTTAAAGTCTTTGGAAATATCACTTTTTTCTCCTTATGATATAACTTATTCCCATCATCATCTTTAGATACAACAGAGAAATTTGTCACATCCATTTTATTTTCTCTTTCAACTACATCGACCTTTCCTACGATATTTCCGACAATATTTACAAGATTATCTTTTTCTGCCTGAACATCTTTTATCTGTCCCTATTCTCTTAAATCTTCCAAGTCGACACAGACCAAATCACCAAAGAAAGATAGCTCAATCTCATTTTTCATATTTCTTAGAGCTTCATTTTCTCCCTTGTTTTCATAATCAAAACTCTCCGTTTTAATTGGTATATCTTCAATCATGTCTTATCCTCTAAGTTAAGCTCATATTGGATGCTGTGTCTTTCGTCAGGTGTATATCAATCTCATCAATCAAAACTTTACACTTATATGCCCTTTGAATCAAGTTTGGAAAGCAACACAATTGCCTCAACTTGCTCATCATTGTCCAAACCTATATTTAAATCTTCATCAATGATAGGAAGCTTAAAAACAATGGATTTTAGCCATTGTCCATTCGGTTGCTTTTCTTCGTAAATTTGAATTTCAGAAATCAAGGCTGTAATTAACTGTCTACGCTCTACATCATTCATTACCTTGTAGAGTTTATCAAAATAAATCAGAACCTTATATATATTATCTCCTGTAAGCTTTTCGGCTTCAATAGTTTGTTTCTTTGCTTTCGCATCAATTAACAATGATTCTAATTCTTCAATTTTGTCATACATACGATAAAGCCTATCATCTAAATCTTGTTTTCTTCGTCTATAATGCTTATCATCAACATCTAAATTATCTATTTCTTCAATAAGCTTAAATTTTGTGGAATGGCTTTTTCGCAATTCTTTTTGATAATTATCTATTTCCTTTTCTATTTCAGATGTATCCACCTTCATGTTGATCTTTTCTTGCATCATAGAGGCAAACTTAGGATTGCTTACTATCTTTATAATTACCTCAGCAACTGCATCATCTAACAATTCTTCTCTGATTTGTTTATTGTAAGTGCATTTATGACCTCTATTCATCAATCTATGTTTACAACCATAATAGTAAAAGTCTTTGTATTTGCTTCCATCTTTTTTATATTTAACACACTTGTTGCCAAACATTCCTGCACCACAAACAGGACATTTTACTATTCCTGTAAGTAAATGTGTTCGAACATCTTTTCCTTTATTGGTATGTTCGTATTTTTTTGCTTGTGATTTTAATTTAACTTGAGCTGCTTGCCATAATTCATCTGAAACAATAGGAGCATGTATTCCTTCTGCCACTAAATAATCGTCTTGTTCCACCTGACGATATTCATTTCTCGTTCCATGTACTTTTTCTAAAGTTCTTCTTCCAAAGGCAATTTTTCCATTATATACAGGATTTTTAAGAATCTTCCTTATCAATCCCGCGTCAAATAATGGATTTTTCCCATTTTGCCTTGGAATTTTTCTTATTCCATGATTTTCTAGATATTTTGACAACCCATTTGCACCAATAGTTGTATTCACATATTGATCAAAAATAGTCCTTATTGCGACTGCTTCTTCCTCATTGATTAGCAACTTACCATCGACAAGTTTATATCCATACGGAGCAAAACCTCCATTCCATTTTCCTTCTCTTGCCTTTTGAATGCGACCTTCCATTGTTTGAACACGAATGTTTTCTCGTTCAATTTCAGCAACAGCAGACAAAACAGAAATCATCAATTTACCTGCCTCTTTAGACGAATCAATTCCATCTTCAACACAAATAAGATTTACACCAAAATCTTGCATTATTTGCAAAGTCGAAAGTACATCAGCAGCATTTCTTGCAAATCTCGATAATTTAAATACAAGAACGAAAGATACCCCATCCTTTCCAGATTTTATATCTTCCATCATACGAGTAAACTGGACTCTACCTTCTATAGATTTTCCGGATTTACCTGCATCTTCATATTCACCAACAATCTCATAATCATTATAGAGAGCAAACGCCTTCATTCTTGATTTTTGTGCCTCTAAAGAATAACCGTCTATCTGTATTGATGTAGATACTCTTGTATAGAGATATACTTTTATTTTTTCTTTTGACATAGCATTAACCTCAATATCCTTTTCTATATCTTTATATTTTTACCAATTATGGTTTGGACATATATTTCAAGTATATTATAGCACTTTTATTACTTTTTCTCAATCTGTATTTTTGCCATGCCAAAACTATTTTTATTTTCCATATTATTCTTTACTGGTATTGGATCAGGCAGATCATCTAATTCTAAAACACCAGCATACTTTGTAATCAGATTTGCAATCAAATCAGCCAATCCATTCCAGTCACTATCCACAGACATCACTCCTTTCCTAACAAATTATTCATAACCAATATATACTTTCTTCCATTACTAAGTTTTATGACATTGGTAGGTGTCTTGGCTGACAACATAGGAATCTCACCTCCGCCCCTTATTAAGACGAGCCGGCTTAAACTGTTGAAGTATCATTATCACTGCTTATTTCAACGAACAGATTGCCACCTCTGTTTTTTATGTATTCTTATTTACCGCTCACTTTCTTGTGTCCTTGGCTAATCCAGTATTCATAAAACCGAAATTACTTTCAGCAGAAAGGTCATGGCGTAAGTCATAATTCTCCATAAGCAGATAAAGTCCTACCTTGGTCTATTCAGCTGTCAAAGAACAATTAGCTTTACGCTATATAGGATGTGTATTAACTGTAAAATAGATTTTTCTTTTGCCTCAAAAAGCAAAAAGGATAAATCCCCCCTACACTTTTAGAGTGAAAATTTATCCTTGTTGGTAACCAGATTTATTAATTTTTTGAAAAAATCCTAGCATATACTATTTTTATGCCTGTTTTTTCTTTTTATTTTTTCTAACTGATTTCTTCACATTATCTATTCCTTCACTTTGATATTTTTATTTTCATAAAAAAGTTAAGCTCATTTTTGGAACTTAAACTTTCTTTAATTTCTACTTAATCCTTACTCTCTTTTTGTAAGTCAATCTAATACTCTACGTAATTCTTTAATTTACTTCTAGATCTTTATAGATTTTTATTTGATACCACAACTTAAAATTCTTTAAATAATTTAATATATTCCATTATGTCTGGAAATTTTTCATTTTCTATATAATCTTCAATGACATATTCATGAGCATAAGCACCTTTGATTATTTTAAAGCGTACTACATCTGTTAATTTATCTAAAATGTTTCCTGTAAATTTAAAATACTCTTTAGGAATACTGCTATGTTCTAATTCATTGCTATTCTTAATAAATATTCCTTCATTTGTGATTGATATTATAAATCGACATGATAAGTTTGGATTAAATGTAATCAACTCAGAATCATAACCATTTGCAATAAATCCACCTATGCTTTCTTTTTTATATTCCATAATTTTTCTGCCTTTCCATAGTATTCTTTGCACAGTATCATTATACTGTAAATAATCTTTTTTGTACAATTTTTTATTTATTGAAAATATATCTCTCAATTTAACTATATTTTAATATTTATATACCACATCATCTACACTATCTTGTAACGTCTATTCAAAAACACAAACATCCCACCTGTCAATATAATAATACTATATGATAACATTATTATACTGTAAATTAATTTATTACTTTGTATTATATCAAGTCTTTTTGAAATATAGTAAAACGGCAACAGTCTATTAAAATTAGGTATTATTTTCTCTAAAAGTATATTTATCAATCCAGCAAAAAATAGGATACTTATTACAGAAAATATTGCAACTTTTTTGCCATCAAACAAGATAATCAAAAAATTAGTCATACTCATATAAAATAATCCAACTAAATACAAGGTTAACACCCTTTCTATTACCATATCTAACTGAGATATTATTTGTGTATTTTCTTCTTTAAAAGCAACTATATTATTTGGTTGAGTTAATCCAAATTCAAACAGCCCAAATATAAAAGTAATACAAAATAATACTAATATTGATATGGTAATTTCTATAATACAGTAAATATACTTGCTTAATATAATTTGTTTTATATCTTTGGAACTCATTAACAAATTTTTCCATGTTGCGTATTCATATTCTATGTAAAAAACTCTACTAGCTATAATAATTAGAATCAATATAATGATGTTAAAGTAATTATCTATGTAGGATAAGTAGGACCAAATATTACCAACATTGTATGGTATGTTATTTTCCAAACTATAATCTATGGCTCTTATTTCCTTTTCATAAATCTCATTATTTCCATATTTATTAATCATGTCTAAATATATATCTTTAGTGGAAATTGCTTCTTTTCTCCATTCTGTATTGTCATTACTTTTAAAATTTAAATTTAATGAAACAAAATTAATTAAGATAAATGATAGTATACAAATAGTCCACCTTTTCAAACTAAAAACTTTAATAAACTCGCTTCTTAACATTTTTTCACTCCAAAAATTTTAATATACTCTTTTTCAATATCCTTGCTATACTTATTTTTACTAATATCAATCTTTTGAACTATCTCTCCATCCTTGATAAAAACCAACTCATCACAAATTTTAATCATTTCATCCAGTAGGTGACTCGATAAAATAACTGTATTTTCCGAATTACCAACAAATTGATTAACGATATTTCTAAATTCTATCATTCCATTGTAATCCAATCCATTAGTTGGTTCATCTAAAATTAATAAATTAGGATTACTAAGCAATGCAAAAGCTAATCCCAGTCTTTGTTTCATACCAAACGAATATGACGAAACTTTCTTATTTTTTACATGTTTTAAACCAACGTCATCAAGCAATAGTGATATTCTTTCACCATCTGCCACGTCATTCATATTGGCTAAAATTAACATGTTTTTATACCCACTGAGATGTTCATACGAACAAGTCCTATCTATCATTACACCTTTTTTTATATCGTTTTTTATATCAACAACGCCTGAATCTGGTATAACTAATCCACATATTATCTTAAGAAGAGTTGTCTTCCCCGCACCATTTGGTCCAACAAGTCCAATAACTTTTCCACACTCTACATTAAAATTTACCTTTTTTAAAATTATTTTTTTACCAATTTTTTTATCAATATCAACTAAATGCATACTATTTTTATTCATAAATTAATCTCCTATCTTCAAAGAGATTCTGTAATAATTACTGCTAAAAATATAAATACTGTCGAAATAATTACACTCATCATCAATGACATTTTTATATAATTCTGTAGAAAAAACATCAAAGCTACCCCTCCAACTACTATAAGTCTACTTATTGCCTTTTTTTTCATATATACCCCTTTTATCCATCTTCTATATCTATAATTTATATTAAGTATTATCCATAACATTTAATAGTGTAGTTCTTAGATTACAACTTGCATCATTACATAACTCATATAACCCATCCTTTTTTAGATACAAAATACTATCACTTAAATTCTCTGCTATATCTGGTATGTGCGTCGTTAATACTATTAGCCTATCCTTTTTGAAATCCTCAAATATATCTTTAATTTGTTCAATAGTAGAAATGTCAACGTCAACAAAAGGTTCATCCATTAATAAAATTGTCGGTTTTATTGCCAATACAAGTATAATAATTAATTTAAATTTCATACCCTTACTGTAATCAATAATTATTTTATCTTTTGCATCTTCAATCCGAAAGGCTCTAAATAGCTTATCTATTTCATTTCTATCAATTTTAAGTTTTTTCATTTTAATACTATATTCTATAAATTCTACCCCTGTCATGTACTGAAAAGGTATAATTGAATCAGAAATAAAAACCATTTCTTTACTACTCAAAATTACCTCACCATTATCATACGGAATTTGTTTAGCAATAATTTTAAGTAATGTGGTTTTCCCTATGCCATTTTCCCCAAAAATACTGTAGACCTTCCCTTTTTCAAAATCATAACTCACATTTTGAAATATTATGTCTTCGTACCTCTTTGACAAATTCTTAATCTTCATATAATACCTCCAAAAGCTTGACTAATAAATACTTCAACAAATGCTGCAAAAATTATTAATATCCCAGAAAATATAGCGATACAATAAATTTGTCTATTTTTATAATTTGACTTTATTCTTATCCCTATTGATGTGAAAAGTAATAATCCATACACTTCAAAAAACGAATGTGGTAACAAAGTTAATAACGTAAATATTTTTCCGTTTTGTTGTAAACTGATAAGAAATATAATCGAAAAAGATAATGAATTATAACTATACAATAATAATGGTAAATACCGTGATAGCGTCCCAGAAAAAACAATAAGCAAACACACCCATAAATTATTAAATGCTATTTTTAAGAAACTATATATTTTATCTGACTCTGAAATAATTGTCTTATCATTCAAACTATTTTTACTCATGAATGAAAATAGAAACATTACAAATGGAAATACCCAAAATAAGAGATATAACCTTATTTGTTCTTTCTTGTTATCTCTAAAAAATTGAATCATGCCAGCCTTTGATACCTCACTTCAAATTATAATTTATTTCAATAGAACGTTTACCACTATCAACAATTCAATAATATAAAATATTCCATTAATCAATTCAACATTGCTTAATTTCTTTTCGTCTTCATTTATGATTTTAAATCCATATGAATATATTATAGTTCCTACAAACACATTAAAAAATAGAAACAAAACGTTAATAAATTCATATGTTAATATTTTTTTAATATCAAAGCAATTCAATATGATCGTTGATATAATTGTAATACTTAAAGGGAAAACTAAAATAATTTTACATATATATATGAATAATTTGTCGTTAGCTACTAAATAATAATAGTTCAAAAAGTCAGAGTTCAACATAAATCTATTGTTATATATAGAAAACATAAAGCAAATAATAATAGTTATTAACAAATTTTTCCCAATTTCACTACCATCAATAAAATTAATTATACATAATATCCAAATAAAAATTGACAACTTATTCTTTACTTCTCTTTCATAAAATTCTTTAACAATATCTTTAAAAATTCTTTTTTTATCTATTCTTTGACTCTCTTTATTAGAATGATTATAAATTAAAATATGACTTATAATAAATAAAAAAATCAAACTGATAAAAATATACCATTCTAATTTTATCCATTGATTTATTATTTTCAATAAATAATCAATGCTGATATTAGAAAAGTCAATTTTTAAAATTTTAAGAAGCAAAGTACACAGCAATCCCATAAATAAAGAGAGTTTCACATTTCCATTATTCTTTTTATCAATACTTTTTCGTATCCGTCGTCTGTATCCTGTTATTAAGCTAAAGCAATATATAAACCAAGCGCCAAAAGTAACATACACATAATATAATATATTTTCTTGTATAAAAAATATATTTAATAAATTATAATAAACTATTGATACGATATATATTCCTGTATTTATTCCTAAGATTATTACAATTAAATCTCTGTTATTCTGAGCCCTTTCTTCAACATTAAACAATCCGCAATTTAAAAATTTAATTAACTCATATTTTTGTTCAAAAATCTCAATATATGCCTCAGACATAAATGCAGATAAACACAAAAAAACAGAAAAAATCAAAAACACATATCCTATTTTTAAATGACCATTTATAATCAAATTTGTACTTAAAACAAAAACTATAAGTAAGATACTGTATATCAAAAATTTTTTTATATAAAATATAAAAAAATTATAAAATGGAAATATTTGACTATACTTCAATTTTTTCTTTCTATATTCCAGTAAATCGATAACCTTTAAATTAAGAAACACACTTCTTTCACTAATCATAAACTCACCAAGCCTACATATTAACTATTAATTTCTCATTATAATATATATAATATAGTTGATTGTAAAATAAACATAATACCTGTGAATATATATAGTTTTCTTTTATTATACATATATGTCCTGTAATAATGCATAAACATGAAAACATCTACTATTATTACTCCCAAAATCGAAGATATTTTTGTATCAATTAATCTAAAAAAATTCCTATTTGCGATACTAACTACAGTATTTATAATATTCGCAAACACAAGAAAAAAATACATTTCTGATAAATTATCATATTTAGTATCCACGATAAACCTAAATACAAAAACGAAAAAATATACTGAAATAAATAACACTATCATTACAGAAAGTGTATGTATTACAAACATAATTCCATATTGTGTTCCAATATCTAGCTTATCATCAATTTTAGTATTATTTAATATTGCTACAAAACTCAGAGCTATATATATAACACCCATCAATATCATGATTGTTTTATTAAAATTTATTTTTTTCATCTTGCTCCCTGCTTAAACATCTCTTTTTTTGCGACAAAATAGCCTGATATAACTAAAATACCTGGGGCAACCCCAGGTATTTTAATCTATGCAGCAGCTGCCCATGATGAACCCAAAGCTTTTCCAAGTCCAATTCCTAAAAGAAAGTCCACTGCCAACCACAGAAGTGCACCTGGTCCTGTAAACGCTGCAATCGCTGCTTTTATTGACCTTCCTGCCTTATATGCCTTGTATGCTGCAGCTATAATTCTTGCTGCAGTGCTTGCACTTACTCCTAATATAGATCCCAACATAACTGATCCAGAAACAGTAATCAAAGTTGCAAATACTACTAACCTACCAGCAAATCCTAACATTCTTTTTTTATCCATAATATCCACTCCTTTATTCACTTAATTAAATAATTAAAGCTAATTTTCGCTTTAATAAAAACAACTTTTATCTTACGTGACAACTTAAAAATCAATTCATAAGCATATAAAATACTATTTATCAAATAATCATTTTAGGATGAATAAGTTGTCCTATGACCGATCTCCGTTTTTATGACGGCTCATATTTGAGTAATAATTCATTTCCATTCAACTCCTCATATATTTTAATTAGGCTCCACCCTAATTAATTTATAGAAACACTCAATAAAAACATTACTTTTTGTATTGCAAAAATAGTTTTCTATAAAAAATATGTATCTACGATTCTTAAATTTACATTATGTTACCACATCACGTCTTGAAACTATCTTCAGTTATATAATCGTTTTCTCTTCTTAACAGAATTGTAATGAATTTTCAAAAAAAATACAAGAGACATATGTCATATTTAGTCATTTTTATATGTTTTAGGTCATAAATTATATTTTTCACAATATGTTTTAATTTATCATACATTTAATGGTTAATATTATCGCTTATTACTATATTAAAATAAACTTATATCAGAGATCTTCTACACCATAAAATATGATTTGGATGTCAAAAGTAATAAATAAGGTATTAATAGTATTCTTAACATCAATGATATCTTTTCAATAAAAGTCTACTAATAAAAAGTCAAGTACTTTTTAGGAAGATGTAAATATAGTGGAGTTTACCTTCTGCTTTCTTCTTCATTATGAAAAGATAAACACAGTCATCTAAAGGAGCTTTTTGCATCAAGGTCTGCATGGATTTGAAAAAGAGTTTTTCTAAGTCTTAGAGCACCTCGTTTTGAAGAACGATTACTGTCAATCTTCATCTTACATGACTGATTAACACCCGGATCAAACCCTGCAAAAGCGGTCAAAGCGGAGCGATAATCAAAACGAGAAATATCTCCGATCTCAGCGATAAGTTTAGGATCGAATGTATGCCCTACACCATACATTTTCATAACGATTTCGTACTCCGGCAAAGTAGAAGCTAATTCGTCCATTTTAAGATGCATAGTTTCAATCTGTGTGGAAACAAGATTTACTTGTTGAATGCCAGCGAGAATCATTTCTTTTTAAATATTGTCTTTAGGAGCAACAGTAATGAGCTCTTTAGAAGCTTCAAAGAGAATCTCGGGCTTATCAGATTGAAAAATATAGCCATGCCTTTTGCAGAAATTTTTGTAACACTCAGTGAAAGCTTTAAGCCCGATTGACCTTACGCAGTCTGCATGCCAAAAGGAATAGGCATAATCAAAGCCGTCTTTGTGGACAAGACCATCAAGAAGAGCATTTTCACTGGGATAAGTTAAATCAAGCAGTGAAATGAGGTTGTTCTTAAGAGAAATCTCCTACCACATTAGAAACTGAAATTGCGTATTTAGCGTTTTCAGTTGTGTGCGAGTATTGCCCATAGCTGAATATTGACGTAGAAGATGCCATTTGTCAAGAGCATAACCTACAATCTTCTTTGCATCGGCAGGGTCGGACTTGACTTTTCTGAGCGAATTATTGCCATCATAATCCTTTGATTAAGTGTGGTTTTACGTTATAAACAAAGAGGCCTGCATTAGAAAGCACTTTAAGAATTGACTCACGGTAATGTCCGGCACACTCCCTAACAATGCGAGTATCCCCATCAAGTTTCTCAATATATGAAGATAGAGAAGAGAGCTCTTTTAGAGTATGTTTCACATCAAAGGGTTTGCGTACAATCTCGCCCACAGGGCGAAAAACCGCAACAGTACTCTTACCCTTACTAACATCAATACCTACTGAGGTTAACATATTTGTACCTCCTTAGGAACAAATTTGCAATGGTACCAATCTTTCTCGTTGCTTATTTAATCTCCCGGGTATCAAACAAACACGCAAGTAGAAAGCGATTCAACCTTCAACCTACATAAATCAAACAGCTGTAAATGAGTGACCGGTTGACAGGCTTTCATACGAACATAAAAGTCCAAGGAGCAAACTGCCTAGACCATGCCACTACATTTTAACAGCTTTAGCAATGAGATGAGCAGTTTCCAACCGGAGGTTGGGGTACTAGCCACTACATTTTATACATTAGGAGAAGAAAACAAATTTTAAATCGCTTACTCCTTTGCTCAATATTTATATAAATTCTTTTAAAAGTTCCTTTAGCTTTTCTAATATCTTGTTTCTTCTCTTGATAAGAGCTGGATGTGAGATACTTTTGGCTTTTGCTACTGAACGAAGAGTCTCTTCATTGTAATACAACCTATCAATGATTTCTCTTTCTTCATCATTCAATTTTGAAAGAGCATTTCTTACTGCGTCAATCATCATTTGAGTTTGGATTATTTTTTCTACATCCACATTTTCATCAATAATGTTATTTTCAAAATGTCCATCGCGATCAAATGACGAAAATAAAAGCAGATGTTTTTTTCTATCCACCTGCTTCAAATAGTTCTCATGATTTTTCTCTTGCCAGTAGACTTTATAAACCTCTTTACTCACTTTGACCTTTTTACCATTTACGAACAAGAAATATTCTTTTTGCATTTTATTTTTCCTCCATTTATTTTTTATTTTCTTGTGTAAAAAGAAAAAGGAGGACTTCGGCATCTAAACATACCGAGTCCTCCATAACGGAAAAAATTAATTACTTTATAACAAATATTAAGTTGTAAATAAAAAATTAAGCATAAAGAAGCTTTAAATGTCCATGCAAAAAATAATATGCATCTTTATCAAAAAGAAATATTAATTGTTCTGTCCTCCTCATACATAATTCCTCCCAACATCATAAATCCCTTACTATTTTTAAATTGTTTCTTCTTGAACTATATTATTAAAACTGGTTAACCATTTAGCTATTTCTAAAAAAGTCTCCCCTTTAACACTATAAAAAATATAGTTTTTGTACTTTCTCTCTTTTATGAGATTAGTTTTTTTTAATACCATCAGATGATATGAAACTTTTGAATTGGATAAACCAAGTTTGTCTACTATTTCCCCTGCTGATATTTCCTTTTTTTGAAGTAAAAATAATATCTCTATCCTTTTTTCATCCGACAACGCTTTAAATTCTTTATAATAATTCATAATTATAATCCTCTTCTAACCTATTTCAATTATTTTCAAAATAATTATACCATTTGAAATGGCATATCATCAATAGCTATTTCAATTTATTTTGAAATTCTTTCCTAGGACTGCTGACATTACATATTTTATTTGATATAATAAAATCATAAATTAACAAATATGCTTAATGCTTGCTATTTAAACCATTCTTTTGTAGCAAGCACAGTAAGTGTACGGACACTTACGGAAAAATTGATGAAGCAACCCTTCGGGAACTGCTTCTTTTTTTATCAATTTTTAGCTTGTTAGGGAGAACCCTAAGACCCCGAAAATCATACAAAGGAGGAAATATCTATGGTAAACAGAATACGAAATGAACGACTTGAAATTAAATTGACCAAAGAAGAAAAGACTCTTTTTGAGGAAAAAAGGAAACTTGCAAAGTGCAGAAATATGAGCCACTTTATCCGCAAATGCGTTTTAGAAAAGGAGATTTATCAGGTGGATTTAGAGCCTTTCCGAGATTTACAAGGATTGCTTTCCAGTGCAACAAATAACATCAATCAGATTGCAAAGCGAGTAAATTCGACAGGTGTAATCTACAAAGAGGACATCGGTGATATAAAAAATGAGATTGAACATTTTTCAAAAGAGCTATGGCAAATACATTCATTGCTACTTAACAGGACTTCCGGAGGTGATTAGTTTTTATGGCTATTACAAAAATACATCCAATAAAATCTACTCTTAATCTTGCTATCGACTACATTGTAAATGGAGATAAAACAGACAAGCAGCTTTTAATCAGTACTCATAAATGCCACGAATCAACTGCCCACACGCAATTTTTAAGGACACGAAATGACGCAGAAACAAAAGGAACCGTTCTTGCAAGACATCTCATTCAATCCTTTTTACCGGGAGAAACAAGTCCTGAAATGGCTCACCAAATCGGTATGGAGCTGTGTAAAAAGATACTCAAAGACGAATACGAATTTGTCTTGTCTACCCACATAGATAAGGGGCATATCCACAATCACATTATCTTTAATAATGTAAATATGGTAACAGGCAGGTGTTACCAGTCTAACAAGAAAAACTACCTCCAAATCCGTTATCAGAGTGATAAATTGTGCAAAGAAAATAACCTATCTGTCATTGACGAATTTTACGAAAGCTATAAGAAAAAATATAAGACTAACGGTAAATCTTGGTATGAAAACGAACAGGCAAAACATGGCACTTCTTGGAAAAACAGGCTTCAATTTGACATTGACAGAATGATAAAACAGTCAAAGGACTGGGACGAATTTTTAAAGAAAATGGCGGATCTCGGCTACCAAATCAAGTATGGCAAACACATTGCTTTTAAGCCAAAAGATAAGGCGAGATTTACAAGGGCTAAAACAATCGGAGAAGATTATACCGAAGAAAGATTAAAAGAACGAATTGCAGAAAGAGAGTTTATCAAGATTCATACCGTCAAAAAACACATCGGCAATGTTATTGACATGAATACCAATGTGAAAGTAAAAGAAAGTAAAGGTTATGAATATTGGGCAACCAAACATAACCTTAATATAATGGCTGAGTCTGTTATTTACATCAGAGAACACGGTATTAAATCCGTCAGGCAGCTTGATGAGTACATCCAAAAAGTAGCCGATGAAAGGCAAAATTTACAGGATAAAATCAAGGTTATTGATAAGGAAATGCTGTTGCTTTCTGCCACTATGGAACAAGTTCATACCGTTAAAAAATACAGGGCATACTACAAGGAATATAAGGCAAATCCGTCTGATAAGTCATTTTTTGAAGAGTACAAAGCTCAGATTACCCTATATGAAAATGCCCTTTCAGAACTCAAAAAATCCTATTCCAAGCTCCCAGATTCAAAGGATATTTTATCTAAACTTGATAAATTACAAGAAAAAAAGAATACCCTCATGCAAGAGTATTCTTCGTCAAAATCTACTATGGACGAACTTTACAAGATACGAAAAAATTATGGAATTTACATGGGTAAGGAGATGGAGCGATAGCCATCTCCTTATTGTTTTTAATGTCTTTCTAGTGCAGCTCCATTTAGCCAGCTCTTTAGAGAAGCATATCTACTACTATCGCCTTGATCTATAACCCAAAACTCATAAGTACTCTTTCCACTTATTTTTTCATATTCTATGTATGGATAAAGACCTAAATATTCAAGACCTTTAAAAGTACTAGATTCTTCCATTACTGGCAGTATACATGATTTTCCATTTAACGTTCCTCAAGGTTAAAATATCCCCATTCAGGCTCAAATCCTAACACAAGTCCAAAGGCATCACCGCTTTCCCTGTCATACTCCGTCATATACCAAGTCCAATTTGAACGGAAAGGTATGAAGTATGCTGCATGAACCTGCTTGTCCGCTAAAACTACATCTTCCTGTGCATAAAGCTCAGGAACTCTTTCAAGCATTTCATCGGTCATTAAATTCTCAGGATCATCTTTAGAATAATATTGTAGCTCTTTTGTTTCTTCTATCTCTGCCTTACTTTCTATTTCTTCAAGATATAGATTTTTAGAAAGTAGCTCATCAACATGCTTTGCAACACTTGACCAAGTAAGAAATACATCTCTGCAATCTCTCTTCTGTAATTTAAGTCCCTTTGCATCGTGCCATTCATCACTTCCCATTGCACCTGACACAGCATGAGAGTGTCCTCCAATTCCATATTCATCTTTTAGGAAATTGGCTTTTTCCTGCAAAGTATGGTTTTCTTTGAAATATTTTGTAATTCGCTCTTTTCCTCTATCAACTCCGCTTCCTCTTGAAATGCTTTCAAGGACTTCATCTTCTGTGATAAA
This sequence comes from Gemella cuniculi DSM 15828, assembly GCF_000425665.1. GTDB lineage: Bacteria > Bacillota > Bacilli > Staphylococcales > Gemellaceae > Gemella > Gemella cuniculi. The sequence continues at coordinate 36,879 of NZ_KE384434.1, forward strand.
GGACTTTACTTTTGGAAGCTCCATAAGATTGGTGCTATATTCCTTTCTTGGTAGTTCAAGTTCCTGTAATCTCTGATAAAGGCTATCTACCTTGTGATAATGAAACCTTAATACATTTCTGTTTTCTTTGTATCCTTCTAAAAACCTGCTGTATTCTTTGATTGTTTCTTTCAGATATTCAGGATTTTTTAATGCTTCAGATAATCTTTTCGTTTCTTCCGGAAAGCCTCCGCCTCTTTCAAAAGAGCTGAAATATCCTTGCTCTGTTCCTTCTTCGCTTAAATCATGCGTTAGATACCATAAGGATTCTGAAATTCTATCTCTTTCATAGTCCTGTGCTTCTAAAAGCTCTACATTTGTAGCAAACTCACCACTGTCAAGAAGTTCATTTATCCTACTTGCTGCATCACTCCAACTTAAAATTTGCTATCCTCTCTTGCCGATGTTCCATAAGCTAAATGAATACCTTTATCCGAATACCAGGAAGATACTTCTCTTTCATCAATGTAAAAGCCGTTTCCGCCTCTAAAGGTATCTTTGAGGTATTCTCCCAATTCTCCATTACTTTTTCCTTTAGAAAACTCTGCAATAACAGGAAGTCTACTTCCATCGTGATTTCCTCCGTTAATAAGGACGGTATCTATATCATTCTCAGTTAACGGAATAGTAAGACTTATCTGTCCATAAGAATTTTCAGGCAAAGAAAAAGAAGCCTTATCAGCTTCTCTTGTCTCTTTATCCGTATTGTCTTTTAAATCTCCACTACTTCCTTGATAGTCATTTCTTTGAGAGCTGAAATCATTGCCCCATACTGCGGATTGTTCTCGTCCTCTATCTTCCAAGCTGCCATCAGCTTCGGTTTCTCTGCTCTCATAAACTCTATTGCCTGTTTCTGAATATCCATCAGGTGTTTTGTCAACTTCTTCTCCTTGTATAGATCTAAAAGCATCTCGAAGTGGCTCTGCTCCTCGCTCTGTGAAAGGTAATTCAGCCTCATCACTGCGTAGGTCGGATTCGGATATTCCCTTATAAAGTCTGTCTGTTTCTCCAAGTTGTTTAGCGTATTCTCCCTGATTTTCTCTATTATCTCGTCCGTACTCTCCATTTCGGAGAACTCTCCCGCTTTCATTTCTTTCCTGATTATCTCGTCGAAATACATTTTCTTCTACCTCCTCTAGTTCTTCTTTAATCTTATTATATCCCGCTTCTTTTTCTCTTAAAACTTCTTTTTGAAGCTCAAGCTCTTTGCTTTTTTGAATGGTTTCATCAATAATCTTTCCACTAATATCCGATACGGTTTCACCTAAGCTCATAATGGAAATGCTATCAAGCATTGCAAAGTTTTCCTTTAGAAGCTCATTATCCATAGGATAATCTAACTTAAATCTTGAAGCTACCGCATAGCTCACTGAATCCCTCACAAACTTAGTAAAGGATATTCTATCATCATCAGCTATTCTAAGCTCATTCATAAGACTATCTATCTTTTCATCACCGTAAAGCCTGCTTAAAGAAAATATATTTTCTAAGGTGCTTTCACTTTCTTCATAGCCTTCACTTTTTATCATTTCCTCTAAGACATCTTGATGGGCTTCTTTATCAAATCTCCAAAGATTTACCTCGTTGACATCCCTGTTTTTTGAAACCGTCTGACCTATATCAAAGATATAGTCAACCTTCTTGTATGTGCCGTAGTCCTCTAAAATTGGAATCCCTTTCTGACCTCGCATAACCGTTCGGTTAAAGCGTTCCCTCCAGTAGCCGAACTTGGCACAAGCTGTCGCTTTAGGATTTTTATCATAGATACTTAACTGACTTCTAAAGTCGTATCTTTGATTGTTTCCGACAACTTTTAGGAGCTTCAGATATTCTGCTTCGTTATGCAAAACATCTTGTTTTATTAGCTCCAAAATGTTATGAAAATCATTGATTCGCATATTTCCTCCTTCTTTTTTTCAAATAAAAAAGGCAGTTAGATTTTACTCTAATCACCTTTTACACATTATATTTATTAAATTTTATTCGTTTGTTTCTTCCACAATATCTATATATTCTTTTAATTTTCGTTGCAACAAATTCTTATCTATCAATTTTAATCTATATTCAGACACCATTGTAGGTGAAAGGCTCCTACTTAACGCAAATTCTACTACCTCATCATCTTTTGAAGCACAAAGGATTACTCCTACACTTGGATTTTCAGTTTGTTTCTTCACTTCTCTGTCCAACGCTTCCAAATACAGGTTCATTTTACCAACATATTCTGGCTTAAACTCTCCAATTTTGAGTTCAAAAGCAACCAAACAAGATAATCCTCTATGATAGAATAACAAATCTATATAGTAATCATGATTTCCAACCTGCACCCTGTACTCATTCCCTATAAAGGAAAAATCTTTCCCAATTTCTAAAATAAAATTCTTCAGATTCTCAAGAATTGACTTCTGAAAGTCTCTTTCATTCCCTATTTTCGGAGCATCAAGAAATTCCAATACATAGCTATCCATAAATAGATTATGTGTTTCTTGTTTTGCTCTTTGTATAGCAGGTGAGTTTCCCTCATTTGAGAGCATATAGCGTTCATAGTAGCCACTATCCATCTGTCTTTCCAATTCACGCTTTGAATATCTTTCTTTTACTGCCAATTCAATATAAAATCTTCTCTCTTCTTGACTTTTAGAAGCTGACATTATTTTCAAGTGATTAGTCCAGCTCAATTGTGTCACCAGTGGTGACACTTTTTCATCATCTTTGTATAGCTCATAGAATTGCTTCATTCTGTAAAGACCTCTGCGATTAAATCCCTTTAATTCAGGATAGTTAGTCGCAAAAAATTCTGCTACATTATCAACAAATCCGGAGCCATAAGCTGCCTCTTTAGTTTTGTAGCTAATATATTTCCCCACCTCTTGATACATTAAGATCAGCTCTTCATTAACTTTTCTATATGCACGCTCTTTTGCGTTTTCTACAATCATAACAATCTCTTCAAATGGATTGTTGTTTTTCTCTGTGTTTATATTTTGCAAAGAAGTATTTTCCTTATCCATAAGTTCCTCCTATCGATATCTGACATCTATAATTTATTTCCTGCCCTGTATAGTATTCTCTATAAAAGTCTTTGAATTTACAATTTGTATTTTCCCTTCAGCTACAACAAAAGTAACATAGTCCCCATTTTCTAAATTCAAAAGTTCTCTAATCCTCTTTGGAACGGTAACCTGCCCCTTGGACATAACTTTTGCAGTATCCATAAATATATCTTTCATACTTGATTCCTTTCGCCCTACTTTTCCTACAAGAAATTATAACACTTTTAGAGGATTTTTTCCACTCTGACATTAGTGCATGCTTATTTGCGATATGCCAAAACCGCTTCTTTTATCTCATTTTCAATCGCATCTAAAAATTCTTTCTTAGAAGATTTACCCTGAGCAATATCCGATAATTCCATTTCCCACTTTGCTGTCGTTTCTGCCGACTTAAAGGTATCTGATACAATCGTTACAAGGCTAATTCCTTTATGTGTTGCTACAAGATTTTTCTTATCTCTTTCTACAAATCCCTTAAAGATTAGATTTTCAATAATTCCTGCCCTTGTTGCCGGAGTTCCAAGACCTTTTCTTTCCACGCATGCACCTTTTTCTAAGGCATCATTTCCTGCAATCTCCATAGACTTAAGAAGAGTATCTTCAGTAAAGTGTTTCGGAGGCTTAGTAAATTTCTCTTTAATCTTTTTATTTTCAATTCTTAAAACATCGCCAACGCTTACATCAGGAAGCTCCATGTCCTCATCTTTTTTCGCCTTGTATTCTTTAAGGTATTTTGTAAAGCCTTCGTCTACAATAACCTTTCCTGAGCTTGCAAATTCAAATCCATCAAATGAAGATACAATTTTCGTTGTGTTTTCCACTAAAGGATAGCCCACACTTGCGTGGAATTGATTGGATATAAGGAAATAGACTTTTTCTTCGCTTAGAGGAAGCTTAGAAACATCTTCTTTTAAGGAACTGATTGTCGGAATAATCGCATGATGATCCGTAACCTTTTTAGAGTTAAATACCTTCTTTATACGCCCTGTATCAAAGTCATTTTTTCCTAAAATATTATTGATGCTACTTGTAATCATATCTTCGGTAAGGCATCTGCTGTCTGTTCTCGGATAAGTAATCAGTTTCTTTTCGTAAAGACTTTGAGCATAATCAAGTGTCTGCTTGACTGAGTATCCGAAATACTTATTGCACTCTCTTTGAAGTGTTGTCAGGTCAAACGGCAAGTCAGGTTTTGTAATCTTTTCTTTTTGAATGACATCAGTTATTTCAATCGTTTCTCCGATTAAATTAAGTAGTTGTTCAGCAGCAACTTCATCGTCAATTCTGTCTGTTGAAAGTGTAAATCCATTTGTAGATAGCTCTACTGTATAATATTTTTCTTTCTTGAAGTTTGTTATTTCATCATCTCTTTTTACAATCATGGCAAGAATAGGTGTTTGAACTCTGCCAACTGAATAATTTTGCTTATACAGGCAAGAATAGAGCCTGCTGATATTCATTCCGACAAGCCAATCAGCGATTGCTCTTGCCTGTGCCGATTCAAAGAGATTATCGTAATCTTTTCCGTCTTTTAGGTTGTCGAAACCCTCTTTAATGGCACTATCTTCCATAGATGAAATCCATAGACGCTGCATTTTCTTTTTACATTTAGCTTCGTTATATACCAGTCTAAAAATGCTTTCTCCTTCTCTTCCTGCATCGCAAGCATTGATAACCGTATCAATCTCTTTATCGTTCATCAGCTTTTTAAGGATAGCAAACTGTTTCTTTGTTGATTTTGCCACTTCATACTTATATTCTTCCGGAATAATCGGTAAATCACCCATATTCCACTTTGTATATTTTTCATCATAAGCGTCAGGATTTGCCATCTGAATTAAGTGTCCAATGCACCATGATACTTTGTAGCTGTTTCCTTCATAATATCCGTCTTTTTTATTTTTCGCTCCGATAACCTTGGCGATAGATATAGCTACGCTCGGTTTTTCTGCTATCACAAGTTTATATTCCATATATATTTTTCCCTCCTGCTTTCAATAAAAAAGAGCGAAAGATGTTACTCTCCCGCCCTGTGGCTTGCCCCAAAATCATATGTTTTTAGGTGCATTTATTCTTCATCATAGGCTTCTGTTTCTTCTGCTTTTCCTATTTCTTCCTCACTTCCTGCTTTAGAAAAGAAATCATCTTCTTCCTCTAATGATTCAAGCTCTTTATCTTCTTTCCTTTTCACAATCTTAAAATAGTATCCTGCTCCCAATGCTCCGCCTATAACAAGAAACAGAATAATGTATGTTCCTAAATTACTTTTTTCTTCTTTTTTCTCAGTTTTCGCCCCTTCTTTAAAAGTCTCTTCTTTAATTATTTTCTGAGGTTGTTCTTTCTTTTCCACCATATTTAAAAGATCATCTTCAGAAACCTCTGTTAGAAGCATTACATTCTCACCCTCCTCATTATGGTTAATAATTAAATGAAAAGTCTTACCGTTTTTAGTCTGAAAAGTAATGAACTGCCTTGCATCAGCTGAATACTTATCTTTTTCTTTACTATTCTTATCATTGTTATGATGAATTGGATAGTCCTTATTTGCATTATCCTTATTTTCCGTAACAGTTCCTCTTGCTTTTGAAGGAGTGGAAGCTACCCCCTTATTGGTATTTACAGTCTTACTTGCAGCGTCCATAGATGAGTCCTGACTGTTATTATTAGCAGGAGCTTTCGGTGTCAACTTATTGGGATAACGGACTTCCTTTTCTTTTTCCTTTGCTTCCGTTTTGCTTGTATCCTTTGTTGTTTTCCCTGAACTTACTGTATCAGATGAACCTTTACCGGTACTGCTTACAGAAGTCTGTGGTATTTGAGATGGAATATCTGAGCTTGTCTTAATTCCTGAAATAGGACTAATCGCTGTAACTGACTGTGATGTTACAGGAGCTTTATTGATTTCAGTCGCTTTTTTCTCAAGCTCTTTAACCTTTTCCGTCAGTTTATCCATTTCCTTTTTCATATCTTCTGATAAGTTCTTATTTTCCTTCTCTTTTTTTGCTTTCTCTTTAAGACTTTCAACTTCATTTTCAAGGTCTTTGATTTTTTCTTTCTGCTTATCGCTTAATTTATCTTTATTCTTGATTTCGCCATTCAATTTATCAAGTTTATCCTGAAGCTCCTTAGCCTCTTTTTCCATTTTGGAAATATCGTCTTTAGAAAGCTCCGTCTGTGTGCCTTTTTCTTCAGTCTTTTGAGTTTCTGTCTGCGTGGCTTCGTCCTGCTTCGGCTTTTCTTCTTCCGTCTGCGTCTCCTTATCCTTAACTTCTATCTTTGCTACCTTACGGATAATTTCATCATTTCCATCACCCTTAACTTCATAAAATAGAAATTCATCAATGAACTTCATATCATCAGGGAGCATTGGAAGATTGCCACTATCAAGAAGCTGTCCTTTTTCAGCCTTAATCTTTTCCTCCTTAAATACCTTTTCATCTTCAAAGATGTATTTTACATTCACTTCTACTTCCGTTTGGACAGCCTTATCACTTGTCGGAATATCCATTGTTCTTTGCTCCTGAGCATACACAACTGTCCAAAGAGCAAAGAGACAGCTTAAGCTTACAAGTAGTGCAAGTGCTGCCGACCAAAACTTCTTATTCTTTTTCAAACTGGTTTTCATTTGTCTTCTCCTTTTTCATTTCAGCTTTTTGTTTACTTACCTTTGCCATCAAATCACCAATTGTGATGTTGTTCTTTCTGCAAATTGCTACGATTTCCTCATTTTCGAGTTCTTCCTTACGAATAAATAAAGGCTCCAATTCTTCATCAATCAGAGCCTTTTTATCCTTTAACTTCCTTATTCTGTTTTTAATTGCTGTTAGTTCTCGTTTCACATTGTTACCTCCTTATCTATTTACATTTAGCGGAAAACCGAAACCTACCGGATGATGCTGACAAAAAGTTGCTATCCAATCATCTAAGGTAGTTACTCTTATGCGACCGATATTATCAATCACTTTTCCGTCTCCGATATAGATACCTACGTGACCATAGGTACGCCCTGCTTCGCCACCACTGCTACTACTTTCAACCGCTACAAGCATTCCCACTTTTAGCTTTGACCTGTCTGATGTAAAGGTATAGTTTCGATACATATCATTGGCGTTTCCTCCTATATATCCAAGTCCCGCATTTTGATAAACCTGTGATACCCACATGGCACACCAGCCTGCACCCGGAGATGGCGTAATGTATGCAGCATTTACGATCTTCTTTTGTACTTCCGTAGATGCCTCATACTCTTTCCCGCCACCTACACCGCCATTTGAACTAATAAGGTCAGTATTACCAAAAGCTTCTCCCATATTTCCTTGTGCAAGGAATAAGGCTTCATAGTGCTTTAAGTTATCGGAATAGTCTGCAAAGACTTCCCTTATAATGCTGTCCATTTCCCTTTTATAAAGCGTTACAACGAGCTTTTTATACTCGTATGGTTCTTCGTGGCTTTCAGTATATTCATTTCCATCTTCGTCAGTATAGGTTTCCGTAACCGTCCTGTATCTGATTTCAATTTCTTCCCTATACTCAAGGTCATACATGGACTTGAATAATTCTTTTAATATGGAGTTTACTTCTGATACATTCTTTACCTCTCCGCACCTTGATGTAATGTAGGATAAAAGTTCATGGACATTATGACCGATGTACTCTGTGTTATTTAAGATGTATTCATCATATCCAGGATAGTTCTTTTCAACATGATTAACCTCATTTTGAAGCTCACTCTCCATATCAGAAAACTTCTGATTGATTTCACTTAGAACATTTGGCTTTGATAAATAGCTTGTTGTAAGGACAGAGCTTGTGGAGTTCATAAACCCTGTCATACCTGTTCCTGCAAAGTTAATCACAAAAGTTCCTAAGATAATAATACCTACGAAGATAAGCATAAATCCTTTGGCTTTTCGGATAATCATATCCTTTGAGCTTTTCAACGTTCCGATAAGTCCCTCTTTAATCCGATCTCTAAGCCTTGACTTATTCTCACGATGAATTGCAGCCTTCACCTGCTTTTTCTTTTGAAACCTTTTATAAACATTTGCTCTTTTATACTCATCTGTCTTTTTTAGCTCCTCTTTAGCATCACGAAATTCAAGTTTTGATTTACGATTTCTGATTTTATAGTCCTTTTTCGTAAGGTCATAACCTTTCTTCGCTTTTTTCCTATCGGAGTAATTCTTTATGCCATGAATGAGTTTTGAGCTTGTATCTGCTGTTTTTTCGCCTGCCTCTACGCCTTGATTTTCATCACTTCCATGAGATAAGTAATCTCTTACGGTTTCACTTCCTTTAGCAAGTCCTGAAAGGGCAGATACCTTTACCATATCTTTTTTTAGTTTTTTCTTTTGGTCTTTTGATAGGCTGCTATGAACTTTTTCGCTGACAACATCTTTTCCCGCCTTTTTATCTTCAGTCTTATTGTCCTTTGGTACATCGTCCTTTTTCCTTGTATAAAGGCTTTCAGAATAGTTCTTCCTCTTGTACTTATTCTTTTGAGCCTTATGATTTTTAGAGGAATTTTCTAACGATTTTTCTTTATGCGAAAGGTTATCCTCTACATCGTAGGTTGACTCAAAATAGTCGCTGTCTCTGAAGTCATTATCGTATCTGTCTATAATCCCATCATTATCAAGGTCTTTTCCTAAAGGATCATAGATTTTACCGTTCTTTACCTCAGTATCATAGTCAACTTTACCTGTTTCATTTATACTCACCTTATCTGAAGCTTTATACCTTGCATTTCTTTTGGAAGTCTCTCCAACCGGTTCACTGTCAGAAATCATTTTGCTTGTTTTCTCATACACCTTATCTTGAAATCTGTCTTTGTCATGGACAATTTTCCCTCTGTAATCATCGTTATGCTTTAGCTTACTTTCTTCATGTATGGAGCTTGCTTCAGCTTTTAGCATCTCTCTTTCAAGACTTGCCTTATGCCTTTCTCTAAAATCCTTTTTCAGCTTCCTATCCATAAGCTACCTCACTTCTTCAGGCTTGGTAGTCATCTTCTGATAAAGAATCGTATCTTTCGGAAACTTATCAAGGAAAGGCACAATGGTATTTCCAAAGAAAAGTAGTCCCTCACCCTCGTTGGAATTAGTAACATATCTGAGCTGTGGAAGTGAGATTTTAAGTTTTCTTGCAAGTATCTCTCTATCTCCTGAAGCCTGATTAAGCATTAAGACAAAGTCCGTATTATCAAAGATATTTTCAATTTCCTTACTCATAAGTAGATCTTTGACATTTTGCGTGATACCTGTCGGGATACCTCCCCATTTTCTAAAACGCTTCCAAATTTCTACCGAATATGAAGCTGTCTGCTCATCTTTTAAAAGTAAATGAAACTCGTCAATATAGTATCTTGTAGCCTTGTTTCCTCTGTTTTGCGATACCTTGTTCCATACCTGATCCTGAATAACAAGCATTCCATTTTCTTTAACTGACTTCCAAGCTCTTTAATATCAAAGCAAAGCAGCTTCTTATTTAAGTCCACATTTGACCTGTGATTAAATACATTAAGAGAACCCGATACATAGATTTCCATCTCTGTTGCCAGCTTCTTACCGACCTTTTCTTCCTGCCCTTTTAACATATCGTATAGATCCCCCAGTATCGGCATATTCTCAGGCGTGGGATTTTCAAAATACTTTTCATAGATTTTAGGAAGGCACCTATCTATAACGGATTTTTCTTCTGCCGTAAGTCCGCTGCCGCCAACTACAAGCTCAAGCATACTCATGATGAAGTTTGCCTTGTCTTTAAGCGGTGCATCCCCATCACCATAGTTCATGTTAATATCAAGGGGATTTAAGTAGTCTTTTGACTTACTGCTGACTTTAATGACTTCTCCCTTAAACTGCCTTACAAGGTTTCCATACTCGCCCTCCGGATCGCAGATAATCACATCATCATCTGTTACAAGAATCGCATTTGCCATTTCACGCTTTGCAGAAAATGATTTACCGCTACCCGGTGTTCCGAGAATTAGCCCGTTCGGATTTTTTAGTTTCTTTCTGTCTGCCATAATAAGGTTATGACTTAAAGCATTTAGTCCATAGTAAAGACTGTTACTTGAATTGATGAAAAGCTCCTCTGTGGTAAAGGGTATAAAGACTGCTGTTGATGAACTTGTCAGTCCTCTATCTATTTCAATCTTATTTACCCCAAGAGGCAGCACGCTCACTAAGCCTTGCTCCTGCGTATGATCAAGTCTTTTTATCTTACAGTTATGCTTATTTGCAATGGAGCTTATCTGGGAGGTAGTGTTATCGAGCTTTTGCAGCGTCCTTGCAAAGTTCATAAAGATAATCGTTACAACAAACATCCTCTCATCTCTTGTCTGCAAGTCTTTTAAGAGGCTTTTTACATCTTCCCCATAGGTAATTAAATCCGATGGAAGAATATCCATGTCATAGCCTGACCTTACCGCCTTTTTGTTTTCTTCAATTCGCATCTTATCAATATCAGTATTTTTTCGTTTTACCATCTTGATGGCTTCCGATTGGTCGATTGCCTTGATATGAAAGGAAATATTGATATTGTCATCAATATCCAAAAACTCGGCAAGCATACGATCTGAAAGCTCACTGGCAAGAATTTGAAAATGGCTGACTGATCCGATAAATTTTCCAAACTTAAAGTATCTTGACGGTGTAAAATTGAACTCAGCCGGCACGATGTATGTCTTGGTACTCTCTCTTTTCTTTAAGTCCTTATATGAAAATTCAAAGGTCTTATTAGGATTTAATATATCGTGAAGTATCTTTAGCCTTTCTTCTCCGTTAAGGCTTTCCGCTCTTACGCCCATGCTTTTAAGACTCGACAATATATCTATCTCCAGTCTTTCAAGTTTTGAAATAGCCTGTTCTAAATTATCCGCTTCCACTGTAAATGTTACATACTTTGATTTTTTCAGTCCGTTATTTCCTTTTACAATCTGACTTTTAAGCATCTCCCTAAACTCAAGGCGTATATCGTCAAAGCCGTCTTTTTTATCCGGTATCTGAATTGCCGATTTCATTTCTTCGTTTCTTCCGAGCTGATTGATGTAGGAAAACTGAATCGCTATGCTTGGATCAAAGGAATTTAGAAAGTTCGCAAACTGATTAAAAATCAAATCTCTATCTTCATCTAAAGCAAGCTGATAGTTAATGTCCTGAAAGGCTATGCTTTTACTGAAGTGCTTTTCATCAAGCTGGCATATCCCGCTTTTTAAAAGTCTAAGATATGGAATGGTATCTTCTACCGTATAGCGTTTTTGCTCTTTCCTAAAGATAAGATCAAGTAATCCTCCCTTATCTTTTAAGGGCTTCGTCTTACTTTTCTTTAAGTCCTGCTTTTGACTTCTTAATGCCTTTTTGTTTTCTTCTAACTTTAGCTGCTGAATTTTTCTTTTCTTGTTCAAGGTAAACCTCCTTTCTCACTCTCTTTTGTGGCTGATAAAACTTATGAAGATAGATATGCTTAAAATATTTCTCAAATGCCAGTCCGTCCTTTTCAAAGAGAGTGATGAAAAATATAGGAAGTGTTGACACAATAAGAAATATGACAGCTATATCATTCGGCACAATTTTTCGCATAAATAAATAGACCGGTATTCCAACAAGTCCTGCAATGGTAAATCCTATGAGCTGCCTTTTCGTTAAGTTAAAAGCTACTTTTGTCTTTACCTTCTTTAAGTCTTTTGGGATTGGTACATACGCCATAGCTTACCTCCCATCCTCTTTTTCCTTTGACAGCTCCTCAAAGTGTTCATATATAGATCCAATTTCATCCTGAATAATTGCAAGCTGTTCATCTGTGCTTTTATTGTATCTTTCCTGCATTAAGCAAAAATCATTATGGCATCGACCGATGTCCTGTGTTCTTTCTTCCAAGTCATTCACCTTGTTTAAAAGTCTGATTCTGTCAATCACTGCTATAATCCCTGCTCCAATTCCTGCTCCTGTAAATACTGTTTTTCTTCTGTTCATACTATCCTTCCTTTCTTTTAGTGTGCATTTAATACGCTTTTGGCCAGTGTTCCGCTCTTTAGCATCATTAACCCCAGCAAAACCGCATATCCAAGTATCGTCATGGTACTTGTGTGTATATCTGTTATCTGTATTGTCTTAACTAATACTGCGTATATTCCAAGACAAACCATTAAAAAGAGTCCTTGTAGTCCAAGTGCAAACAGTCCCTTGATGTAATTCGTACCGATTTGTCCCCATTCTTTGTTTCCCATTGTGGCAAACGGAATAGCTGAAACCGATGAGTAAACATAAATCTCAAACATTCTTCCGTAAACCACAAGCATGATTACAACGGAGATTACCTGTATAACAACCTTGATGAGGGAAGTTTCAAAGAGAATCACGACAAGCTCCCCCAGTCCTTTATCTTTTAGAGAATCAACCATTGCCACTATCTGATCTCCGGAAACGGTGGCAGAGGTGTTTATCACCCCTGCCGCCTTATTTACCATGTGTTGTGCCACATCAAATACCGCCATTGAAAACTCAAAGGCATGAGATACTAACCATACAGCAATCCACATCTTGATGATGTACTTGAAAAATTCAAAGGTGTCTGTATCGTGCATATTGTTCTTCTGCATTACCACGTTGATAAGCTCGATACAAAGAACTGCTGTGATAATTAGCCCTGCTATGGGAATGATTACGGAATCGTTAATGCTTTTGATAAAGGCAAATACATCTCCGTTCCACCCCATAGGAGTTTTTCCTACATCTGTTGCAACTGCACCAACTTTATCGTTGATATCAAGAAACATGGACTCTAAGTTTGCTTGGATACCACCCAGTAGAAGCTCCTTAAAGAATTCTTCTATCTTGTCGAATATTCCAAACATCTAAGCTCTCCTTTTCTTCTTACTTGAGTAAATTAGCAAGAAGTGGAATAAGCTTAAGTCCGATAAGGACAATGCCTCCGCCCGCCATTAGCTGCTTAATACCTTGAGACTTTGCACCAGGGTTGTCATTACCATATCCTTCCATCAGGTTGATAACGCCCCATGCTCCAAGTCCTGCTCCTACTGCCATAACCAAAATTTTTAATACATTTACCGCCTGTGTAAAAAATTCCATAATTTATTCCTCCTCACTTTCTTCTTTCTTTTCAATCTTGTTATATGACTTCACTACAAAGTTTTTGTAAGTCTTTCCCTCTTTTTCACGCTTCTTAAAGTAACCGAATATATGAATCAAATCACCTTTTTCAAAGTCCTTTGCTTTCTCTACTTTTTCTCCATAGGCTGCACAGTTAATGTACTCCTTGCCTTTTCCGTACTTTTTTACAAGCGTAAAGTTTGCAACTTCCACTTCCTCGCCCTCTTTTTCAAAACTTGAAAAAATCGGCTCTGCCAATAAGTTAGCGTTGATGTTAATCATTTCCTGCTTCATTTAAAATTTCTCCTTTTTCCATCTTCATCTTCAATAAAAAAGCGACCGGAATTATTACTTTTCCAATCGCTGATGCTCTTACTATTTATTTTTTTCTTTAAGTGGGACTTCTTATCCTTATCATTTTGCCTCCTGATTTTGATATGAAAAAAGCAGTAAATCTATTTTTTTAGACTTACTGCATTCTTGTAACAACCGTATCCCTATTCAGTTTTGCTTTTCCTTTTCGCTTCATGTAGCTTTCTATGTCAAATAAATTCTTCTTGTCATAATCTTCAAGAAGCTTATAGTTCTTATGCTTTGTAATATCGAATTTATCCGATAGAAAAGGTCTAACGCCTCTAAGTTGAAAAATACATTTACTGCCATCCATAACCGTTATCTCATCTTGGCTCATCAGCTCCTTGCCTGTCTTTTGATAGTTAAACCCGAAAGACTTTTGATTGCTTCTTGTTTCTGATGTGTTATACAGGTCTATGGTTTCTTTACCAAGCGTTTCGGATAGCTCCTTAAGTGTGGTCTTTTCCTTTCCGCCAAGAAATAGGGTACTATCACAGTTGCCTACAATGGTATCGGCATTATCCTTATATATCGCTTTTAGCTGAGATTGTGCCTGAAGGATTATACTCGCTGATATTTCTCTGGAACGGATTGTAGCAATGAGCTTTTCAAACTTTGGAATTAAGCCGATATTTGCAAACTCATCAAGTAGGCATCTTACATGAACAGGTAATCTTCCTCCATACACATCGTCAGCCTTATCACATAGCAGGTTAAATAACTGTGAGTACATAATAGATACCACAAAGTTAAAAGTATCATCTGTATCAGAGATAATAACAAATAAGGCTGTCTTTCTATCTCCGAGGGTATCAAGCTCAAGTTCATCTTCTTTCATAAGCTCCCGTAGTTCCTGAATATCAAAGGGAGCAAGCCTTGCACCACAAGATATAAGAATAGATTTCGCTGTTTTGCCGGCAGCCAATTTGTACTTTTTATATTGCTTGACTGCAAAGTGTGTAGGTTCTTTCTTTTCCAATGCTTCAAATAACCTATCAATGGGATTCATATAGGTTTCATCATCTTCTCTAACTTCTGAAGCATCTATCATATCAAGTAGAGTTGCAAAGTTCTTTTCTTCTCTTGGAGCTTCATAGAAAATGTAGCCTATAAGGGCTGTGTAGTAGAGTTTTTCGGCTTTCACCCAAAAATCCTCACCTGCTTTTTCTCCCTCTCCCTTGGTGTTTGCGATGATTGTCTGTACCAATTTGAGTATATCTTTTTCACTTCTAAGGTAAGCGAATGGATTGTACTTCATGCTCTTTTTGAAGTTGATGGTATTTAGAATTTTTATCTCATATCCGTTATCTTCAAGCATCTTACCGCACTCAAGGACTATCGTTCCTTTCGGATCGGTTACGCAATAGCTGCTGTGCATTTGCATGAGGTTAGGTTTTACATAAAACCTTGTTTTTCCACTTCCTGATCCACCTATGACAAGAACATTTTTGTTACGAGCATATTTAGGATTAGCCGGTCTGCCATTCATGGTTAATCGTTCTGTTTGAGTAAGCAATATATTGTTTTGAAACTTTTCGTCCATATATGGCTCTATATCTTTTCTCGTTCCCCATCTTGCTGATCCATACTCTTTCCCCTGTCGGAACTTTTTTGCGTTTTTCCCTTTGGTATAGACAATGAATTTAATTAAAGCCGCTACTCCTACTCCTATTAGAATGTCAGCCACATGAATACTTGGAAGAAAGCTCATCGTGTTAATCTCCAATATCCCTTGAAAGATTTTGTCTATTATATCGCCACCCACATAGCTTCTTACATGATGAGAAAAGATATTGCCCACATATAAAAATGCAAGATAGGGAATGTTCTGTTTTAGAAACTTTGCCTTATTTTGCACTTTGAATAAGCCTTTGATGTCTTTTAGTATCTTATCCATCATAAGCATCATCACCCCCTATCAAAAGTAAAAGAAAATGCCTGCCTTTAGGTGTTACAAAGGTTTGAATACCTACTGCATCATTATCGTTTCTACACCATTCCTTAATTTCAAAATATCCCTTGTTGTTCTTGGCGTAAGGAAGGAGCCTGTTTTTCTTATCCCTGTAAATAAGCTCCTTATCTATTAGAAACTGAATGAACACTTTCTGCGGAATATGAAGCTCCTTTGCTGTATTTCTGAAATTAGTAAGCAAGTTATTATCCATCAGTTCATCGAAATACTCGGCTTTCGGTTCTAAATCCCCAATCACCTTCTCCTTTTCTGCAATGAGATTATTGGCAAGAAGCACCGCATTAGCAAGTATCTCTTCTTTTGATAAATTCTCTTGATTTTTGATATATCCGCCGTTTTTGCGAATGCTCGGAAGCACATCTTTTGTAACCCAACGCTTAAACTCTTTCGCCTGTGGCAGCTTGGAAGAGAGGATAAGAGAATATACTCCTGACTCATTGATTAAGGTTACTTCCCTCATTTGACCTGCGTACCCGATTTGGGAACGCAGCTTATCTTCTTCATCTACATGAACCATAACCACTTTTCTATAATTGCTGTAACCAAGCAATTCTGCGATTTCATTTCCAATAAAGAAAAACTCACCGTCTTTTTCAATTACAGTGAGTTTCCCGAATTTCATATTTTCAAATGTTCTTAAATTACTCATAAGCTCTGCTCCTTTTGCTTATTCTTAACTTTGTCTTTAGTGATAGTGTCTTTTGCCATCTCCTTGAATTTCTCAATATTCTTATGGATAGATTCTTTCCTTTCCGTTTTCTTTTCTGATTCTGAAAGAGCGTACTTAAAGGCTTTGTCCATGACTTTCATATCTTTAGCCTGAAAGAATACCGAGTGTTTACCTGTCTCCTTATCTTTCATTACCGAAAACTTAACACCGTATCTGTTCAGCTCTTTTTTAGTTCCTTAAGCTCTGCTTCTTCAACCGGAATTTCTTCAAGCTGTCCTTTTTTTACCATATTTTTTAGCTTTACTTCATTGCCTTCAGCTTTAACTAATTTTCCTAAACTTCCATATTGCTTTGATTGTTGATGTAATTTATTGATATGATTTAGTATCTCTTGATATGTTGCCTTTAAGACATTAACTTCAATATTAACTACTCTATTAGAAATTTCTTCATTTATCATCAGTAACCTCCTTCCCTCATATCATAACTAACAAGGGCTGTATAATAAGCATCCATATTACTTGGTGCATTATATGCTGCTGTTAAAATAAATGCTCTAACATTTCTTATTTTAGCTTCATTCTCTGATAAAGCATTTACAAGATACTCCATGTGTGATGAATCTAAACTTCTAAATCTCTCTTGAACTATATATGCGGGTAACTTTGTTTGATTGATAGTAACTGTATCATCTGCATTTAATATCATTACATCAGCTAAAACTCTAATAATTTCATCATATGTTCGTGCAATAATCTTATTTCCTAACTCCATATGTTCATTATATCCTGTACTTTCTCTAAGTTCTTCTAAACAGGATTGATATGATTTTATTTTTTTATTACCTCCCTCCAATCCGCCCATCATATACAAATCTTTATGTTCATGGATGGGTAGGTGGGAGGAACTCTCTGAAGAAATCTTTGATGAATTATTTGTAGTAATCTCTGGTAATGGTTCATGCAAGCTGCCATAATGCATTGGTAGATTTTCATCAAATGCATCGGTGCTATATGCGTCATTGCATTGGTGCATTTTGCACTCTTCCATTAGTGCATTTTGCCCTAATGCATTGTGCATAGTATTTCGACTTTCTTTCTCTAAAATTTTTCTTTCATGCTCCAGCTTTTTCTTGTTCAGCTCAAGATATAATTCTTCTAATTTTTCATCATTTATCGTGTACCATTTTGTTTTATCTCTTGGATCTTTATTATAGTTTCCTATCAAAAGATACCCCGCCTTTTCGAGCTTAGCAAAAGTTCTTTTTACTGTATCAACACTCATATAGTCGAAGTCTTTTTCTTGCCATGCTCTTATAGAATTGTATGTCCAATATTTCTCGTCATGATAGTTTTTACCGGACTTCTTATTTATCTCAATCCAATAGTTGATCTGTTGCAATACTAAGGCTTCATTTAACCCTAATGCTCTTGCCAATGTTTTATTTGCGATAATAGGTTGTTCATCAAATAAATACATATTCACATCATCTTCCTCCTTTCTTTTTTGATTTTTGGCATGAAAAAAGGTGATAGTATTTTATCTATCACCTCATTAGTTTCTTTATATTTCTTTCAATCTATCTCTTGCAAATTCAATATATGCTGTAGCCCATAATGCTATTTTAGGTAGTCCATAAGGACTTATCAAAAATGCTATTATCAGTACCTGAATAAAGGTCATTATGTCTTTTTGTATAAGTGCTGCAATCGAACCTAATGCCACTAAGAATGATAATATTCCTAAAATCATTCCGCTAACACTGATTATGAATTTTAGAAAAGAAATTAGTATTGATAGAAGTAATATTATTGGAAACAAAATTATCTTTAATATCCACCTCATATAATACATCTCCTTTCTCTTAAATCATTTTGAAGTGTTTTAAAGCATCCATGATAGCTTCTTCTTTCTCAGGTGTACACTGTGGAATAACTTGTTTTTCCTTTTTTGACTTATTATAATGCTCCCTCAATTTAATTCCGCATTTCTTTTTTATCTGAGCAATATATAGTGTTGAAACTTTTAAACCAAATTTTTCTAATATATATGTCTTAATTTGAGCATATGTTGCCTTACTCTCCGCACTTGTCAAATCCAGCTCATCCAGCTCTATTTCAACATTTATATGCTTATCGACATTAAGTTTGGACAAAAGTGCTACCGTCTCAACATGATATGTCCCTGGAAACATATCTACTGGTTGAACTTCATTTAGTTTATAACCTAATGTTCGCATAACTTCCATATCACGTGCCAAAGTAGCTGGATTACAGCTTACGTAAACTATCTTATTTATATTCATCTCTGCCAAATCTCGCAAGAAACTTTCTTCACATCCTTTTCGTGGTGGATCAACTATTACTGCATCAATTTTCTCATTTTTTGTTATTAAACTTTTTATAACTTCTTCACTTTTTCCCAATAAAAACTCTACATTTTCCACATTATTTCTTTTCGCATTTTCTTTAGCGTCTTTTATTGCCGCTTCTACTATTTCTATACCATATACTTTTTTCACTCTTTGTGCTGCAAAAAGACTAATCGTTCCAATCCCGCAATATGCATCAATTATTATATCTTCTTTTCTTAGATCCGCTAGTTCTAATGCTTTATTATAAAGAACTTCCGTTTGAACAGGGTTCACTTGATAAAAAGAACGTAATGAGATTTTAAATTTTATCCCATCTAACGTATCCGTTATGTAATCTTCTCCGTAGAGTTTTTCAGTTTGATCTCCAAAAATTACATTAGTCTTTTTATTATTAATATTCAACATTATACTTACTATTCTATTATCAAGACATGATATTTTTTTGATGAATTCATCTATATTAGAAATCCTATCATTAACAATCAGTCCAACCATAATTTCTGTTTTAGTAGAGTTTGTTCTAAACATAATATGTCTTAGCGAACCTGTGTGTTTTTTTTCATCATAAATTGATAAATTTAGGTCTTCTATTACCTTACGAATATCATTCATCAGCTTATTGTGTTCATCATATTGTATAAAACACTTTTCTATATTTATCACATCATGAGAACGTGGTTTATAATATCCCAATCTTACTTCATTGTTATATTTTTGAACAGGTATTACTGATTTATTACGATAATGATAGCTATTTTTCATACCTAATGTATCCAATACTTTTACATTATCTTTTCCTAAAGTTTTATTCATAATATTTTGAACTTTTTTAGTTTTAAATCTAAGCTGTTCTTCATAATTCATATGAACAAGATTTGCTCCAGATGTTTTAGAAATTCCTTCTACTCTTTTGGTAGAAAACTCTAGTATATTCAAAACTTTTCCATACCCAAGATTTTTTTTCATCTTAATTATTTTAAATTCAATTATCTCATCCTCAATAACATCTTCAATAAATATTGGGAAGTTATCAATCTTAACAATTCCAAGTCCATCATGAGTATAATCAATGACACGTCCTATAAATATATCATTTTTTTCCATACAATAACCTTTCTTAATAAAATAAGAGGATAGTAATAGGAAATATTTTTCCTCCTACTATTCTCCTACTTTTATATTTTATATATTAAAATTTATTATTTCCAATTAAAGGAATTTTGAATTTACATACTAACTCCTATTACTTTCACAGAATTTATAAATTCAAGATTTTTTATTCTTGTATTCAACTTTTCTATATTTGTATGTTCTGAGTCTACTTCTAATGAAATAATAATTGTCGCTCGTGAATTTATTGGTACTGTTTGATGAATAGTCAATACACTACATTTTTCTTCATTAACAACTGCTAGTATTTTCCCAAGAATTCCTGGAATATCATCAACATCAATAGACAATGATAAAATTGATTGTGTTTTTACATCCTGAATCGGAAATATTGTATCTTTATACTTATAAAAAGCACTTCTACTTAAGTCAAATCTTTTTGATGCTTCTAAAATTGATAATTTTGGATCAGCCTCTAATGCCTTTTTCATAATTAAAGTTTTTTTCACGGCTTCAGGCAAAACATCTTCCCTAATTATATAATATACTTTTTCTTTATCCATAATTAATCTCCTACTCTACGAATTCAAATTCACCTTTAAGAATTTTAACTATATCTCCATTTTTACATCCACGTTCACGAAGTGCATCATCTACACCCATTGATCTCATTTGTTGAGCAAATCTTCTTATAGAAGCATCCCGATTAAAATCAGTCATCAAGAACGCACGCTCTATTCCTGGTCCACTAACCACATATGCTCCCGTATCGTCTCTTGTAATCTTGAACGTCTCATCTTTAGGTTTATGTTTATAAAGTACTCTATTCTCCATAGTTTCTTCTTCTGTATCAAGTTCGTATAATGTATTTGGATCTGTACTATCTAATATATCACCTACTTTATAAAGCAAATTATCAATGTTCGTTCTGGTAAAAGCAGAAATTTCTACTATCTCAACTTCTTCACCATCTTCTTTTAATTTATTTTTGAAGTGTTCAAGATTTTCCGATGCAACTGGAATATCCATTTTATTAGCTACAACTACTTGAGGACGTTCTAAAAGTCGCATATTATATTCTAATAATTCTTGATTAATAATCTTATAGTCTTCATAAGGATCACGTCCATCCGTTGCTGACATATCAATTATGTGAACAATAACTTTTGTTCTTTCGATATGACGTAAAAATTGATGCCCAAGACCTACACCTTGGCTAGCACCTTCTATTAATCCAGGAAGATCAGCCATAACAAAACTTCTATTATCTTTTGTTTCTACAACTCCAAGATTAGGTGCTAAAGTTGTGAAATGATAATCTGCAATTTTTGGTTTGGCTTTTGACGTTATTGACAATAATGTTGATTTTCCTACTGATGGGAATCCAACTAATCCCACATCTGCCATAAGTTTTAGTTCAAGAGTCAGATTTCTTTCTTCTCCTGGTTCACCATTTTCTGCGATTTCTGGTGCAGGATTTGATGGTGTCGCAAAACGGCAATTACCACGTCCTCCACGTCCTCCACGAGCAACTACAACCTCTTGATTATGCTCAACAAGATCAGCCAAAACTTCTCCAGTATCAGTATCTCTAATAACAGTTCCAGGTGGTACTTTTAAATATAAATCCTTTGATTTTCTTCCATGCATACCTTTGCTCATTCCATTTTCACCATTTGGCGCAACGAATTTCTTCTGATAACGATAGTCCATAAAAGTTCTTAAGCCCTCATCTACGATAAAGACAACATTAGCTCCTCGCCCACCATCGCCTCCAGCTGGTCCTCCTTTTGGGACGTACTTTTCTCTTCTGAATGCTACTAAACCATTTCCACCATCACCTGATCTGACGAAAATTTTTACCTCATCTAAAAACATGCTATTCTCCTATTATTCTATTTAAATTTAAACTTCTTATTTATTATGATTAAAAATAACTAATTTTCAACTAAACTAAGGGTGTCTCAAAATACCAAAATTCACTACTTATCAAATGCAGTAATCTATTGATTTTTTAATTCACTTCACACGAATCTTTTTAAAAATCTAAAAAACCATACACGGTATCTCTAAAAAATTAATTTCTATGAGATTACAACTTTTGAGTCACTTCCCTTTATCCTATAATATGTATATAACACTATGAATAATTATAACATAATTTTCTTTTTGATAATAATAATTTTATATTAAAAACAAAAAAATATACGGCTGCATACACAACCGTACTTTACTCCACAGGTAGGACTCGAACCTACGACCGATCGGTTAACAGCCGATTGCTCTACCAACTGAGCTACTGTGGATAAATCTTCTATATTAAAAAAAAATGGAGCGGGTGATGAGAATCGAACTCACAACATCAGTTTGGAAGACTGAGGTTTTACCACTAAACTACACCCGCATTTGTTTTATTTATCTCTTACGTTTTATATTATATTATAACTTTTATTCTTTGTCAATAATTTTTTTGAAAAAAATTATCGTAATTTCTGTAAAGTTACAGCAAAATATACAAAAGGAGAGGAAGTAACTCAAAAAATTGATTCTGTAAAATCATAATTTTTGAGCTACTCCCACACAAACCTATATCCTAGAACTTTAACAAATAGAGAGTCAAAAATCACATGAAATAGCTTCTCAAGAAAACCTCAGTTTTGCTAACTATAGCAAGATAACTTTTTCTAATCGATGTATAGAACAATCAGAATATATAACCTATACCTTGCTATTTTCTTGTTAAGTACTAACATACTATGTAAGATATTTTAAGTAAATTCCTTCTTTTTTAATTTATTCTATTGGTTTTTATAAACTGATTCTTTAAAATCATCTGTAACTTTATGATAGGCTTTTATTAATTCACGTTTTAATTCAGCTCTATAACGAAATAATCTTCTCGCTTTAACTTCTGTATTATCCATAGCCACTGCTCTATCAATAAGTTCTTTTAGTTTAGTGTAACTATCAACAGTTGTTGTAGTGTTATTCCAAGTAATAGTAACTGGTTTTAATTGTTCTTTTTTAGCAATACGCTTTTCGTACATTTTTTTCTTGAATTCTGTGTAGTTCACGTATTCTCCTTTAAATATTTTATTAAAAATATATTCGTCAGAAAGAACTTTACCTTCGATTTTTGCCTCTTTTTCTAATTTATCAGTTGCATATGGAATAAATCCATCTTTCCACCCTTTTTCTGCCAATAGTTCCCACGCTGTTTTTCTAAATTGTAAACCACCTACTGTTCCGGTATTATTTTGCAATGCAGAATAAATTGGTGATGTTAGAGAGATAAAGTAATAGTTAGAATCATCACGTACATATTCTTTAACTATGTAATTTGCTTTATCAACAGCAACTAAGTTATTTTCAACCAAATCACCGATAGATTCTAATTTCATAGTATTCCATTCACTACTGTTGATTTCACTAATTTTATCACGTGCATTAGTAACATCATTAATTGAATTATCATATACCAAACTAACTTTGTTAAAGAAGTTACGTTGATCTGATTTAGATAATTTTAGTATACTTTCCGCTTCAATAGCATCAAGTGTATATGTTACATCAAACACCCCACGTATATAATCGCCTAAATCTTGTGCAGATTTAAATCTTTCATTAGTTTGATTGTGTGTTGCTAGCTCTCCTTCGAAATTTTGAATAGTATTAAGTGCATAGTAGTAGTCATTCTTATTCGTAGAAGATTCTAATAACCCTAAAGCAAATGATTCCCCACTATGACCTGGACGACGTTTATATCCATCAAACAACGCTATTTGATCCATCGCATGAGTAAATTCATGACTTAATGTTGCAGCTCCTCCACTGCTTAATAGTTCTTCTTCCACATACTGCATTAATGTATAGTAACTCATATCTGTACGATATGAACTTTTTGCAGAAGCTCCTTTATTAGCCCAACCATACCAACTACCTGTTGCACCGAAGAAATCCTCTATCGCTAGATATTGTTTATCATATTGTGATAACCAACCCTCTTGATTTTTTCCAAATTGGAAACCATCAAACAAACTAATTTCAGAATGAACCAATTTTGATTTAACACTATCATCAACAATTCCATACCACATATCAACAAAACTTGCCCAACGATTAGCATAGTTTTGAACCAATTTTTCTACTTTTGCTATTTCTTCTTTGTATTTAGTTGGATTATTAGTTTTTAATTTTTTATCTTCTAAATAACGATCTTTAATACCAAAAGATACAAAACTCATATTCGTTGTTATAAACATACTATCGTCACGTAGGTTTAATAATGGTAATAAATATTTGTTGAAGTGCTTTTGATTACTTAACCAGTAATACAAACTAACATCTTCATTTGGTAGTTGTTTTGATTTTACTTCATAAACACTCGCTTTTATAGAATTCTTGTACCATTCATTTGTCTGTTTGTTTGGTAAAAATAATTTACGATTTTTTTCTGAGAAACTAATTACATTACTAGTCTCTGACATTTTTGCCAATTCTTTTTCATATGCATCAATATTATTATTAACCTTCAATACCTCATAGCCAAGGTTTGCAATACTTTCTAACCAACTTACTACATCTTGTTTTTGGCCATAGAAATTTGGGTTATACAGCATTATATTTTTTAAAGATAACTCTCCATATTTAATATCATATAAACGTGATAAATAGGATAATCCTGTTATAATTTGTAATTTTTTAGAAATGAATTTTTCGATAATAGATTTATTTATAGCTTCACTATTTCCAAGTACAATATCATTTGTTATTAAATCATTTAAATAATTATTAATATTAGCTTTAACTTCTTCAAAGCTACTTTGCCAATACAAATCTTCCATTTTTTTATCCGATGGTTTATTCACCGCTTTATGCATTTCATTAGAGTCAAAACTTATAACTTTATAACTTTGTAAAACTTGATTTACTATATCGTTATGTGGAGTAATAAATTGTTCTGGAGTGTATAGCAAACCCTCTCCTAAATCATATTCAAATACATTGGTATCTTGATAAGAACCTAGTAGTTTTACATTTATTTTTTCTCCAGTTCCATCTTTGTAATGTACAAAAATTTGATCCACTTCATCAGTATTTTTATCTGTTACATTCACAACATTACCTTTTGATAAACTTACTATAGAAATAATTTCCTTAGTTGCTAAATTACTACTATTAGAAATTTTATTCCCATATTTTACTATTGTCTCTTGATCATAAAACGGTAACAGTTTAGAAGTATTTTCATAAGCAATCTTTCTACCAACTTGTGCATTTTGTAAAGTTGTGTAATCTATAATTTCATATTTTGTAGTAATTTCTTTATTTGTTGAAGTGCTATTAGTAGATTTTATTTGCCACTCTGTTATTAATTTTTCTACTTCTGAATTTGTAATAACTTTAGCATCTGTTAGTTTTGCATTATTAGCAACTTTTTCAGAAATATTTATATTTTTTGCAGGTGTTGCAAAAGGACTATTTATACCAAAACTTTGAGAATTATTACCACTAAACTCATTTATTCCATCGCTTACCACTCCTGCATTAGCACCTACTATCGCTCCAACACTTGCCCCTGTTGCCAATCCAGATATATTTATAGTTCCTTTAGCCACAGCTTTATTTACTGTTGAGTTCATACCTAATTGTCCAACTATTCCACCAACATATTTACTAGCAAATGAAGAAGAACCTTTTACTGAATATTGGATATCTGTTGATACTTTTGTTAAAGTACCACCATTTATTACCGAAATAACTCCCCCACTTACCATATTTTCATAAAGTTGTTTTTTATCTAAAGAAAGGTTCCCTTCTACACTTATATTTTCTAATTTTGAATTATTTCCTTCGACCGTCAACACCAGCCCTGCTAATTCTGATGTAGCAGTTATATCACCTTTAACATGAACATTATTTATATTTGAATTCGTTGCTTTTAATGCCAATCCAGCAGCTTTTGCCGTATTAATGTTTACATTAAGATTAATATTTTTTATTGTTGAATTTTGTAAAGTATTAAATAAAGGCTTATTCAAGTTGCTAATAGTAAATACTTTACTATCATCTGCACTTTCTAAAACTCCTGTAAAATTTGCAATATAAGATTGTTCACTATCCCCTAAAGTGTTCGCAACCAAATTTGAACCAATTTCAAAAGTTCCTGCTGGATTTTTTTTAACTGCATCAATTAATTTGTCAAATTGTGTATATGCATTAGGATATGTTTGAACTTTATCTAATATAATATGTATTCCTTCTGCAAAAGTATTATTTTCCACATGAACCAATTGTGGGCTAATAACTTTTATATCAAAGTTACTATTATTCTCTGTTATTTCCGATACTGGTAATAGAACATCTTTATGATTTTTTCGCTTAAATTTTACATAATAATTACTTAAATCTATTGGCTTAGATACTAAACCTGTCACAAGCTCTGTCTTTCCATTTTCAACTTTATATACCTCTGTTGAGATGACATCTGCTAATTGAATCTTTTTCAAAGTTAAAGTTACTTGACGAGTATCTTTTATATCTTCTGTATTATTTTTTCTTCCATCAGTATATGTTTGTTCAGTAACAAGAGTGTAAGTCACATCTCTATCAAGATTATCCAGTTTTACCGTCGTAGAATTTTTTGGATTAAATTCTACTGCCTTAACTAACTTGTCTCCACTGTATACTTTTATTTTCGAAGACTGGAATGAATTATTATCATCAACTAAATTATACACTAAACTAATTGCTTTACCTAAATCGTCTGGCGTTACAGATTCTACTGTCAATATTGGTTTTCTTAATGGAACAAATACTTCTAATCCATCTTTTGCAGTTTGCAAAATTTTTAACACTTTATCTACTTGTTCTTGTGTAGCATCTGGATTTTGTAATATATCTTTTGCTTCTTTTAATTTTTCATTTAATATTTTGTAGCTTTCTGCTGTATAATTATCTTCATTTAATTCTTCTGCTTCTGTTGACAAAACTTGTAATTTTTCTTTATTTATTTTTTGTTCTTCTTTAGTTCCGACTCTTATTATTTCTTCAATAGGATCTTTTATCAGTTTTTCTTCTATAGCTGGATTTTCTTGTCGAATACCTTTTATGGTCTTATAGATTTTAGTAATTTCTTTTTCCCCATCTACACCTTGTTGTTTTATTTCTTCTTTTCCTTTTTGAAGAGTGTCATCATTTTCTTTTCTTGTCGTATACTTTATGACTTGCATTTCTTTTTCTTCTTCAGTAGCTTCTATTGGTTTTGTACCTTTTTTAATTATTTTATCTTTAGGTTCTCTTATTACCTTTTCTTCTACCGAGATTATCTCTTCTGTTTTTTTACCTTTTACAGTTTTATAAGTTGTTGTAATTTCTTTTTCTCCAACGCTACCTTCTTGGATTTCATTATCCCCTACATATTTTGTAGCATCCTCTTCTTCTTTTGTAGAAACTGGAATTTCTTCTTTTCTAGTTTCAACTCTTACTCCTTCCACTGGTTTTGTTCCTACCAAAATTACCTCTGTTATTGGATCAATATTTTCTACTATTTCTTCTGTATATTGTATTTTTCCATCACTAATAAATTGTCGTTCTTTTATAACTTTTCTTCCTTTTATTCCAGTTTTTTCAACTTTGGTTTCTCCTACATAAAGAGTAGCCGTTTTTTTAGTTTTTGTTTCAAATGGAATTTCTATTTCCTTTTTATCAATATCCTTTACTTCTATAGTTGGATTCAACTCTTGTTTCAACTGATTACCATCTTTTGACTGTACGGTAAATACTGGTTTCGTCCCTATTAAAATAACCTTATCAGTTGCTAATGTATTTTCTACAACCACCGTTTCTTTATATACTACTTCACTACCATTTAGAAATTGTCGTTCTTTTGTGACTTTTCTTCCATCTATACCTTCTTTAATTACTCTAATTTGACCTTGGGGAATGGTTGGATCATCTTTTTCTATTGTTTTAAATGGAATTTCTGTTACTACTTCCGTTTCTTTTACTTCTATACTTGGATTGTTTTCTTGTTGTGCTTGTTTTTCATCTTCAGTTTGTGTAGTAAATACCAATTTCTCAGATTCAGATTTTTCTGTTTCTTCATCTTTTTCTAATTCATCTAATTTATTTGATTCAGCTGGTTTAGTTATATCCGTCTTTTCTGCTTCAGTTTGTTTTATTTCCTTATCCACTTCTTCTTTTGTTGTTTCAGTTATTTTTTGTAATTTTGTTGATTTTTCCGTTTCTACTTGTTTTATTGTATCATCTATTTTTTCTAATTCAGTTGTTTTAATTTCTTCTCTATTTTTTGTAAAATAATGTCCCGTAAATGTATAGCCGTTTATTTGTCTTGGTATCGGAATTTTTCCTCCCACACTTACCTTAATATTCTCAAAAAATCTCTCAAAATTATTATTTGCTAAAACTGTTGTTCCTAATAATCCACTTGTTCCTATTGCAAATGCTATCACTGTTAAAACTTTATTTTTTCTTTTGGAAACAAATAACGCTAATACCATTAATGTAGCACCTACTACAACAACTCCTTTTGCTGGAGTATTACCTGTATTCGGTAATACTGAAGTTTTATTTCCTTCTTGTGCCTTATATACATAATAGTACGCTTCTACGTCTTCGTCTACTACCTGATTTTCTTCAAAAGTTTTTAATGTTGCTTTTTCAGCATCCGTTAAATCACTTTCTACTACATAATGTACCTCTACATTTTTTTGTATTGTCTTAACATCTTCCGCTTTAACTTCTTTTTCACTTCCTACTATAAAACTAGCACCTATCATTACAGAAGCTATTCCTATAGTAAATTTTCTTATCGAAAATTTTTCTTTCCTTTTAAATAACTCTTTCATCATTTTCTCTCACTTTACTATAAAATTACTAAATTTTCATAAACTATTTTAGTCATTTATTATTTCTCACTATCACCAACTTTTTATTTTATTAAAAATAGTTTATAAATTAAAATATATTCTCAAAATATTTTACCACAAAAAAAAGATTAGCTCCATAAATTTACAATTTATAGAACTAAACACTTATTTTTTTCTTTGAATTTTTACCCTCTTTATTGAATCAGAAAAAACAGATGCAAGCAAAATTCCCATCGCTATTGCTCCTGCTTGCAAAATTGTTTCTAAACCAACTTTTAAAGCTATATTATAATTTTTTGTAACTAGATTTTGCATTGTATTATACATACCGTATCCTGGTACTAATGGAATTATCCCTGTATAAATAAAAATTGTCGCTGGCATTTTTAAAATTTTTGAAGCATTTGTTGAAAGTAATCCTACACTAAGTGCACCTAAAAAACTTCCTACAACTACATCAGTGAGAATATTTGTCAAAACATAAACCAACCATCCAACTGCACCTATCATCGAACAACTTAATATAGATTTTTTAGGAGCATTAAAAAATATTGCAAATGCAAATGTTACAATAAAACCTGCCATAAATTGTATATAAATATTATATTCCATTTTGCCTCCTCGTATAATAACGTTGTAGTGAAAACTACATTTTTTATTTCTACTCCATCTTCTTTATGGAATAATAGTTATCTAGATAAAGAGCGTAATCTTTGAAGTATAATCTGCCTCATTAAGTTACGCTTCTTAAACTATCTTTAAGCCTAATACTACACCCAGTGCTATTGCTGTTGAAACAAAAACTGCGGCTTGAACACCTATTATTCCTGATAAATAATCACCTGCCATAAAATCTCGAACAGAATTTGTTATCTGTACACCTGGAACAAGAGGCATTAAACTAACAATAATAATACTCACAGGATTTTGAATAATAAAAAATTTTGCTAATGTCATTACTAATACCGTTGCTATAAAAGCCCCCAAAAAGTTACTCAAAAAATATATTATTTTGTATTTATTTGCAATAATGAGAAATGTAGCTTGAACAGCCATTACTATAAATGCATAAATACTATCTCTAAATGTTCCTCCAAACATTATTGCAAAAAACGGTGCTGACATAACCAATGAAGGAATGGCCACCCAATTTGAATATCTTTCTTTGTTTTTTATTTCTTTTAATCGTTTAAAAGCATACTCCAAAGAACATCCACCCATTACCATTTTTCTAGATAAATCATTTATAAGAGAAATTTTTTCTAAATTTTTTTCTCCTAACACGACTCTACGCATAGTTGTATAATTTGTATCATCATAAATAAATGAAACAATAACAAAATTATATGTAACTAAACTATTTGCTGCTTTTATATTATCAAAAGATTTATAAATTCTATTTATTGTATCTTCAACCCTATAAACTTCTGCACCATATGCTAGCATACTTCTTGCCATTTTCACACTAAAATTCAAAAGTTTTTTTGCATCTTGATCATTCTGTAAAGTCTGTAACATTTTTCCCCTCCTAACACTTTATATTAAATCATTTATTTATATTTTTATATAATAAACTTCTACTATACATATCTTTTTGATAAGAAATTTTATTTTTTATTGCGAAATTATATCTTCGATTTTTTTATACTGTAATTTTAATTTTTCTACTTTATCACTCTGTATCTCATTTGCTTTTTCTAATTGAGATAAAATATATTTTATCTTACCTTGCTCTAGTTTTTGTTTTTTTATAAATAATTCTGATTTTTTATTAAGAAGAAATTTTCCGAAATTTTTTTCGTCTTCCGTCAATTTCATTTCACCAGAACATGCAACTATTATTTCATAAATATGTCCATCTTCCTCAATTATTTCTTCTTCAATTATTTTATAACCTAACTCTTGTAATTTTCTTCTTACAAAGTTTTCTCCTACATTAGGTTGTAATATTAAATTAGGTTTGTTTAAAAGTTTATCTTTTCCTTTTTCTAATATTTCTGCAATTAATTTACCTCCCATGCCACAAATAGTAATAACTTCTATATTATCCTCTAATTCAATAGCATCTAAACCTGCAGCCTTACGACATTCTATTATATTACTCAAAGATTCCTCTTTCACATTTTTTATAGAAACCTTATGTGGTCCTTCAACTATTTCCCCAGCCACAGCAAAATCTATTTTATTTTTTTTTGCTAAATAAATTGGTAAATATGCATGATCACTTCCAATATCAGCAAGCCTTCTATCTTTCACAAAACTTGCTACCAACTTTAATCTTCTGTTTATAGCTAACATTATTTCTCCTTTTAGATCTATATTAAAAAACATCTTTGTTAAACTAATTTGAATTAAAACTATATATTATACTTTTATACTATGAAATTTTTACCTTACTCTCTTTATTATATCTTAAATTATAAAATTAAAAATTTAGCAACTTCTATAACTCTTCAATAAAAAATATTTTAATCCAAAAAATCTTTACTAAAACTAGTTGTAATTATTGTTTTCTTCGTTTTTGAATCGAAATTATCAAAATCTGTTATAATTTTATCCCCAAATTCTGCTTTTAATTTTTTAGATAACTTTCTTAATTTTTCTTCTTGCCTATAATCCTTTTTATCAAAAATGTCTAACTGAACCTTTAGTTCTTTTTCCTTTTTTATATCATTTAGTGATACACCAAGTAATCTTACACCTTGAGTAAAATCATAATTATCCAAAACAAGTTCCCATGCATTATTAAAGATTTCATTAGAATTATTTATATATTCCGTTATTTTTTTTGAACGAGTAATTGTCTTAAAATCATTAAATTTTATCATAATAGAAATATTATTTCCAACATAATCTCGTGTTTTAGCACGTTCACTAACTTTCTCACTTAACTTTTTAATTTCTTTAAAAATATCATCTTCATCTAACAAATCTTTGGCGAAAGTTTTTGAATTCCCTATTGATTTTCTATCTATAGTATACTTTAATTCTCTATTGTCTTCTCCGTTAGCACGATTTTTAAGCCTTAATCCTTGAATCCCCAAAACACTGTGTAATATCACTTCATTAGCTTTTGCAATATCACCTATAGTTTCAATTCCAAGTTTTTTTAATTTTTTTGTTGCTGCTTTTCCACAACCATGCATTTCTCCAACATCCATTTTCCAAAGAATTTCTTGATAGTTTTTTTTATTTATTATAGAAAAGCCTAAAGGTTTTTTTAAGTCTGAGCCCATTTTTGCAAAAAATTTATTAAAAGATACACCCACACTCGACGGCATTCCTAGTTGTTTGTATATGCGTTTTTGAATAGTTGCGATAACTTTTATTGGCTCATCTAAATCACTTAAATCAATATAGGCTTCATCAATAGAAACTATTTCTATTTTTTGTGTGTACTCTCTTACCAAATCAAAAATTCTTTTAGATTCTTTTTGATATTTTTCAAAATCAGGGTGCAATACTTTTAAATTTGGGCAAAGTTTCCTAGCATCTCCTACTCTCATCGTAGTCTTTATACCATAATTTCTTGCCTCATAATTTGAGGTTACTATTATTCCATGTCTAGTTTTTACTTCGCCAGCAATAGCAAGTGGCTTTCCCTTTAATTCTGGGTTATACTTTTCTTCTACGCTAGCATAAAAACAATTCATATCAATATGAGCAATAACTTTAGACATTTTCTCACCTCAATTTCTTACTTAAATACTAAGAGCAGGAAAACAATAAATCTTAAAATTTCAGTTTATCTTCCCGCTCCTGTTAGACCCATAATGTAAAATCTTTATCGATTAAACCAATGAAAAATTTACTATTATTATAGGTTTTCTTTTTGTATTATCATATAATAAACTTGATAACATACTTCTTATCTCCGATTTTATGGCTGAACATTCTCTTATGTTTTTAATAGGGTTACTTTCAATATACTCTATTACTTTTTCTTCTGCTTCTTTTATAAGCTCCATACTTTTTTTCACATAGACAAACCCTTTTGTTTGAATACATGGTCTACCTACCAAAGTCTTTTCCTTTTTACTTATCGCATATGAAGCAACAAAAATTCCATCATTTGATAATAATTTTCTATCTTTTAGTACACTATCTTCTACATCTCCGATTCCTCGTCCATCAACAAGAACATTTCCTATAGGAATGTTGTTTCGAAGCACTTTAGTTCTATTTCCACTAATTTCTAGTGTACTACCTTTTTCTAAAATATGAATATTTTCTTTTGCAACACCAGTTTCATGTGCAATTTCTGCATGCTTTCTAAGATTTCTAAATTCTCCTTGCACAGGAATAAAATATTTTGGCATAAGCATATTCAACATCATTTTTAATTCTTCTCTTGTTGCATGGCTTGCTGCATGAAGTCGTTTTGATGCTGTTACAACATTAGCACCTAGTTTCACTAATAAGTTTAACGTCTGTGACAACATCACTTCCATATTTGGTGAAGGTGTCGCTGCTATCATAATAGTATCACCATCTTCAATCTGGATATTTGCTATTCTTTTCTCTGCTATATTTTTCATAGCTTCAATAGGTTCACCTTGCTCCCCTGAAGATAAAATGCAAATTTCATTTTGTGGATAATTTTTCAAATCTTCTATATTAATTAAGTTACTATCTTCTATATCTAAATATTTCATATTTCTTGCACTACTTATTGAGCCTTGAATAGCTTGTCCTAAAAGTAAAATTTTTCTATTTTGTGCCAAGGCTGCTCTTACTATATGAGAAATAGTTAAGAAGTTAGAAGCATAACAAGTAACAATAATTCTCTTATTTGCTTGATAAAATGCATTATCAATTTGTTCAGCTGCTTCATTTTCCGGAACATTATAACCACTAACATTTGCGTTACTTGAATCACTCAAAAGTGCCAAGACACCTTTTTGACCTAATGTACTGATTTTCAGTATATCAGACTTATATTCTTTATTTACAGATTGATCAAACTTGAACTCTCCAGTATAAACAACATTACCTTGGCTAGTAGCTATACAAATTCCCAGTGAATCAGGCATAGAATATGTTGTTTTGAAAAATGTAATATTCGCATTATTAAATTCGTATTTATTATTTTCTTTCACATAATAAAATTTAATTCTTCTCTTAATACCAAGTTGCTTCAAATGATTTTTTAATAAATCTATAGTTAGTTTAGAACCATAAACTGGACATTTTAATTTATCAATAATATATGGCACTGCTCCCATTGAACTTACATGACCATTTGATAAGAAAATTCCTTTTACTTTTTGCTTATTTCTAACTACATAACTTATATCTGGGATTACAGCATCAATACCTATCATTTCAGTTTCTGGGAACATAAGCCCTGCATCTAAAATGAAAATCTCATCAGCCACTTCCACCATATACATATTTTTAGCAACTTCTTCCACTCCACCTAAAGGTGTGATTTTAATTTTTGATATATTCTTTTTATTTTGCTTTTTATTAGCAATCATCTTTTTGTTATCGGCATTACCTTTTTTTTGTGCTATCATTTGCCCATTAGCATTTTTTTTCTTTAATTGAACAGTAGTTCTTTTATTTTTATTAGTATTACTTTTTATATTTTTAGTCCTACTTCCACTACTTTTAGTATTGTTCATTTTTTCCTCCTTTAATTATTGACTTAATTGGTTCAAAATCTCTTCTGTGAATAGGTGAAACTCCATATTTTTCCAAAGCATCCAGATGTTTTTTAGTACCATATCCTGCATTATTTTCAAAATCATAATAAGGGTATTCTTTGGCATATTTTTCCATAAGATTATCTCTATAAACTTTTGCTACAACCGATGCTGCTGCTATAGAAACACTTTTCTCGTCCCCTTTTATCATACTAAAATTTGGAATTGAATAATTTTCAAATGGCATCGCATCTATTAAAAGAAAATCTGGTTTTATATCTAATTTTTCCACCGCTCTCATCATGGCTATACGAGCTGCATTATAAATATTATACTTCTCAATTTCAATATTATCTACTTCACATATAGAATAAGCCACTGCTTCTTTTGTAATTTGCTCAAAAAGTTCTTCACGTTTTTTTTTCGATAATTTTTTCGAATCGTTTAATCCTTCAAAATAACTATCTTTTTTTAAAATCACAGCAGCTGCTACTACTGGCCCAGCCAAAGGTCCACGTCCTACTTCATCTATTCCACAAATATATTTACATCCTCTATTATAACATTTATTTTCATAAAATGATTTTTTTTCATACTCTTTTTTATAAAAAAATTTTTTTTCTTGTCTTTTATCATAGCTTTCTACTAATTTTTGGACACCAACACGCTCATCAGTACGCAATTTTAATAAAATATCTTTATCAGGAGTTTCTTGTTCTAAAAATTCTTTAACTTCACTGATTTTCATAATCATTAAACACCTTCTACCATTTCAGAATAGTTATCCAACGTAATTAAACCAAATTTTTGTGTTCTAAAATCTTGAATTAAGAGTTTAATTGTTGAATCATAGTCATAATCGCCACCAATTTTTTTGAATCTTTTTTCGGCAATTTTTTCCATTATAAATACATTCTCATCTTCTTTCACTATATTAATTTTATATAAGTTATTTAGATTTTCTAAATAATTCATCTTCAAAACTTCTAATAAATACAAACTTACATCATCAAGTGGTGTAATATCATCTTTTATAGATCCAGCTAAACTAAGTTTTTTCCCGATTTCCTGATTATCAAATTTCGGCATAAGTATACCTGGTGTATCCAAAAGTTCTATGTCTTTGTTAAGTTTTAACCATTGTTGTTTTTTTGTAACTCCTGGTTTATTAGCGGTATTCGCTACATTTTTTTTTATAAGTTTATTTATAAAAGTAGATTTCCCTACATTAGGCACTCCTATAACCATAGAACGAATTGCTCTAGGTTTAATTCCTTTAGCTTCTTGACGGGCAATTTTTTCAGCAAGCTCTTCTTTTGCTTTTTCAATTACTTTATTTAAATTATTACTATTTTTAGAATCCGTATAAACTACTGTATAACCTTTTTTTTCAAAATAACCTTTCCATTTTGCTGTTTCTTTTCTATCACATAAATCAATTTTATTAAAAATAATTATTTTCTTTTTATCTTTTACCACTTCATCTAAATACATATTATGAGACGATAATGGACATCTTGCATCAACTAATTCAAAAACTATATCTACAAGTTTCAATTTTTCTTTTACTTCTCTTGTTGCCTTGGCCATATGCCCTGGAAACCACTGAATAACCATATTTTCTAACTCCTATTTTTATATTATCTTTACTTTTATTTATTATCGAAATTTATTTAAATCCATTTCTATTCCACATTCTTAACTATTTTACCACACTTTTTATATTTTTTAACGTATTTTGATAATTTACAATTTAAAATTTTTATATCGTTATCTACTTTTATGTTTATTCAATCTATTGTCTAATAAATTATCTTGTTAATTCAAAATAATTATTATAGACTTCAACCAAAAAGAAAAACCTTAAGTATTAATACTTAAGGCTTTCCCTATCTTTCATATTGACAACTTCATATGAAATCTATAGTTCTAAAATAAAGTTTTTAGATTATTATTTATCCCCTTTTTTTCTTCTCAATGATAATCCAAGACCTGCTAGTAATGTAGCTAATCCGGCATATGCTGCATTAGTTGTTGTATCACCTGTTCTTGGTAATGGATTTTTCGGAGGAATTTTAGGAGTTGTTGGTGGTACTGGATTGTTTGTTGGGTTTGTATCAATTTCTAGTACACCATCTGCAACACGTGCTTTGTTTTTAATTTCTTTACCATAAGTATTTTCATTAACTTTAACTTTGAATGTTACAGTCCATGATTCTCCTTTTGCCACTCGTTTAGTCCATGTTACTTGTCCATCGGCGAATTTACCATTGTTATCTGCTGAATTTTCTACATATGTTGTATACGCTGGGATTCTGTCTTTGATTGTTACATCTCTATCTTCACCTGTTGTGTTTGTATAGTTAATTGTGTAAGTCAAGATTTCTCCCGGTTTTACTGCTTTTCCATCAATACTTGTTCCACCATTATTTACAACATCTTTTTTCGGTTTCTTCGGTGTTGGATTATTTGTTGGATTTGTATCAATATCTAATACTCCATCTGATGTACGTGCTTTGTTTTTAATTTCATTTCCATTTGCGTCATCATTAACT
>NZ_KE384435.1:0-27253 GCF_000425665.1 Gemella cuniculi DSM 15828
AGTGGTGTCATAAGGAGTACCGACTGGAGTATCTTTAGGTTGAGAAGTCTGAGGATCTTTAATTTCTTCACCATTAGTATTTTCATACCTAACAACGACAGAGCCACCTTTTACTTCACGATATACGTAAGTAACAGTTTGATCACCTTCTGTAACTTGACCTGATTCAGGAGCATTACCTTCACCCTGTTTAACACCATTAATAACCTTATCGGAATTATAAGCAACTAACTCATAAGTTTTTCCATCGGCTGTTTTAATTGTTTTAGGTTTGTGATCATTTGTATTGTATTCTTTGTTGATTGGGGAATCATTTGTATCCACAATTCCTTTATCAGTTGGAATTTCTACTGATTGATCTTCATCAAAAGTTACAGTACCAGTAATAGGGGTACCATCTTCGGTTTCATATTTAACATAAACATTACCAGATACTTTTTCATAAACATAAGTAACGATTTGTGTTTTGCCACCAATGACTTTACCTGTCTCAGGTGCGTCACCATCTTTAGTACGTACACCGTTTTCAGAAGTTATATTATCATTATTAATGGCTTCTGTTGTTATTTTATAAGTAGTACCATCTTCAGCAGTGATAATTTTTGGTTTATGTTCTCCAGTGTTATAATTAGTGCGGGCAGTACCACTTTCGGTATCCACGATTCCTTTAGTGGTGATAATTTCTTCGTTACTACCTGTTCCTGAGATAGGATTATTGTTTACATCAACATAATTAACAACCACTTTACCTGGTTGAGCTACGTAAAGGTAAGTAATATGTTGATTTCCAGAAATCACTTCACCTTTAACGGGAGCAGAACCATCTTTAACCCCTACCCCATCTAAAACGCCATCTTTATTTGCTGCTACTCGAGTATAGGCAGTTCCATCTTCTCCGTAAAGAGTTTCTGGATAAAATTCATCTGTAGTGGAATCGTAGTTTTCTCCAACTGGAGTTTCAGCAGGTTTTACTTCACGTTTTTCAGCTACTTTAGTTGATGCTTTATCTGTGAAAAGTTTTACACTCGGATTACCAGCTACTTCATAACTTACTGTAACCTCACCACCAATTTCCTCATAAGCATAAGTAACAGTTTGAGTTCCTGTTAATAATTTACCAGTTGGGGTTGCGTGACCATCTCCTGTAACAACTCCATTTTCATTATAACTAATGCTATTATCTGTGCTACCAGCTTTAGTTACTAGTTTGTAAGTTTTACCATCAGCAGTTTTTATGTAAGTAGGTTTATGGTCTGTTGTGTCGTAAGTATCGTCAGTTCCTGGTACTTTCCAATCTTGATCTATAATGCTAGCTCCAGATTTTGTTTTTTTAGGATCTTCGATAGTTATTGTTTCAGTGCTATCAAGGTTAGTTAATCCTGTTCCGAAGATATTTTGACCAGTTTTAGAATCAATATAGTTGACTAAGACACGTCCTTGTTGAACATAGTAGTAGATAGCTTCGAATCCGTTAGATAATGGATTTGTTAATAGCAAGTTACCAGTAGTATAGTTAGGAACAGCGTTACCGTCCTTAAAGCTTATTGTAAGTGCTCCATTAGCAGTTCCAGCACCACCATTATTTGTTGATAAACCTATTAAAGTTCGTCCTTCTTTGTCTGTAAAAATTTCTTTAGAAGGAACAACTTCTGTATTCCAAGCACCAGCAGCAAGAGGTTCGGTAGCATGAGCTAAAATATAACCATCAGTTACTAGATTTGTTTCGTTATTATTTGCTTGTGTATTAGGAGCGGTAGAATCAGGATTTCGTACATACGCTTTTACAACTGTTGTATTATTTGGACCAACAACTTCAATAATCCTCTTCCATTGGCCACCAAAAGCATTTCTAAATTGGAAACCTACAGGATAAGATGGAAAAATAGTTCCATTCACGCCTGCTGGTGATGCTAATTGATATAGTTTATAACCTTCAAATTCTCTTATACCAGATGCCTGATAATTTTGTCCATCCAATGCAGTTTGAACAAATGTTGCCAAAGTTTTTTCAGTGTGATCTGGGACATATGTTTGTGATGCTGTATCAGTATCAGCTTTTGTAGAATCATAGCTAGCATTACTAGGGTTAATCACCATGTAGTAAGTTGTTTGATCATGAAATTGAGGAACTAAGAAGTTAGCATCCGTTACTTGAGTACCTACCATATTGGAATTCCCTGTATTTAATTTGTAACGATAAGTAAATTCTGCACCAGCCTTACCAAAGTTAATATTGAACATATCTCTACCGCCAGTAGTAGATGCAGTATAACTAAAGACAGGTGTTTTTCCATTACGTGTAAAAGAAGGATCAGAAAAAGATTTTGTTTCTCCAACACTACCTAAAGTTAAACTTTCTTTTAATTTATTTGTATTTTTTTCACGTAATTCTATATAGATATTAGCATCTGTACTGTCATAAGATCTTGATAGAGTAACATATTCGGTGGATTTATCATTGCCATCAAAGTCGAATATACCAAATGTAAATTTGTTTTTATCAGGATTTTCTGCTATGTCATCATTTAAAACAGGTGCTGTTTTGTAAATGCGAGCACCATGTCTATCCTCCATACTAACATTAGTAGAGACTCCTTCAGTTAATGTATATTTTTCAGCTTTGGCTTGTGTTTCACCTCCTGCATTATTATCAAAGATGACTTTCTTGTTTGCTGTGATCTCTGTACCTGTTTGTACATATTCAGGTGAATTTGCTTCATCATTCTTTTTGATTGTTGTAGATGAATCTACATTTTCTTGACTATTTTTAGGTTCAGAAATAGAAGTTGACTCTTCGGTCGTTTCTGCAGCCTGTGCAGTACTTGCTCCAAGAAACATTAAACCAGCCGCAACGACCACACTAGCTATACCAAAATTACTTTTTCTAATTCCGTATCGCATAATCTTTTCAGTATTATAATTTTTTCGATTTCTATTAAACATAAATTACTTTCCTTTCTTATATAACTTAATTTAAAAGATATCTTTAGTTTTTAATCAAAGATATCTTTTAATGTTAATTGTATATGAAATTTATTTTTTTTGCAAAAAAAAAAGATTCCCATATTTTGTCAAGATAGAAAAAGGATATCTTGAAAAATCTTGTCATGATAGCTTTTTCTCCGTTATATACAAATAAAAAATTTTTGTTAATGTCGTCAACGCTCACTTTTTATTTTTCAAAATTATACAATTTGTGTAAATATAAAAATAAGGGAGTATAAAAACAAATGAAAAAATAGAGTAAGAGAAAAAAGGAAAGAATTGGGATTAACACAGGCTGAATTGACTACTTAAATCAATGTTTCAAAGCAATATATAAGTAATAAGAGACGACAGATAAATTCGAAAGAAATTATCTTTAAAGTTTGCTAATGGATTAGCAATGGTTGAAAAAACGTATGATATTTTTGATTTAGATAGAACAGGGAAGCATAATGTAGATGTAGTAATAAAAGTATATTGGAAAAGGAATAATGATTTAAGAAATATAAAACTAACGATATAAGAAATGGATTAAAACTTCATTTTTATCTACGGCTTATATTTGTAGAGCCAAAAAAGTATAAAATAAAAAACTGTAGGAGGAATTGCTATTAAGAAAAATTAAAGGCTAGAAAAAAACGATCAATATTTATCGTATTTATGATATTTTCTGTTATTGCACATTATTTGGAAATAAATTAAAGAATTTATGTTAAATTTTAATGTAACCTCCCTCTTTTTTTACAGAAGAATTGAAATCATAAACCTGAGGGAGTATAATAGAATTTAGATAACTAGATAAAAATTTATATGTTATCTAACAAAGGGTTATTATTATATTTTATATAAAAAAGGATAGTGATTAAAATTTTATATCTAGTTAAATAAAATAAAAAGGGGAAAAATAATGGAAAGGTTTAAGAGTATTAATTTTTATTATACATTAACTCTAACTTTCATGGTATCTATAGGAGCGAAATATCTTGCACAAGTACCAGCACTAAAACTGTTTGGACACTTAGTTATTGCGTTGGTTATAGGAATGATATTACAAGTATCAAGTGGTTTAAAAGAACAAACTAAAGGGGATATTCCTTTTATAAGTAATAAATTTTTGAGGCTTGGTATAATTTTATTAGGATTTAAGCTGGCTTTAGATAGACTACTTACAGAAGGTAAAAAAACATTACTACTTGCATTCTGTATAGTTTTATTTATGATAGTTCTTACTTATTTTATGTGTAGAATTTTCAAAGTAGAAAAAGAACTTGCACTACTATCATCATGTGGATGTGGAATATGTGGAGCAGCAGCTGTTATGGGGGTAAGCGGTCAAATAAAAGCAAAAACTGATAATAGTGTATTAGCTGTTGCAGTTGTTGCGATATTAGGAACGGTATTCACTCTAATAGAAGTAGCGTTAAAACCATATTTACATCTTGAAGCATATAATTACGGAATATTTACTGGAGGAAGTCTTCATGAAATAGCCCATGCTGTTGCAGCTGGAGGAGCAGGGGGGCAACTCGCACTTGATACCGCTATTTTGACGAAACTTTCAAGAGTTCTCATGTTAATTGTGGTAGCAGGGGTATTAGTCGTTATTAATCGAAGAAATTCTGATGAAACCTCAGGAAAAATGCCAATGCCTTATTTTATTCTTGGATTTATTTTTATGAGTATATTAGGAAGTTATATGAGCTTTTTAAAACCATTAGCGAGTTATTTTGTAGATGCAGCTTACATATTTTTAGGAATGGCGATGGCAGCCTTAGGTATGAGTGTTAATTTCAAAGTTATAAAACAGAGAGGATTAAGAGTATTTATTGCTTGCTTCTTATCATCTGCTATTTTAATGTTTGTTTGCTATATTGTTGCCAAGTTTTTATTTTAAAGGACAATAATAAACGTTGATAAAACAACTGTTTGATTTAATATCAAAAGTATTATAATAGACTAATTTTTAGTTAGATATAAATAAGTAACTACCAATAGTTGTGAAGAGTATCCCAAAAGTTAGATTTTTCTTGTCTAACGTCTGAGGGTACTTCATCTAAAGGTGGTTATTTTTTTAGTAAGGAAGCAAAGAAAAACTTAATTTATTTTAAAAACTTCTTAATTGTTAGTAAAAAAATAAATTTTGAAATTAAAATCTAGAAAAGTAATAGCATAATAGAAAAATTTAAGTTATCAAAGCATATATCTATAGGCGAATATATATAATTTTTAATACAAAAATATATTTCAATATTTTTAAGAAGTATTTTCAAAAGTAAAAAAACTTGGTATAATATAAGAGAACGTATTATGAAAGCGGTAAAATTTTAAAGAGGATTAAAAATTTTTAATTTTGGATAAGATTTTTAATTTATCTTTGG
The DNA here is from genome assembly GCF_000425665.1 of Gemella cuniculi DSM 15828. Taxonomy (GTDB): domain Bacteria; phylum Bacillota; class Bacilli; order Staphylococcales; family Gemellaceae; genus Gemella; species Gemella cuniculi. The sequence goes on from NZ_KE384435.1 coordinate 5,364, forward strand.
AGTTTATTAAGGAAGTTTATAGCCAATATTATTTCAGGTATCAAAAAACAGTAGGGAGTTTTGCTTTCTTATTGTTGTGAAAATTTAAACAAAAAGGAGGATAATTATGATTGTTACAAAACTATTAGGGATAAAATATCCAATTTTTCAGGGAGCGATGGCACAAATAGCGAAATATGAGCTAGTTTCGGCGGTATCTAACGCTGAGGGGCTTGGAATATTAGCATCAGGAGGAATGAGTGCAGAAGATTTAAGAGAGCAAATTAGAGAATGCAAAAAAAGAACTTCAAAACCTTTTGCAGTGAATTTAATGCTTATGATGCCAAATGTTGATGAGATAATAGATGTAATAATAGAAGAAGGTGTCAGGATAGTAACAACAGGAGCAGGAACCCCGAGAAAATACATGCCAAAGCTAAAAGAAGCGAGCATAAAAGTCATTCCAGTTATTCCATCAGTAAAAGCAGCTAAAAAAATGGAGGAATTAGGTGTTGATGCGATAGTTGTAGAAGGGATGGAAGCAGGAGGTCATGTGGGAGAAAGTACGACAATGGCACTTTTACCCCAAGTAACAGAAGCGGTAAATATTCCGGTGATTGCTGCGGGAGGAATAGGTGATGGTCGAGGTGTAGCAGCTGCATTTTGCTTAGGAGCAAGTGGTGTTCAACTGGGAACAGTTTTTTTAGCAACAAACGAGTGTCCAATATCAGAAAATTATAAGAATTTAGTATTAGAAGCTACTGATACTTCAACGACATTGACAGGTACAAAATTTGGTGCTCCGGTTCGTGGAATAAAAAATGAATTGACCAAAAGATATCACGAATTAGAAGAAAAATCTTCAACGCTAATGGAACTAGAAGAGTTAACATTAGGATCGCTGAGAAAAGCAGCATATGAAGGTGATGTGGAAAATGGTTCAGTAATGTCTGGACAAATAGCAGGTATGGTAAAACAAATCCAACCAGTAGAAAAGGTAATTGAAACAATATTTAAAGAAGCTAAAGAAGTTTTAGAAAAAACAAAGATAGAATATTAATATCATTATAAAATATTATGTCCATGTTCATGTTAAAAGGGAAGGTTTCTTGAGATAAGGTATATTTATTATAAAAAAAGTATATGAGGTTAGAATAAAGTATTCTAACTTCATTTTTTGTGATTTTTTAGTTAGTGGTATGGTTTATAAAAAGATATGGATATTATATTTTAGGAGGTAGTTGATGAGGTATGGATATATAAGAGTATCAACAAAAGAACAAAATATTGATAGACAATTAGTTGCGATGGAAAAAGAAAATATATCAGTAGGTAATATATTTATTGATAAAGTTTCTGGGAAAGATTTTAATAGAAAAAATTATAAACGACTCACTAAAAAATTAAAAAAAGGTGATGAGTTATTTGTTAAATCAATAGATAGATTGGGACGAAACTATGAACAAATAATATGTGAATGGAATTATTTGGTGAAAAAAAGAGGAGTAGATATTATTGTATTAGATTTTCCACTTTTAGATACACGGGATAAGATAAATAATATAACTGGAAAATTTTTGGCTGATATTGTTTTGCAAATATTATCCTATGTTGCACAAATAGAAAGAGAAAACACTTATAAAAGACAAATGGAGGGGATTAAAGAAGCTAAAAAGAAGGGAATAAGGTTTGGAAGACCAAAACTTCTAAAACCAGAAAATTATATGGAGGTTTATAACCTACATAATTCAGGAAAAATATCACTAAGAGAGGGGGCAAAAATATTGAATGTAAGTCATTCAACACTTTCGAAATGGATTAAAAGTACGAAAATAGTTTAACTAATATGGTAATTAAAGTAGGATTTATTTTACAATGTAATATAAATATGCTATAATATAGCAGTACAATAAGTATATTTATTTACATACATTGTTATAAATAGTTTTCCTTTTTTACTATTCTTTAATATTACATAACATTTGAAATGTAAAATAAATCCTACTTTTTTATACACCAAAATAATACAATATAAAATAAAGAGAGGTTTTAATAATGAAAAAATTTAAAGTATTTTTATCTTTTTTACTGTCTTTATCAATGTTGTTTTCTACACTCATAGGGAATACACAACAAGTAAAGGCTAATGAAGATAATGGGGTTACACCAGTAACCGCAGATAAGGTGTACAAAAAAACTAAGTATTACAAAGAGGGTCCTCTTGGAATAATGGGAGGATTTCATTTGGTAGGTTTCAATAGTGTTGAAACCAAGGCACATACTAATGGTAATATTCTAACAAATATATTAAAATATCAAAGTAATTTTGGAACTAATAATTTGGAAGAAGTCAGTTATATTAGGAAACTTCAAAATCCAGTAGCAGGTTTTAAATCAACTTCAAATAATCAATCAATATTGGTTGTAGGAAAAGAAATTTCAGTTACTACTGCGGATAATGGGCAGGCTTGGGCACTAAATGGACAAAAAGCGGATTTTCCAAGAAAAGCTAACAATCCAAATGGACTTTGGCAAGATACCGATCAGACTAAATTTGTTGACATAGAGGCAGAAAAACAAAGAGCAATTGATATTAACCAAAGACTAAGAACATACCAAGATTCTAATGCAGTAGGGCATTTCGAAGATCAAAATAATCAATATGTTGAAATTTCAAATCCTGGAGGAGTTAATGTTTATAATTTAAATCCAGATGGAAATTATAATGGCTATAATGTAGATGCCAAAGGTTTTGAAAAAGGAAAAAATGGAACATTAATTTTTAATGTTGACCTAAAAGGAAAAACTTCTTTTACTATGCCTGGTTCTGTAATTAAATATAAAGATGGTTCAACTGCACCGACTTCAGAGGTTACAACATGGCAAGATGGAAATACTATTTGGAATTTTTACGATTCATCACAACCGGATGGGCAATATCGTGGAAAAATTAATAACTCAAGAGCAGTAACAGGAATTATACTTGCACCTTCTGCAACAGTTGATTTAACACAAAATTTTAATGGAACAACAATTGCAAATGATATTATTGTAACGGCAGAATCACACAGAACAGACTTCACAGGAAAAACGTTAGATCCTACAGAAGTATCAGTAAAAGTTACTAAAAAATGGGAAGGTCAAAAATTAGATAAGGTAAAAGTTAGACTATTGGCTAATGGAAAACCTACTGGAAAAGAGGTAGAATTAAGCGAGTCAAATAACTGGAGTTATACATTCTCAAAATTATCTAAAAAAGATTCTTCAGGACAGATCATAAAATACACTGTAGATGAAGTAGATGCTCCAGGTTATATTAAGGAAATTTCTGGTAATGAAACAAGTGGATATATTATAAAAAACACTAAAAAAAATACAGAAAAGGTCAATATAGAAGGAACAAAAACTTGGGAAGACAATAACAACCAAGATGGGAAACGCCCAAGTAAAATAAAAGTAATATTAAATAAAATGGTAGATGGAAAAACAACAAAAGTAGGAGAAAAAGAAGTAACAGAGGAAAACTGGAGTTATAGTTTTACAGATTTACCAAAATATGAAAATGGAAAAGAAGTTAAGTATACAATAGATGAGGAAGTAGTAGAAGGATATACAAAAGAAGTAAATGGATATAATTTGAAAAACAAATATATACCAGAAAAAACAAAAGTAGAAGGAACAAAAACTTGGGAAGATAATAATAACCAAGATGGGAAACGCCCAAGCAAAATCAAAGTAAAACTGTTAGCGGATGGAGAAGTAGTCCAAGAAAAAGAAGTAACAGAAAAAGACGGCTGGAAATATAGCTTTGAAAATTTAGATAAATACAAAGATGGAAAAGAGATAAAATATACAATAGATGAGGATATAGTAGAATTTTATCAAAAAACAGTAAATGGATTTAATCTAACAAACAAATATACGCCGGAAAAAACAAAAGTAGAAGGAACAAAAACTTGGGAAGACAATAATAACCAAGATGGGAAACGCCCAAGCAAAATCAAAGTAAAACTGTTAGCAGACGGAAAAGAAGTAGCTACAAAAGAAGTAACAGAAAAAGACGGCTGGAAATATAGCTTTGACAATTTAGATAAATACAAAGATGGAAAAGAGATAAAATATACAATAGATGAAGAAGCTGTAAAAGGCTATACGAAAAAAATAAAAGGTTATAATTTAATTAATACACGTATACCTACAACCCCACCAAATAAACCAAATAAACCATTAGCAAAAACAGGTATTTCTACGAATGAAATAGGGATACTTGGAGGATTTGGAGTTCTAGTAGCGTTAGGGTTAGTTAGAAGAAAAAATAAAAATAATTAGTAGTAATTAAATAAAATTTGGGGCAAAAAAATTATACAATAAATTTCGAGGTATAAAAAACTATACCTCGAATTTATGTATATATATAACCATAGATTACAAAAACTTTCATAATTTTTGAGATAAGAAAGAATTAATTTGATATATTAATATATCTAAACAATACTTACAACTATACAAAATAATCAAGAAGTATAATGATTGTTTTGTATTTTTTTATTGATAAATTTAAGTTGTTTGTTTTTGGATTGTGTTCATTGTGTTTGGAATTGAGAGAAAAAATAAAAATAAAATTAAGAATAAAAAATTAGAAGAATATTATTTGAAAGGTGAAACCAAGTGGTATTGGTTGATTACTAATCAATGACATAGTGAAGAATATTCAGAAGAAAAAAGACAACTAATTAGTCGTTTTTTCTTTTATGTATTTTATTATTAATGGCATATATATAAAAGGTATGCTTCCATAAGCGAATATGAATAATCTATAAATGATTTTAAATTCCTCATAAATATTTAAATCCACTAATTTTTTTCTTATTAATATTATAATATTTTTAATGTTTTTATCGTTTCGTTTTATAAATAAAAGAATAGACTAAATAATGAAAAAATAAAATTAAGTATTTTGACAGCATATGAACATCATTTTTTATTTTTCTATATAAAAATCTATTTTTCTGAGATGTCAAAATGTCCCTTTATTTTTTATTTCATAGGATAAGGGTATTTTTTTGTTATTAGTTAATGAAAAGCTATCAACTGAATATTTTACTCTATTAGGAAAAAACAATAAGATATAGTATAATGGAGATGATAAGAATCAAAAAGAGGTGATAATTTGAAAAAAATATTAGTAAAAATAATAATGATAATGGTAGTGGTAGCGATAATAAATCTAACAGGATGTGAGAGAAAAGGAAGTAGGGAGTGGATAGAAAATAAGGTAGCAGATATAGAAAAAGTCTATCCAACAGAAAATCTAGAAGACTTATTTGAAAAATTTCCAAATGGATTTGTTGTAATACAAAATAGAATATATAAAGAAGAAGGAAAAAGTTATAGTATAGACTTAGAAATGAAAGGAGATGTAACAACAAAACAAATAAGAGGAAGTGTAAAGAAAGTATTAATAAAAGCAGAACCATATAAAGAAATTATACAAGAAGAAAGTAGGGTGGAGTATAAACAAGGAGAAGGATTAGTGTTAGCAAAAAAAGAGTTAACAAGAGAACTATTACCTAAGAATTATTTTTTATTTCAAAGATTAGAATTAAATAAAGAAATAATAAAGAAATTGGACATGCTTACCAAAAATTATTCTTTTGAGACAGCAAGGTATGAGATAACCTATAAATATCAAAATAAAAAACTAGAAGATTATTTTAACTTAGAAAATACAGAAGTAAAATTAGAAATAACAGGACAGGATCACAAAAATAATTATTTTCATACAATAGAGGTAGAAAATAAAGAAAAGAATTTGAGTTTTTATGAAAAAATAGTTGAAGGAGAGAATAGATAAACACATCATAGGTATTAAAATACATATGTAGTATGAATTATTGAAAAAGTAAAAAAGATGTCAAGATTATATTAAAAAGGTGATAATTTGAAAAAAATATTAGTAAAATAATGATGATATGGTAGTGGTAGCGGCAATAAATCTAACAGGATGTGAGAGAAAAGGAAGTAGAGAGTGGATAGAAAAAAGTGATATATAAGCATGGAGTAATAATAAGTGATAGAGAAAAAGATATTCATTGTTACGAGATGTTAACAGAGGATAAGGAGGATTTGCTGAATAGTGAACAATAGCACATTATATGCATCAGATCTAACGTATGAATTTGAAAAAGCTAGGATTGAAGAAATAGATGAGATTTTAAAAAGAGTATCAGGTAAATTAAAGTATACATATCCTAAAAACCTCGAATATTTAGATGATATCTATGATAAAAAAACAGGAACAAGCGGGACAGCATTTCGAGAAAAAGATACAGGAGAAATAATTTTAGCGTATACAGGAACAAATCAAGATACAGATAAATGGAATGATGTGATAAAAACAGACATAGGGGAAATAATATTAGAAGTTGATAAAAAACATTATCAACCGGCATATAAATTTTATGAGAAAATAAGGGCACAATACGGAAACAATATAGTACTAACAGGACACAGTTTAGGCGGAAATATAGCCCAAAGAGTAGCGTTGGAATATAATGTGCAAAAAACGATAGTGTATAATTCGGCACCACTCTATATTTTCTCAGGGAAATTGAGAAAATCAACTACAAAAGTTACAATAGATTCTCTTATAGAAGATAGAGCGAATGATTTGAAAAAGTGGTTATTTGATTTGGAAACAGAAAGAGACAAAATAAAAAAATTAGAAAAAAATTTTACTGGTCAAGTAATAAGATTTCAATCAGCAAAAGATATAGTAAACAACATATCAGACTGTGTAGGAGGAAAATATTTAGGAGTAGAATATGTACTGAAAAATTCGGGATGGCATAGCTTAGACTATTTTTTGGATTCAGAAGAGGTAAAATCAGAAATAGAAAGAATAACCAAACAATTGTTAAGACAAAGAGTTAACATAGATATAAATTCTGATGGAAAAATAGATATAGAGCTAAATAATCTAGATTTAAGGAGTAAAAATTTATTAGGAACATTAGATCAAAAAATGATATTAGGAGAAAAAATAAAATTAAATCCGGATGTTCTAAGAAGGCTAAGTAATAATATAAAAGTAGATGTGATAACAGATTTAAAAATAATAAAAAGAATAACAAAGTTATGCATAGAAAAAAATAATAAGATAAATTTAGATTTTGAAAAAAGAAAAAAAGAAGTGTCAGAAAATATAAAAGAGCAACTCCAACAAGCACAGATACCTCAAGTATTAGATAATCTGTCAGAATCGATAGGGGAAGTAATAAAAAATAAAGTTATACTAAGTGGACTAAGTGAGGCTGCACAACTACAAATGGAAAAATTTTCAAGTAATGAAACGCCTATAGTGGAGGGAATCATATTATATCCACTGCAGTATAATATGCAACTAATAAGGTTAAGAAAAGCGAGTGAGCCTTTACTAAATCAATGTAATAGAGAATATACCTATGATATATCGTCTTTTTTCGGAGGGAGACCTACAATACTTAAATCATGGCAAGAAGTAGAATATAATACAAAAAGATTATTAGAAGAAAGTGATAAAGTTTTTGAGGGGGATGGTTTGAGAATAGGAAAAGAAGATGGAATAAGTCAAGCCTTGAAATCGGTATTAGAAGTAGCAAATAAGAATATAGAGGAGTTGGAAAAAGTACTGCTAAATATAACAGAATTAGTTCAAGGATTAGCGGAAAATTTTGAAAGTCAAGATAGTTGGTTAGGAAATAATATAAAAAATGGTGTATTTATGGGAAGTAATCCCGTTAGAAATATGCCAACAAGCTATAAAGCGTATTTAGATAGAGATGAAATATTTGATGATGTAAAAGATGTATTGCAAGCTTTTAATAGGCAAGTAGAAAAAAGAAGTGCTGAATATTCGAGAAAAGTATCTAAATTGTATGAGGAGTGCTTGGGAAACTTTGAAAAAGGTATAGGAAATTGGCTACAATTTATTAATGATTTTGAAAGAGAAGTAACCATAATAAAGAATAATTGTGAATTAACAGTAGAAGTAGAAACTAAGTGCGAAGAAGAGTATGAGGAAAATGGAAAAAGTAAAACAAGAATAAATACCAAGAGGAGTTATTGGGGACGGTTTAAACAATTATATCCAGAAAATATAGTTACAAATATTCAAGGAGCTGAAGAAAAAATAGTGTCCAATAAAGGGAAAATAGAACAAACGAGGGAAACATCAATAAAAACAAGGGATAATTTGGCAGGTTTAGAGCCAATATTAAAAAAGATAATAGAAGAAGGAATATATAAAGCATTTGATTTAGATGAGATAGTAGATGGTCAAAAAATAGTGATACAAATAATAGAAAAAATACAAAGAGAGATATTGTATGTGAAAGAACATATAGATGAGGAATCAATGGCGGGATTAGCAATATCTGCTTTGCGAGGGAAAATTGATGAAGTAGAAAAATCTTTAGAATATTATAATACTTTCATAATGGATTGTTTTGGTAATCGAAAGTAAATAAGAATTGTGGATAAATTAAGTTACCAACTGATGAAGAAAAAAATATATTATTATAAAAAAATATGGATATAACTTGTAATTTTTTTCTTGATGTGTTAAACTGAAAAAAATCGATAAATTGAGAGGAGTTGTAATTTATGTCAGGACAAATTAGAGTTTCACCAGAGGTGCTTCAAAGTCGTGCCAGAGAGTACGGAAAAGCGTCAAATGATATTCAAGCAATTTTAAGTAATCTTCAAAGATTACAAGATACATTACGTAGTGAATGGGAAGGTCAAGCTTTTCAAGGTTTTGATAATCAATTCAACGAATTAAAACCAAAAGTTCAAAATTTTGCGGAGTTAATGCAACAAATTAATACACAATTAGATAAGACTGCACAAGCAATGCAACAACATGACCAGGACCTATCACGTAATTTTGGTTTAAACGGTTAATGAAGAAAAGAGGTTGGGGGATATTTCAACCTCTTTTTTTAATGAGAGGAGTGACAAGATGAGTAAAAAAGGTTTTGCTATATTATCGGCGATAATAACCGTGGTAGTAGCAATAGTAGTGTTTTATGGAGTAATAAAGCCTAAGACTATTACAACAGGAAATCACGAAACAAAAATAACAAACAATGATGTAAAAATTGCGTTGGTAAATGAGGATAATGGAACAGTTTATAACGGTGATAATGTAAGAATGAGTGATTTCTTACTAAAAACGCTAAAGGAAAATACAGAATATAAATTAGAAACAGTAACTAGATCTATAGCGGAAAAAGGCTTGGAAAATGGAAATTATAATATGATGGTTATTTTACCTAGTAAGTTTTCGGAAAATGTTTTGTCATTAGAGAGTAAAGATCCAAAGCAAGCGATATTTCAATATAAAATAAAATCAGATAAGCAAACGATAGTAAAACAAGCTGAGCAAACGGTAGCTGAACTGAAAAATTTATTTAATAAAGGTATGATAAATGTTTACTTTTCTAGTATTATAGGTAATTTGCAAACAGCTCAAACACAAGTAGGAGCAGCTGTAGGACGTGAAAGAAACGCATTAAATAAATATCAATCAGATTTGATGGCACCTCTTACTAATTATTCAACACAGTTCAAAGGATTGAACAATAATAGCGATAGTCTTATTTCTTCATATAGCAATTTTAATAAAAGTATTAACAATACAAACGAGGCTTTTACATCAATAATAGATACAAATAAAACTTATGATCAAGAAATTGATAAAATAAAAATATTACAAGAAGCGTGGCAAACATCTATGAAAACTAGAGAAGATAATTTGAAAAATTATGATGAAAGCTTTAAAAAATTATCTGTAACAGAGCAACTAGAAAGTTTAAAAACTACGCAAAAATATATAAATGAAAATTTAATAAATTCTCCTATTTTTAATGATATGGAAGAGAGAGCACGTGGATTTAATAAAAGTATAGCAAGTACAACAGAGATGTTTACTAATATGAATAACAATGTTTCAGATGTGCTAAATACTTATAAGCAGAGAATAGATGCTGCAATAGAGGAATCTTTGAAAAAACGTAAAAATAGAGAAGCGGAAGAAAAAACAGTTGGTCTTTTGGTAAAGGATCTAAAAGAGGGTATGTTATCAAAAGTAAGTGAAGCAGTGAGAAATTTGCCACATTATGATTCTTCTACAATAGATGAGTTGAAAATAAGTTCTGCTGATAAAAATTATTTAAAAAAAATCAATTTATTTGCCGAGAAATATGCAAAAAAATATAATATTCCTTTATCTACAAGGAACCAAACACTTAGTCAACAAAGATTAGATGAATTAAAAAAAGTAGTAGAGACCAATTTAAAAAATAGACAAAACTTTACTTTTTCACCAAGACAAGGTAAATATAATAAAGTAACGCTATCAGTAAATTCTGAGTATAAGTTGGTTAATGTGGAATCAAGTTATGGTGTTGTAAAAAGAGAGAGTGATAATCAGGTAAGTATAACATTTAATGAACCTGTGGATGAGGTGCAGATTTCTTATGGACTTGATTATAAAAATGATGTGTTGATGATGACACCTGCGGCGGTAGAGGCGAAAGCAAGTGTAGTAAAAAAAGTAAATGTAGCAAAAGAAAAAGAGGAAGAAATAGAAACTACTGACGAAAATGGTAATAAAGTAAAACAGAAGAAAAAGGTTTATGATCCAGAAGAGACAGAGTTTTTAAATGAATTTAATCAAAGTAAAGTAGTTTTCCCATTCGAATCATCATTCAATATTGAAGCAAGCAATACAGCTATCTATAATGATTTGAGAAATTATCATCAGCTATTTTCGATTGTAAAAACTATTTATGGTTTAGATGTAAACAGTGATAATTTTGATTCATTAGAACCAAAAGAAGATTCATTATTGAAAAAAGCTGAACTTAAGGATATAAATAAAATTTTGACATCATTAATGTCTAAGACAATAGTTGATCAACTAAGAAACGGATTAACTGTACCTCAAGATAAATTTAAAGAGTTAGATAGTATAAAGATTAATTCTGACCAATTAGAAAAAGTTGTGAAAGAATTAAAGCAAGCGATTAAAACATTTTCTAGTACTATAGATTCAGCGGTTAAAGAAACAGAGAAAATTTACAAAACATTAGAAGAAAAACCGGAATTTAAAGATAGCGAAAAAAGAGACAATACAGATTTGGTAACAGTAAGTGCTAATATTAATAAAGATTTAGTGAAATTAATGTCAGCAAGTAATAAATTGCTTAGCAATACAAAATCGAATCAATCTACAGCTGAGGAGATAAATAGAGGATTTGAAGGTTTAGGAAATAGAGTGGAAAATCTGGAACAAGAAGGAACAGACCTAACTGGAAAAGTTAATGATTTGAAATCGAATATGGAAAAAGATTATGGAAGCAATGAAGAGTTTTTAAAATCATTTTCTAAGGTTCTAAGTAATACTAAAGATGGAAATGAGAAAAATAAAGCTGTATATGATTATTTATCAAATCCAGTGGATGCAGGAAATGTTGATAAGTTATTGTCAGAAAGCAATGCACCCAAAACAGCTATAAAACAAGATACACGTACAGGTATTATAGTGATAATGATAATTTATTTGGTAAGTATTTTAATTGCACATATGCTACAAAGTATGGATTTTTCTAAACTACAGATTCAAAAGTATACAACAAGAGTTCAGTGGAAAAATTCAATGGTGCCCATGACGTTAATGTTTGGCTTAAGTTTAATATTATCTATTATTATAGGTATAATAACAGGAGCAAAATTAGATCTTTCATTTGATAAGACGATAGCATTAATTTTCCTAATATTTATTCTGACTGTACTATTTACCGGTTTAAATAATTGGCTGTTATATAGAATTAAATCTTCAGGGTTATTAGTAAGTCTAAGTATTTTGATATTATATATTGTCACTACAGGACAACTGCTAGATGAAAGAACTGCAGCTAATGAAGTGTTATCTTATATTTCTCCGTTAAATTATATAGAAAATAGTTTAACATTATTCCTAAATAACCAAGAAGGATGGGGGATTATATTTGGAATTTCATTAATAGTATCAATTATATTTTCTGTTTTAAATGCTGTAGAGTATAGAAAATTAAAAAATATGTAGTTGAGGTGTGAAATGAAGAAAGTTTTTGGTATAAGTTTAATAATATTAAGTGTTGTAATATTTGATAATCAAATAGTATCTGCGGAAGATGGTTCGTTAAAAATAGATACGAGAACGTCTCAAGATAATGGACATAAAGAGAATTTTTATATTGAACAAGAAACAGAGCTGACTAAATTATTCGATGAAACTTTAACAAAAACTATTTCAAGAAAAAAGGAGGAAGAGTCTATATCTTATAAAAAAGATAAGACTCTTATCTTTGATAGAAATGTAAATAAAGAATCATTGGTAGATAATTATACAAAGAATTTATTTTTAACAAATGGTTATATAGCAAATACAACGAGTGCAAAGATAAATTTAAAAGAAAAACAAGATGGTGTTAATTGGTATAAGATATTATTGTTAATAATGGGAATATCAATAACAATGGTATCAGTAATAAAATTATTTTATAGAAAGAAGGTCAAATAATGGAATATGTAGATATTAGCATGGATTTTGATAAATATATAAAAAAAACGATAGATATTAGAGTACCCAAAAATATAACAGTAAAAGAGTTATTACAGATTATATCGGAGTCATATTCTTTACCAATTAAAATTGATAACCCAAGCATAAGAATAGAAGGGTTTGGTGTTATTTTAACCAGTTTTAACATGTTATCAGACTCTGTTTATGTAAGAGATGGGAGTTTGTTGATAATAGAAAATATTTAATAATAGAAAAAAGGAGCGTGCAATGAAACATATTATTGAATTAGCAAAAGAAGAGATAAAAGGTAATAGAGATATAGCTTATGCATTGTTAAAATCAAAAACTCCATTTTTTGTAAATACAACTTTAGATTTGGAAGAAGATAATATAGTTATAACTAGTTTAGTTGAGGAAGATTATCAAAGTTGCGAATATGTCAAAACGCTGATTATAGAAGAAAAGCTAAGATATTTAATTAATTTGGCAGAAATTTACCCAGCACTAAAAGATTCGAAATATACTTACCGCTTTGATACGAATTCGATAGTGTTTACGAAAGATGGCTTACCACTTCTAATATATAGAGGAATAGTAGATCAAGTGCCACCATATGAGTCGATTACTTATGAGAAGTTTTTGAAATCCTATAAGGCTATAATCATTTCTTTTTTGGATGGGAAAGCAGATTATGATAAGTTGGTAGAAGGTGGTCTAGAGTTTTATAAAGGGAATTTATTTTGTGAAAAAATAGTAAAGGAAGAGACTTTAGAAAAAATAAGAGATAACTTATCTGATTTTTACAATAAAGAAAAAATAAAAAATAATGAAAACTATGCATTGATATCTAAACGAAGTATTAATTTTTTAAAAACGAGCATTTTTATCACAGTTTTGACAACTTTGATATTGAGTTTTATAGTGGGATATGTGATGATTTCTACGATTCCTAAAAAGAATGCAATTTCTGATATAAGGCTATCTTTTATTAATAAAGACTATTCTAATGTTATAAAAGTTAGTAAAAATATTGATAGTAAATCTATAAGTCAAGATGATAAATACATTATAGCTTATTCAGTTATACAGTCAGAACCATTAACAGAAAAACAAAAAGAACAATTAAGTAAAATAAATAATCAAGCTAATGCGGATTATTTGAGATATTGGGTTCTTTTAGGTCAATCTAAAATAGAGGAAGCTATAGATGTTGCTAGCTTTTTAGACGATCCACAGTTGCTTATGTATGGAATAACGAAAAAGATTGATGAAATACAGCGTGATCCTAATTTATCTTCTGAAAAAAGGACAGAACAGTTAAATAATTATAAAACTAAGCTAGAAGAATTAAAGAAAAAATATATAGTCTCTGAAGAAAATAGTAAAAAATAATTAAGAGAGGAGGTAGCAATAAATGAAGATTTATATTATTTATGATGATAAGAATTATGCTCTTTATCCTAATAGACGTTATCGTTTAGGAAATACAAGTGAATGTGATATCAATTTAGAAGACTTGCTACAAACGATAGACGTGAAGATAACGAATGATTTGGTAGCCTTTGATAATAAAGAATATTATCAAGGTGTGCATGATATAAAATTAGGGATAATCACCTTAAAATTAGTTATATTAAATAAAGAACAATATTATCTTTTGAATAAAGGAAATATTTTCATAGGTTCAAAAGAAGATTCTGATATTTATTTAAAAAATAGTGAATTAAATATTTTATTGAACTACGAAGATGAAATTAAAATTGTTGCTGATGCAGCTTTTTATCTAAATGGACAGAAAGTGAGTGGAAAAGTAGTTTTAAAAGAGCATGATGATATTATTTTTCCAGAAGGGATAAGTATAAAAATACTTAATGGAATTTTGGAGCTGGCTAGTAACTTTGAAATAAAATCAAGATTGATATCATTTAGTGAGAATGAGAAAGAAGAAGATAGAGCGAAAGAATTTCATCGTTCGCCACGTATCATTTTGCGTGAACCTTCGGATAAAGTAATAATAGGAACTCCTCCTACGGAAGAAGAAGAGCCAAAACAATCACTGTTGAGGTTGCTTTTGATGCCGGCAGCAATGATATTTTTTACTATTTTGATGTATATGTATTCATCTAGTGGAGCGATGATGATAATGATGTTTGGTATGTCTACTGTTACGATTATTACATCTATTCAAGGATATATAGCAGATAAAAAGAGGTTTAAAGAAAGAGAAATAAAAAAAGTTAAAGACTATAAGGACTATTTAGAAGAAAAGTACATAGAGTTAGAAAATTATAAGGAAGAACAAAAGCAATCTTTAGAATATCATTATCCAGAAATGGATAGAATTTTGGCTATGCCCAAAAAAGTAGATAGAAGGATATACGAAAAAACACCATACTATTTTGATTTTTTAACATATAAGTTAGGAAAAGGTGAGATAAGATCAAGTTTTTCGGTTGAATATAGTAAATCAGAAACATCAAAGGTAAAAGAGGAGATATTAAAGGATATAAATGAACTATTAGATCATTATCAATATATATCTAATGTACCTATAAAAAATGATATTCATGTCCCAACAGGTTATATAGGCACGAGAAAAGTCGCTATAGAACAAGTTCAACAGTTAATGATGCAAATAGCGGTATTCCAAAGTTACCATGATGTTCAGTTTATTCCAATTTTTCGAGAAGAGGAGTTGTCGCTTTGGAATTGGAGCAGGTGGTTACCTCATATAAAAATAAAAGCATTTAATAGTAGAGGTTTTATATATAATCAAAAAACTCGTGATCAGTTGCTTACGTCACTATATCAAATAATAAAGGAAAGAAAATTAGACTTTTCACAAACAACAGATAAGAGTAAAGAAAAGCTATATACTCCACATTATGTATTAATTATTACAGATTTAAGTTTGTTGTTAGATCACAACATTATGGAGTATATCCATGAAGATTTAACACAGCTAGGTATTAGTTTTATTTTTGTTGAAGAAGTGATAGAAAGTCTACCCGAACATGTAAAAACAGTAGTAGATTACAGAAGTGATAAAAAAGGGATATTGATTTTACATAAAGGAGAATTTGAGGATAAGCAGTTTATTCCACTGCCAGCGATAAGTACGGTAGATAAGGAGAGGTTTGCAAGAAACTTGGCGGGGATTAATCACGAGGAAACCTTGAGAAATTCTATACCTAATTCTATAACATTTTTAGAAATGTATGGAGCGAAAACAGTAGAGGATTTAAATATTTTAAACCGTTGGGAACAAAATGAAACATATCAAACTATGGCAGTACCGTTAGGAATAAGAGGACGTGATGATTTATTATATCTGAATTTGCATGAAAAAGCTCATGGTCCTCATGGACTTATAGCGGGGACAACAGGCTCGGGTAAGTCAGAACTAATCCAATCTTATATTTTATCGTTAGCGGTTAATTATCATCCATATGAAATAGCTTTCTTGTTAATAGACTACAAAGGGGGAGGTATGGCTAATCTGTTTTCCGAATTACCTCACCTAGTAGGAACGATAACGAACCTGGATGCTAACCAAGCGGAGAGAGCACTGATTTCTATAAAAGCGGAGTTAAAAAAACGCCAACGTATATTTTCTGAGCATGATGTTAATCATATTAATCAATATACTAAATTATACAAACAAGGTAACGCAGAGGAGCCATTACCACATTTATTCATAATAAGTGATGAATTTGCAGAGTTAAAACAAGAACAACCTGATTTTATGCAAGAGTTAATTTCTACTGCACGTATAGGACGTTCTTTAGGGATACATTTAATACTGGCGACTCAAAAACCAAGCGGAGTGGTTAATGATCAAATCTGGTCGAATTCAAAATTTAAGATAGCTCTTAAGGTTCAAGATGTAGCCGATTCTAGAGAAATTATAAAAACTCCAGATGCAGCCAATATAACTCAAACAGGGCGAGCGTATTTGCAAGTAGGTAATAATGAAATTTATGAATTATTCCAGAGTGCATGGAGTGGTGCTGATTACAATATAGATAAAAATAATAGTAGTAATAGAGACTTGATTGTGTATGAAATCAAGGGAAATGGACAGTATAATCCGATAAATAAAGATTTAAGTGGATTGTCCAGAGTAAAAGAAGTAAAAACTATACCAACCGAACTAGATGTTGTCGTTTCTGAGACAAAATCTATTTTTAAGAAAATAGGTTTACCAAAAGTAGCTAGCCCTTGGCTCCCTCCATTAGAAGAAAATATTTATAGTGATGATTTACAAAATAATGATTTTAAAAAATATTGGAATCAGAATAAAGATGAACTTAATATTTTAGTGGGATATCAAGACATTCCAGAAAAACAAGAACAATCTCCGTTGTATTTTGATATTGAGCATACAGGGCACATTATGTTAGTATCTAGTCCAGGATTTGGTAAATCAACATTTTTACAAAATTTTGCAGTAGATATTATGAGAAAGAAAAACCCAGAAGAAGTACATTTGTATTTATATGATTTTGGAACGAGCGGTCTTGTATCGTTGAGTGATTTTCCACACGTAGCAGATTATTTCACATTAGATGAATTTGAGAAGATTATGAAATCATTGCGTCGTTTAAATGCTGAAGTAAGAAGGCGTAAAAAAATATTAGGAAAAGAAAAAGCAACCAATTTGAAGCAATACAATCAAATTTCCAAAGAAAAAATTCCATCAATATTTGTTGTAGTAGATAGTTTTGATGGAATGGTAGATAGTAAATTTAGTGAAGCCTTCTATGAAACTTTGAATATAATTGCACGTGATGGTGCTTCATTAGGTATATATATAGTAACTACACTTTCACGTATAAATGCGATGAGATTACAATTACAAGCTAACTTTAAAACAAAAATATCACTCTTCTTATTCGATAAAAGTGATTTGTCAGCAGTAGTGGGACGTTCTAATATTCATTTAGATGAGATAAAAGGACGAGCGGTAACAAAATTTGATGAGATTACCTATTTCCAGGTGGTACAACCATATAAAATAAAAAGTTATGCAAATTACATAAATCAGGTAACAGAAGAGGTAAAAGAGATGAGGGATTATTGGAGTGGACAAATGCCAAAACCCATCCCTATGCTTCCGGAAAAAATTACTTTCAAAGTTATTGAGGAAAGGTTTAGTGGTATAGAGTTAAGTAAGAAATTTATTTTAGGTTTATACCGAGAAACAGCGGAGGTAGCTACATTTTTATTAGATAAATCAATTATGATTACGTCAGACAATCCTTTATCAGTATTAAATTATTATAGTTTACTCGATTATAATATAGAGCGTTTTGGAAAAAATTATAAAGCGATATTATTTGATCCAGTTGAAAAAATAGGAACAGATCAATTAAAAAATGCCCAAAGATTAATAGATCCATTAGAAATAGAAAATGAGATGAATAATATTGTATTTGAGTTAAAACAACGCATAGAAAATCCAAGAGAATGGTACTCAAATTATCTAGTAATAATTCCAGATATTGTATCTGTCTATAGAGAGGCTAGAATTTCTGAACAAGATTTTAAATTATTAGTTAAAGAAGGTAGTAAATATGGAATAACACTGTTATTTGTAGGACATTATCAAGATTTAGTAGGTAATTATGATATGTTAGTAAAACAAATTAAACAATTAGTGGAGCAAGTTTATATAGGAATAAGAATTACAGATCAAGATCATACTCGATACCCGTATATAGCAAATGAACCATATCTAAAACCTAATGAAGGATATATTTTAACACCACAAACATATGATAGTGTACAAATAATAGAAAAAATCAACGAGTAAAAAATGGGAAAAGGCTAATCTTTCTTTGAAACAGAAAGATTAGCCTCTTTTTATGAATAGCAAACATAGCATAAAAAATATGAAATAAAGATAAGAGTTGATAAAATAAAAATGATAGTATAAAATAATATAAAAGGAAAGGAAAAAGTTTGCTTAAAGGAGATGTGAAAAGGTGCTAAAGAAAATAATAATAGGAATATTAGGAAGTGCAATAGTAGTAGGATTGTTAATAGGAGGAAAAATATATATGGATAATAGACAAGTAGAAACAATAGTAAAAAGTGAAGAAGGGAAAGCAGCAATAGAAAAAATGTTAAAGGTGTTAGATGAAAAAGCCTTGACCTCGGAAGGGAAAATAAAAAGTTATAAAATAGATGACAGCTACACTAAAAAAAATCCTATGGGTGGGATAAATATAAGGATTATAGTTAATGAAGATGTTAAAAAGGTAATAAATACAACACTAGAAAAGTATCCATCAAGTAAGGGGTATGAAATAAACTCAAAAGCTATTTCACCCGAACTAGCTCAAGAAATCAAAGGAACTAATAAGTGAAGAGAGGTGCATACTTCATGAAATATACAGATAAAGAGAATGTTGAAATTGCAAAGCGTGAATATGATGATAATAGTATTGGATTTCAAGCGGATGTAAACGGTAAATACTATGGTACCTTATCTGATATAAACAACAACCGAAGCAATAATGGTGAACAAATATATACATATACAAAAAAAGAATCAGGGGAGGAAGCGGTAAGTCCTGATGCCCCTCTTAGCGAACGAGCAAAAGTAAAAGAAATAACAGTGTTATACAGAGGATCAACAAGCCCCACTGATATATCAGATGGAAAATGGAAAGATGCAGTAAAAGACTGGTTAGGAAATGATTTACCATTATTTAAAAGAATATCATTAGGAGAACGAGGAGTAACAGGGCAACTCGAAGCATCATCTGAATACTTAAAAGAAATAATGGAAAAATATCCTAATGCTAAGGTAAATGTATATGGGCATTCATTGGGGTCTATGGATGCACAGTACGCTCTTGCTAATGTAACAGATTACGAAAGAATAAACTCAGCGTATATTTATAATGGACCTAATATTTATAGTCTTCTTTCATATAATCAAAAATTAAATGTGAGTGCCTTATATTCCAAAATTCATAATTACGTTGATTCAAAAGATTTTATAGGATTCGCATATGAAAAAGGATATGGAACAGTGGGGCAGGTATATAAATTTGAAGGTAAGAATCTTTCGGACTTTGCTAAGCAACATATATGGGGTGGTTATGATTTTGACGAAGAAGGGAATTTAATAGATAAAGATGGTAATAGAGTAAAAGTGTGGAATAAACCAAAAGAAATAGCTATGTTAGAAAAAATAGCAAGAAGTCAAAAATATGCAGAACTGATAAAAAAAGAAAATAGTTTAATGGTAGATGTGGATCAAGATGGAAAATTAGATGCTAGTTTTGACGGTAACAAACTAGCAGCAAGCCCGTTAATTCCATATAATACAAGTACAGGAGAGATAGTAATAAACTATTTTACACTATCAACGTTATCAGCAAATTTAGGTAATTTACTAAATGATATAGCACAAATAAAAGAGTTATTAAAGAAATCAGAAGAGACTAACAAAGATGTCGAAACACGTAAACAAAATAGAACACAAAAATTAGAAGAATCAATAGTGAATTATCTGGAACAAATAAATCTAATAAAAAGTATTAAAAATTTAGACGGATTTTATTCCAATATAGAAGAAAATAAAAAGCTATTCAATACATTGATAACTTATGGTACATTTCAATTTTCACGACAGTTTGATTGGTTTGGAGCGAGTGGTTCTAGAAACTGGTGTTATCAAAATGGAACCCATTGGGATTACGGTGATGTAGAAAGAAAATTACAAAGATTAAAGGTGGTTGTATTTAAAACAATACAAAATTTAAATTCAAAACAGTACCCTATGTGTGCGAGTAGAGTGCCTGTGATAATCACAATTCCAGTTAGAACGATGATTGCTAAAAAGGGAGAACAGCTAATAAATAGTTTTAAAAAATCTATTGATGAAACATTCAAGGGGCAAAACATTAGGGCAAACTTTGAAGATGGAATAGCTAATCCTCTAGGAGAAGTTATAAAAGTAGAAAAAACAAATATAGATAATATGGAAAAATGCATACAGAGTATGAAACAAAGTGTAGATACCTTGGCTAATAGTCATAAACAAAACGATGCTACAATAGAACAAAACTGGAAAAATAATCAAGATGTTTTAGGTAATTACAAAGTAGAAGAAGTACCTAAAGATTTTAACACTTTTGTAGAAAAATCAGGGGTATTTGATGATTTATCAGTTTTGCAAGCATTTGATAAGCAAGTAGATGATACTACAAAAGCATTATCAGATAAAATGGTTAAAGAATTTTCAAATTATTTATCTATCGCAAAAAATAAGAGTAGAAATACACATACCGACTTAAAAGATACTCAGACAGCAGCAGATGCTACGATAGCGGATTTTCCAACAGGAATTTATTATAAAAATAAAAAAGAAAACGATGATGAAATACATTATTATAGAACGATAGAAGAAAGTATAGAAGTATCAAGTACAATAAGAGATGTAACTAATTTCGTAGACAATATAGAAGAACATTATCAAGAAACAATAAGAACAATAGATCATGCGGCACAAACATTACCAACACTGAAGACGCAACTAAGAGTGTATTTAGAAGAGGCGATATATAACTATACTACAATATCAAGTGTAATAACTGGACAAAAGGTGATAGCAACATTGATGAATAAAATTTATCTGCAAGCATTAAATTTTTCAACCGTCCTAAAACAAAATAAAGGAAAATCAATAGAAGCGTTAGATGGGCGAATGCAGGAAATGGGAATTATGGCTTCACATATATCAGAATTAATAGAAAAGTGTTTTGGCAATAATGGAGAAGAGTAAGAACAAAGTTTTTACTCTTTTTTTCCTTTTATATTATGCAACGGAAATAAATTTCCTACCCCTTGTGTACTTCCCAAAGAGATTGGGTAAAAAGAAATTCGATTTTTTTAGGAAGTCTTACCCATCGCCACCACCCATATCAGAAAAAGAAAGGAGATCTTATCTTATGGCGATATATCATCTTTGCATAAAAATCATTTCAACAAGTAAAGGTAAAAGTGCAGTAGCAGCTTTCGCCTATCGAAGTGGCGAAAAAATAAAGAATGAGTATGACGGAGTAGTCCGTGATTTTACAAGAAAAGGTGGAATAGCTCATACAGAAATTAAATGCATCACAGGAATTTGTAAATCGTTCTGTCTTATGGAAAAGACGCTTACGATAAAAGAACAGGGACAAGTTTAATAGTGTTTAAAGAAAAGAAAAAACAGTGCTAAATAAATCTTATTTTTTTGTATTTAAGATACTTAAGAGGGGAAAATATGATATAATGAAAGCGAAAA
>NZ_KE384435.1:28324-70152 GCF_000425665.1 Gemella cuniculi DSM 15828
AACGGAAGAAACTACAGTGTAGACTTAGAGATGAAATCAGATTTTCAAGAGAGAAAAATAAAGGGGAAAATAAAAAAAGTTTTAGCGAGTATGATCCATATAAAGAAATAATAGAAAAAGAAAGCAAAGTAGAATATGTTAAAGGAAAAGGGTTAGTATTAGAAAAGGAAGAATTAACAAAAGAGTTATTACCTAAAAACTACTTTTTATTTCAAAAATTAAAGCTAAATAAAGAAGTGTTTAAGCAGTGGAAGTTTGATAAAAAAGAGTATTCTTTTGAAACAGGTAATTTTGATATTGTATATAATGTAAGTAATAGGGAATTTAACAAATATTTTGATATAGAAGAAAATAGTAATCTATCTGTGCGTATAGGAGGTGTAGATGTTTCTACAATAAATATATATAGATATAGGTTATCGACGAGAGGTAATAATTTAAACTATTATGAACTAGTGTCAGATAGTAAGGAGGATATAGAAAATGCAGAATAATACACTATATGCTTCAGAATACGCTTATGGCTTTGAGAAGGCTAGGATAGAAGGAGAGATGGATAATATTTTGAAAAGTGCTCAAGATTTAGGAAATTTTAAAATAAATACTTCACTCGAATACCTAGAAGACGCTTATGATAAAGGAACAGGGACAAGTGCAACAGCATTTAAGGATAAAGATACAGGAGAAATAATCCTAGCGTATACAGGGACAAACAAAGATACGGATCTATGGAGTGATGTAATAAAAACAGATATGGGGGAGATAGCCCTAGGATTAAGTGCGAAACACTATGACCCAGCATATAAATTTTATGAAAAAATAAGAGCGAAGTATGGAGAAAATATAATACTTACAGGACATAGTCTAGGAGGGAATATAGCACAAAGGGTAGCTTTAGAATACAATGTACAAAAAACAATAGTGTATAATTCAGCGCCACTATATATACCACTAGAACAAATAACAGCAACGATAGGATTGGGATTGCAAGGTAATATTTTAGAAATAGGATTAAATAAAATAGGGATAAGTATAAAAGATGCAGTAGCTTATCCAATAGGAATGCTAAAAAATGGAGCAAATTGGTTGTTAGGAGTAGAAACAGAAGAAGCCAAAATACAAAAACTAAAAGAATCATTCACAGGGCAAGTGTTAAGAATACGGTCAGAATTGGATATAGTAAATAATGTATCAGATTATGAGAAAGGAGAATATCTAGGGGTAGAATATATACTGAAAAATTCAGGCTGGCATAACTTATCAGATATATTAAACTCAGAAGAATTAAAAAAAGAATTAGAAAGAATAACAAAGCAATTAATAGTCCCAAAAACCAATATAGATATAGATGGAGATGGGAAAATAGATATAAAATTAGGACTGCTTGATTTAAGAACTCAAAACCTTCTAAGAGATAGAGCAGATATAGTAAGTGGAGAGAAAATCAAACTAAGTCCTGAGGTATTGAAGACTTTAAGCAGAAATATCCAAACAAGAGTGTTAGGAGATTTAGAAACAATACAAAAAATAACAAAACTTTGCATAGAAAAAAACAACAAAGTAGGGATGAACTTCAATAAAAGAAAAGAACAAGTAAGTGAAAATATCAAAGAAGAATTTAACAACGCACAGGTACCTGTAGTGTTAGATAACTTAGGAGAATCAGTAGGAGAACTCCAAAAATACTACGAGTTAAAAATGGACCACTTTTCAACGAATGAAAAAGCTATAATAAACGGATATGAACTAAATCCAGAACCATATAATACACAACTAACAGTATTAAGACATGCGACAGAACCACTACTAAATCAAAGTATAAAAGAAGAAACAAGAGAACTATCAAACTTTTTCCAAGGGAGACCAACAATACTAAAATCATGGCAAGAAATAGAAAGTATTACCAAATATCTCCTAGAAGAAAGTGACAAAACCTTTGAAGGAGATGGACTAAGAACTGGAAAAGAAGATGGAATAAGCCAGTCTTTAAAACAAGTACTGGAAGTAGCCGAAAAAAATATAGAAGAACTAGAAAAACAACTACAAAATACAGCAGAGCTTACACAAGGGTTAGCGGAAAATTTCGAAGAACAGGACAAGTGGATAGGAAGAAAACTACAACAAGGAAACTTTATAGGAAGTAACCCAATAAGAAATATGCCAACAAGCTACAAAGTCTACCTAGATCGAGATGAAATATTTGATGATGTAAAAGATGTGATTCAAGCCTTTGAAAAACAAGTAGAAAAAAGAAGTAAAGAATATGCAAGAAAAGTAACCGAAATAACAGGGAGAGGTCTAGAAAAAATAGCAAGAGGATTAGAAGGGTGGTTAAGATTTGTTGATGATGTAGAGAAAATAACAACAGATATAGAGGGAAATTATAATATAGGGATAGAAGTAGAAGAAAAATATACAGAAGAATATCAAGAAGAAGGGAAAACAATAAGCGAAATTAAAACAAAAACAAGATATTGGGGAGAACTTAAAAAGTTATATCCGGAGCCAGTAGTAACAAACATAAAAGGAGTCCGAGAAAAAATAATTTCAAAGAAAAGCACACTAAATCAAGCGATACAAACGATAAAAAATACCCAAAATAATCTAAGTTATTTAGAACCAAATTTAAAAAAGATAATAGAGGAAGGAGTCTACAAAGCGTTTGATCTAGATGAGATAATGAATAGCCAAAAAATAGCAAAGCAAATAGCAGAAAAGAGTCAGAGGGAAATAAAATATGTAAGAGAACATATAGGTACAGATGGTATGAGTGGTGAGGCAATAAAAGCATTAGATCAAAAGCTAGGTGAGGTAAATAAAAGTTTAGAATATTATAAGATGTTTCTTGGAGACTGTTTTGGAAATTAACGATAGGTGATATATTTTGGAAATATCCCGCTAAATGAATTTAATAATGTACTAAATAGTAAAGATGAAGTAGGATTTACGAAAGATAATTATATTTTTTGTTATATACAGTTTTTCTGAAAAGCTATTATGTTTTTAAGATTTTATTTTTACAGATATTTTGAAAGATGGAACGAAATTAGAATTAACAGATAGATTTAAGTTATAAGATAAATCATAGTGGACAAAAAATGTATGTCGTAAGAATAAATTTAGAAAACAAGGAAGAAAATTATCTTTAGAAGATTTTAAGAAAAAATGTAAGTATAGAAGAAGGTAGCTTAAAAGGATTTGATTCTGTTAAATGATAATAAAAAATAAAATTATAAGGGAAGTCTGAAAAAGATATAGTTATGTAAATCTCCTCATAAAAGCAAGAGTGAATCAGCCCCAAAACTTAGCCAAGTTTTAGCGGACTATTTATAATGTGAAAAATAGTCTAAGTGGTGTGTTTCACAAGGATAAATGCTTATTGTCAAAGAAGTAGGGCGGTGGTCAAGGGTTTTGCAATAAAAACATATTAATCGCTCATCGAAAAAGAAAAACAATCATCAAAAAATATAAAAACGCTCGAAACATTCAATTATTTTGATTGTTTTTGAGTGTTTTTGCTTGGAAATGATTGAAATACTGTAGTATATTAAGTATAATAAATACGGGAGTTAAGGAGAATATACAAATGGTAAATGAAAGACAGAATAAAATTTTGACTTTGTTAGATGAAAAGGTATCTGTAAGTATACATGAGCTTATAGAGTGTTGTGAAGTATCAGAAGCAACGATAAGACGTGATTTAACAAACTTAGAAGAGAAGAACTTACTATATAGAACGCATGGTGGAGCGATGAAACGTACGTCAGCACGGGGGAGTGAAGACAGCGTTGAAGCAAAACGATCAGAGTTTTTATATGAGAAAAAAGCAGTTGCAAAATATTTATGCGATAACATAGTTCAGTCAGGACAAACAATATATCTAGATGCGGGAACATCGACTTATGAGATGATCGACTACCTTCGAGATAGAAAAATAACTGTCGTAACAAATTCTACCTATCATTTATCAAGATTAATTTATAATAAAATACATACTATTATATTAGGTGGAACACTTAAACATTCAACACAGGCAGTAGTAGGGCATACAGCAGTAGAGCAACTTAAAAATTACAGCTTCGATATGTGCTTTGTTGGTTGTAATGGAATTGATGATAATTTCGGTATTACGACTGCTGATGAGAATGAAGCATTTGTAAAAAGTGCGGCTATAAAAAATAGTAAGAAAAAATATATTTTAGCGGATAAAGTAAAATTTGATCATAGAAAGTTTCAAAAGTTTGCTGACTTGGAAGATGTAGTAGTTTTTTCTTACGAAATCCCTGAAAAATTCAGGAAATATGACAATATAATAGAGGTAAAACAAAAGGAGGAAGTATAAGTGTATTATACGATAACTTTAAATCCGGCTGTGGATATGCTAGTAGTAGCAGATAACTTTGCTCTTGGTAAATTAAACAGAACTAAAGAAGCGAAGTATGTAGTCGGTGGGAAAGGTATTAATATTTCGATGTTACTTAAAAATATTGGAGTTGATACAAAAGCATTAGGTTTCGTTGCAGGATTTACAGGATACTTTATAAAATCAGAACTAGATAAACTTAATGTAGCTTATGATTTTGTAGAAACTTTAGGTGCAACAAGAATTAATATGAAACTTACTACTGAGACAGAAACAGAAATTAATGGACAAAGTAGTAAGGTAACTGAAAAAAATATAGCTGAATTTTTTGAGAAATTGGATAATTTAACTAGTGATGATGTGGTATTTTTATCAGGTAATGTTATTTCAGGAATGGGTGTAGAAGATTTTAAACAAATTGCGAAAAAAATTTCTGAAATTGGTGCAATGTTGGTTGTTGATAGTAATAAGGATTTAGTTTTAGATACTTTAGAATATAAACCGTTTGTTGTTAAACCTAATGAGTTTGAACTTGGAGAAATGTTTGGAGTAACATTGAATAGTTTAGAGGATATTCTAACTTATGCTGGAAAGTTAAAAGAACGTGGTGCAAAAAATGTTATTGTTTCACGTGGAGCTAATGGTGCGATTCTTTTAACAGAAAATAATGAAGTGTTTGAGGTTAATGTTGCAAAAGGAGAGATAGTTTCTACAGTTGCGGCTGGAGATAGTATGCTTGCAATGTTCGTTGCAAAGTATAATCAAACTCATGATTATAGAGAGGCTCTAAAATATGCTTCGGCAGCGGGAGGAGCTACTTCGTTTTCAGTAGGTGTTGGAAGTAAAGATTTAATAGAGAAGTTAGTATCTCAAATTGAAGTTACAAAAATAAAATAATGTGAATTAAGGAATGGTGTGACATTAAGAGTAACTGCGGAATATTTACTTTTAAGATACTCCATTAAGAAAAAATATATTTCCTAGGAAATTAAATAAAAAAGGAGAATTTTCATGAAATTAACTGATGTTATAAATTATGATTTAACCCAATTTAACTTTAGTGCAGCTGATAAAAAAGAAGCATTAGATAAATTGACGACTATGCTAGTGGAAAAAAATATTATTGCTAATAAAGATAATTTTTTAGAAGCATTATTAGCGAGAGAAGCTCAATCAACTACTGGTGTTGGGGAAAGTGTAGCAATTCCTCATGCTAAGAGTGTAGATTTTGATAAAGCAATGATCGTTTATGCGAAAAGTAATGAAGGTGTTGAGTGGGAAAGTTTTGATGGAGTAGCTGCAAAACATATTTTTATGATTTGTGCACCAGATGGTGGGGCAGACGAACATCTTAAAGCATTAGCGTCATTATCGCAAGCATTAATGGATCCAACAGTAAAAGCGGGATTAGATAATGCAACTACAAAAGAAGAGGTAGAGAAAGTATTCGCTAATTTTGTTGCGAAAACTGATACACCAAAAGAAGAAAAAGAAGAAAAAATAAGTGGAGAAAAACCATATATTATTGCAGTAACAGCTTGTCCAACAGGTATTGCTCATACATTTATGGCAGCAGAAAAAATAAAAGAAACTGCTAAAGAGATGGGCTTAGATGTAAAAGTAGAAACAAATGGACAAATTGGTATTGAGAATAGACTTACTAAAGAAGATATTGAAAGAGCAGTTGGAGTAATTGTTGCAGCAGATAAAAAAGTAGAGGTAGCAAGATTTGCAGGTAAACCTACTATTATCACAAAAGTTGCCGATGGAATTAATAAACCAAAAGAACTTATTCAAACGATCTTAGATGGTAAAGCAAAAGCTTATGTGCATGATGCAAGCGGAGAAGAAGTGGAATCTACATCAGGGGATGAAACAATTTGGCGTAAAGCATATAAACACCTAATGGAAGGTGTAAGTAATATGTTACCATTCGTTGTTGCAGGTGGTATTTTAATTGCTTTATCATTTATTTGGGGAATTAATGCATTTGATCCAAAAGATCCTTCATACAATAAAGTGGCAGAAGTGTTATTCTACTTTGGTAAAATTTCATTTAGTATGATGTTGCCGATTTTAGCAGGATTTATTGGTCGTAGTATTGCAGATAGACCTGGATTTATCGTTGGTATGGTCGGTGGTATTTTGGCAGACCCAAGTATTTTAGGACTAAAAAGTGATTTATTAACTTATACTCCATCAGGATTTTTAGGTGCATTAGTAGCCGGTTTCTTAGCCGGTGGAATTATCATTGCTTTGAAATATGCGTTTAGTTGGATGCCTCGTTCATTAGATGGGATCAAACCGATCTTCCTATTTCCAATTTTAGGAACATTAATCATGGGAGTGTTGATGATTTTCATAATCAATGCACCGATGGCAAGTGTGATGGAAGGATTAAAACACTTTATCGAAAGTTTAAACGGAAGCGGAAAATTCATAGTTGGATTTGTAGTAGCGGCAATGATGGTTATCGATATGGGTGGTCCAATTAATAAAGCATCTTATGTAACTGGAACAGCTTTATTAACAGCGGCAGGGACAGCAGGAAGTGATGTAATGGCAGCTGTTATGATTGGTGGTATGGTACCTCCATTAGCTATTGCGATTTCTGCAACAATCAACAAAAATATTTGGCCTAAATCACAACGTAGCGGAGCATTGGTAAACTATGTAATGGGATTAGCATTTATCACAGAAGGAGCGATTCCATTTGCAGCAAGTAATCCAGCACGTGTTATTCCACCATTGTTCTTATCAAGTGGTGTGGCAGGAGCGTTAAGTATGACATTCGGTTCTGTATCAAAAGCACCTCATGGAGGAATATTTGCAATAGTAGCAGGGGCAGTAAGTAATCCGATTATGTACTTGCTATCTCTAATTATAGGTGCAACACTAGGAGCGGTTTTACTAATATTATCATTAAACTTAGGTAAAAAGAAAAAATAATAATAAAACCCAAATGTAATTTTATAAAAAATAGGGTAAAATGTTAATAAATTATCCAAATAAACTTTAAAATTATGATAAAAAAAGACGACTATTTAGCCGTCTTTTTTTATGTTATAGATAAATTAAAAAATATTTTTTAGAACTTAGCTAAAACTTCCCCATGAGCTAGTTCTTTTGTTATCTTTGCAAGTTCCTGTTGCAAGATAACGACGTTCATTAGAATAAGAAATATAACTTATCCAAATAAATCCTTCATTAATTACGTAGCTATCATAATTAACAGTTTCCCCCTCAGCGTAATTAGCAACGATTTTACCAAGAGTGCTAGGTTTGCTACGAACGTTAATTGAAGTAACTTCTACGGTAAAGGTACCATATTCAGAAATTCTCTGCCATTCTTCATTGTTATCATAATGCGGACGGATAAATCCTATCAAACATGTGTCTTCACGTGTCATAATACGAGCCATTCCACCACGTTCAGGAGTTCCATCAACATTTTGTTCTACAGAAGTAATAAGATTATCCACTACTTCAATAACTATTCCTACATGACCAAATTTATCCCAACTTCCCCATTGCCAGATAGCAATATCTCCAGGAAGAATACTATCTTCACCCTTTCTATACCTTGTCCAATTCGGTGGAATAGGGTTATTCATATAATCAATAGCATTACCAAACATTTTGAAATTAGCAAAATTTAGTACATATGCCATAGTAAGATCAACACATTGTGCACCATACATACCATCCATATCAATCCAGCGGTAAACATTATCCTTTGCCCAATTAACCATAACTTCACGACTTGCCATAAGTTTGTTCCTCCACACTAGTTTAAAAATTAAAATCATTACGTTAAAAACTAATTAAATTTCATAATTATATTAAGTTTTTGCTGACATTATTGTTCCTTATTGTTGAATCTCATTTCTATAATTTTAGAGAGATCATTAACGCTTTTTCCAATGCTTTGTAGAGTTTTATCGAGTTTAACTAAGAAAAAAACAGCAACAAAAATTGGAAATCCAACGGTATTAATAAAATTAAGTATATCCATAAAAAAGGTGCGGCTTATGCCGCACCTCCCTCCTTCCTTTATTGAAGATCGTTTTCTTCCTTAGTTATATAAGAAGCCTTTTTAAAAGTTGTAAGAACCGTTTTTTCATTATTAAAGATTTGACTGTCTATAATTTTTTGAGCAACAGGTTCGATCTCAGCTTTTGTTAAATTATCTTTTGGATAATCTAATATAACGTGATGAGTTTTTTTGTTAGAAGTATTAAAGTATAAAATTAATGTTTTTTTCATGATAGTTCTCCTTTAATTAAATAAGTGTTTTAGTATTAAGCGTGATATTTTCGATAGTTTTAGAAACTAACTTAGAAATTTCGTCGCCAACTTCTTTTAAAACAGAATCTTCTACATTGACATTAGCATCAAATCCGTAGCTTTTAACAACTTGTTTTTCCCCTTTTTGCTCAGAGTAGTTAAGATGAAGTGTTTTTTTTAATAATTTCATTTTGAAATCTCCTTTAAGTTAAAATTTGTTTTTGTCTTTGGCCGCTGACACTATATATATCGAAATAAAATGGAAAAATTCCCCTAAAAAATAAAATTAATTTATTTTAGATAGTTATAAAAAGCAGTTGAACGTTGCTACATAAATAAAAATAACTATAAAAATTTTTAAAAAGTAATTTAATATAGAACAATAGCTATAAAATTCTAAAGAAGTGAAAATATATATGTGTATAAAATAATAGAAAGACCAGTTTTTAATTATTTTTCCAAAAATATAATTTGTACTGGAAAAATATATATTCAGATGATATAATATTTTTTATGGAACGGTGTCCGAGTGGCTGAAGGAGCACGCCTGGAAAGCGTGTATACGTCAAAAGCGTATCAAGGGTTCAAATCCCTTTCGTTCCGTTTTTTATTTGGGATGGTGTGCAAGGAAGATATTTTAAGTTTTGTTAATAATTGCTTTTATCATACAAAACAATTTTTTAATTAAGATTAATGTAATAGATATATAATGATATAAGGATTAATGATAATTTCATAAAAGAGTAATATAATATTAATATAAAAAATAAAAAGGACTGATAAAAATGAAAGATAATAGATTATTAAAAGTGTTGTGGGGAATTGTATTTGCAATATTTTTGTGTAGTGCAATTTTCATAGGAATAAGTTATTTTTCTAGCGGAGATAGTACATCTAGCAAGAAAAAAGATAACAATACAACTACCACAAGTACAAAAAATAATAACAATGATGATGATAGCGATAGCAATAGAAAGTCTACTGATGGTGATAGCAGAAGTGATGAGCAAAAATATAGAGAAAGCCAAGGAACAGAAGGTTCTTCAAACTCTGTAAATTCAACAAATAACAATCAACAAAGAAATAATTCAAATAATAGTTCATCAAATAATAATCAAAGAAGAAGTAATTCAAACAATAATTCATCAAATAATAACAATAGACAAAGTGACAATAACAGCAGCAGTAATAATGAAGGTAACAATAACTCAACAGAATCGACTACACCAACACCTGGTACATTTAAGACTTCAAAAGAAGCACATGAGTATGCGACTAAAGAAATAAACCGTTTAGCAAAAGAAAATAGAAAATCATATTCATATACACTAGGTCGTAATAGTAAGGGTGAAGTAACTGTAAATATTACTGAAGAAAAATAGAAAAAAAGTGAAGAAAAGTTTACTAAAATTCAGAAGTATACCTTTCTTCACTTTTTATATTATTAATATTAGGTACAAATAATAAGAGAGTATCGTCTGTGGTAAAGGTTATTAATAAAAGGTACATAACATGTAAGAGTTGCTAATTGTTACTTTATATTAATCAATCTTAATAAAAAATTTTTATCTTAGTAATATACTAAATGAATTACAATTAAGTAAAGACTAGTCTTTTATTTCTAAATACTAAATAAATATGTAATAAATTTTAGCTAAAATACAGAAATAATGGTATAATAGTAGTTGAAATAATTTTGAATATAGAAGGATAGGATAGCTATGAAAAATAATAAATTATTAAAAATATTGTGGGGAGTGGTATTTGCGATATTTTTATTTAGTGCAATATTCTTAGGTGTTAGTTACTTTAACGGAAAAAATACCAAAGAAACTCAAAGTAACAAGACACAAGTTTCTGAAAATAAAACTACAAAAACAGATGAAGATAAATATAAAGAATCTTCTAATTCTGAGAAAAAAGAAGAGACTAAGTCCTCTAATGCGACAAATTCACAAAGTACGGATGAAACTAAAGCTGGAGGAAATGATAATAAAACTTATGAATATAACGGAAAAAGATTATCCCCCAATGAAAGTGTAGGAAACACAGGAAAAGTCTTTAAATCACAAAAAGAAGCTATGGAATATGGAAATAGTGAAATAGCACGTTTGGTAAAACAGGACAAAAAATCTAGACAGTTTTCTGTAAGTAAAGTTACCTCAGAGGATAATAAACTCGTGGGGTGGACTGTAGATATTTATGAAGTGAGAAATGGTTAGTTAAAAAAGGAGCAATCGGACTTAGCGTCTAATTGCTCCTTAAATTAGGGAATACGAATAAAAAAATTAAAATAATTATTTAAAATAAAATATTCATCTTAAGTCAGTGTATCATAAATAGAAAAAATATTCAAAAGATATAAAAGTAATAATAAAGTCAAATAATAAAAGGAAGACAAAATGAAAATTGGAATAGTTGCAGAATTTAATCCATTGCATAGTGGACATAAATATTTAATAGAAGAGGCGAGAAAACGTATAAATAAAAATCAAGGTGGCGAAATAATTTGTGTCATGAGTGAATACTTTACTCAACGTGGAGAAGTGGCTATAGTTGATGGGTATGCACGTGCTAAAGAAGCAATAAGAGAAGGGTGTGATCTAGTAATAGCATTACCTTATTTAGCGAGTGTAGCATATAGTGACGATTTTGCCAAAAAAAGCATTGAAATATTGGCTGATGCTGGAGTTACCCATTTAATATTTGGAACAGAACAAC
The DNA here is from genome assembly GCF_000425665.1 of Gemella cuniculi DSM 15828. Classification (GTDB taxonomy): domain Bacteria; phylum Bacillota; class Bacilli; order Staphylococcales; family Gemellaceae; genus Gemella; species Gemella cuniculi. Next base: position 39,696 of record NZ_KE384435.1, read on the forward strand.
CTGAGATAGAGATTTTTGAAGATATTTATAATAAACAAGAAAATATGGACAAAACACAGTACAAAGAATTGTTAAAACAAGGTTATAATTACGCCACTATTAACAATAAATTGTTCGGTTTGGAAAACAATAATCCTAATTTTGTACTTGCCTACAGTTACTATAAGGCGATAAAAAAATATGCACCACACATAAAACTTCTACCAGTTAAAAGAAGTGGGCAAAGATTGAATGAGAATATTGTGGAAGAAAATTTTCATCTTAGTGCCACAACAATAAGAAAAAATATAAATGATAAAATAATAGAGAATTATCTATCAGAAAATATGTTAAAAGAATTACGAGAGAATAGAACCCTTCAGGAAGAAGATTTTTTTGATTTAATTCGCTATAAAATAATTTCATTAGGGAAAGAAAATTTATCAGAAATCTATGATATAAATGAGGGGCTAGAAAACAGGATTTACGAAGCGGTTTTCTATTCTGAAGATTATAAAAATTTGGTTGATAATATAGCTACAAAAAGATACAGTAGAAAAAAAGTTCAAAGGATACTGCTACATATTTTAACCAATACAACTAAAGAAGATTATAAAAAATATTTTCAGACAAAAGTTTATAAGGTGCTAGCAGTAAAAAAAGAAAAAACGATCCTTATTAGAGAAATTAATAATACTAATAAAATAACTTTAATTTCTTCACTAAATAGCAAGAATAGTCATCACTTTATCCACGATATAAAAGTAGCAAGAATTTACAATTTAATTTCAAAAGAAAAAGATGTTTTTAAAAAAAGTATAGAATTAGTATAAATCAATGGAAAAATTGTTAATATAAGAGAAAACAAGTATATTACCATCTTTATAATTACAGTAATAACAAATTATTATATAATCACATTTTGGTAGTCTAATATTGCTAAACACATATTTTTTAACCAGATTATTAAACTGTAAATTCAAAAGCAAATAATCTTATAATAAATTACGTATTGTTATCCTCATAACAGTAATAATAATTTATCCCAGGACAAAATTAATTATATTATAATATCAAATATAGTAATTTTCTATTTCAGATAATTTTTTAGAAATAAAAAAAGATGATTAATGAATTAGCCCTCCGAAAGTCGAACAACTTTTGGAGGGCATAACATAATTTCATCTTTTTTGTTTGTAATTATAACTACAAAATATTGTCTTTTATATCACTTGCTTATAATTCAATGACTTTCTTATATGTTGTTTCATTTATTCAAATATTCTTAATTTCAATTAAGAACAATCCCAATTATATAAGACATCATCAAAGTTTAAGTTTTTTAAAGACTCTTTAGAAATAAAGAAGTTACCTACCCCTGCGTCTCCCCACATGATTTCGGCATCCTCTATTTTTCCCCATTCGCTTTCTATTTGAAGTAGAAGAACGGAGTAATCTTTTTCGCAAGATTCACGCGGATCCCATTGTGTGAAGTTAGGATAACCTCCAATACAATGATTTCCACCAGAAAATGCATCGAATAGTTCATCTGATATATCATCCTCAAGATCGGACCATAAATCTTCAATTTTTTCATCTGGATACAGTTCATTAATAGTGGCAATGGCTTTTTTTTCGAATCTATGATCCTCAGAAGTAATTGACATAAAATCTTTCTCAAACTCTAGGGCAAGTGAAAGATTTTTTTTGTAGAAAGGAGAATATTCCTCATCGTTATTATCATCTAATAAATGATATCTCTCTAAAACGCTCTCCAATGTAACATTTTTATCCACATTAGAATAATAAAAAACACGAGAACCTAATTTATCATCAAGTCCCATAATATCATCCCTACCAATCCAAAATTGCATAAGGCCTGTTTTTGGATAAATATCATTTTCTGGGAGTTCTTCGCAGTTTATTTGAGCAAGAAGAGCAAGTTGAACACCTTCTTCGTTGACAGGGAGTTCTTTATTTTTTGGTAAATAAGGAATACCTCCAAATTTACTATCAAAAATAGAAAGCTCTTCATCAGTTTTTTTTGTAATAATATTTATATACTCAACTTTGGTGTTATCAGATATTTTTTCTATTACTTTTTTTATCATTTCTGAAGTTATCATAAGTTGCCTCCGGTGATTTTTTATGGTAATAAGAATCGGAGAAAACTTAATATAACAATTTCCTCCCACTCACAAAACCTTTTCTAAGTTTATTCTATCATTTTTAGTGTTATTGTCAAATTTTTTGAGAATAAGGTTTAAACTTTATTGAGTTTTTAGTATTATTTATCCACGAGGTAACTTGAAGGTTATAGTCGATTGGAGTATCTCTCATATTTCTGTTTTGAAAATTAATACTAAGCTTTATGTAATATTTTTGAGTTGCTTTGTTTAAATTATTTTACTAATAAGATTGAAAGAGAGTGTCGGTTTTAACTTTTTTAATTTTCGTAGCTTGGGATTTTATAAAACTCGCCATACTTACGTTTATGGATTTTTATTGTGATAAAATATACTATTAATAAGAAAATTGCCGTTATTACCCAATTTATGGAATCTGCATAGCAAATGGCAATAAATCCTAATGAATCCGTAAAGAAAATAACGATAATAACTCTATTAACAAGTTCTACTATTCCAGCCATCATAGCCGTAATAGGAAAGCCGTATCCTTGAAGTGCATTTCGATAAAGTATCAAAATCGCAAGAGGAATATAAGCTAAAGTTACATTATTAAAATAGGTAAGAGTAGCCTGTGTTAGCTCTTCGTTAGGTTCTGTAGTAAAAAGAGTAATAAGTGATGCACCAAATGTTCGAATAATAATCATACTTAAAATAGCACAGCCGATAGTTGTAATTGTTAAAGAACGCACAGCTTTAGAAATTCTGTACATTTTTTTTGCTCCGATATTTTGGCTAATAAAGGTAGAAACGGCTGTACCCAGTGCTACATAAATGTAAGAAACTATATTTTGTATACGAACACCAATACTGTATCCGGCAATATAGTTCGTTCCGAAACCGTTAAGAAACTTTTGCAAAACAATTAAACCTATTCCTGTAAAAGAAAACTGCATTCCCATCGGAACACCTTGGAGAAGAAGAGCTTTCATAAAATTAAAATCTAAAGAAGTATCTTCTTTTGTAAGGCGAAGCTCGGGATATTTATGATTTATATAAAAGTAACAGCAAATAGCTGACGTAGCTTGAGCAATAATAGTAGCAAAAGCACTTCCTTCAACCCCAAAATTCAAAAGTGCAACAAAAATATAAGCCAAAATACCATTGATTGCAACAGAAAGTAGTAAAAATAAAACAGGAGTAAAGCTGTTACCAATACTTCTAAGTGTAGCTGCAAATAAATTATAAATAAGAGTAGAAGCACAACCTAAATATAAGATAAAAAGAAAACGATGTGCTTCATTAAACAATTCACTAGGGGTATTTATAAGATTTAAAATATTGCTGTTAACTAAAGATAAAATGATAGTAAATAATATACCTATAATAAAAGAAAGGATAATAGAATTAAAAAAATACTTTCTAAATTCTTTAAAATTTCCTGCTCCAAAACTTTTTGCCATTATAACGCCAAAGCCATAAGCAGTTCCGATAAGAAATCCCATAGCGATAAAATTAATAGGACTAGCAATACCGACAACAGCAATACCACTTTCACCGACATAATGACCTAGAATAATAGAATCAATAATAAGATACAAATTTTGAAGAAGTCCCCCAATAAAAATAAATATTGAAAAATGAAGTATCTTTGATAAAATTGCTCCATGAGTCATATCATTCATACAAAACACTCCTAACTATGATAAAAATTATATTTCTTCACAAAATAAAGAAACGAGCGAAATATAGCTCGAATGAAAATTTATATTGTAAAAAATAGTTATAAATAAATTTTAAACTACAAACTGTTGAAAATCAAGAATAACAACAAAAATAAAAGAAAATATAAAATATAGAGAACTTTAAAAAATTTTTTGGTAAGTGTAGCTTAGAAATTACTAAAAGAAAAGAAATTGCAACATTTTACCGTATAAATTAGATATTTTGATCCAGATAACCATTTTTTTCTAATCATTTAAGATTAGATAATACTTAAGCAAACGATAATATTTTTAACAAGAGAAAAGCAATTTTTTGCACTTTTCCTTAATACTATTTAACAAGCGGTAACCCTGTGTTTTTGAAATATTAAGCTCCTTAATAGTTTGATAAAAATTACGAGTCTTTAAAAAACTTTTAAAGAAAATTTTTTCGCTTTTTGTGAGTTCACCCGAAATGCTGGAGTAAAATTCAAATTTCAAAAAATTTATATCATCTTCTGAAAAGATTTTGATTTGCTCTATGTCGTTAAAGTTGACAGTAGGTCTAAGATTTCTTCTACGAATTTCATCGATAAGTTTTCTTTTCATTGTAGAAAAACAAAAACTATCAAAAGAAGAATTATCTATATCTCCAGCTTCCAAAATTAAAAAACTAACAAGGAGTCCCTCTAGTGCAAAACTAAAAAACTCATTATAAAGTTGTTTAGGAATATTAACTTTTCTCAAAGATTTAATAATAAGGTTATGTTTTTCTTTAACCAGTTTATTAAATCTAACCTCCTGCTCAAAAGAAAGTTCATAACTTTTCATAATTGATTCCCCTTTCTAAGTAGAAAGTTGCAATCTCTTCACTTATAAACCTGAAAAAACTCCCCTTTTGTAACAATTTCTATAATATTTATTTAACAAAATCTTCCAAAATATTTAATGAATCTTTTAACTCTTTTAAAATTTTTTTCTTACGACGGCTAATATTCATAGCATAAGTATTTTCTTCTTCCGCCACTTGTCTAAGTGATTTGTTTTCGAAAAATAGAGCTAAGATAATTCTCTTATCTCTATCGCTAAGTTTATTAAGTGCGTTATGAATTTCACAGGTCAATACCTTTTCTTCATAGACTTTGTAAGGAGAAAGTCTACTATCCCTAATCAAATTAATAGCTTCGGTGTCCTCAGTGTCATGGCTAGAAATATGTATGAGTTGATTTTCTATATCTAAATGAACTAGATAATTAAATCGGTTATCGATACTTTTAACAGCTTTATATATATCTTCATCAACAAAGATTTTTTCATTTTTTACATATAAATATTTACGAATCATTTTAAAACCTCCCTTAGTTACAAAGAAAAGTTTTTCAGCGGGGACTGCTAGGAGGCATAAAAGAAATTATATGCAAAATCACTAAAAAAAGCTAGGAAATAAATTCTATTTTATACTTAATAAAATATTGAGAATAGAGGATTTTTAATTTGTTGGAAAATTTTTATAATAACATTTATTTTAGATAAAAACTAAAAATTTGAAAAAATAAGAGAATATCATGCTATGTCAAAAAATTACATAAAAATAATGATTATCTTACTAAACAAATAGATAATTATCAGGTTAGTGAACTAGAAGAGTATATAAATATACCAGAAGATACCACTAATTAATATAAAAACAATGATATTTATGATATAATTAATATAATTTAAGTGGGAGGAGGATACCAATGAGAGAATTTAACAGAACAGTAGAAAAAGTGTTAGCATGGATTGCTAATATCTTCTTAATTATTATAACATCCGCAGTTAGTTATATTGCTTTTTCAGGCAAGCTAGGAGTGATTTCTAAAGATCCAGAATTTTTACGAAGAGTGAATGCAGCCATTTTGGAAAATGGTCAAGCAGGAGTTGTCAATGTCCAAGATGTAACTAGAGTGTTAGAAGTAGGATTCAGAGGTTACGCAATTTTTTATATCGTGTTTATGATAATGGCGTTAATTGCTAGCTTTACTATGAAGTCAAGAATAGTTTCAGGAGTAATGTTTTTGATAGTAGCAATAGCGGTAGGTGTTACATCGATAGGGATATTTGTACCAATTTATCTTTTACATTTTATCGTGGCGATAATGTTATTCGTTAGAAAAGAGCCAGTAACAATGGATGAAAATCCATATAGTAATGGTGGATATAATAGTACGAATGGAGGTTATAACCAAAATTCTTATGGGCAAGCTCAAAATCAAGAATTAAATTCTTATAACCAAAATGTTAACGGAACAAATTATCAAACGAATAACACAGAATCTAAAAAAGATGAACCAAGTATAGATAAAATAGAGTATCTATAGGTTTATAAAAAAAGATGAGATTAGTAATTTTTAAGTTTAAAACTTCAATAATTTTAAACAAAACTAGATTACTTCTCATCTTTTTATATTATTTAACTATATTCTCTTTTTTGATTTTATGAAAAACGTAATTTAATACTTGCTGGAATACCTTTGTAAATTTTTAGAGTTACAAAGAATAAAAATGTTACAAGAGTACCTTTTATCAAGTTAAACGGAATAATTCCAACGCTGATAATAGTTTTTATATTTTGTACAATATCTGATAAATTCATAATATATCCATAAGCAGGAAGAAGTACAAAATAATTAAGTAACGACATAAAAATAGTCATAGTTACCGTAGCGATAATACCACCTAGTATAATTTTTATAGGGCTTTTTTTGTAAAATAGAACTATTATACTAATAAAGATAAACTCAACAACAATATTGGCGATAGTTCCTGTAGGCTCATGAGAAATTAATACAAAATGTAGAAAGTTTTTTAAAATAGAAACTAACAACGCATTTTTATAATTCATAATGAGTAAAGCCATAAACAATGGAATAAACGTAAAATCAAATTTTAGAAATGGTGGCAAAAATGGCACAGCAAAACTAAAAAAAGATAGAAGTAGAGCAATAACTGAAAGCATTCCACTTAGTACAAGTGAATGAATATTTTTTTTATACATATTAAACCTCTTTCTATCTTCATAGGCAAAAAAATAACCGCATCTTTCGTTCATAATTAAAATAACTAAAAGTGGATAAAAATATCCAATTTGTTGTTTCTAACTTAGAACATAAAAAGCGGGACTAAAGGTAAGGTAGTATTCTGTTTTGAAAATAATAAAATTGACTTTTAAAAGTCTACACCTAACAAAAGGTACGAAAAAGAGAATACTCAAATTCCCAACAGAGTACGTACCTATATCTTCTACCATCCAGACTGTACTGTCGGTTTTGGAATTGCACCAAATCAGCTTACGCTCGCGGACTATAACCGCCGGTCGGGAATTTCACCCTGCCCCGAAGATAATTAAATTTTATAATTCCATTATAAACCCAAAAGAAAGAGTTGTAAATAAAAAAGATTTGTAACTTACTTTTAGATCAAAAATAAGTCATAAGAAAACCTACAGCTTTTGACCTCAGCGAATGTTTGTCTTTATGCTACAATAGTTTTATCGAAATTAAAAAAGAACTAGAAATTCTGACTTTGAATTTCTAGTTCTAAATTTATATTTTAGAATAACTTTTATGCAAGGTATGCTTTTAACATCCAAACGTTTTTTTCTAATTGAATTTTAACGCCAAGAGCGAAGTCAGATGTTCCTTGATCACCTTGTTCTTCAGAAACTTCCATAAGTTTAGAAAGATCATTAATTAAAAGTTCAAAATCATGGAAAACGCCTGCCACCATTTCTGATGTTGTTTCTTTTTCAGTAGCTTCTTTAATGGTAGCCAACTCTAAAACTCCCTTTAATGTAGAAACTGGACGACCGCCGATAGCTAATAATCTTTCAGCTGCTTCATCAAGAGTTTCAGTAGTGTAGTTGTAATAATTTTCAAATACTTCATGCAAAGTGTAGAAAGAACTTCCTTTTACATACCAGTGAAAACTGTGTAATTTTGTATAAAGAACTGTCAAATTTGCAACAAGTTTATTTAATTCTGTTTTATGTGTCATTTTAATTTTTCCTCCTTTATTATCTATAAATAAATTATAGCACCCAAAATAATCGAAGTAAAGAAAGTGTACTTTTGGGAACGAATGAGAATTGTTATCGCACTCTTAATGCTGTAGTATAAGCATTTTTCTAAAATAATAAGTTAGATGCTTTTGTCTGTTCCTCAAAACTCCATTAGTTGAAATAATAAAACAAAATTGATAGAATAAAAATGAAAAGAGGATTTAGTATGGCAAAAATTTGTATATTTTTAATTAATCTTTACAGAAAGTACATATCACCCAACACTAAACCACGCTGTAGATTTTCTCCGACATGTTCGAATTATGCGATTGAGAGTTATCAGAAATTTGGTTTTTTCTTGGGGACTTACCTAACTGTAAAAAGAATTTTTAAATGTCATCCTTTCTATAAAGGAGAATACTTTGATAATGTTCCATTATTTAAAGAAGACATATTTAAATTTAGAAAAAAGAAATAAAAATTAGTGAATCAAATTAGTTGAGTATATTTATAGATGTTAATTATAAAATTGCAAAGGCATTAGTTGAATCTTGTATTTTTGCTTGTGGCTATCAAAAAGAAAGGCTATTAGTTCCCAATTATTATTGGTTTGCGATGAATATCAATAACATAGCTTAAATAAGCTGATTCCGATATACTATCTTATAATTTTACTAGCTTTCAACCTAGAATTATATTAGAATAATGCAAAATAAATGACTAAATATTTCGCAAAGAAAATGCAGATCCAGCTGATTGTAAAATCAGTTGGGTTTTATATTTTTTAAAAACTAAATTGAAGTAATCTGATAGAAAATAAAAGCTGGTAGAGTAAGAAACTCTAACCAGCTTTTGGGCGAAATTGTAAATTGGATAAAAATATAGAAAATAGAATTGAGTTTCGCCGAGGTGATTAAACATAATTAAGTAGCCCAGCGACAATAACTATTCTACTAAAAACCCTATGTAATATTAAAAAGTATTTGTGAGGTAACTCCTCATTTATTATCCACAAATTCTAAACTGTAAAGTGTTATTTATCAATGCTGTTTCCTGCATCTAACCATGCGGCAATTCCGCCCGGGAATCTATAAACATTATTGTACCCAGCTTCTTTTGCTAGAACGGCACCAACATGACTTCGCTCACAAGCGACGAATCCACAGTAAATAACAATTTTTTTATCTTTATTATCTCCTAAAAGTTTTAAGAATGCCTCTTTTTCTTCAGGTTTTAAATCTTTCATTTCTTTTGGTAATCCAGCATTCACTGCACCTTTTATTTTTGTACTAGCAAAACGATCTGCGGGAATAGTGTTGATAAGAATCATATCCTCATTACTATCAATAGATTTTTTAAGTTCTTCTGCACCGATTAGTTTATAATTCCCCTCGTTTGTAGATTTAACCAACTTAATAGCTGCTTTTTCAACATTATTTTCTTTCCCGTCTTTAGCAGAACGATTAAGTCCATCTCCCTTGCTACATCCAGCTAATGAAGCCGAAAGTAAAATACTTGATAAAACAAGTGTAATTTTTTTTATCTTTTTCATATATAATTCCTCCTGGATTTTTTACAATTTAATTATAACATAATAAATAATAAAAATAAATAATATAGTACAAAAAAATATTTTAAAATAAGTTTATACAAATTTAGATTCAGGTTTAATAGAAAATTGTAACTATAAAGATTTTATGTAACTATAAAGGAAAATTATAAAATTAAACATATAAAAAAACTAAAAAAATATTTTAATTTAATAAATAAAAAAATGCTTGTAGTTTATGAGTTTTTTGCTATTGATTTTATAACAAAATAAACTGAAAACATCTAGAGAATAAAAAATATTTTTAGGGGAAAAATGGTACATGTGGGAGAAATTAAATTTAAAATACTACAACTAAAGTTTAAAAATAAAGTATAAAAAGATAAATAGTATATAACTAGAGAAACGGCTATCTTTAAGGTGGATATTTCAAACCTTTGAGAAGTGAGGTTTATATAATAGAATTTAACATACTCAATTAGATATTTTGAATTTGTAAGTAACTTGAATAAGAAATAATATCTTAAAATATGAAGTTATTATTTTAGAATTTTGAAGAGTTAGAAAAATAAAGTATATTTTAATCAAAATGTACTTTAAAATAGTTGAAAAAAATTGAAGAAAGATATATTATAAAGATTAACTAAAAATAACACTAATTAGCGATAGTAAAAGTCTCCAAACACTTTATGATATAACATAAAAAATGGAGATTAAAAATATAAAATCTGTGTAAAGGAGGAATAATTTTATGAAGAAGAGAATTATAGGTGCCATAACTTTAGTTGCTGCAATTGGAGGGGTAATTTATATGAAGAACAATCCGAAGTATAAAGAAATAGTCCAACTCGTAAAAAACGCAGATGCACGCGGTTTTTATGAAAAATTTATCTTAGAAAAAGATAAGTTTGCATTTACGGCAAAGGCGAAGATAAAAGATTATAAAATAGATTATGAAAGTATAAAAACTGTTGGGGAGAAAGTTTTTGCTAGATTAATTGTCAACAATGATGAAAAATTAAATATAGATACTTTAATGGAAAATGACAAAGATCAGAAAATCGAAGAGGTTAAACATTCCAAAGAATTGGACGACTTACTAGAAGAAAAAAACTAAAGGTTTAATATTTTTTACTAAGTTCTTAGTCATTTTCGAAGTAAAAACTGACTTCAATATAAAAATAGACAACACTAGATTGAATTGAGTGTCATCTAGTGTTTTTATTTTTTGCATTAGAAACGATCTTTTTGGTAATTTAATTTTACTAAATGAGAGATATACATACTGCTTTAATGTAGATGAGTTATTATAGAGATTAGACGTATAGAAGAAAAAATTTATTTTACACTTTGGAGATAAAAATAATCTTCATTATGAATAAAAATTTAGGTGAAAATGTTTTTATAACGAAATTTTGTTCAAATAATGAAAAAATTTATTATTATCTTTGATTATAAAGTGTTTTTAGTGTATAATTGTATAGATAAAGTATTTTTAAGGTTGATGAGATGATTGAAATAATAGTGAATTCAAATAATAAAAATTCTGTAAAAAAATTGAAAGAATTAGAACAAGCGTTAAAGGAAAAAGATATAAAGTACGAAGTCCTGCAAACAACCGGTACTGTCAATGCGACAAGATTGATGGACGAAGTTTCTTCCGATGAGATAATTGTAATTGGAGGAGATGGAACTATGAATGAGGTTATTAATAACTATCATGGAGAGAAGATTTTATACATAGCACGTGGTTCTGGAAATGATTTAGGTAGATCATTAAATCTTAAAAAAAATACTTCGGAAATAATAGAATTGATCAATTCGCAAGGCAATACAGAGGAATATGATGCAGCATGTGTTAACGATAGAAAATTCTGCACGGGATTGGATATCGGATTTAATGCTGACATAATAGAACGTGTAAAAAAAACAAAACTAAAGAAATACTTTAGAAAAAATATTTACTTGCTTTGCGGACTTGCAAGCATTTTTAATTTGAAAAAGTATTATGCAAAAATAGAATATGATAATAAAGTATTAGAAAGTAGAAAGTTATACTTGTTAAATGTTATGGTTCAACCATATGAAGGTGGCGGTGTTAAGTTTTCTAATACTGCAAGTGGAAAAGATGGTTTGCTTCATATTATGGTAATGGAGGAAATGGGTTTTTTTAAGTTTGTTTATAACTATTTATGTCTACTTCTAAAAAAGCATAATAAATTAAAAGGTGTTAAATTTATTACGACAAATAAATTATCCGTAACTACCAACCAAAAATACTATCAAATAGATGGTGAGTTAGTAGATTATAAAGATAAATTAGAAATAAAATGTTTAGAAAAATTTTATAAAATAAAAAGATAATATTAATAAAGAAAGAGATGAGGTAATGAGTAGGAGATCACGAAAAGAAAGTGATGAACTTTCCAAAAAGGTTAGTGGTTTTGAGATTTTTAATGGTGTTTTAGCTGCACTTCTTGTTGTAGTTGGAAGTGTAGTTGGTTGGACGATGCTCAAATATGATTTTCTAAATTTTAGAGGGATAAATTATATTTTAATAGTGGTAATAATTCTAGCGATAATAGTTTCACTAGCTTTAGTTGTTAAAAAGAAAGCTAAAACATTTAATAGCGTATTTTTAGTGATAATAAATATAGTGCTTATTTTTACATATTTGCAATTTAGAACAGCGATTAGGTTATTTGATAATTTGAATAGTACGGCAGCAGTTAATGAGTATACTATGAGTGTTGTAGTTTTGAAAGACGATACAGCGAATAAACTAAATGATTTGAATGGTACAGAGGTAGCTGCTCCTGTATCTGCTGACGGCGAAAATATAAATAAACTTATGAAAAATATAAGAGATAATGAAAAGAGTACACTTAATTTAGTTGAGGCTAAAAGCTATATAAGTGCTTATGAAAGTTTAAAAGATGGCAAAACACGTGCTATGATTTTAAACAGCTCTTATGAAAGTTTCGTAACAAGTCAGTATGCAGATTTTAACGAAAAAACGAAAAAAATCTATGAGTTCAAAATTACTAAAGAAGTAACTAGTAAAGCAAAAACTAATGCAGGCAATAGCTTTAATGTCTACATAAGTGGAATAGATACTTACGGCCCGATTTCGTCAGTATCACGTTCGGATGTTAATATTATAATGACCGTTAATAAAAATACAGGAAAAATATTATTAACCACAACACCAAGGGATTCCTATGTAAGAATCGCTGACGGTGGAAATAATCAATATGACAAGTTAACTCACGCAGGTATATACGGAGTAGATTCTTCTATTCATACATTAGAAAACTTATACACAACGAAAATAGACTATTATGCACGACTTAACTTCACTTCATTCCTGAAACTAATAGATATTATTGGTGGAATAGATGTGTACAACGATCAAAGTTTTGTATCACATATAGGTGGTTATAAATTTGAACCAGGTCTTGTTCATCTAGATTCAGAACGTGCCTTAGCCTTTGTAAGAGAACGCTATGGACTTACTGGTGGAGATAATGATCGTGGTAAAAATCAAGAAAAAGTAATAACAGCTATTATAAAAAAATTATCTTCAAAAGAAGGATTAGCAAATTATAATACTATTATTTCAGAACTTACACAATCAATTCAAACTAATATGCCGCTTGAGACTGCAATGGGACTTGCCAATGAACAGCTAAGTGCCGGGAAAGACTATTCAGTAACCTCACAAGCACTAACAGGAACAGGCAGAATGGATCTTCCTTCTTATGCAATGCCAGAAGCAAGATTATACATGACACAGATAAATCAACAAAGTTTAACAGAAGTTACAGAAAATATAAAAAATGTACTGGAAGGAAAATAGATGAAAGAAGGAATAAGGATGATAGACATCCACTCGCATATTATTTTTGGAGTGGATGATGGCGCACACGATGAAAAAGAAACTGAAGATCTCTTAAGAGAAAGTTTTTCACAAGGAGTAAGAACAATAATAGCTACTCCACACAGAAGACGTGGGATGTTTGAGACGGATATAGAAATAATAAAAGAAAACTTCTCACGAGTAGAAAAAATCGCAAAAGGTATATCAGAAGATTTAAATATCTATTTAGGAAGTGAGATTTTTTATAGAGAAGGTGAGCTAGCTAATATAGAAAGTAGAAAATATCCTACCTTGGCGGAAACTGAATATATATTGGTTGAATTTTCTTATGGAATAAGTTATAAGGAAATATACAGAGTATTGAATGGTATAGTGCTATTGGGACTTACTCCAGTGGTTGCTCATGTCGAAAGATACTCAAACCTTGATGAACAAAAAGTTCAAGAGTTGATAAATATGGGAAGCTATATCCAAGTGAATGCAGCGAGCGTTTTAAAAACAAAATTAATAGGCGATAAGCATAAACACTATAAAAAACGTGCCAAAAAATATTTAGATGCTGAATTAGTGCATTTTATCGCAAGTGATATGCATAATATGACTACTAGAAAGCCATATATGAAAGAAGCGTACGAAATAATAGAAAAAAAATACGGAACGACGATAGCTTATGAGTTGTTCGAAAAGAACCAAGAGAGATTATTAATGAATAAAATTATATAAGGAATAGAGAGGAAAAACTTAAAAACATGGATAATCAAGAAAAAGATTTTATACAAATAGATATAATGCTACTTCTTCGTAGACTTTGGGAGAAGAAAATTATAATTGCATTGATAACACTAATGTTTACAGCAGTATCATTAGCATATAGCTTATTTATTGCAACACCGAAATATGCAAGTACAACAAAAGTATATGTAGTAAATCAAAAAAAAGGTGATCAAGCTATAACAACCCAAGACGTTCAACTAGGAACACTTCTTGTAAAAGACTACAAAGAAATTATTCTTTCTAACAAAGTGATGAACGATGTAGCAGAAAAAAATAATTTGGCTATATCATCAAAAGCATTGGCATCAAAAATAAGTGTTGATGCACCTAAAGATACTCGTATAATTTCGATAACAGTAACTGATAAAGATCCACAAGTGGCTAGTACACTAGCAAACGCTGTAAGAGAAGTATCAGCAAACCAAATAAAAGAAGTAACGAAAATAGATGATGTTACAACATTAGAAGAAGCTAAAGCAGCTACAACACCAAGCTCACCAAATATTTTTAGAAATGGAGTATTAGCGACAGTTCTAGGATTTATTTTGGCAGTAGCGGGAGTTGTTTTATTAGAACTTTTAGACGATAGAATAAAACGTCCTGAAGATCTTGAAGAGGGTATGAATTTAGTACTTTTAGGAGTAATTCCTAGCACAGATACAAAAAAATAGGAGAAAAAAATGGCTGAAATAAGTTTATTAGGTAATAAAAAAATAGTTAACCCAGCAAATAAAGAATATTACAATGCACTTAGAACAAATATTCAATTTTTGGGAAAAGATATAAAAGTAATAGCACTAACATCAACTACTGAAAACGAAGGGAAGAGTACAGTATCAACAAACCTTGCGATTTCATTAGCGAATTTAGGATTAAGAACGATTTTAATAGATGCAGATACAAGAAAATCTGTAATGGCAGGAAGATTTAAGTTTAAAGATAAAATAAACGGATTGACTAACTACCTTTCAGGAGTATCACCAATAGAAGAAGTAATCTACGAGACTGATGTAGAAAATCTTAATATTATTCCGGCAGGGCAAGTACCCCCAAATCCTACAGGACTTTTGCAAAACAAAAACTTTAATGTAATGATAGATGTTTTTAAGGAATATTATGACTATGTAATTATAGATACACCTCCTATCGGAGCGGTAATAGATGCAGCGATTATCGCTAAAAAATGTGACGGCTTTATCACTGTAGTAGAAGCAAACAAAATTAAGAAAAAAGTTTTAGAAAAATCTAAAGAGCAGCTTGAAAAAGCAGGTTCTAGATTCCTAGGAACCATCTTAAATAAAGTCGATAGAAAAGAAATGGGTTACGGTGGTTATGGTAACTACGGTGGCTACGGAAATTATGGAAAGAACATGAAGTAGATAGGGGGAGAAGATGGAAAAAAATATATTAGAAGAAAAGTATCAAAGCATACAAGCAAGAGACTTCTATTTGTTCTTCAAAAGAACAAGTGATATTGTGATATCACTATTAGGGATAATAGTTTTAATACCCATAACTATTATCCTTATTGTCTTGTTTAGTTTTGGTAAAAATAAAGGAAAATTATTTTTTTACCAAGAAAGAATAGGAAAGAATGGAAAGAAATTTAAAATTATAAAATTTAGATCAATGGTAGAAAATGCCGAAGAAATACTAAGAGCAGATAAAGAATTATATGAAAAATATGTAAAGAATAGTTATAAACTACTTCCAGAAGAAGATCCAAGAATGACAAAACTGGGGAGTTTTTTAAGAAAAACTAGCATAGATGAACTGCCACAATTTGTCAATATACTAAAAGGTGAGATGAGTTTTATAGGTCCACGACCAGTCGTAGAAGAAGAATTAAAAGAATATGGTAGTAAAGTAGATAAATTTTTATCGATTAAACCTGGAGCGACAGGTTGGTGGCAAGTAAAAGGGAGAAGCAGTATAAAATATCCAGAAAGATGTGATTTGGAATTATATTATGTGGATAATTGTTCTATAAAATTAGATGTAAAAATATTCTTTATGGAAATAAAAAGAATGTTTACAAGAGATTCAGCATATTAAAATAAAAAAGCCTATGTTTTAAGCGGTAAACTAAAAAACATAGACCTTAATTAAGAATAAGTATATAATAACATAAAATTAAGAAAAAAGAAAGAGAGAAAAGGTAGATTGAAACATAATTTCAAAATATTAGCAGCTTCACATAAAAGTTTTTCTGCCCCTAAAGATTCGATTTACCTTCCTATACAAGTCGGAGCAGAAGGGAAAGAATCTATTGGGTACATACAGGATAATACAGGAGATAATATATCAAAATTAAATCCATATTTCTGTGAATTGACAGGTATTTACTGGGCGTGGAAAAATCTAGATTCAGAGTATATAGGTTTAGATCACTACAGAAGATATTTTAGTAATCGTCATGTGAAATATAAAAACGGGATGGATATAAATAAATATGTTTTATCAAGAGAAGATGTCAAGTTTTATTTAGAACAGGCAGATATATTAGTTCCTAAGAAAAGAAAGTATTATATAGAAACTTTGTATAGTCATTATTCAAACACGTTTGATGGAAAACATTTAGATAACACTAGGCTGATAATTGAAGAAGTTTATCCAGAATATCTATCGTCATTTGATAAAGTTATGAAACAAAGAAGTGGATATATGTTTAATATGTTTATTATGAAAAAAGAATATTTAGATGAATACTGTAGTTGGTTGTTTGATATTCTTTTTAGGTTACAAAAAATAGTAGATGTTACTGAATTGACACCATTTGAAGCAAGGTTATTTGGTAGAGTGAGTGAACTTTTATTTAATGTGTGGTTAGAACAAAAAGGTTATAAAACCAATGAAGTGCCTTATCTTAATGCTTTTGAAGTTAATTGGCTAAAAAAAGGTAGTGCTTTTCTAAGAGCAAAATTTTTAAAGAAAAAATATAAAGAAAGTTTTTAAGTTAAAAAACATACGATATGGAGTATAAAAATATATGAGTGATATAGAGATTATACAAAAAAAGATTTTAAATATATTAAAAGTTTTCATAGAAATATGTGAGGAAGAAGATTTAACTTATTATGCTTTAGGAGGAACATTACTAGGAGCGGTCAGACATAAGGGTTTTATTCCGTGGGATGATGATATAGATATAGGTATGCCCAGAGAAGACTATGAGAAGTTTAAAAATATTGCTACGGAAAAAATTTTTGGGAGATACTTATATTTAAGCGAAGATACTTTAGGTTATAAAAAAGCATTTTCTGTGATAAGGGATACTTCCACAAAGATAATTATGAATTATAGTAATGTTGAACAGGAAGAGAGTCTGTGGATAGATATATTTCCAATAGATGGTTTGCCAGAAAAAGGATTGAAGCGTGCTATTCATGAGAAGAGGTACTTATATAGAAGAATGATGGTTCAATTATCTGAGTTTAACACTATAGTTAATCAAAATAAAAAAGAAAGACCGTGGTATGAAAAATTTGTTATTAAGACAGCGGATATGTTAAACTTAGAAAGATTGATTTCATTTGAAAAAGCACAAAGCAAGTATATAGCTGCTATAAAAAGGTATAGTATAGATGAGGGATATGCTGGGAATTATACAGGTGCATATAAGTTAAGGGAATTAGTACCGAGTTTTTATTTTGGACAACCAGTATTTTTAGATTTTGAGAATATTAAGTTAAGTTGTCCATCTAAATATAGAGAATATTTAATGGCTATATATGGAGAAGATTATATGAAATTACCTCCAGAAGAGAATAGAGTGCCTCATCAATATAAAATTATTAGTTTAGGAGAATAATGGTTTAGTTATCAGCTTATTGTGGTTGACGTTTGAAAAAATGATATATAATTTAATGTAAAGGAATATATTTATAGGTATGAGAAAAATATGTTTAGTAAAATGGAGCCTAAATACCACTGGAGGTGGAGAGAAAGTTGCCATATCATTAGCAAATGAATTGTCAAAAACTTA
The DNA here is from genome assembly GCF_000425665.1 of Gemella cuniculi DSM 15828. GTDB lineage: Bacteria > Bacillota > Bacilli > Staphylococcales > Gemellaceae > Gemella > Gemella cuniculi. Next base: position 57,731 of record NZ_KE384435.1, read on the forward strand.
TCATGTACATTTAGTTGGTGGTATAACTAAAAAAGAAGATATATTTTATAATCTAAATAAAAAGATTAGATATTATAATTTATTTGATGAAAAAATAAAACTTTCTATTAATCTATATAAAGTGATAAGAAAGATGAAAGCGTATTTTATAAAAAATGATATAGATTTAGTCTTTGGAATAGGAACAAGTTCAAATGTAATATTATCGTTGAGTACGCTAGGAATAAAAACAAAGGCAGTGTTATGTGATCATACAAATTTAATGGGTGATAATAATTCAAAATCACAAAAAGTTCAAAGATACATAGGTTCTAAGCTGGCTGATAAAATAATAACATTAACAAACCAAGATAGAGAACAGTATATTAAAAAATATAAACTTCTCAATTCCAAAGTAAATTACATTTATAATTGGATAGAGCAGACTAATTTACAAAGTATTAAATATAATTCAGATTCAAAAAAACTTATTACAGTAGGCAGATTTGATAATCAAAAAGGCTATGACTTTTTGGGAAAAGTAGCTACTCAGGTATTATCAAAATATCCAGGCTGGCAGTGGGATATTTATGGCATAGGAGAAGAAAGTATTAAAAATAAACTTGTGCAAGAATTAGAAAAAAATAATGTTTTATCACAAGTTAACTTTATGGGGACAGTAAAGGGTACAGAAAATATATATCCAAACCATGCCATTTATGTTATGACTTCACGTTATGAGGGACTACCACTGGTGTTATTAGAAGCTAAACAATATGGATTGCCTATAGTAAGTTTTAAATGTCCAACAGGTCCTTCAGAAATAGTTTTAGATAAAGAAAATGGCTATTTAATAGATAATTATGATGTAGATAAAATGAGTGAGAAAATAATAAAACTTATAGAAAATAAAGAGCTAAGAGAGAGTTTTTCTAACAATTCGATGAAAGATACTGAAAAATTTGATAAAGATAAAATATTAAAACAATGGATTGATTTAATAGAGGAATTAGTAGGAGAAAATAAATAATGGAAAAATTATTAACTATAGTAGTGCCTACGTATAATATAGAAAAATATATAGATAGGTGTATTGAGTCTTTTAAAAATGTTGATGAGACCCTATACAAACTATTTGAAATATTAGTAATAAATGATGGTAGTCAGGATAATTCAGTAAAAGTTGTTGAAAATTTAATATTGGATAGTGATTTAGATGTAATCATAATAAATAAAGAAAATGGTGGTCATGGTTCAACAATAAATAGAGGAATAAAAGAAGCTAAAGGAAAATATTTTAAAGTTATTGATGGTGATGATTGGGTAGATACTAAAAATTTTGAGGAATTTTTACATAGATTACAAGAAATAGATGTAGATATGGTTATAACAGATTATACAGAACAACATTTATATAGTAATAAGGTTGTTCATATAAATTTTTTGGAAGAACTTTCAAAAGATAAAGTAACGAATAAATTGCCACAAAGACGTATTCCAATGCATTCCCTTACTTATAAAACCAATGTATTAAGGAATAATAGTATATATTTAAGTGAAAATTCTTTTTATGTGGATATTCAATATACATTATTTCCTTTAGAACATACAGGTAATTATGTTTATTGGAATCTAGATATTTATCAATACTTTTTGGGAAGACCAGATCAAAGTATGAACATAAGTGTGATGAAGAAAAATGCTAATCATCATGATAAAGTAACAAAAACGATTTTAGATTTTTATCATAAGATTTATAAAAGAGACGAATTAAAAATAATAGTTAGTGATACACTAAAATATTTAATTAATAAACAATGTTTATTGTTTTTGATGAATGGATGCAAGAGTAAAGTGTATGAATTGTTCAAGTATGCTGACAATAAAAAATATAAATATACGTATAATAAAGCTGAAAAAACAACAGGATTATTGTATTTCAATTATAAAACAAAAGGTATTTTTAGTTTTATTATAACCCAATTAGTAAATAACAAGGTAAAAAAATTAGGAGAAGAAAATGTTAATTAGTGTAGTAGTACCTGTCTATAATGTTGAAAATTATTTACATTATGCAATGGAAAGTTTACTAAGACAAACATATAAAGATTTTGAAGTCATATTGGTTGATGATGGATCAACAGATGGTTCTGGGAAATTATGTGATGAGTATACTTTAAAGTATGAGAATTTTTTTGTTTATCATAAAGAAAATGGAGGCTTATCTGATGCAAGGAACTTTGGTGTGGAGAAAAGTAGAGGAGAATTTATTACTTTTTTAGACCCAGATGATTATTTAGAAAGTTATGCACTTGAATTTATGGTAAATATTCAGAAAAAATACAATGTTGATATAGTTACTACAGAGATTAAACCAACAGATAAATATAATGAGTATAGTAAGCGCAATCAATTAGAGAGTGATTATAAAAAAGTCATTGTATTATCCAATAAAAAAGCGTTGATTGAGATGTTTTATGATAAGAAAGCTACAGTTTCGGCATGTGGTAAATTATATAAAAGAGAAATAGTATTAAATGAAAGATTTCCAAGTGGAAAGATTTATGAGGATCTTTATATAATTTCGACTCACCTAAAAGATACTGTTGATATCTGTGTAAGTGAATTAAAAGTGTACAACTATTATAAAAGACAAGGAAGCATAGTAAATTCTACTTTCACATCAAAGCAATACGATTTTTTTGAAGCTATAGAAAATAATAGAAATGTTATAAGAGAGAATTATGGAAATGATATTTCAATAATACGTGCATTGAATGCTAAGTTAGCAATGGGGGCGTTTCGAATATCGAACTCAGCAGCAAAAAATGATATGAAAGATGTATTAAATATAAGAAATATTATAGCAAAATACTATGCTGATATTTTATTAAATAAAAGAGTAAGCTTGAAATTTAAATTAAAATATATATTTTTTATAATATCCCCTAAAGGGTATTATAAATTGAAGAATATTGTAAGTAATTAGGGAAGGAGATGAAAACCGTGTTACTATTAATTATATATTGTGTGATGTTTATGTTTTTTCCTATAATAATGGCACCAATATCTATAGGATTGATGTTATTACAAAAAAAATATGTTAAGATATATTTACTGTTTTTTGTAGTAGGGATATCGTTATTAGCACTAAGATATATACCTTATCCAACAGATGATGGGGCATATCATTACCAAGCAGCATATTATTTTTCCATGTATAATAATTTTATAGATTGGATTAAAGATATGATAGACGGTAGTTTTTTATTAAGATATGATTATCAAAATTATCCATTGTTTGCATTTATTTTATATATATATAGTGGAACAGGGATGTATTCATTAGTGAGTTTTACTGTTTGCGTTTTAGTTTATTTTTTAATGTTGTATACGGTTGTGGATGTGTTTTTGAAGAATAAATTCCCTAAGTTATTATTTATTTTATCATTTTTAGCAGTATTTGTCTCAATAAACTATAGAGCTTCAACAAGTGGTATGAGATATATGTTGGTAATGTCTATACTTGTATATTTGTTTTACAAGGATAACAATAGAGGTTTTAAAAATGACATTTTTTTACTATTATACCTAATTCCTCTATTAATTCATCCTGCAAGTTTGCTTTATATCTTAATAAGAGTATCGTATATTTTTCTAAAAAAAATAACAGTAGTAAACAGTTTTGGACTAATGATAACTCCCATTATTGTGATAAATGTATTACCTGATGTCTTAGAAAAAGTGGGTAGTAAATATGGAAAAATGATAATAAATAAATTAGATATATATCAATCTAATGATGAATATGCAGAATATTTTCATCTATCTCATTATTTAGCTATGTATATGACATTATTCTTAGGTATTGCATACATAATTTTTTATTTAAATAATATATACAAGAGAAAAAATAATAAGTACACATACTTCCAAACCCTTACCTATTATATCGCTATACTTAATATACCACTGATATTATATCAAAATTTATCATATAGAAATTTATTTATTTTGCTCCCAATGCTTATATTGGCAACTGTAATGTATCTATCTTTAAAGGAGAAAGTCAATATGTTACAATATTTAATGGTTGTAATACTCTATGGTTTAATAATAGTACTTGGGATTATTCATAATAAAAATTTTTTAGATTTTATTAGCTTATTAGATTATTCAAAGTCAGATATTCTAATAAAAAATATTTGGAATTATTTTAGTGAATTACCGGTGTATAGATAATTAAATTAGAAAGAATGGATAGCAGTATGAATAAGAGAATAGTAGAATATGACATTTTGAAAATTATTGCGATAATTTTAGTGGTGCTAAGTCATAGTACATACTACCAGATTGTTAGTAGCTATGGTGGAGTGGATTATCAGACCTATATAGCTAGTGATAGTGCGGAAAAGACATATAAGATTTTTGATAAAGTTCGAGAGATATTATATTATTTTCATATGCCGATGTTTATGGCGATTTCTGGAACATTTTTTTACATACAAGTAAAAAATAAGAGATGGTGTAATTTTAATCAATTTCTTAGTAATAAATTTAAACGCTTGTTAATACCATATATAGCATTTACTTTGTTTTATACAATCCCCTTGAAATATATATCAGATTATTTTAATAATATTAGTATCGCGAGAGGAATAGTAGGCCAATTATTTTTATTGGGTAATTCACATTTGTGGTATTTGTATACTCTATTTGTTATATTTTTAATATCATTTTACATTTTAAAACTAGAAATGAAAGTATATATATTTGTAATATTATATATTGTACACTTGTTGGGATATTACATAAAAATAACAATTGTAGGTGCTCCTTTACAATTTTTATTTTGGTTCTCTTTAGGATTTTTATTTGAATCTAAAAGAGAGTATTATAATAAATTTATAAAAAACAATAGATTATACGACTTAATAATAGTGATGTTATTTCTTGTATTAATACTTATAAATTTTTATATAAAAAATAATAGTTATTTTGTTAGCAGAATAGTAGTTGATGTTCTAGCGGTATTGGGGTCTTTAATTTGTTATAATTTTTCTTATAATATATCTATTTTGCATAAAAAAATATTAAATAATGTACTTTTCAAAAATATATTAATAAATGGATTAGGAATATATATTTTTTCAGATACATTGAATTATTTAATTTTAAAATTAGCTTACTTATTAGATAATAATTTTATGTTTACGAGTACAGGAATTATAATTATTGTTATTTCTAGATTTTTTATGACATTTTTAATGTCGTTATTAATAACGAAACTATTTAAAAAACTATTTAAAAAGTATAATTGGATGGTAAATTAGGAGATAAAACTATGAAGAAGCATGCATATTTGATAATAGCACACAATAAGATAGAACAGCTGAAATTTTTAATTTCACTACTAGATTATGAAAAGCATGATATATTTATTTTATTTGATAAAAAATCTAATATTTTAAAGCAATCGAAAGAAGATATAATGGCTAGTGTAAAATATTCTAAAATTTTATTTACCAAAGAGATTCCTATTTATTGGGGTGATTATTCGCAAATAGAAGCAGAATTAGAACTATTTAAAGCGGCTAAAATAAATGAGGATTATGAATTTTATCACCTTTTATCAGGAGTAGATTTACCGCTAGATACAGCAGAAAATATTTATAATTTTTTTGAAGAAAATAAAGAAAAGAATTTTATTAATATATCACCGAAAGAAATTTTTGAAAGAGCGAAAGCACACCATAGAATAAAATATTATTACTATTTTACTAAGATAATAAATAGACGAGAAATTGATAATAAATTTATTAAGAAATTATTTTCGCTTTATAGAAAGATAGAAAAATTTATTCAAAAAATTTTAAGAGTAGATAGATTGAAAAAAGATACTATAATAGTAAAATATGGCTCTAATTGGTGTTCTATAAACAAAAAAGCTGTCAATTCTCTATTGAGTAATGAGGACTTTATAAGTAAAACTTTTAAGTGTTCTTGGTTAGCAGATGAGCTATTTATCCCAACAACTCTAGGAAGAGTGGGAGAATTAAATGATTTATATTTATATAATTCTAGTGACGATTTTCAAGGAAATCTTAGATATATAAATTGATGGGATGGTACTCCATATACATGGACAGATTCGGATAAAGATATTGAACAGTTAAAATATGGTAAGAAAAATGGACATCTGTTTTCTAGAAAATTTGATTTAGATAAATATCCGAAAATGAGAGAGAAAATATTAGATATAATAAATTCCAAGAATAATTTCTAAAATTTATATCAAAGAAAGGATTTTAGTATGTACGATTATTTAGTAGTAGGAGCGGGATTGTCTGGAGCGATTTTTGCTTACGAAGCGAAGAAAAAAGGTAAAAAGGTAAAAGTGATTGATAAAAGAAACCATATTGGTGGGAATATTTATTGCGAAAATATTGAAGGAATAAACGTTCATAAATATGGTGCTCATATTTTCCATACTTCAAACAAAGAAGTATGGGATTATGTAAATCAGTTCGTTGAATTTAATAATTATATTAATTCTCCAGTGGCAAATTATAAAGGAAAACTGTACAACCTTCCTTTTAATATGAATACTTTTTATGCACTTTGGGGTACAAAAACACCCAAAGAAGTAAAAGAAAAAATAGCTGAACAAACGGCACATTTGCAAAATATAGAACCTAAAAATTTAGAAGAACAGGCTATTAAATTAATAGGTACGGATGTATATGAAACTTTAATAAAAGGATATACTGAAAAACAATGGGGTAGGAGTGCAACTGAGTTACCACCGTTTATTATAAAACGTCTGCCAGTGAGATTCACTTTTGATAATAATTATTTTAATGATAGACATCAGGGTATTCCAATAGGGGGATATAATGTTATTATCGAAAATATGCTAAAAGATGTAGAAGTAGAACTGAATGTAGATTTCTTCGAAAATAGGAAAGAGCTAGAAAGCTCGGCCAAGAAAGTAGTATTTACAGGGATGATTGATCAGTATTTTGACTACAAGCATGGAGAACTGGAGTATAGAAGTCTTCGTTTTGAACATGAGATTTTGGATGAGGAGAATTTCCAAGGAAATGCTGTTGTGAATTATACAGAGCGTGAAGTACCTTACACTCGTATTATCGAGCATAAGCATTTTGAATATGGTATGCAAGCAAAAACTGTAATAACGAGAGAATATTCGGCGAGTTGGCAACGAGGAGATGAACCTTACTACCCAATCAATGATGAAAAAAATACAGCAATTTATAAAAAATATTTAGAAGATGCTGAAAAACACGATAATGTTATTTTCTGTGGTCGTTTGGCTGATTATAAATATTATGATATGCATGTAGTCATCGAAAGAGCACTAAGCGTTGTAAGAGAAGAGTTAGAAAAATAAATCTGGAATATCAATTCTAGATTTATTTTCTTTTATACTTGTATAAAAAATGATTTTAGTTTAAAATTAAAGTGAATATGGATAATAAAGGAGGTATAAAAATGAAATATGAAAAATTTATTGATAAAGAAATAAAAAAAGTGTTTGAAAATAAAAAGATAGATTTTTCTAATTTTGAATTAGACGAAAATACTCCTAAGGTGGATGTAAAAGAATTTATAGCTAACTACACTAATTTAGAAATAAAAGAAGTCCCAATGAATCGCAAATCTGGGGAGTTTAATGCAGTTAATAAAGAAATTATTATTAATAGTTTAGAAAACGACAAACGACAACGTTTTAGTATGGCACATGAATTAGGACATGCGTTATTAGATCATGGTAGTGCTAATAGACATCATGATAGAAAGTTATATGGTTATGACTTAGATAAGCTACATAACGAAATGGTAGCTAATAGATTTGCGGCGAAATTTTTGATGCCGGAGAAATTATTGTATTATGCGAAGGATTTTGTTCTTAAAGGTTTAGATTTAGCATCTTCTGAGTTAACAGAATCACTAAAAGGTGTAATATCAGCTAGAATGGCAGAATTATTAGAAGTATCTCTGATTTCTATGGAATATAGATTAGAAAATATAAATTTTAACTGGGAAAAAAACTATGAATAGTTTGGAAACGATTCAGTATTATAAAGATTTAAAAGAATTTGTAGAGAAAAATAATATATTTAACGATACTAAAATTACTATAAGATTTTTGAAACTTGATGAATTAGATACAGAAAAGTATAAAGTAATTGGTGTAAGCACAGATAATAGTTCTACTGATCAAGAATTAAAGAGCAAAGTAGTAGCACTAAATGAGGAATTAGGTAAGCGAGCGAGCTATAATATGTTTTATTTATTGAAGGAGCTTATTACTTATTTAAGTGGGAAGGAAAACAATGTAAATAAATATTCTGAGCCATACACATATTATCGAGGTCAAAGTTGTAACTGGAAGACAGTGCCTTCTCTTTTGAGAAATATAAGTAATGAAGATAGTAAAAAGTTTTATTACGAAGATTTTGAAAATATTTACTCAAAGATAAGTAAGGAGTTTCCGGAGGAAATAGAATATGTTGATCTAAATAGTAATAGGGAGAAGAGAGCGGAGCAGCTATCAATATTACAGCATTATGAATTGAAAACAAATCTTATAGATATTACAGAAAATCCGTTTATAGCGATGTTATTTATGGTAGAGAGTAGTATTTTTGATAAACCGCAGATTGAGCTGTACAGAATAAATCCAGATAATCCTTTCTTTCAAGACGGAGTTAAATTTCCTAATAACAAAAGGATAAAGGTTCAAAAGGGAGCTTTTATTAATTACGAGAGATTGTTTGATCATTATAAAAATGGAAAATTTAATATAGAAGAAACGCAAAAAATAGATAGAATTATTATTTCCATGGAATTTGATTTTAATGCTAGCATAGAAATATTAGAAAATTATAAAAAACTAGCGAAGGAATATCCAGAAGAAGGATTTCAACTACCTGAAGAAGAGTATGAAAAATCAATAGAAAAGTATGAGAAATTCTTAAAAGGAGAAGAGGAGGAAAAAATTAGTCGTTTATATAGAGAAGTAATCTCGGATATAAAGCAAAAACTAAAAGAGTACAACTACCACTACGAAGAATTATTCCCTGATTTATCCGATTATATAAAAAATATTTCAAAACGTTATAGATAGAAAATCTGAATTAGAGTTTAGCTTTCTAATTTGGATTTTCTTTGTTTGTTGTATTTTACATAAGGGATATGCTAGCTAATTTTTTAAAGGATTATATTGGAGATATAAATAAGTGATAATTTGTGAATTAATATAATTATTTTATTTCTAGAAATTAGGTAGTTTTTTTGATAAAATAATAGTTGGATGTAAAGAGAATAAAGTTATTATAAAATTAGCTTAGAAAAAGAGTTATAGGTTAATTTTAGAACTAATATTAGGAGTTAAAACTAGTGAAAGTAATAAAAAATTATTTATATAATCTCTCGTATCAGTTGTTAAATATTATATTACCTATAATAACTGTACCTTATGTAACGAGGGTGTTTACCAGTGAAGATTTGGGGAATTATGGATTCTACAATTCAATAGTTAGTTATTTTATTTTATTGGCGAATCTGGGGATTAATATTTATGGAACAAAAAAGATAGCTGCTTCAAAAGATACTAATGGCACTTTTTGGAATATTTATATTATTCAAGTAGCAACGAGTATATTTTCTATCATATTATATTTTTCTGCATTTGGGATAGTTCCTACTATGAAAAATACGATAGCCTATATTTTGATAATAAGTCTTTTTTCAAGAATGATTGATATATCTTGGCTATTTACAGGTAAAGAAGATTTTAAGAAAATAACTTTGCGTAATGCGGCGGTAAAATTAGTAGGAGTAGTCAGTATTTTTGCTTTTATAAAAAATGAAAATCAGTTGTATTTATATGTATTTTTATTAGTTATATTTGAGTTCTTAGGACAAGTAGTGATGTGGTTGCCAGCGAGAAAATTTTTATCAAAACCGCAATTTGATATTGAAAAAATAAAGAGAAATATAAAACCGACGACAATGTTATTTTTACCTCAGGTAGCGGTATCTCTTTATGTAGTTTTAGATAGGACATTACTTGGGGTATTCGGGAGTTATTCTGATGTAGGGATTTACGATCAAGGGCAAAAATTAGTGAGTATATTATTAACGGTGGTGAGTTCGTTAGGTGCGGTAATGTTACCTAGAGTGTCGAATTTACTGTCTGAGAAGAAGGAGAAAGAGGCGATGAATATGCTGAAATTTTCTTTTTTGATGTACAATCTTATTATTTTTCCTATGATATTTGGGATGTTGGCAATAAATGAGATTTTTGTAAATTTTTTCTTAGGTCAAAATTTCCAAGATGTAAAGTATGTTCTCTACATAATAGTTTTTAATTGTCTATTTATAGGATGGACTAATATACTAGGATATCAAGTTTTGGTAGTAAGGGATAAAAATAAAGAATTTATGCTGTCAACGACTTTACCTGCTGGTGTGAGTGTTCTATTGAATATTGTTCTTATTCCATCTTTTGGTTATAAAGGGGCGACAGTAACTGCGGTAATAGTGGAATTTTTGGTTTTAGCAATTCAGTGGTATTTTAGTCGAAATATGATTGATAGAAAAGTGGTATTTAATTTTAATTTATTAAAAATAATAATTTCTGCGGGGATTATGTTTGCGGTAATTGAAGTTTTAAAAATGGCGACACATTTAACAGGTGTATTTGGACTTGCTCTTTATGTAATAGTAGGGGGCGGAGTGTATTTGTTATTAATTTTGATTTTTAAAGTAGCAAATTTAAAAGAGATTAAAGAGTTGTTGAAATAAAACATTATATTTTTGACGCAATAAATAATAGAAGTTTTGTAAATATTATATATAAATAAAAAACGAACTGATTTTATAGAGGTAAAAGCTCTATAAAATCAGTTCGTTTTTTGTTTAATTTGATTATTTTTGAAGTAGGGAAATTAGGAAAGTTGGTTATCCTATCTTTGGATTGGATATGAAGAAATACTTCCCCCTTCTACTAACATCATATTGACAAAATCATCTGATAATTTATAAATTTTAGGTTTTTTCTTAATTATTTCTATTTTGTCTAGATTCTCATTTAAGTATTTATTTAATGTTTTTGGCGAAATTTCAAGTGTTTGGGCGATTTCGTTATGGGTAATAAGGTTATCTTTGGCGCTAAATAGATAACTTTGAGCTAGTAGAAATAGTATATTTTTAAGATTAATATCGGTAATATTTTTTGCTAGATATAAAGAAATAATATTAAGTTTTTCTATATTCTCTGTAAGGAATTTTAAAATATTTTGTTGTCCTTGCTCTAGTATTTCTAGGTTTTCTCCTATAAAGAAAGTCATCTCTCCTTTATTAAGTGGATGTGATGCATTAATAAATGTTTTATAGTATTTATTTTTGTTTCTGTTTATACTATAAGAAAGTGTGATTGCTGTGTATTTGTCTACTTTTTGAGAGAGTATATTTGCTAATAGAAATCTTCCGACCCTGCCATTACCATCATAAAATGGATGAATATATTCAAAGAAATAATGACCTATTAAGGCTGTATATAATGTAGGCAGATTAGAGTTTTCAAAAAAGTGTATTAAATTTTCCAATGCGTGATTGATTTCTTGTTCAGAGGTAACTCCTCTGTGAATAATTTTATCTCCAGCAAAGACATTTACACTTTTTTTCCTAAAAAGATCTCCGTCTAATTTATTTTCTTCAGAAATTTCCTCACTAACCAGCATATCATATATTTTTCTAAAATCTTTTATATCAGAAATATCTTTACACTCTCCAATATGAAAGTAAAGTTTAACTAATCCCAAAAATCTTTTAATATTGTTAGGGGAGTCTTGATTTTTAGTTTGCATAAGAATTTCGGATAGCTCTCTTTTAGAACTTTTAATACTTTCTATAGAATTTGTACTTTGAAGTTCATTTATTAATAGTAGATTAAGAAATTTTTCACGAGCAATATCAGGAAGCAAGCTTTGTTGTTCTACGATATTTTTACTATTACTAAGTATTTTTTCAGTAATATTTACTAAATTAATGGTATTAAGAACGAATAGAGGAACTACTTCTTTTGTTTTTTCCCCTTTGATAATAGGAGTTATATTAAGATTAGTAATAAAAGAAGAAGGAGAGTTTATTCTCATTTTGTATTCGGACTCTGCGTCTAGATTCATATGGAATATTTTTTCTAATGGATAATATTTAGCCAAAAAGATCACCAACTTTATACATTTTTCTTTAATTATATCATATTCAAAATGGAAAAAACAGCGAAAAATTCCATTTTGGAATAAAAAAGGGATTCAAAAAGGAAAAAATAGCAAAAATTTCCATTTTGAAATAAAAATAGGATTCAAAAAAGAAAAAATAGCAAAAATTTCCGTTTTGAAATAGAAAAA
>NZ_KE384435.1:70427-71024 GCF_000425665.1 Gemella cuniculi DSM 15828
GATTCAAAAAAGAAAAAACAAGGAAAATTTCCGTTTTGAAATAGAAAAAGGATTCAAAAAAGAAAAAACAGCGAAAAATTCCATTTTGGAGTAAAAAAGATAATCTCATAAACAAAAAAGGAGTTTTTTATGATAAAATTAGTCGTAACAGAAGTCACTATTTTTTGGAAGATACTCACTATTGGAGGTTACTTATAAAGTAACAAAATAAAGGTAAGTCTGTTTATTCCCAAACTTACCTATTACATTATATCTTGCAATAACCAGCTACCTAATAACTATTGACAACGTAATTTTTCTTCTGCTTCTAATCCTCTAAGATTTTTATGACAGCAACCTTGAGTCATACCACCAGTTGGATTTACTGCAGATGTACACTTGTTTAATGCTGATAATACAATTGTTGTTGTTATAATAGTCCTTGCCCTCGCTTGAACATCACTATCATTTGTTGATACTCTTTTTAAATCTAAGTCAAAATCATCATGTTTCATTGTTTTTACCTCCATTATTGATTATTGCAAGACTATTAATATAATCTATAATCATAAAAATTTTTTATGTATCTCTAAATTCTTTCATTGTTAAAATAACAAT
>NZ_AUDW01000017.1 GCF_000425665.1 Gemella cuniculi DSM 15828
CTCATATATGAACCTCCGTGATGTTTTTGTCGTTATTAACATTTTACACGATTGTTCTTTATGAGTCTTTTTTTATGTCTTACTGTTGCATTTTATTTTACAACTTATCTTATAAAATAAATATAATAATCAAATATATATTAGAAAAACTTTTTAAAAACTTAAAAAAATAACTCTATCGTATTTTTATAGAAAATTTTTGTATAACTATAACGCATAGTGGTATTACAAATTGATATTTTATTTTTACAAATAGGTATAGTAGACTAATAAGTGTAACCGATAAAGAAAGTAAAAATTTAACTTAAAGGAGATAGACTTATGCAAAATGTAAAATTAAATAATGGAGTAGAAATGCCGATTTTAGGTTTTGGAGTTTTTCAAATACCTGCTGAACACACTAAACAAGCAGTACTAGATGCAATTGAAGCTGGATATCGTCATTTTGATACGGCACAAGCTTATTTTAATGAAAAAGAAGTAGGAGAAGCTATTCTTGAATCTGGAATTGAACGTAAGGAATTTTTTGTGACTAGCAAGATTTGGATAGACAATTATGGTTATGAAAAAGCACGTGCTTCTGTATTGGCTTCGTTGGAAAAAATGGGATTAGATTATTTAGACTTGATGTTATTACATCAACCATTTGGAGATTACTACGGAGCGTATAGAGCACTAGAAGACTTATATAAAGAAGGGAAATTAAGAGCAATAGGTGTAAGTAATTTTTACCCAGATAGATTGTCAGATATTGCGGCATTTAATGAAATAGTACCACAAGTAAATCAAGTAGAAACACATCCATTTAATCAACAAGTAGCTGCACAGCAAAATATGATAAAAAATGGAGTTCAAATAGAATCATGGGCAACATTTGCTGAAGGAAAAAATGATATATTTAATAATCCAACATTAGTTGAAATTGGTAAAAAGTACGGGAAATCATCTGCACAGGTGATGGTACGTTGGCAAGTGCAACGTGGGATTGTTTGTCTAACAAAATCATCAAAATTAGAACGTATGAAAGAAAATATTAATGTATTTGACTTTGAGTTAAGTGATGAGGATATGAAGGCAGTTGAACAGTTGGATACTAAAAATAGTTTGTTCTTTAATCATCAAGATCCTAATACAGTAGATTTCTTTGTAGATTTAGTACAGCAAAGACGAGAGCGTGTTAGAAATAATTAATAAAGCGGAAATAATATAGTAGGTTATAAAGGTATACTAGAATAGAAAATAAGAATGGTACTTTTGACAAAATAAAGTGTAATATATAATCAAAGATAAATATTAAATAAAAAGAGGTAAACAAGATGACAAAATTAGTAAAATTAAATGATGGTAACACGATTCCAGCAATAGGTTTTGGAGTATTCCAAATTCCAGCAGACGGTTCAACATATAAAGCAGTAAAAGAAGCACTAGAAGTAGGGTATCGTCATATAGACACAGCACAGGCGTATTTTAATGAAAAAGAAGTAGGAGATGCGATTAAAGATTCTGGAATACCCCGTGAAGAGATATTCGTAACAAGTAAACTTTGGATTCAAGATTTCCCTTATGAAATAGCAAAAGCAACTATTGATAAAACTTTAGAAAAAATGGGATTAGATTATTTAGATCTTTATTTACTGCACCAACCTTATGGAGAAGTAGAAGAAGCATGGTGTGCTTTAGAAGAAGCGAAAGCGGAAGGGAAGATTAAATCAATTGGCGTTTCAAATTTCACACCAAATTTCTGGAATAAATTTATACCAAATTTTAAAACAATGCCAGCAATAAATCAAGTAGAATTTAATCCTTATTTCCAACAAAAAGAACTACGTGAAGTTTTATCAAAAGATAATGTAAGGTTAGAAGCATGGGCACCATTAGGTCAAGGTAGTCCAGAATTATTCCAAGAAGAAATTATTACAACTTTAGCTGAAAAATACAATAAAGATGCTGGACAAATCATCTTACGCTTTGAAAATCAAGAAGGAATTATTTCATTACCAAAATCTACAAAACAAGCACGTATGATTACAAATAAAGACATTTTTGACTTTGAATTAACAGAAGAAGAAATGAATTCTATTCGTACTTTAGATAAAGGAAAAGGAAATCACGACCCAGATGCACCAGGAGTAGGAGAATACCTACTAACAGCATATGATATTCATGCAAACGAGTAATTTGATAAATAAGAACTTTACTAGTTTAGAAATAAAGTAATAAAAACATCGAAAAAGACGAACGAAATTAGGTAAGAAATGTAGTTCGTCTTTTCTAGTTTTTGTAATAAAGGTATTTAAAGTAAAATCTATAGCAATAAGTTTATTAAGTGTTTATTTTTATTAAGAACATTGATATAGAAAGTTTTTGTGGCTTCCTTATCTGAGATTGGGATTTCAATTTTCCCATCAGCATATCCGTAATATTGTTGGGTAATATTTGTTGTGAAATATGGTAATGCTGAAGCGGTGATTAAGTCATTAAAAGCATCGCTATCTTGCTGCCTGATAAAATGGACATCGGTCAAGATGGAAGAAAGGTTATCCCAAACACCTAGATCGGTTAAAAGAAGAATGGATAGATGTGATAGGTCTTTGAATGTAATTTCTTCCTTACTTGCTAAAGGATGTGTCGGCAGTACAGCGATATTTAATTGTTCTTTAAACATAGGCTTAGATGTAATACGCTCATCTTCAACTAGATAATCGGTAAAAACAATTTGGTTTGTTTCTTCTAAAAGGCTGGTTATAAGCTCATTAGTAGAATTCATGCTGAATTTTATTTTGTGACCAGTTTTCTTTTCTTCAAAGTTACTTTCTATTTCAAACATAGGACCTGGGGCACAAATCCCTATAAAAAGAGTGCTATGTTTTAATTCGTGACGTTTGGCGATATGGGTAAAATGTTCGGCATGAGTAAGTAGCTTCATAGCTTCTTCTACAACAAACAAGCCAGTATCAGTAAAGGTAGTTTTATTTTTTTGGCGAATAAATAATTTTACATCAAGTTCTTCTTCAAGACGTTGTAAACTACGTGTTAAAGCTGGTTGTGAAATCATTAACTTTTCAGCAGCACGTGTAATTGTTCCTTCTTCAAAGAAAGTAATTAATTGTTGCAGTTGGTTTAAGTCAATCATAAAAAGTACCTCTCTTTAAAATATTTTTACTATGTGTTTTAATTATACCACAATGCTAAATAAATATTGTTAAATTTCTTGTTATTGCTATAAAATATATTTAAGCAATAACAGAAAGGAGAAGACGGTAAATGTTTGATTATATAAAAAAGATAGTTTTGGTATCAAGCCTTCCTTTATTATTAACTGGGTGTGTGTCAACGAATAATGAAAAAAATAGTGATACGAGTAAAAATAGTAGTGAAAAAATTCCTCAAGGAAAAATGAATGTAAATGATATAAAGGCTTCTCAAGTTGGATTAAGTGATGAAAAATGGAATCAAAGTAGAGGTACTGACTCGGATGGGAAAGATACGAATAGTACTAATGAACCAACAAGAATTTTGACAAAAGATGCGAAGTCACTTATCGTCTATTTTTCTCGTTCGGGTTCAACGGAATTGTTGGCAAGTAAAGTTCAGTCATTATCTAACGCTGATGTGCTAGAGATAGTAGTGTCGGATACGTATAGCTCAGATTATTATCAAACGGTACAACGTGCTAATGGAGAAAGAGAGCAAAGTGGAGTTCCATTACTAAATACATCTGTTCCAGATTTAAAACAGTACGACACGATTTATTTAGGATATCCTATTTGGGCAATGACATTGGCAGAACCAATGACTAGTTTTCTTGAACAATATGGAGAAGAGTTGTCAGGAAAAATAATTGTTCCATTTTCAACAAATGGAAGTTATGGAATTGGATCAAGTGTTAATAAAATAGAAGCTATATTAAAAGATAAGGCGACAGATTTCAAAATTGCTGAACCTTATACAATAGAGGGGAATAAGGTAGATAAAGCAGATGAAAGTTTAATAACTTGGTTTAATAAAATAATAGTAAGTAAAAGTAAATAAAATAGAAATTAGTATATATAAATTTTAATATAATAATTTGTAGTTAAAAGTATTATGCAAGGAGATAATAGAGATGAAAACAAGAAAAATTATTTTTGGAGTAGGAGTATTTGCTGTATTAGCGGGATTGTTCATATGGAATTTTACAAGAACAAGTAGCAACAGTGGAACAAATTCAACAAATCAGACAGCTTCAACAGCAGCAAATGTAAATGCAACAATAACAAAACAAAGTACAAAAGATCTATCAGGGGACAATGATGCTATTGTGGTATATTTCTCAAGAACACAAGGTGTTTATAATGGGCCATTACAAGTGGGAAATACAAAACGTGTAGCTGAGTTTATCGCAGAAGCAACTAATGCAGACACATACGAAATTGTAGCGGCAAAAGATTATCCAACAGATTATCAAGAAACAACAGAAGTAGCAAGAGCAGAACAAAGAGAAAATGCAAGACCGGCGATTGCCAATCCACTACCCGATCTTTCTGAATATGAAGTAGTATATATTGGAGCACCAGTATGGTGGAGTGAATATCCAATGGTAGTTAGAACGTTTATAGATGCAGAGGCAAGTGCATTAGCAGGCAAAAAAATAATTCCATTTACAACTCACGAAGGATCTGGTCTAGGAAATACAGAAAGATTATTAAGATCACAATTCACCAATGCAACTGTACTAGAAGGTTTGGCAGTAAGAGGTAATGATGCGATAAATTCACAACCAGCAGTTAATGCTTGGTTAGAAAGAATAGGGCAAAAATAATGTTAAAAAAATATCCGAAAGCACTGTATTTAACGTGGGTAGCGATTTTAGGTCTTTTGCCCGCTCCGCTTGCGTTAATGTTAAATATGAGTCTACTAGAAAGCTCGAACAATCTTTTTATTTATGATGCGGGGATTTACGCATATGTTTGGTGGCTTGTGATAGTTTATCTTTCGACAAGACCAAGTTGGTTAGATAGATTAATAGGACTTCCTGCAATGTATTTCGTTCATGGAATGGTAGGAGTGTTTGCACTATTTGCGGCATTTATTCACTGGTATTTTTCATTTTCTATGCACGAAGAGATAAAGGTAACAGGTAACTGGGCATTGTATCTTGCAGCATTTTTGATTGTTTATTCTAGTTTGTTTATGTCAGGTTGGTTTGTGGATCGTTTTGTACCTTTTGCAAAAATTAAAAACAGACTGAACAAATTTTTGAAACATGAACTTTCTGTTTGGGTACATAGATTACATTTTGTAGCGATATTTTTAATTTGGTTGCATGTCCATGTAATTCCACGTATAGCAATATTAACACCGTTTATGATTTTATTTGATTTGTATACAGTGTATTTCTTAGCGACTTACATATGGTATAAATATATTGCAAGTCATGAAGATACAACTTTTACAACTATAGTAGCTAATGAAAAATTATCAAAAACAGTACAGCAACTTACATTACGTTTGCCAAAAGGACACAGTTACAAAGCGGGAGATTTTTACTTTTTAAGTTTTAGAGATAAAAATATCTCAAAAGAAAAACATCCATTTTCGGTAGCATCAGCACCGTCTAAAAATCCGAATGAAGTAGTATTCACTATTCAAGCGGTAGGAGATTTTACAAAGAATATCCCAAAAGTAAAAGTAGGTTCTAAAGTTATTTTAGAAGGACCTTTTGGACGTTTTGATGCTATAGCAAAGGAAAATCCAAAATTACCCTTAATTTTATATGGGACAGGTTCAGGAATAGCACCTCTTATGAGTATGGCACAAGAATATAAAAGCGAACGTGAAGTTCATATAATATGGAGTGCAAAAAACGAAGATGAGATGTATTTTGATGATGAGTTTCGTGAACTTGCAGTGAATGAAAATATAACTTATCATGGGCAAGCGCACAGATTTACAAGTGATGCATTAAAAAATATACTGGATAAAAAAGAAATAATTACAGGTTTATTCTTTATAGTAGGAGCAGCAACAACGGTATTAAAAGTTGAGAAAAATTTAAGAAAGATTGGTGTGAAAAATACAAGAATACATGATGAACGATTAACGATGTAGCAACAAAGGGAGCTTTTTAGCTCCTTTTAATATACAAAATTAGGAGGAAAAGAAATGAAAAAACAGGTTTTAATAGCGAGTGCACTTGGGCTTAGTATAATTCTTGGAGCCTGTAGCAGTGTAACAACTACACAAAATTCTCAAGTATCGCAAAACCAAGAAATGATGTCGAATAGCTTAAGTAAAGTAGAAACACTAAATTATTCTATAAATTATGAGGGGAAAAATTATGATAAAAATGTATTAGTCTATGTACCAGAACAATATAAACAAGGGGAGAAGATAGATGTTCTTTATTTAATGCATGGATCAACTGGCTCTGGAGAAGAATTGGCGAATGCACTTAAACCATTATTGGACACGTGGATTAGAGAAGGGAAAATAAAACCGATGTTAGTCGCTTTTCCGACATATTATCCAGATAGAAGTTTTGTAACGAGCAATTACAGTAGGGATTATCCTTTAAATAACTTCTTCGCAACAGAGGAAATAGACAAGGTAATCGAGCGAGTAGAGACTAATTACACGACTTTTGCAGAAAATAGTAGTGTGAATGCTTTACGTGAAAGTAGAAAACACCGTACCTTTGGAGGATATTCTATGGGAAGCGTAACAACTTGGGATATTTTAGTTAATAAGTCGGACTATTTCTACTATTACATGCCGATGGCAGGAGATAGTTGGATAGGTCGAAGTACAAACATGTCAAGTGATGAGGTAAGCGATAAGTTAACGAGTGGACTGCGAGCGAATAATTACAATGCAGAGGATTTTAAAATAATCGCAATGGTCGGAGAAAGAGATGGAACGAAAAGCAGCATGATTCCTCAAATAAACGCTCTTAGAAATAAACACAACGATTTAATAAACAGCTCTAACCTAATTTATTGGGAAAATGATAACGGTGGGCATGACTTAAATTCTTTATTAGTTGAAGTAGAGTATGGAAGCCAAATGTTGTTTAAGGAATAAATAAAAGAAAAGTAGTGAGATCTATTATAGTAGGAATTTTACTACTTTTTAATTTTATATAGTATTATTTTCTCGGAAATAGTGCAAAAATATGAAGAAATTATTGCTTTAATGTGAAGATAATTATTTTTACTGTAGTTTAGCTAATTTCTAATTTGAATGTGTGAATGAAGCATAGGAGTATTTAAATTTTTTATTTTATATGAGTTGATCAGTCATTATATCTATAAATAGTTAGGCACAATAAATAAAATTGATTTTGAAAAAAAGGGGGCTACTTAAAAATCGTGATTCTATAAAAATCGATTTTGTAGTGCTCCCTTTTTATATGTTTATTTAAATTTTTTATAGTTTCAGTATAACTTGAAATCAGTTTTTTAAGCTAAAATCAATTTTATTTTTTTATAAATGGGCTAATTGCTCCGTAGAGAGCGGCATCATTTCCTAAAGAAGCGGTTAAGAATTTTGTTTTGTTATTTTTTATGGGGTGAAGTTTGCGGACTTTTTCTTCTAATTTATTTAGTAGATAATCTCCTTGAGCAGAGATAGCACCGCCAATAATAATATATTTTGGATCTAATATGCAAAGGAGGTTAACAATTCCTCTAGCCACTTCGTATAACCACTCGTCTAAAATTTTTAATGCAGTACTATCTTCTCGTCTGCATAAATCAAAAAATTCAATAACGCTAAGTCCATCGTACATTTCATCTTTTATTTTTTTTGCTAGAATAATAGTAGAAGCTCGTTGTTCATATGTAGTATCCGTATCAGCATCGTAGACAGATTGACCTATTTCTCCAACACCAAAATTTGAACCAAATGGCAAGTTCTTTAAATAGTAAGCTCCACCGATCCCTGTGCCAAGAGCTAGACAAAAAACTTCCTCAAGTCCTTTTGCACCACCAAGCCATTGTTCTCCTAAAAGTGCACAGTTAACATCATTGTCTACATAGATATCAACACCAAGCCTATCTCCAAAATCACGTTTAAAGTTTGTTCCAACATAATTTTTTATTGTAGGTGCCGCTCTAATGACTTCCATATTAATATTATCAATAACACCTGCGGCAGAAATACCAACAGTGTTAAAATTATAATTTTCTCTAATTTTATTGGCAACTCTGTACATTTCATCCGTAATTTTTGTAGTAACATTGTCAGGTGTTTTACAAGTTTCATAATGAACAATTTTATAGTTACTATCAAAAACGGCGAATTTTATACTTGTTCCTCCAATATCAACTCCTAAATACATAAACATACCTACTTTCTTAATATTATTTTTACAAAGGTCATAGCTAAATAGAGAGTTTAATAAAAATTTTAATTATTGAGCTATTTTTAACTTTGTATTTTATTTAAATAAAAATATTCTACACGCTTATATTAGCATAAAAAAAATTTTTTGGAAACTAAAATTTTTTAAAATGTAGTGATGCATTTAAAATAGGCATGTATAGAAATTAAAAACTGTTTATGGTATTATTAAAGGTGATAATCACAATTAAGAGGAGATTGAAATGGATAAAATAATATTTTTGGAGCCAATATTTTTCGAAAGAATTTGGGGAGGAAGAAATTTAGAAAAATTTGATTTTGAAATCCCTAATGGAAAAATAGGAGAAGCCTGGGTGGTTGCAGCACATGATAATGGTAGTTCAAAAATAGTAAATGGTAGCTTAAAAGGGAAAACCTTAAAAGAAGCGTATGAAGAATGTCCAGAGTTGTTTACTGAAAAAAAATATAATAAATATCCACTACTTGTAAAAATATTAGATGCAAGTGATGATCTTTCCGTTCAAGTACACCCAAATGATGAATATGCTAAAGTAAATGAAAATGGTGAATTAGGGAAGACGGAATGTTGGTATGTAATAGATGCAAAAGAAAATGCAAAGCTGATTTATGGACATACAGCCAAAATAAAAGAAGAGTTCAATAAAAAAATTGATAATAAAGAGTGGGAAAAACTTTTTAGAAAAGAAAAAGTAAAAAGTGGAGATTTCTTCTATATCCCAGCTGGGACGCTTCATGCAATAGGTGGCGGTAACTTAATTTATGAAGTTCAACAAAATTCAGATACAACTTATAGAGTTTATGATTTTGATAGAATAGATAAAACTGGTAAAAAAAGAGAACTTCACGTAGAGAAAACAAAGGATGTGACGAGTGTTCCTTTTAAAAGAATAATACATGAAAGAGAAATAGAAGTAAAGGAAGAGGCGAGGATTACGACTTTGGTAGCTGAAAGATATTTTTCTGTATTTAAAATAGAAGTAAAGGAAGAGGCAACTCTTGAAAAAAATAAAACAGGAAATTTATTTACAGTTTTAGAAGGAACAGGAGAAGTTACAGTAGGAAATGAAAAATATAAACTTCAAAAAGGAGATAGTTTTATATTAACAACAGAATGTAATAGTTATAAGTTGGAAGGTGAATTGTTCTTAATAGGAAGTTACGATAGGTAGAAAAAAGTTTTTAAAAATACAAGAAAATAATTTTATGGTGATTTGATGAAATTTGATTTTGAAAAATTAAAATTTTGAGTTTTTTTAAATCATAAAATTTATATTAACTAAATGTAACAAAAAACCTAATAGCCTAGGGCTACTTAGGTTTTTTTACTATGTGAAAAATGCATACTACAATAAAAAAATGGTATTTTATTTAATTTTACTAAGCATATATAATAGTAAATGTAAATAACAGAGAAAGAAAAGAGGATGAATAAATGAAATTTTCAAGAGCGAAACTAGCGACGAATTTAGCTGTTGCGACATTATTACTTGCAGGATGTTCGGTTAATACAAATGGAAATAATTTAAATAATAGCTCAAATAACAATCAAGTATTAAAAATAGCGGATCAAGGAATCATATCCGTTGGTGGAACTGTTAAGACTTCAGAAGGAGTTTTTAGTGCAGAAAATCAATGGGAAGAAACAGGTGCAGGGCAAACATCACATGTTGATCATGCTAATGTATTTTTCCAAACTCCAGAGAACAACACCGAATTACCAATGGTGTTTTTACATGGCTATGGACAATCACGTATGGGATGGATGACAACGCCAGACGATCGTGATGGATGGAATGATTATTTCTTAAAACAAGGACATAGTACGTATTTAATTGATGAGCCAAGGCGTGGGGAAGCGGGGCAAACATCAGTTTCAGGAGAAATTTCAACTAAAACATTGGATCAACGTTGGTACACACAATTTCGTATAGGACGTTGGGAAAATGGAAAATCAGTTGTTAATGAAGGTTCGCAGTTTCCAAATGATGATGAGTCAATAAATCAGTTTTTCCGTCAATATACACCAGATACTGGTATGAGATCAGATATGGGGGCAGATTTTGATAATGAAGTAGTTGCACGTGCATTGGCTCAAACAGTAGACAAAGTTTATGAAAAAACAGGTAAGAAATCTGTTCTTGTAACTCACTCACAAGGTGGAGGACCTGGATGGACTGCGGCTAGATATACAGATAATATTGCTGCTATAGTAGCTATTGAGCCAGGTGGGGCACCATCAACAGATAGTGAAGAGTTTAAGGCGGTTTCGGATAAAAAAATTCCAGTGGCGTTTTATTTTGGAGATTATATAGATAATGGAGATTCTAACATTCCAGCAACGGCAATGTGGCAAGCTATGCGAGGAGCATCAGCTAATTTTGTTGATGCACTTAATAAAGAAGGTGGAAATGCCAAACTTGTAGATTTACCTAAAGAAGGAATTACGGGGAATACTCATTTTATGTTCCAAGATAAAAATAGTGATCAAATCGCAGAACATGTAGAAAAATGGATTAAAGAGAATGTAAAATAAATACAAAAATAGATACAACTACTACCTAAGGGTGGTAGTTGTATTTTATACAATAAAAATTAGTGTGAAAGATAGAATATTTTTGTCACTAGTTTTGGAGTTAGAAAATATATATTTCAATTTGCAACATAAAGACAAAAGATATAGGAGGTAGAGAGATGTTTAACGAAAAAAGTACATTAAGTGACGTAATAACTTACCCAAAATTTAAGGATTTTGGAGAATTAATTTTTCCAGTAGATTTAAACTTAAACACTAATATAACGTTAAAAGAACTCAGCAGTAGTCTACCATGGTATAGTTATGTGAATACAAAACGTAGTCTTAGTATAATTAATGAATTTGAAAAGCGGGTGGATGATGGAGAAAAAATATTTTATAGCATATATAGTGAAGAAGAAATAAAAAAAGATTCTAGGAAAAAATATACAGGATTATTTTATTTTCGAGGGAATAAAAATAATAAGGTAGCTATAGTAAATGCGGGAGGAGGATTTCAATATGTAGGAGCAATTCATGATAGTTTTCCGCATTGTCAAAAGTTAGCACAAAAAGGGTATAATGCTTTTGCTTTAATATATCGTCCAGGGGTACAAACTGCATGCGAAGATTTAGCAAGAGCGATAGCATTTTTGCATGAAAATAAAAAAAATTTAGAAATAGATATGCGAGATTACTCATTGTGGGGAGGTTCAGCAGGAGCGAGGCTAGCGACATGGATAGGGACGCATGGAACAAAAAAATTTGGTGAAAAATATTATCCAAAACCAAGTGTTGTGATTATGTAATATACTGGTCTTAGAGAGGTAACAGGAGAAGAAGTGGCTACTTTTGCAATAGTTGGGACAGCAGATTGGATAGCTTCATACAAAGTGATGGAAGAGAGAATAGAAAAAATAAAACGGCAAGGGAGAAATGCGGTTTGCTTAGTTTATAAAAATTTACCTCATGGTTTTGGATTAGGAGAAGGAACAGCTGCTCAAGAATGGATAGAGCAAGCTATAAAGTTTTGGGAAAATGAATATAGATAAAAATATAGATGGGAAGAGATTTTAATTATAAATTATATACAAAAGGGGTTGTAGAGATGATTAATTACAAAATACCAGAAAAATTAGAAAAAATACCACAAAAATATTTAATACCTAGCTTTCAACAAGGGAAATTAGAGGAGTTACGTTACAAGACGTATGATTCATTTAATTATGGAAGAGGGGAAAAAACATTAGAAAAAAGGGTACTTGTGTATTTGCCATATAACTATAATACGCAAAAAAAGTATAATATCATTTATTTGAGTCATGGAGGATGGAGCGATGAAAGTACAACAATGGGTGATGTAAATAGTCCGAATCCTTTTAAAAATATAATAGATAATGCAATAGAAAATGGAAATATTAATCCCTTAATAATAGTTTTTGTTACATATAATAACTGTGGTAAAAAAGATAGTTGGGATTACAATTTAGCGATAAGACTTACGTACAACTTTCACAGAGAGTTGGTAAATGATATATTACCAATAGTCGAAAAAACATACTCAACTTATGCAAAATCATCAACTAAAGAAAATTTAAAGAATACGAGAGAACATCGTGGATTTGTAGGATTTTCTATGGGTAGTGTGAATACATGGAGAACATTTGAAAATGCACTAGATTATTTTTATTATTTTGTACCGATGAGCGGTAATGTGGATATAACTAAAAATCAGTTTGAAGAAATAGTATTAAATTCTAAAAAACGATTTTTTATATTTGCTATGACAGGTGATAGGGATTTTGCCTATCAGGGGTTTAAATGGCAAGTATTAAGTTTGGCAGGTGAAGTTTTTAAATTTGGAGATAATGAGAGTGAAGGAAATATAGCATATAGACAGATGTCAGGATACAAACATGATAGAGTAGCTGCTGAAACTTATATTTATAATGCTTTAAGATTTCTTTGGAAAAATCAAGATTAAAATAAGAGTTCATTATAACTACAGAGCATACTACAATAAAAAAACGGTATTTTATTTAATTTTATTAAGGTAATATAATAGTTATTGTAAACAATAAAGAAAAAGAGGATAATAAAAAATGAAAAAAGTAACTTTTAAAAATACAAAATTAGATTTGAACTTAGTAGGAAATTTATATTTACCAGAAAATTTAGATGAAACAAAAAAATATCCAGCGGTAGTAGTTACTGGACCTATGCTTTCTGTAAAAGAGCAAGCTCAAAGTATTTATGCCGCTCGTTTAGCAGAAAAAGGATATATTGCTTTAGTATTTGATGGGGCATACTATGGGGAGAGTGAAGGTTTTCCTCGCAGTCAAGAATTACCAGAAGTAAAACAAATGGATATAGAAGCAGCAGTAGATTTTTTAGAGAGTTTGCCTTATGTAGATAGCAATCGTATAGCAGGATTAGGGATGTGTGGATCAGGATCATATATGTCAGTAGCTGGTGTAAAAGAAGAGAGATTAAAAACAGTAGCAGCTATCGTACCAGCAATTTCAGATATTTCAGCATCACCAATGACAAACTTTTTTATGCTAGAAGACGAAGTGAAAAAAGCAAAAGAGGCATACGAAAGTGGAACAGGAAAATTAGTCCACTTAGATTTTATGCCGAGAGCTTTTGAAGAAGGAGCGGCTTATTACTATACTGCACGAGGAAATAGACGTGGTTGGACTAATAAAGTTGTCGCTTGGAGTCAATTAGACTTACAAACCTATAACGTTCCAAATATTATGAAAAATATGACAAAACCATACTTAGCGATTACTGGAGAAAATGCTTGGAGTAGACCAGCAACGCAAGAAGTTTTCGATGCAATACCAACTGAGAATAAAAAACTTCATGTAATAGCAGAAGCATCTCATTTTGATTTATATGATTTATATCCTTATGTAGACGAAGCAGTAGAAGTAATTGTTGAATTTTTTGGGGAAAATTTATAATTAAATATTTTGTGTACAGCTATTGTATAAAATTTTTCAATAATAGCTGTACGTATCTTAATAAAATTTATGAAAGATTTATAGTATTTTTTGTTTATTAGCAATAAGTATTAAAAAAGAAAGAGAGAAGAAAATGGAAACAGAATTTAGAAAAATAGCAATTATAGGAGCAGCAGGACAAATTCCTAGATTATTAATTCCCCGATTGTTAAAAGAAACAAAATTAGATATAGTTTTGGCGGGGCGAAATGTTAGTTCTCGTATTGGTTTAGTTAATGATAGGGTTAGTTATATAAATGGGGATATGTCCGAAATTAAAAATGTATTATTAGCTTTGGATGGTGTTGATGTAGTTTATGTAAATGAGGCTTCGCCAGCATTACTTAGACCAACTATTTCTGTTATGAGAAAATTGGGGATAAAGCGTCTCATTGTTGCTGGGGTACTTGGAGTATATGATGAAGTTGTAGGAGAATTTGGTCGTTGGAATGCTAGTATGATAGGAAGCTGGAGTCCAAATAATAACAGAGTAATAGGGGCTAAACTAGTAGATGAATCAGGACTTGATTACACATATCTTCGAATGACTTGGCTTTATAATCAAACAGGAAATACTTCGTATAAACTTATTCCAAAAGGAGAGGAATACAGAGGAGCTCAAGTAACACGTCAAGCAGTTGTTCAATATGTGATGGATTTATTAGGAGATAAAAATCGTGATTTAGGAGTTAGTGTAGGGATAGTAGAACCCGGAAGTGAAAGTTTAGCTTGGGTTTCGAATGCATATACCCTTAGTTTTGGAGGTTTTCTTCTTTTAGCTGGCAGATTATCAGATTTGTTAGGAAGAAAAAGAATTTTTCAGTTAGGGATGATGATTTTTGGACTTAGTTCACTTGTTATAGGTTTGGCACAGAGTGCGGAGGTTATAATTATAGCGCGCATGATACAAGGAGTTGGTAGCTCTGTTATTGCACCGACCACCCTAGCTTTAATGATGGATGCTTATGAAGGTGAGATGAGAGTAAGAGCGATTTCCTACTATGGTGCGATGGCGGGAATTGGTTCAAGTGTTGGTTTGCTTCTTGGGGGAGGTTTAACTAGTTTTATTTCTTGGAGGGCAGGTTTTTTAATTAACGTTCCTTTGGTAATGATACTTATGTTTTTGATGAAAACTAATATTGCAACAAAACAAGGTAGAATAGAAAAAATAGATTATTTCGGTAGTATTCTGTCAGTTTTGGGTTTAGTAAGTTTTATCTACGGTCTTACAGGAGATAGTAGTAAAATTTTCATCATTGTTGGTATAAGTTTACTTTTGTTATTTTACATATGGGAAAAGAAAAATTTCTATCCAATTATGCCACTTACCTTATTCCAAAATAAAGTAAGAACAGCTGCTTATTTAGTTCGTTGTTTATTTATGATGGCAATGCTACCATATTGGTTTTTATTACCACAAGTTTTGCAGAGGGAGTATGGTTATTCAGCTTTGCAATCTGGTTTTGCTTTTTTACCTTTAACGATTACAACATTTTTAACAGCAATAAATCTGCCAAAAATTGCGAGATATTTTAAAAATGGAACGATTTTGCTAATTGGTGAGATTGCACTTTTTACTGGTTTATTATGGGCAAGCTATACTTCACTAAATCAAGGTTATTTTTTAGCGGTAGCTTTACCGATGTTTGTACTAGGAATAGGGCAAGCAATGATTGTTGCCCCTGTAACTTCTGCTGGAATTTATCAAGCACCAGATTATTTAGCTGGAGTGGCGAGTGGTTTAACTAATGCAATGCATCAAATAGGTGGACCGATAGGACTTGCTATTATAATGAGTTTGACCAATGATTTTAATAAAGGTTTGTTAATGATGGTTATATTCACAGCTTTAGCAATAATACTTACATTTAGTTTTATTTATAAAAGAAATTAGATATAAGTAAAATTAGTTACAGATTTGTGCTAAAATTCTTAACTAGGTCTTTATGGGATGAAATAAATTCTAAGATCAGAAGAGGGAGCTTTGCAAGGTTGACCAAATGAACACGAACGAAGAGAATGAATTCATTTGTTGACAACTACTGAGGGTACATCGTAGGATTATGAGTATGGGACATGCGAAATAATCTGTACGAGGGAGCTTTGCAAGGTTGACCAAATGAATACGAACGAAGAGAGTGAATTCATTTGTTGACAACTACTGTCCAACATGCTTTATAATGGATGAAATGAAGAAGGAAAGTTTAACAGTTATCGCTAAGTAACTTTTATAAAATCTTTGTGAGTTTTTTTTACTTTGGACAGCCTTTGAAATTAAAACAAAAACTAAGAAAAATTAATTTAATTTTTCTTAGTTTTTGTTTTAATTAAGTAATTTATTTATTAACGTATTAAATATTAAGTATACCTAATTAATAATAAAAAGTTAAACTAAAAAGTATGTATTAGAAAATTTTTTCTTAAAAAAAAGATTATCATAAAGATTATTATATTGAGGTTTTTATTTTAAAGACAAAGTTAAGTTTCTTCCTTGACAAAAAAAAGTAAGCGTTTTATAATATAAATGTATAAATTTAATGTGTTAAATATAAAGATGGAGGTTCTCTATAATAATGAAAGATTTAAAAGGGATTTATTCAGCATTACTTATTCCGTTTGACGAGAATGGCAACGTCAAAGAAGATGGATTAAAACAAGTAATCGAACATAACATTAATGTTAGTAAGGTAGATGGGTTATATGTTAATGGAAGTAGTGGGGAGAATTTTTTACTAAATACAGATCAGAAAAAGCAAATTTTTAAAATTGTAAAAGAAGTAGTGGGAGATAGAGTTAAACTTATTGCTCAAGTGGGGTCATTAGACTTAAACGAAGCAGTAGAACTTGCAAA
This sequence comes from Gemella cuniculi DSM 15828, assembly GCF_000425665.1. GTDB lineage: Bacteria > Bacillota > Bacilli > Staphylococcales > Gemellaceae > Gemella > Gemella cuniculi. The sequence goes on from NZ_AUDW01000017.1 coordinate 16,736, forward strand.
ATATGCAACAAAATTAGGCTACGATTCTTTATCAGCAGTTACGCCATTCTACTATCCACTATCATTTAATGAAATTAAACATTACTATAAAACAATAATTGATGCAACTGACAATAGCATGATTCTTTATTATATCCCAACATTAACAGGAGTGAAAATTAGCTTAGATCAATTTGCAGAATTGTTTGAAGATGAAAAAGTTATTGGTGTAAAATACACAGCGGCAGATTTTTATCAACTAGAAAGATTTAGAAGAAGATTCCCGGATAAATTAATTTGGTCAGGATTTGATGAGATGTTAGTACAAGCAGCTATTACTGGAGTAGATGGAGCTATTGGTTCTACTTATAATGTAAATGGAAAAACAAGTAAAAAAATCTTTGAACTTGCTAAAGAAGGAAAAGTAGCTGAGGCATATGAACTTCAACATGAAGCAAATGATGTTATCGAAAAGGTATTGGAATTAGGATTATATCAAACTCTAAAAGTAATTTTAAAAGTAAAAGGAATAGATGCTGGTTATTGCAAGCAACCAATGAAAGTATTTGATCCAGAAAAAATAAAAGAAGTAGAAAAATTAGTGAAAGATTATAATTTATAATATCAAAAAATGATATTACAGGGTGTTTAACACTAGATAATAAAATAAAAAATTAACTAAAAACTTACAAGTAATCCTGCACGTTGTGTAGGGTTATTTTGAAATAACAATTAAAATAAATTTGAAAAGGAAGAAGCTGAATATGGATATAAAAAACTATAAAGGAGCTTGCTCTATTCCTCAGGATTTTGATACTTTTTGGGATGAAAAATTGGAATTTATAAACAAAGTTATCCTTGAATATGAGATAGAGAAGACGGAGTTTTCTAATTTTGAAAATGTGGAATATTATAATTTATATTTTAAAAGTTTCGATGGAGCAAGAATTTATGCGAAATATATAAAGCCAAAAACTAGCAAAAAATGTCCAGCACTATTTTATTTTCATGGTTGTCCTGGATGTAATAGGAACTGGTTTGAAAAAACAGCTTATGCTTCTTTAGGGTACGCAGTGTTTGCTATGGATTTTCGTGGACAAGGTGGTCGTAGTGAAGATATTGGTGGAGTGAAAGGTACCACAGTAGCAGGGCATGTAGTAGTTGGGATAGATGATGTACTAGATAATATGATTTATATAAAAAATATTCTTGATATGTGTCTTCTTGTTCGCATCGCAAAAGAATTAGATGATATTGATGAAGATAATATTTCTTGTGCAGGAGGATCGCAAGGTGGCGGTTTTTCTGTAATGTGTGCAGGTCTTAATCCAGATATAAAGAAATGTATAATTTTATATCCATTTTTATCTGACATGAAAAAAGTTTATGATCTTGATTTGGATTTAATTGCTTACGAAAGTATAAGATATTATTCACGTTGGTTTAGTGCTACTGGAGCAAACGATGAAAGATTATTTAATAGACTAGCCTATTTTGATGCAAAAAATTTTGCACATAGAATTAAAGCGAAAGTGTTGTTTGGTGCTAGTAATATTGATATGATTTGTCCAATAGAAACGCAATTTTCTGTATATAATAATATGGATTGTGAAAAAGAATTGATACTTTATAAAAAATACGGTCATGAGAATATACCAGATTTTAATACTAAAACGGCAAAGTTTTTACTGGAGGATTAGAAAATGAAATTAGATAAAAATAGAAAGTTTGAATATACAAAAATTAAAGTAGAAGACAATCATCCTAAGGCCGATTATTATAAGGTAAGATATAAAGCACAAGATGATTCAGAAATTTATGTAGAATTGTTAATACCTAAAGATAAGGTAGTTGGTGTATTTTTAGAACTTCCAGATTACAAAAGTTTTCCTAAAGATTATTTAAATCTAGGAAGATATTGCATTCTAAATTATGCGGTAGCCTCGCTCCATATAAGAGGACAAGCTGGGAAAAGTGAAAATAGACAACCAGCATCTATTTATTTTCCATACTTAAACAATCAAGATAACGAGTTATATTACAATTTTGTTTATCAAGATGTAATAGATTTAGTAAAAATTTTAAGAGAAGAATTTCCTAAACTACCTATTAACATATTAGGTGTTGGGCAAGGAGCAGCATTAGGTATTGTTGCAAGTGCAATAACTCGTGAAATCGATAAATTATTTATTTCTAATGCTAGTAACTGTGGTTTTGATATAATTTTCAACGACAATGGGGATACTGGAGTTTATGAATCAATTAGAGATTATAATCGAAATTATCCAGAAAAAGAACAAATTATGTTAGAGAAATTAGCTAAGATAGATATACTTAAATATGCTCCAGAAGTAAATGCAGAAGTTTATTATGGATATTCTCATTTAAATGTAAGAACACCGAAGAAATGCCAAGATAAATTACTTGAGTTGTTAAAAGATAAAGAAGTAGTTAACTACAGAAAATTTGAACATGAAGTATTGCAAGAACACTTCTTTGATGAATTTGTTTTAAAAAAATTAGGAATGGAAAATAACTAATTAAGAATATTATGAAAGACCAGGAAGTTTAGCAGACTATTCAAATTGAGTAAGGGGAAAAATTGAAATAAAAAAATCCGAGATTTTCGAATTTTCACTCGATTTTCTCGGAATTTTTTGAGGCTTTTGAATAAGACTTTTTTCCTTTTTGTCTTTTTAATATTGATTTTGTTAAATGCTAAAAAAATTATGCAGAGAAAAGCTAACTTTTTTAACACAGTATATTTACGGTTATACTTTTAATAGACAAAATAGTATTAATATTTTTATTTTAGATTATCAATTTCTTTTTCTAAGTTTTCTGTGCTAATCATACCAACAATTTTTTTCGCAATAGTTCCATCGCTATTGATAAAAATATGTGTTGGGAACGAACGAATGTTATAGTTGGTAATAAACCTATCATTTACATCAAATAAAATAGGGTAAGTTATTCCAAGTTCGTTAGCTTTTTCCAAAATAGTAACCTTATCCTTATCCGCTGGATTTTGATTTTTAAAAATCTCATCCTTGGGTGATGTCATAGAAAGAAAAATAAAATCTTTTCTATCTTTTAATTTTTGATAAGTTTTTTCAAGTTCAGGAATTTCATTAAGACATGGTTTACACCAACTAGCCCACATGTTGATATAAACTTTTTTTCCTTTATAATCGTTGAGTGTGATAGTTTTGCCTTCGCTATCCATTGCACTGAAATTATAAGCTGTAACAGTTTTATTCTCTCCACTTTGAGAGTTAGAGCTGTTTGAATTATTAGAACTATCCGAGTTAGATGAATTTTTTGTAGAACAAGCCGTTAAAGCCAACACTCCACAAAGAAAAATAGAAAGTAATGCTAATTTTTTCATATTTTAGACCTCCGAATACATGTTAAAATACATTTAATTAAAATACTTCGTAAATAACAGTAAATTGTTTATTATAAATTAAAGTAAGGAAAACAGCATTAAGCTTTTATGTTGAAATTGCTAATTGCTACTTTAATAAGTTTAACTAAAGTATCTCATAATACTAACAAATGAACCACTTAAAATTAAAATACCAATAACAATTAAAATGACACCTGAGATAATTTGGGTATATTTTAAAATATTAGTATTGTTTTTAAAAATAGTGAGTAGTTTTGATGCGAAAAATGCCACTAGGATAAATGGCAAAATAAAACCTAAGCAATAAACTAAAACTAAAACAATGCTCATTATTCCTACATGGCTTGAAGCATATAGAAATACACTTGCTAAAATAGGGCCTATACAAGGTGTCCAAGAAAAACTAAAGGTAAAGCCCATCAGAAATGCTAAAATAGGTGTAGTTTTTCCATTTTTTCTTTTTACCCTATTTTTTATAGAAAATTCTTGCTTTAGGAAATTAATTTTGAAAATACCTAGTTGTAAAAACCCCATAAAAATAATAAGTACGCCACTAATAATTTGTAAAGTTTTTATATTTTCGTTAAGAAAAATGCTAATAAAATTCGTAGCAAAAGCTAGAATAAAAAATGTAGAACAAATACCTAAAACAAAAAACAAAGTATTCGTAATGGTATTTCGTTTATTAAAAGTTAATTCTCCACGTTCATTTTGTTCTTTCTTACCAGCAAGAATACCAATGTAAATAGGTAAAATAGGTATAACACATGGAGAAAGAAATGATAATATTCCTTCTAAAAAAAGAAGAAACACCTTAACGTTAGAAGTAGCTAAATCTGCCATAAGTACTCCTTTGAAACAATTTTTTGTAATTTTTACTTTTATAAGTATTGAAAAATATTGAATGAAAATAGTGGAAAAACTAGATTCAATAATAATTACAGATAAATAATAAAGAAAAATTTACAGATTAACTATATAATAAAACGTTTCAATTCGTAATGCAATAAAAAAGACTTAGTATAATAAAACAAGTTGCGGATAAAAAATAGAAGTGAGAAAAATTTATAATTTCTTAAGAAAGTTTTTGGTGAGTGATTCATAATCAGGAAGAATAATATTTAACATAAAATATAAAATTTTTTCGTAAGTGTTTGGTGAAAATGAGTTAATTAGAATCGCATATTTGAAAATAACAAACAACATTATTAAAAAAATTGTAAAAGTTTTAAAGACGAGAAGAAACTGATAGGTTGGTGTTTATTCTATCCATAAAGGTTATCTTTATAAAAATTACGAAAGTAAATCAATGTAACAGACGTTTATCACTATTATTACAAAAAGGTTACAGCTATTGAAAAAGTTATTTTTACATCATATAATGGTATTACGTCAAAATGAGAAAAGTATATCGACGTAGTAAATTGATAATTAATAGTATTTATAGAAATAGAAGTTTTGGAAAACAAAGAATACAATTTAGTATTTTTTTGAAGAGTTGAGAAGCTCAAAATTGAATTTGAAGGAGACTATATTATAAATGAGTAAATTACACAAGTTAGTAGCAACAACAGCAATCGTATCAACAGTGGCATTTGGATTAGCACAAGTGGCTGATGCTGACACTTATACAATTAAAAAAGGTGATACTCTTTGGGATATCGCAATAAACAATGGAACAACAGTTGATCAGCTTATGCGTGATAATAATTTAACAAGTTCTTTAATCTTCCCAGGAGATAAATTAACTTATAATGCAACTGTAGAACAAGTAGCACAAGCGAAAACAGAAGGTTATTACACAGTTGTATTAGGCGATACTTTAGGGAAAGTAGCATCTAAGTTTGGTGTTTCTGTAGACCAACTTGTAAAATTAAACAATGTACAAAACCCTAACTTAATTTTTGTAGGAGAAGTATTGAAAATTAATGAAACTGCACCTAAAACTGCAGAAGTAGCTAAGGAAACTCCAAAAGCAGAAACTAAAAAAGAAGAAGCGAAAGCTCCAGCGAAAACTGAAGCACCAAAAGCAGAAACTAAGAAGGTAGAAACTCCAAAAGCAGAAACTAAACCAGCTACAACAACTCAAACAGTTGCTCAAGCACCAACTGCTCCAGCAGTAACAAAAACTGTAGCACCAGCACCAGCAGCTACTACACAAGTAGCATCATCTAACAAGGGTGCAGCGATTTATCAAGCGGCTTTAGCACAATTAGGAAGATACCAAGATTGTACAATGCTTGTAACGAACGCTCTTAAAGCTGTAGGAATTAACTTCCACGATTGGCCAGCAGGATACATGAGTTTAGGAACAGTGATTCCGGCTTCTCAAGCACAACCTGGAGACTTGATTTACTATGCAAACGGTGGAATGGGATTAGCTCATATTGCAGTTTATGCTGGTAACGGACAAGCTATCCATGGTGGATGGAATGGTAACCAAACAGTAGTTAACACTGCATACCTAGGAAGCGGTCCTGTATTTATCAGAGTAAGATAATAAAAAGTATAAAAAATTGAAAACACCTTAAACGTAGAGTTTAGGGTGTTTTTTATTGAATGATATTAATTAACATATAGGAGAAAAGTATAATTTTGGTTTCTACAAAACTGTGTGATCTGAACTTACAAATTTAACTTGGTTTGAGAGATATGTAAATTTTTTAGAATAACAGCTAGGTATATAATTAATAAATTTAAGTATATACATTCTGAAAGAAACTTGAAAAAGAAAAAAGTCTTATTATTCTAAGGATTAACTTTAAGAATATTGTTCAAATCGTTGTGTTTATTGCATTAACGGGATATGTGTGCATCATACTTCAAAAAACTAGAGTTTTTATTATTTAAATACCTTTCTTGATTTAAGAATTATTATCTAAGTTTTATTTCTTAATGAATGTTAATTTTTTGTAGTATATTTAGTATAAGGGTATGTTTTTTAGAAAAAAAGGGGAAAATTAATAAAACTTATTTCAGAAAAGTGCGATTTTGTTATTTCACTTCTTTATGAATTTATAGTATTAGAATAAAAGAACAAAGATAAGTATAAATTTTAAGGAAATTCTAATCTATGTAACCTTCAATAAAACAGATTAGATTGTTTTATTGAGGTTTTGGTTAAAAGTTCAAGTTTGATGGGAATACATATCTTACTTTTTTTGGAAATTAAAATTAAACTATGTAAGATTCGGAACTTTTTTGTTAACTCTTTTTAATTTGTAGATTTAAAAATTCTCTAAAACATTTTTTTGCATCAGCTAAATCTTTTGCATCGGGATGAGATTTAGACTCTTTTACCATTTCTACTAGATCGGGCGTTACCTTATGGATAAAATTAGGATCTTTCCAAGATAAAACTTTAAACACTATTAGAATTTTTGGATCTATTTTTCCTTGACAGACAAAGGTTTTTAAGATTTTATTATTTCTCTCTTTCATAAATTTTATGTAGTTATTTATAGAGTCATCTGCATGATAATGCTCACGAGGAACGCCGCATGTTAAAAATAATGCAACATTTTTATTTTTTATCTCTTGAGTATCAATGAAGTTTTGCATATTTTTATTTGCATTAGTTTTATCAGTCCATGCTCCTAAAATATATAAGTCATAATTTTCTTGTAGTTTAACTTTTTGTTTTTTTATATTAATAAAATTAACATCGGCAAGATTTTTGATTTCTTCGTAGATAGCTTCGGCTACTTTTTTTGTATTTTTTGTTTTGCTAGAGTAGGCTAATAATATTTTCATAAATTACCTCCGTATATTTCTAGTAAAATTATATCAAAAAATTAAAAAATTATATAGTATTAGTATTAATATATATTTTTTTCATCTTTGTAGGTATAACAACTTTTTTAAGATAAGTGCTGATTTAAAAGGTATTTTGAAAGTTGTATATTGTCTTAAATTGTAGTATTATAGAGTTGAGTAAGATTAAGGAGTTGTTTTTTTGTGGAAAAAGATTTTGATGTAACTAGTAATGCTTCGTTTATTGTATATAGAATAGAGATGTTAAATAAAATTAAAGCACCTAGAAGATTTATTTATGAATATATTGAACTTCAAAAGAAAGTAGGGAAGTTTCCTAATGAATTGGAGTTTTTGAGTAGCTTTTATGATAATAAAACAGGGAGCAGTGGGAGTTTTTTTCGAAATACAAAGTTAGATAATTATATTCTAGCGTACACTGGAACAAATTTTTATTTTGACAGAGAAAAAGATATGTATGCAGATGTAGTTGGTATTTGTCTAGGGCAAGGTGAACATTATACCCCTTGTTATAGATTTTATAAAAGAATGGTTAAAAAGTATGGGGATAATGTTATTTTAACAGGTCATTCATTAGGTGGAAATATTGCCCAAAGGGTAGCTTTGGAATATAATGTGCAAGAAACAGTTGTTTATAATGCAGCACCTCTTTATTTAGTTGATGGTATTGATATTTTCATGAATAAAGAAGATGATAATCTTCTGTACAAAGAACGAATGACCAAATATAGAAGAAATATTAACAAAATTTATAAAAAACAGCAGAAGTTTACAGGTTGTGTTAAGAGAATAGTTTCTGAAAATGATGTTTTTACCCGAATTGCGGAGTTGCTAGGGATAGGGTATTACATAGGGGATGAATATATTATAAAAGAGGCTGGGATGCATGGCATAAAAAGTTTCTTAGGAGTTCATCAAACAACACTTAGTTCTTTGTTTGGGGGAGAAGCTGAAATGAGTGAGTATTTGTCATCCGAGTACAAAGAATTTTCTTTAGAAGAAATAAGTTTACTTAGAATTTTTTCAAAAGGGATAATTAATTCGTTAGAAGGGCAATTAAAAACAACTTTGAAAAGCCAAACAATGCTAAATAATCTTAATAAAAACCCATACAAGGTGAATTTTGAAAAGTTTTTAACACAACTATTAGAGAAAATCGAAGAACAAAAACAAGAAAAGTTGGAGTAGTTAAGCCAACTTTTTTATTTGTTAGGGCTATGCTAGGAATATTTCTTAAATTTTTTATTGTATTGTAAAAACTAGAATGGTAAATTTTGGAATTTGAAAAGAATTTTAGAGATTAAAAATTATAGTTTTTATTAAAATATAATTTAAAAATTTATTAACATAGTTCATTACTGAAAAAAAAATAAAAAGATGATATAATATTATCAGTTCTATGTACAACAAAATCATAATAAAAATTTTTAAGGGATATAATTTTATAGAAAAGTATAAAGAAATTAAATGTTGTAGATTTGTAAAAGAGCTAGTATTTAGATTAATATTTAACAATAAGAATTTATAAGATATGTACTAACTTTTTAAATATTGTGAAGTTTTGTGTACAGGGGTAAGGAGGAATTAGAAATGGCAGACTATAAAATATTAGTTGTTGATGATGAAGAACCAATAGCAAAAATTTTGGACTTCAATTTAAAAAAAGAAGGATATGAAGTTATAGTTGCTAATGATGGAGAAAAAGCGGTAGAGCTTGCATTTAGTGAGAATCCTGATTTAATTCTTTTGGATCTTATGTTGCCGAAAAAAGATGGAATGGAAGTTTGTCGTGAAGTTCGTGCGAAAAAAAATATTCCTATAATTATGTTAACGGCAAAAAATAGTGAAATAGATAAAGTATTAGGATTGGAATTTGGTGCAGATGACTATGTAACCAAACCTTTTTCTACAAGAGAACTAATGGCACGTGTTAAAGTAAATTTACGACGTGTTACTAAGCAGCTTGAAGAAAAGGAAGAACAGAAAACAAGTAATGAACTAGTAATAAAAGACATAGTGATTTATCCTGAAGCATATATAATTAAGAAAAATGGTGAAGAAGTAGATTTAACGAGGCGAGAATTTGATTTATTCTACTATCTTGCGAGGCATCGTGGGCAAGTGTTGACACGTGAAAATCTTCTACAGACAGTTTGGGGATATGACTATTTTGGTGATGTAAGAACAGTTGATGTAACTGTAAGACGTCTTCGAGAAAAGGTAGAAGAGGATTCTTCGCAACCAGAGTATATTATGACACGTAGAGGTGTGGGATATTTTATAGGAGATGAGTAATGGGCTTCTTTAATAAAAAAATCAAAAGAAGAGTTTTTACGTCAATAAGGGTAAAGTTTGTGATAGTATATGTTCTTGTAAATATAATAGCCCTACAGTTAATAGGGTTATTTTTTACAACGCAATTAAGAAATACTAATATCAATACCTTTGAACAAAATATAATAGAGCAAGAGAAGGTACTAAATTATCATATTAGAGAAGAATTAGATAAAGATACTAATGGCTTACAAGAAAATACACAAAATACAACAGTGGATTCTTTGGAGTCAGGAAACAGTGGGACTAATGGGACTAGAGAAGTAACATCCGAAAATTCGACCTCAAAGGTAACGGATTCTAAAGGTAGGATTGCTAAACTTGTAAGTGAATTTAATATTCAAAAACTGTTGTTAGTAAGTGTAATTGACAACAATTCAAAAGTTCTAGCGGCTTCTTCTAAAAATGGAAGTGATGATTACTTGGCAAAAAGATCTTTTGATCCGTTGGTAAGTCAAGTTTTGAAAACAGGAGAAAGTGCTAAAAAAATTCAAAATAACGCAGACTCTAACAAACGTGTTTGGATTTATGTTAGTCCTATAAAGAAAGATAATGAAGTAATAGGTGTTATTTCTTTAATGGCAGATATAGAGAGCGTTTATCAGGAAGTAAATAGTATTACAAAAATATTTATTGTAGGAACGATTCTTTCTATACTAATAACAACCATTATCGGTTTTATTGCCTCAAAAACAGTAACAAGTTCTATTGAAAAAATGAATACCCAAGTTAAAACAATGGCTTCGGGAAATTATGGAACTGTGGTAGGGATAGATACTAACGATGAAATAGGCGATCTTGCCAAGGTGTTTAATAAAATATCGAAAAGAATAAAAGAAGAGCAAGATGTAACAGAAACAGAGCGAAGAAAATTGGCGACTATTATTGAAAGTATGATGGATGGAATAATTACGACAGATAATAATGGGAAAATTATTCTAATAAATACAAGTGCAGAGGATATGATTGGAGCACGTGATGATGAAATTTTTATAGGAAAAGATGCATTAAAAATTTTAAATATTACAGAGTACAATCATATTGGAGAGATAATAGAAGCAGAGGACAGCTTATTAGTTAATATTTCTAAAGATGATGAGAGTCTACTGCTTCGTGCGGAGTTTTCTAAAGTAGTTAAAGAGGAAAAAGAAGACTTGATGCAGATGTCAACTGAGTTAGAAGGTTATATTATAGTTTTATATGATGTAACAGATCAAGAACGTCAAGAAAAAGAAAGAAGAGAATTTGTATCTACAGTTTCTCATGAACTTCGTACTCCTCTTACAACTATGAATAGTTATATTGAAGCATTAGAAGAAGGTGTCATAAATGATAAAAAATTAGCACCTGAGTTTATTGATACTATTCATAAAGAAACTAATCGTATGATAAGAATGGTAAATGAACTTATGCAGCTTGGAAAAATGGATATAAAAGAAGAGCATTATGAAAAAGAATTTATTGATATTAATAAACTTATTGAGAGAATTGCAAATAGGTTCGAGTTAACTCACCCTGAAAAAAACTTTATAAAACATATTCCTAAAACTCCGATTTTTGTTGAGGGGGATCAAGATAAGTTAACTCAGGTATTTGATAATATTATGAATAATGCGGTAAAATATTCTCCAAACGGAAAAAATATTACAATAAGAGTAAGGCAAAATTATAATCACAATAGGGTGAGTATTTCTATAAAAGATGAAGGTGTGGGAATCCCGCTTGTTCATATTGATAAAATTTTCAATAGATTTTATCGAGTGGATAAAAGTAGACAAAGAAGCATGGGAGGTACTGGACTTGGTCTTGCACTTGCGAAAACTATTGTCGATGCGCATAAAGGGCGTATTTGGGCTCAAAGTAGAGAAGGATATGGAAGTATTATATTTGTAACACTACCGTGTGAAAAAATAGAAGATGAATGGCTATAGGAGGTTTTTTATGAAAAAAAATAAAAAAGAAACTATAAAATCCATTATCCTAGTACTGCTTGTAATATCTAGTTTAGTGTTATCCTATATTATTACTACTTATCAACCTGATTATGAAATATTTACAAGAAGATTAGGGCAGAAAATAACAGTTTCAGGCGACGCTGGATTGTTAAATTTTATGACTCCAGACTCTATGGTGAAAACTGAAGCAGGAGTTAGAGAAGAAGCTATCGTTCCAAATTCAATTACAAAAGTAGCGACAGTAGAAGCGATAAAAAATAAAAAAGTATTGAAAGATATTTTATTGGAAATTTCTAAAACTGAAAGTACAGAATCGAGGATACGTAATAGAAATGTAGAGGAACTAACTTCTAATAATGCAGAAAAATTAACTATAAATTATTCGGTTGCATTGGATTCTGCGTTGGTAAAACCACTATTCTTCTCAGAAGAAACCTCTAATGTTAGTTTAGAATTTGATACAATAGTTTTTCTAAAAGATAAACCTAATACTATATATCTATACAAAAAAGATGATAAGAATTATTTACAGATAAATTTAAAAGAAAATATTTATGATAAAATTGCAGATAAATTTAATCAAAATAAGCAAGAATATGCAAAATACAGTTTGAATAATAAGTTTATTTATCTTAAAGAAAAGATAGATGATAAAAATATTGATGAATATAGTGCAGAAGAAGTGAATCTTACGAAACTTGCTAAGGATATTTTTGAGAAAAAAGATAATTTGAAAGTAAGTAGTGATAATGAAGTTACAGATGGCTATGCAATACTTAAAGCACAGGGAAGTAGAATTATTTACACTAATCCATCCAACGAAGGGGGAAAAGAAGTAGGTGCAACTACAGCGATAACTAATGCAGTAGATTTTTTGGAATTAGGTTATGCTAATGATATAAATTACCAAATTACAAATTCTGTTGATGGAATTACTATTTTCCAAGAAACATATAAAGAATCTATTGTTTTCAACAAGGAAGGACATGCTGATATTATTGCTGAAGATAATAGTAATGGGATATACCGTTTAACCTCTCCTAAAAAAATAACAAAAACTTATCTTTCATCAAGAGAAGTAGGAACTTATGATGTTGAAAGAACGGAGTATGTGATTAACTATTTATATAAATATATTAATTTAACAAAGGTTAATGATATAGTTTTAGGATATGAGAAAACTTACAATAAAGATAGAAATAGCTGTAGTTATACTCCAACATGGTATATAAAATACAACGATAGATATATTAGTTTTAAAAAATTAAAAGAATCTATAGATAAAGGAGTGCAACTATGAACTGGGGAAAAATAAAAACATTGTTTATATATTTGTTTGTAGTGTTAAATATCATACTTCTTATCTTCTATATGCATACAGTTTACAAAAATAAAACGGAGATAGTTCAAGAAAAAGAAATTATAGAAAAATCTATGAAAAGTGACAATATAACTGTGGAAGAGGGGGCATCTAAAAAAGAAAATCTTGGATATGTGAATGTGACGATTTCTAATTTTAATGATCTAAAAAGAGATATTCCGAGTTTGAAATATGAAATAGAAACTGTTGATAAAGCCTCTGTTTTGAAAGTAACATCTGATTATGCAATAACTAATGTAAATAAAAATAATTACAGAGTAGATTTAGATACTTTTCTGTTAGAAAAATTCAAATCAGGGATAGGTTACGTTTTTTCTAGTTATGATGTAGAGAAAAAAGAAATAATATATGAGCAAACTATTGACGGGATAAGAGTATTTGATAATAAAAACGCAAGAATAGTTTTTAGTGTTGATAATAATGGTGATATAAAATATTTTGAACAAACAGCTGTAGCTAATATAAGAAAAGATAAAAATGAAGTTTTGACAGCGCAGTCGCAAGCAATAAATAGACTTTATCATGAAGATTTAATTCCTAAAAACAGTAAAGTGAAAGCAACATTAGGTTATTATACTTATATTTCTCAAACAGAAAACCAAGTATTAATTCCCACTTGGAATATTGAGATAAATACTAATGATGGTGACAGCATAAAAAATTATTATGTTGATGCAATAAATTTAAATATATTAAATAGAAGATAAGAAATTAGAAAAAGTATTTAATAGGAAAAGTAAAACTAAGAAGCTTAGTTTTTAAACCTTTGGTTAAAGGTATAAAGAAAAAATAAAAGAGACAGAACAAATTATAATGAATTCTCCATTTTTGTTTAAGGAAAAAGTCCAATTAGTTTGTTTCTATCTCTTTTTATTATATTTTATTCTACTGTAACTGACTTAGCTAAGTTACGTGGTTTATCTACATCAAGACCACGTGATGTTGCTGCATAATAAGCAAATAGTTGAGTAACTACAATACTTACAATTGGAGCTAAATCTTCATTGACATTAGGTATAGCATAGTCACCACTTCTAGCAAGTTTTTCTAATGTAATAATTAGAGTATTTGCACCACGACTTGCAACTTCACTGACATTGCTACGAGTGTTTAAGTCTAATTTAGTATTTGTTATTAGTGCTACTACTGGAGTTTTTTCTTCAATAAGTGCAATAGTTCCGTGTTTTAATTCTCCACCAGCAAATCCTTCGGTTTGGATATAAGAAACTTCTTTTAATTTTAAAGCAGCTTCACAAGCACTGTAGTAATCAATTCCTCTACCAATATAAAAGGCATTTCGTTCAGTGAATAAATCTTTAGCTAAATCTTCGATAGTTTTAGTATCATCAAGAATAGATTCGATAGCCGAAGTAATTACTGATAATTCTTGCTCAATATCGAACTTAGGTTTTTTAGAAAGCTGTTTAGCGACTTCATAGGCCAATATGCTAAGTATAGCAATTTGTGATGTATATGCTTTCGTAGAAGCTACGGCAATTTCAACTCCTGCATGAAGTAATAATGTATAATCGCATTCACGTGATAAAGTTGAAGCATCAACATTGGTAAGTACTAAAAATTTATAATCAGTATTTACGCTTCTAAGTTTTGTTAAAACTGCACGAAGATCCGCAGTTTCTCCTGATTGTGATAAGAAGATAAACATAGGTTTTTTAGATAGAAGTGGCACATTGTACGCAAATTCAGATGCTAAATGAACTTCTGTAGGAATACCAGCCCATTTTTCAAAATAATTTCTACCAACTAATCCAGCGTTATAACTAGTTCCACAGCCGATTATGTATAATCTATCTGCATCTTTAACATGATTAATAATTTCGTTGTCAATATTAATATCATGACCATTGAAGTAATGCGAAATAATGTTACGCATTGCACCAACTTGTTCGTTAATTTCCTTAATCATATAATGTTTATGTATACCTTTATCGATTTCTCCTGCATTTAAATTAGTAGAAAAAGCTTCACGCTCTACGCTATTTCCTTCTTTATCCTCAATAGTTACACTATCTTTTTTTACGATAACAATTTCGCCATCGTTAATCTCTAAGAAATTGTTAGTGTATTTAATCATAGCAAGAGCATCACTACCGACATAATTTTTATTATTTTCTCCAAGCCCAATTAATAATGGACTTTTATTTTTTGCTACGTACAAAGTATCTTTGTCTTCTACATCAATTAAACAAAGTGCATAAGAACCTTGAAGTTTAGAAATAGCTTTTTTGAATGCGTCTTTAGTAGAAAGACCACGTTCGCTATAAATTTGAACTAATTGAACAATAACCTCAGTATCTGTTTCTGATATAAGTTCTACATCTTTAAAAAATCTATCTTTTAATTCTTGGAAATTTTCAATAACACCATTATGAACTAAGATAAAACGTTTGTTGAAACTTTGATGAGGATGAGAGTTAGTGACATTTACCCCACCGTGAGTAGCCCAACGTGTATGACCAATCCCAATTTCCAAATGAAGATCACCTGGAGTAAGGTCTTCAAGATTTTTAATACGTCCAACAGCTTTAATAACTTTTGCCTCGTCATCAACAATTCCGGCAATTCCCGCAGAGTCATAACCACGATATTCAAGACTGCTAAGTCCATCAATTAAAAATCTAACCCCATTAGCTTCTCCAACAAATCCTACAATTCCACACATATTTTAAATTCCTCGCTTTTTCTTACTTTATTTTATTTAAGGTGAAATATAAAAATTACTATAAATATAAGTGTTAATTATATTTTCATTTATAAGAATAGTGCCTCATCTTTAGTCTTAATATTAGCTGCTATGAACAGGGTAATAATATGCATAACACAAGACTGATCACACAATTCAGATTTAATTTTTTGTATAAATCAATTCACCACTAAAGAGATAATAATGATTTTGTAGAATAATTAATTAGAATTTTAGTGTTAAATTTTTTTAGAAATTTTAATATGGAAAACTCCTAAGTTTAGTTTTCAATTATATATTTCAACTAAAAATTCTAATTTTCTTTTGTACATTATTTAACGAAACTCTTTAAATTCCGAAAAAGCATCCGCCGAATTTTCGATAACTTTTTTCCTCGTCAACTAAATTCACTTTAATCTTTAGAACTTAGTTCGGGCGCTATAATTATAAAGAACATACCTCCTAAACATATTCTATAACATTATACTAAATGAAAAGACTTATGTAAATTAATTTGATGTTTACTTAGTATAAAAAAGCATTAAATTTTTTAAAAATAAGAATAAAAAATGTTATTTTAAATTGTGAAATAAAGGCTAAGGGATAAACTTAAAATAGTTTTTATTAACTGTTTTTATTGGAAAAAGAGACCCAAGAATACTTAAAAATTCTTGGGTTTCTTAAATAAACTATTACAAATAGTATTATCTATTTTACTTCTTTAGCATTTTTCGCTTCATCAGGAAGTGTGATTTCACTTACTTTATTAACGTTAGAGTAAGTAATATTTTGTGTCATTTTCATGGTGTTGTTTGATGAGTTTTTAGCAGTTAGTTCCATTGTTGTTTCGTTGCTTATAGGTGTGAAGTCATTTTTCTTTACAACGTATTTAATAGAAACGTTTTTGAATTCTACATTATTAAGTATAGAATTAGCTTGTGCACCTGAACCAGATGATTTAAGGACAGCTGATATAAGATCTTTAAATTGCTCACCACTTCCAGAATATGTAAGAACATAATTACCATTTTCTTCAGTTATTTTGAAATCTTTTGCAACTTTTTTGTAGAAGTTTAAAATTTCATCAGAACTTGCAAGTTTCTTCATATTCTCGAATTGTGCAGTAATAGTGGCACTGGTATTTTTTATCCATTGATTTTGTCCAGTAGCTTTAATATAAGCTGCACCATCTTTAAGATACATTTCTACATTTTGTGTTTGATTTTGATTTTTTAATTCTGTAGTTGTATGCATAGCTAGAGGTTCTATTATTAAAGAACCAGAAAGTTTAGTTTCGATTTTACGAGTTTGTTCTCCAGAGATCATTTCAGTAACACTGTTAGATGTAAACTCTGTGCTTTTCATGTTTTTAGAAGCCTCAGTTGATTTAGTAAGTGCTTCTTCTGCAGTTATTGATTTATTACCACACGCACTAAGTGCAATAGTAAGCAATAACGTAGTGATAATTAAAATACTTTTTTTCATAAATTTAATCATGATAGTTCTCCTTAATATAATTTTATTTGATTGTATTGTAACATAAAATAAATTTAATTTCCACAATAAACATATTAAAAAAATAAATATATAGCTTGAAAATCTAAGAAAATAATAAGTTTTTTTTCAAATATTATAATATAATTTTGTTTGTTAAAATGTAGAAATGTTTAGTAGAAACAGGAATTGATTGTTAAATTTTTTTGAGAATAATAACAGAAGAAAAAATTTAAATTTTTATTGACTTATATCAATAATGGATATATAATTATATCAAAGATAGATATATCAATAATGGATATAGATATTGAATATCTCTTATTTAAGTAAAGAAGATGAGAAAGGAATGATAATGTGGCAAAAGCTAGTCCTTATGAGACAGGTGAACTTACAGATAGTATATTTTTTACGCTTTTGGTTCTGACAAAACCTGTTCATGGGTATATGATAATGCAAAAAGTATCTGAAATAACAAACGGTTTTGTCATTATAGGGCCAGCTACGATGTATACAACTCTAGGGAAAATGGTTGGTGTAGGTTGGATAGAAGAACGCAATGTGGATTCTTCTAAAAAAGAGTATCATACCACTCCTAAAGGTTTGGAGATTTTAAGAAAGAATTTTCAACAAAGAAAGTTTCTTTTAAATGCAGCTAATGATTTTTTAAGGGAGGAGTTATAATGGCTAAATACAAAATAGTGCATTCGTTCACCTTGAGAAATAAATATTTTCTAAAAAGATTAGAAAAGTATAGCGAAGAGGGATGGCACTTTAACAAATGGTTATTATTTTTTATTTTGTTGAAACGTGGTGAACCGAAGAAATATAAATATTCTTTAGTTTATGATAAGAAATTTAGTAAAGATCGAAAGATTTTCTATGAAACGGCAGGTTGGAAAGTTGTTAGGAATAGTTTTTTCTGGCAAATTCTAAGAGGAGAACCTAATGCAGTAGAACTTTATACGGATAATCTTAGTGAAGAAGAGATGTGGAAATATCGTATAAGATTTACAGGTATTTTATTTTTATTTTTTACAATTATTGATTTGTTTTTATTAATCTTTAGCACAAGAATTAAAAATAATATATTGGAATTTTTATGTGGAGGATTTTTTGGAGCGACAGTAGGCTTTATCATAATAAATATTTACTTCTACATTAAATATAATATTGTGAAAAAGAGGAGGAGTGAATATGAGTAAATAAATATATTCCGATTTATGTAAGTTATGATAAAGTAGCAAAAATATAGTTTTGTTGAACGATAAAGGTGTCTAGTAAGAATTATTCGTAAGTTGTTATTTGAAATCTTAATGGACAGAATATAAGGAGGACAATTATGATTTTAGAATTTAGAAATGTGGAGAAGAGTTTTGGGGACAAAAAAGTTCTTAAAGGTGTTAATTTTACCGCTGAAAGTGGTGTAGCAAATGGTTATTTGGGAAGGAATGGTAGTGGAAAGACGACGAGTTTTAGACTACTACTAGACATTTTTAGACCAGATAAAGGTGAAATTCTTTTAGATGGTAAACCGATAGATCATAATAAAGTAAAAATAGGATATCTACCAGAAGAAAGAGGAATGTATGATGGTGTAGGGCTTGTTGATCAACTCGCTTATCTTGGAATGTTGAAAGGTATGACCAAAAAAGCTGCACGTACAGAAGCCAAAAAGTGGTTAGAGTTTTTCGAACTTGAAGATAATAAAAAAGCATTAAAAACTTTGTCAAAAGGGAATGCTCAAAAAGTTCAAATTATTCAAAGTGTTATGAATAATCCTGATATATTAGTTTTTGATGAACCTTTTAGCGGTCTTGATCCTGTTAATGTTGGGAAATTAAAAGAAATTATTACAGACTTTATCAAAAAAGATAAATTAGTTATTTTTTCTTCACATCAAATGCCGGTTGTTGAGACTTTCTGTGAAGATATTAATATACTTGAACAGGGGAAAATAGTTCTTAGTGGAAATTTAGATTATATAAAAAAACAATTAGGTCATGGGAAAATGATTTTAAGTGTGAGTGGACTTAGTAAAGAGGAACTTTTTGCAAATTTACAAGCAGTACCTATGGGAATTGATTATTCACTAGTCGGGGAAGGTGTGCTACTTGATTTTAAAGAAGATATGGCTAAGAAAAACTTACTTGTAAAATTATCAGAGAGCAACTTTAATGTAGAAGAGTTTAAACTTTACAAACCAACATTAGAAGAAATTTTCGTAAGTCAGGTAGGTAGATAAGTATGAAAAATTTTAAAACAATATTTAATTTTGAATTAAAACAATTTTTTGGAAAAACATCAACAAAGGTAGTCATGGCAATCTATTTTGTGTTAGCCATTGGGATAACTTTTGTTCCTAGCATAATGAATAGTAATTTATTCAAGGGGGATAGTAATGATAATTTCCAACGAAGTGGTTATGTAATAACGGATATTAATATTGATACATCTAATTTAAAAGATGCGAAAAAATATGACAGCAAAGAACAATTAGAAAAAGATATTAAAGAAAATAAATTAGATGAAGGTATTGTCTTAATGAAAGATAATTATGAATACTTATCGAAAAGAAGTATCTTTAGTGGAAGTGGGAGTGAATTTCAAACTGCTTTTGGAAAAAATATAGAAAAAATAGTGTATGAACAAAATGGTTTAGATATAAATAAAGTTGAACAAGTTAAAGCTAGTGTACCACAACCTAAACTTGTTAACGTTAGTGGTGATGACGATTCGGCTGGACAAGCTGTTAATCTTACAATAGCTTATGTCTTAACATTTATTGTGTATATGACAGTTGTGCAGTTTGGAAGTATAGTAGCTACAAATGTTGTTAAAGAGAAAAGTAACAGAGCGATGGAGCTTTTAGTGGTAACTGTAAATCCTAGAACTTTAATTTTAGGAAAAGTATTTGCCTTATCTGTTGGAGTTATAATTCAACTTGGATTAATTTTAGGTGGGTTATTTGTTGGAATGAAAATAAATTTATCTAAATACACAGATAACTTGAAATTTATATTAGAAAATCTTGATTATAAAGTGTTAGCAGTAGGAGTACTGTTCTCTTTGACAGGGTTTATAATGTTTATGTTCTTGTATGCAGCATTTGCTTCACTAGTAAGCAAAGTAGAGGATGTTAACGGAGCGGTAACAATACCGATGTTAATCTTTATTGCAGCTTTCTTCGTTAACTATTATGTAATGGGATCTTCAGGAGATACAAAATTAGCAGAAATATTGTCTTATATTCCGTTCACATCATATTTTGCTATGTTTACACGTTTTGCTATATCCAACGTAAGTTTAACAGAAGTTGCTATATCTTATGGAGTGCTGTTTGTGTCAACTATTCTTTGTGCATTCGCAAGTGTAAAAGTTTACAGAGCGGCGACTTTAAGATATGGAAAAAAATTAAATTTCTTCAAATTGTTATTAGGAAAATAGTTGTAATAATATTTTTGGTGTAAAAATATAGTAGAAGTTTATATACTGATATTTTTCAGCTTTGAAAATATTTTTACGAGTGAGATTAATAAATAATTTACATTAAGAAAGAATTTAGTTCTAAAAAGAATTAAATTCTTTTTTATATTATTCTTAATGAATAGTAATAAATTGATATAATAATATTTTAAAAAAGACAATTTTTCAATTTCATTAATACAGAATTCTCGACATTAAATAATACAGGTCTGACAAATTCAGAGTTAAAACAGAAGTATCTATAAAGGATTGTTCGGTATAATAATTAGTACAGCAAGAAATGGAATTCAATCATATGAAATTAAGATAAAATAAAAAATTTTCTTTTATTTTATGAGCAGTTAGTTTGAAATTAGAGAGATTTATAATTATAATTTTGGTAATGATAATTAATATCATTAAAGCGCGCGCATAAATAATTAAAGAAAGAGGGCAAAATTATGAGTAAAATAGTAGTAGTTGGAGCAAATCACGCAGGGACGGCTTGTGTTAATAAGTTGTTGGCTGAGTATGGTAACAAAAATGAAGTAATAGTATTTGATCAAAATTCAAATATTTCATTTTTAGGATGTGGTATGGCATTATGGATAGGAAAACAGATTTCAGGTCCAGAAGGATTATTTTATGCAAGTAAAGAATCTTTAGAACATGCGGGTGCAAAAGTTTATATGAATTCTCCAGTTGAAGCGGTAGATTTTGATAGAAAAGAAGTACATGTATTACTAGATGGAAAAATAAAACATACGGAATCTTATGAAAAATTAATTTTTGCGACAGGCTCAATACCAATACTGCCTCCGATTAAAGGAGCGGAAATGGTTCAAGAAAGTCGTGAATTTAAAGCAACATTAGAAAATTTACAGTTTGTAAAATTATATCAAAATTCAGAAGAAGTAATTAAAAAATTAAATACAAATCCAGATATTAGACGTGTAGCAGTAGTAGGTGCTGGATATATAGGAGTAGAATTAGCTGAAGCATTTGAACGTTTAGGAAAAGATGTCACATTGGTGGACATAGTTGATACTTGTTTGGCAGGGTATTATGATCCAGAATTTTCTAATTTGATGAAGAAAAATTTGGAAGAACATGGTATTCGCTTGGCATTTGGTCAAAAAGTAGAGGCAGTAGAGGGAAATGGGAAAGTAGAACGTTTAGTTACCGACAAAGAAACTTTTGATGTGGATATGGTAATTTTAGCAGTTGGTTTTAGACCTAATACAGCTTTGGGAAATGGAAAAATTGAATTATTTAGAAATGGAGCATTTTTGGTAAATAAAAAACAGGAAACTAGCATAAAAGATGTTTATGCAATAGGAGATTGTGCAACGATCTATGATAATGCAGTAGGAGATACAAATTATATTGCTTTAGCTTCTAATGCTGTCCGCACTGGATTAGTTGCTGCCTTAAATGCTGGTGGTAATGGAGATGTAGTTGAATCTATTGGAGTTCAAGGTTCGAATGGTATTTGCATCTATGATTTAAAAATGGTATCAACAGGTTTAACTTTAGAAAAAGCAAAACGCTTTGGTTATAATGCCGTAGTCACGGAGTATACAGATTTACAAAAGCCAGAATTTATTGAACATGATAATCATGAAGTGAAGATTAAAATTGTATACGATAAAGATACACGTGTGATTTTGGGGGCGCAATTAGCTTCTAAGGAAGACGTATCAATGGCAATTCATTTATTCTCTCTGGCCATTCAAGAGAAAGTTACTATTGAGAAATTAGCTTTAACAGATATTTTCTTTTTGCCACATTTTAACAAACCGTACAATTACATTACAATGGCGGCGTTATCTGCAAAAGAATAAAAAACTGTAGATAATAATTTAAAAGAAATTCGAGTGAAAAAAATTATAACTCGAATTTCTTTTCTTAAACTAAGTTATTTCCTAATACATGTAGATAATTAATATAAATTAATATTCATATTGTAAAAAAAATGATATAATAGGTAGATATATTATTTTAGTGGAGGTTTAAATTGAAATTATCAGTTTTAGCCAGTAGTAGCAGTGGTAATAGTATTTATGTTGAAAATAATAATTTTCGTTGTTTAGTAGATGCTGGGCTTACTGGGAAAAAAATAGTCGAAAACCTAGAACAAATAAATAAAAATATAAAAGATATTGACGCAATATTTGTAACGCATGAACATGTAGACCATATTAAAGGTATTGGAGTACTAGCAAGAAAGTATGATATTCCGATTTATGCTAATAAACTGACATGGGATAATATGAAAAATATTGGTGAGATAAAATCTGACTTAAAATTTCATTTTGAGAAAGAAGAGTGTAAAATATTTAATGACATGGTTGTAAATAGTTTCGGTGTCAGTCATGATGCAGCGAATCCTCAGTTCTATACTTTTGAGTGTGGTGGAAAAAGGGTTAGTATTCTTACTGATACTGGTTATGTGTCGGACAAGATGATTGACTATATAAAAAATTCTCATACTTTAGTTTATGAGAGTAATCATGAAGAAAATGTTCTTTTAAGTGGACCGTATCCATGGAAAACAAAGCAAAGAATACTTTCAGATAAGGGACATTTGTCAAATACTGATTCGGCAAATTATTTAACGAAAATTGTCGGTGATAATACAAAGAATGTTTTTCTTGCTCATTTGAGTAAGGAAAACAATACAAAAGAATTGGCACGTCTTGCAGCGAAATCAATACTTGAGAGAAATGATATAGATTGTAATAATAAAATTATGATTTTAGACACCGATCCAGTAAATCCTACAAAATTGATAGATATAGTGTAGATCTTAAATTTCGGGTAAGTTATAATATAATTTTTAAAGGTAGTAGAATCTAAGAATTATTTTCTGTAGAGAATTTTCAGTTAATGCCGCCTCTAAAACAGCAAAAATTAGGGATAATATCATTATTAAAATTAAGTAAGAGGGCAAATTTTTAGTTTATGTGGTAAAGATTAAGCTATTCTTTTACAAGTTTAGCAAAAAGAATAGCTTTTTTTAGTATATATTATATACTTCGAATTTTTTTGAAAAGTTTGAAAAAATAATATATTAACGCAATAAGTGATACTATAAATAGTATAGATATGAATAAAAATAAACAAGAAATTATTAAATTATAATAATTCATTTAAACACCCCCTCTAGGAATTTGTTTCATCAATGTATAGGGCTTGGATAACAAGTTATCTGTTTTTTTGAACATCATTTTTTATAATCCTAATTTGATATTTGAAATATGTTGATTTAATAAATTTTTTTGATTAATTACATTAGCTTTAGTGCACCATGAGTAGGTAAAATTTGATGGAAATTAAAATACTAATAGAATTTTTGTAAGAGTTTTTTATTTTCCATAATAAGGCTCCATGTGCAAGAATGCTGAGTATATATTTGAGCTATATGCCAAAACATGGTAAGACCTACTTCCACTTCATCTTCATTATATCCTAAAAAATCGAAAAAAGCCAATGCTTTCAATAGGGATGAATACTCTGGATAGAATGGTAAAACTTTGGTTTAAGTGCTTGAAAATTCATGGGAATGCCTTTTGTATTATCGGAAATTTAGGTTTGGAGGTTTATCTTTCATAATTTATTGATTTGTGACTAAGGTGTTTATTATAGTAATATTTAGTGATTAATATATGTTTTAACCATTTTCATCTGAAATATCATGTTGAGATAATAATTCAACATGAATAGTCAGAAAATTCTAGTTTTTTTAACTGGAATTTTTATTTTTTTATTGCAATTTCTCGAAAAATTTTATAATATATTATTATGTTGTAAAAAATGAATGATAGATATTTTGTAAAATATAATCTATTAAAAGTTTAAAATTTAGAAAATAAACTGATTAATTATAGTTTGGATGTTTTTTTATGGCTATAAGGTAGGTATAAGTTATTTTGGAAGGAGTTAGTCTAATGGAAAAGCTATTAGAGATTAAAAATCTAGAAACAGCATTTAGAATAAAAGATGATTATTTCAACGCTGTTGATAAGGTTAGCTTAGATCTTTATAAAAATGAAGTACTGGCTATCGTTGGTGAGAGTGGATGTGGAAAATCTACGCTTGCCACTACTATTATGGGACTTCATAATGAAAATCTAACAAGATCAACTGGAGAAATTATTTACGATGGTAAAAACTTGTTAGAATTAAGTGAAGAAGAAATGAATAAAATTAGAACGAAGGATATTGGAATGATTTTCCAAGATCCATTATCTTCATTAAATCCTCTTCATAGAATTGGAAAGCAAATTGAAGAAGCTCTAGTTTATCATACAGAGTTAACAGCGGACGAAAGAGAAAAAAGAGTTATTGAACTTTTAACACAGGTTGGTATTCCGAATCCAGAGCGTTGTGCAAAACAATATCCACATGAACTTTCTGGTGGTATGCGCCAACGTGTTATGATTGCAATGGCTATGAGCTGTAAACCTAGTGTTTTAATCGCTGATGAACCAACGACAGCTCTTGATGTTACCATTCAAGCACAAATTTTGGATCTTATAAAAGGACTTCAAAAAGAAATGCATGCAGGAATCATTCTTATTACTCATGATCTTGGTGTTGTAGCTGAGATGGCTGATAGAGTAGCAGTACTTTACGCTGGAGAAGTAGTAGAAATTGGAACAGCTGAACAAATTTTTAAAAATGCTAAGCATCCATATACTCGTAGTTTATTAAGAAGTATTCCTCAATTAGATGATGAGAGTGCAGATGATGAACTTTATGTAATTCAAGGTATGGTACCTTCTATTAAAGATTTAGATAGAGAAGGTTGTCGATTTGCTGATCGTATTCCGTGGGTTAAAGAAGAATCACATGAGCATAATCCTGGTCTGCATGAAGTGGAAGAAGGACATCTTGTACGTTGTACATGTTATAAAGATTTTGTGTTTGAAAGGGAGGAGAACAATGCTTAAAGTTGAAAATTTAAAAGTTCACTATCCCATTCGTGGTGGATTTTTTAATACTATAAAAGATTATGTTTATGCTGTTGATGGTGTAGACATTGAAATAGAAGCTGGGAAAACTTATGGTCTTATCGGAGAAAGTGGTAGTGGAAAAACTACTGTTGGTAAGGTTGTACTAGGTCTTGAAAAAGCAACTGATGGACAGATTATGTATAAAGCAGAAGATGTTACTAAGAAAGCTGCTCGTAAAAAAATAAATTATAATCGTGATGTTCAAATGATTTTCCAAGACGCAATGTCAAGTTTAAATCCTAGAAAACGTATTATTGATATTATTTCAGAACCTATTAATAATTTTGAAAATTTATCAGAAGAAGACACTAGAAAACGTGTTTTGGAATTGTTAAATATTGTTGGTATGGGTGAAGAGGCTATGTATAAATATCCTTTTGAATTTTCAGGAGGACAAAGACAACGTATAGGTGTAGCCCGTGCAATTGCATGTAATCCTAAATTAATCGTAGCGGATGAACCCGTGTCTGCTCTTGATCTTTCTGTTCAGGCTCAAGTCCTTAACTTTATGAAAAAAATTCAACGAGAGTTTAACATAAGTTATTTATTCATTTCACACGATCTAGGTGTTGTTAAACATATGTGTGATTATATTTATATTATGTATCGTGGACGTATAGTTGAGCGTGGTACTCGTGAAGATATTTATAACAATCCACAACATATTTATACAAAACGTCTTATTGCGGCTATTCCGAGTACTAATCTTGATAAAGCAAAAGAGGTAATCGATATAAGAAAAGCTGTCGAAGAAGAATATCAAGAACATTATAATGATTATTTTGATAAAGACGGTAGAGTATATCCGCTAAAAAAATTAACTGATACTCATTACGTAGCTATGAAAGGAGGAGAAGTATAATGTGGAAAGTAGTTTTAAAACGTGTTTTAGTAATGATACCACAATTATTTATCCTTAGTGTCTTAGTTTTTGGTCTTGCGAAACTTATGCCAGGGGATCCGTTTAGTGGTCTTGCTGAAAATCCAAAAATTTCTCAAGAACAAATTGAGGCAATTCGTCAAGCTAGTGGTTTTTATGAACCATGGTATCAACAATATTTAACTTGGCTTAAAAATTTCTTTAATGGAGATTTTGGCTTAAGTTATACTACTGGTAAATCTGTAGGAACGCTTTTAGGAGAAAGAATTTTTAATACATTTAACTTATCATTATTTACGGCAGTTTTAATGTATGCTATAGCTATTCCTATGGGTATGTATGCAGGTCGTCATAACGGATCAAAATTTGATAAGTTTGTAAACTTCTACAACTTCTTCTTCCTAGCTATTCCATCATTCGTATTATATTTATTTATGATTGCATTATTTGGATTTGGATTAGGATGGTTCCCAACTAGCGGTTCTGTAGATGTTAACTTAGACCCTGGAACTTTTGCTTACTACATTAACAAACTTCAACATTTGATATTACCAGGTATCTGTTTGGCATTATTATCAACGGTATCAACTGTTCAATATTTGCGTAATGAAGTTATTGAAGCTAAGCAAAGTGATTATGTAAAGACTGCACGTGCTAAAGGTGTGCCAGTTAACAAAGTATATTCTGGTCATATCTTTAGAAACTCTATTTTACCAATTGCTGCATTCTTCGGATTTTCTATTACAGGATTATTTAGTGGTGGTATATTCGTTGAAACAATTTTTGGTTATCCTGGAATGGGACAATTATTCTATCAATCAATTCAAGATAGAGACTATAGTGTTGTAACTACACTTATGTTATTCTCAGGATTTTTAACACTGATGGGAAGTATGCTTAGTGATATAATTATGGCAATTGTTGACCCACGTATTAAACTGGATTAGGAGGAAGTTGAAAAATGACAAAAGCTAAAGAAGAAAAAGTTATAACTAAAACTCCTTCTGGGTTTTCAGTTGTAGCACGTGAATTTAAAAAAGATAAGGGTGCATTTGCAGCCTTGATAGTATTATGTGCAATTTTAATTTTTGTAATTGGATTTAACATTTATATCCGTGTAAGTGGTGTTTATCAAACTTACTTTGATGTTGATTTATTAAATATATTTTTAAAACCAGGAGAAGATGGTTTCTTACTTGGAACTGATGTAGGAGGACATTCTGTTTTTGGTTGGCTTATGATGGGGATGCTTAACTCTATCTTAATAGCCGTAGCTGTTACAGCAATTACTATTACTTTTGGTACTATAGTAGGTTTAGTTATAGCTTATTACGGAGGAGCTGTAGATAATATTGTAATGCGTTTTGTTGACTTTATGGTAATTATCCCAACTCTTATGGTAATTATCGTATTTGTTAGTATTAAACGTGATTATGGAATAGTATTATTTATCCTTATTTTATCAATGTTTGCTTGGATGAGTTCTACTCGTCTTGTTCGTAGTAAAGCATTATCAGAATCACGTCGTGATTACGTTCTTGCTTCAAAAACTATGGGAACTCCAGATTGGAAAATTATGTTAAAAGGTATTTTACCAAATATTAGTTCAATTATTATCGTAGAAGCTACTTTATCTCTAGCAGCTAATATGGGTATTGAGGTAGGATTAACATATCTTGGATTTGGACTTCCGGCTGGCACGCCAAGTATAGGTACTATGTTATCTTATGCAAAAGATGCAGACGTGCTTATTAATAAAATGTATATTTGGCTTCCAGCAGCGTTAGCAATTTTAGTTATCGTTTTATGTATAAATTCCATTGGTGGCGCATTAAGACGTAGTTTAGATGCAAGACAAAGATTATAATAATATAAAAAACTATGTGGAACTTTCCATATAGTTTTTTATTATAACAATAAAAATTACTAAAAGAGTTTGAAGTTAGGATTTATTTTATAAAACAAATGTAGGAAAGTATAATTTAAAAATTAGAAAGCGTGGGAATCTAACTAAGCGACTTGGAAGAACAAAAATTCATGCTTATGTTAAGAAAGAATTTTTAAGAAGAAAATCAAAATATGAAAGTAGATAAAATTTATCATATTAAATTTGAAAGATAATTTTAAATGTTTTTATGAATTAAAAGTCAATAATAAAAAATATTCAAAGAAAGAAGAAAAAACATGTAAAATTTTCTGACAATTACTTGACGAGATTAAATATCTCTGATATAATACCAAGAACAACAAAAGAAAAAAACTGTATATGCAACATATGGTTAAGGAGGACTAAGATAATGGAAAAGAAAAAAATGTTGAAGGTAGTGAGTTCAGCTATGGCACTCACAATGCTACTTGCAGGTTGTTCAAGTGCAGGCAATAAATCTGGAGGAAGCAAACCAGCCGTAGAATTTAAAACTTCTGTTGATAATGGAGGAAGTGCAGTATCAGGAGCAAAACTAAAATATGGTATTTTAAGTTCGGATCCGTTAACAGGGATGTTTAATCCTGTATTTTACCTAAATGCAACAGATTATTATGTAATGAGAGATACGATGGCGGGAGCGTTTACAACAGATGATGCAAAACGTATAAAGCAAGATGATAAAGATGCACCTGTAATGTTCCACCTAGATCGTGATAAAAAAGAAGTTACTTTAACTATTCGTGAGGAGCTTAAGTGGAACAATGGTAATGATGTAACAGCTGATGATATTGT
This sequence comes from Gemella cuniculi DSM 15828, assembly GCF_000425665.1. Lineage (GTDB taxonomy): Bacteria > Bacillota > Bacilli > Staphylococcales > Gemellaceae > Gemella > Gemella cuniculi. Next base: position 45,848 of record NZ_AUDW01000017.1, read on the forward strand.
GGCAACTTATGAACTTATGGGTAATCCTAAATATACAGAAAATGTAAGATATAGTGATGATTATGAAGTAATTCAAGGTATGAAAGAGTATCACGAAGGTAAAGCAAGTAATATATCTGGTATTACTAAAAAAGATAATAAAACTGTTGTTATTAAATATACAGATATAAAACCAGCTTTACTTTGGGGAACAGGATTTATTACCGAATTTTTAAATAAAGATCAAGTGGCAGCAGCTTCAAATGATTTTACTAAATTTGCAGAAGCAGAATTAAACACAAAACCATTATCTTATGGACCATATTATTTAGATAGAGTAGTAAATGGAGAAAGTGTATTGGCAAAAGCAAATCCATATTACTATAAAAAAGATGAAGTAAAAATTCCAGAAATTGAATTCAAAGTAGTAGCACCAGCACAAGCAAGTTCAGCGATGAAAAATGGTGATATTGACTATATGACAGATTTAACTACTAATGTTTGGGATGCTACTAAAGATGCAAAAAATGGAACAATACTTGGACAATCAGACTACTATATTTCATATGTTGGATTTAAATTAGGAACTATGGATAAAGAAACTGGTGAAGTAAAAGTAAATCCTAATGCAAAAGCGGCAGATAAGAGAGTTCGTCAAGCATTTGGTTATGCAGTGGATTGGAATCAAATTAATGAAAAAATCTACAAAGGAATTCGTTTTACTCCAACAGGCTCAGGATTCTATCCACCAAGAGTAAAAATGTTCTATGATGAAAATGGAACTGGTTATAAAAAAGATGTAGAAAAAGCTAAACAACTTCTTGATGAAGCAGGACTTAAAGATACAGATGGAGACGGAATTCGTGAAGATAAAAATGGAAATAAACTTACATTTAACTTTGCAATTCGTAATGCAGGACAAGACTTTGATCAAACTCTAGCAGATACTTTCATTAAATCTTGGAAAGAAGTAGGACTTGATGTTAAGCTTGTTGATAACAAACTTATGGCACCAAAAGACTGGTCACAACGTGTTCAATCTGACGATCCAGAAATTGATATTTTCCAAGGAGCATGGGGCTTAGGAACAGATCCAAATCCGGCATCATTAGTAGGTAAGTCTTCACCCCTTAACTACCAACGCTATACAACTGATGAATTGCAAAAATCATTAGATGCTATGGGAAGTTCAGATATGTTTGATGATTCTAAATTAAAAGAAGCGTATCAAAAATTTGATAAACAATTTGCAGAAGAAGCGGCATGGCTACCGTTCAGCTGGAATACTGCAATGACTTGGGTTAACAAACGTGTTAAAAACTTTGATTTAGAGAAATATGATAAGGGTGAACAAAAAGTTTACGAATTAGAATTAACATCAGAAAATTCGGTAAAATAATAATTTAGCTTAGGATGCAGTGCTTGGTAGTTTCTACTAGGCACACCTAATAAAAACTTATATTTCATTTTATTTTCAATTTAATGTAAAGGCGAGGAATTTTATTATTCCTCGCTCTTTTTAATCCTAAAGATAAAAGGGATTTTTATTAAGAAAGATAACTTAAGGATCTATAAGTTTATTTTTATTAACAAGGTTTAGTGAGTAAGATAAGTGGGTGATTAAAGGAAGAAGTGTGAATATAATTTTCTGAAAAATATTATTATTTCTCTAAGAAATCAATTGACAATGATTATTTTTTGTAATATAATTTAGAAAATAATTTAAGAAATATAACAAAAGTAGAGGTTGCAGTAGACAAGATTAAGCAAATTTAGAGTATAGGGCTCGTTGAGGTTTGCTAAAAGGGTCTATTGCCGAAGTAATATTAAACCTATATTAATATTACTGGGGCTATGTTTAATAAGCATAGAACTGTCATAGTAAAAAACTATGTTGAGCTACAAAATGTCAAACTGAGAAAAAGTATCATGCGATATGAGTGGCTACGCAGGTACTTTATTTTTTTATGTCAATTAAATTATTTATGTATACTGTACTTTAGGAGGAAAATTCATGAAGAAAAAGAATATATTAAAAGTATTTAGCTCAGCAATGGCGTTATCAGTCATATTAGCAGGATGTTCAACAAATTCAAAAACATCTAAAGAAACGTCAAAACCGGCTGTCGATTTTAAAACATCAGTGGATAATGGTGGAGAAGTTGTAAAAGATGCAACTTTAAAAGTTGGTATTTTAAGTGGAGATCCATTAACAGGAATGTTTAATCCTGTATTTTATCTACAAGCAACTGACAGTGCAGTTATGGAAGACACTATGTCTTATACTTTTGCATCAGATCATTCTTATAAACTAAAAGAAGATGATGAAGATGCACCAGTGAAATTCCATTTGGATAGAGATAAAAATCAATCAGTACTTACTATACGAAATGATTTGAAATGGAATGATGGAAAAGACGTAACAGCTGATGATATTATAGCAACTTATGAACTTATGGGTAATCCAAAATATACGGATAATATCCGTTACAAAGTAGATTTTGAAGTAATCGAAGGTATGAAAGATTATCATGAGGGTAAAGCTACTAAAATATCTGGAATTTCTAAAAAAGACGACAAAACTGTAGTTATCCAATATAAAGAAATAAAAGCTGCACTTCTTTGGGGAAGTGGATTTATTACTACATTTTTAAATAAAGATCAAGTGGATGCGGCATCAAAAGATTTTAGTAAATTTGTTGAAGCAGAACTTAATACTAAGCCACTATCATATGGACCTTACTATTTGGATAAAGTAGTAAACGGAGAAAGTGTTTTGGCAAAGCAAAATCCATACTTCTATAAAAAAGATGATGTAAAAATTAAAGAAATTCAATTCAAGGTAGTTACACCTGCACAAGCGAGTTCTGTATTGAAAAATGGAGATGTAGATTATATGGCATCTGTTACTCCAAATGTTTGGAATGCAACAAAAGATGCAAATAACGGAACACTTTTAGGACAACCTGATTTTTATATTTCATATGTAGGTTTTAAATTAGGAACTTGGGATAAAGAAAATGGTGAAGTAAAAGTAAATCCAGAAGCTAAAGCCGCGGATAAACGAGTTCGTCAAGCATTTGGGTATGCGGTAGATTGGGATCAAATTAATGAAAAAATTTATAAAGGATTGAGATTTACTCCAACTAATTCAGGAATTTATCCACCACGTTCAGAAGATTATTATAATAAAGATGGACAAAAGTTTAAAAAAGATGTAGAAAAAGCAAAACAGCTCTTAGATGAGGCAGGTTTGAAAGATACAGATGGGGATGGCTTAAGAGAAGATAAAAATGGAAATAAGCTTACGTTTAACTTTGCTATCCGTAATACTGGGCAAGATTATGATCAAACTTTAGCTGATTCATTTATTAAATCTTGGAAAGAAGTGGGGCTTGATGTTAGATTGACTGATGGAAAATTAATGTCAGCAAAAGATTGGACTCAAAGAGTTACAAGTGATGATCCTTCAATAGATTTATTCCAAGGAGCATGGGGATTAGGAACAAATCCAAATCCATCAAGATTACTAGGTGATAAAGCTCGTATGAACTATCAAAGATATATTAGTGATACTTTGAAAAAAGATTTAGAAACTATTGACTCAAAAGATATGTTAGATGATGCAAAACGTAAAGAAGCATATCAAAAATTTGATAAAGATTTTGCAGAAGAAGCAGCGTGGTTGCCATTTAGTTGGAATACAGAAATCACATGGGTAAATAAACGAATTAAAAATTTTGATGTCCAAAAATATAGTTTTGGGGAACAGAAAATGTATACGTTAGAATTAACATCGAATGATAGTATAAAAGGTTAATAGAAAAGAAAGAACCAGTAAAAAGTTTTAAAGAATAATGAAGTTTATAATTAAGGAAATATAAATATTAATTGTATTTTACAGTAAAACATATGTGTAAATAAATATTTTTATTTAATATTAATATTTTAAATATTGTTGATAGAAGAAAAATTTTAACTTTTACTGTAAAAATTAGCAAATAGGGATTTTCAATTTAAGTTTTATATAAAAAGTTATAAATATTAAGTGATAAAAAATTAAATTAAATTTATTTTATTAAAGAAACATACAGAATAATAAAATTAAATTTTTGTTATTTAGACGCTATTTTCAGACAATTGTATTGACTAATTTATAAAATAGTGATAGAATACATCTATAAAATTAATTGAAAATAAGTTATAAAAATGACGGAGGATAATAAAATGAAAAAGAGTAAGTTTTTAAAAGTATTTAGTTCAGCAATGGCATTATCTGTTATTTTGGCAGGATGTTCATCTAGTTCTAGCAGTTCTAGTTCGAAAGGGACTAAACCTAAAGTAGAATTTAAAACATCAGTGGATAATGGTGGAAGTACTAAAGATGGGCAAACATTAAAATATGGTATTTTGTCTCCACAACCATTAACAGGTATGTGGAATCCAGTCTTTACTGATCAAGCATCGGATCAACTTGTTAATTTGAATACGATGGGTGGAACTTTCCCAACTGATACTGAAGGTCGTGTGAAACAAGATAATGAAGATGCTCCTGTAAAATTCCACATGGATAAAGAAAAAAATGAAATAACTTTAACTATTCATGATGGTGTTAAATGGAGTAATGGAGAAGATTTAACAGCAAAAGATATTGTAGCAACTTATGAACTTATGGGTAATCCTAAGTATACAACAAATACGAACTATAACGATTCATATGAGTTTATTGAAGGTATGAAAGAATACCATGAAGGTAAAGCTAGTACGATTTCTGGTATTCAAGTAAAAGATGATAAAACTGTAGTAATTAAGTATACACAACTTCGTCCGTCTATTTTGTGGGGAGAAGGTATGGTTTCTGACTTCTTAAATGCGAAACAAGTGGAAGAGGCATCAAAAGATTTTTCTAAATTTGCAGAAGCAGAATTAAATAAAAAACCACTATCTTATGGACCATATTACCTTGCTAAAGAAGTAAGTGGAGAAAGTATTCTTGCAGAAGCTAACCCTTATTTCTATAAGAAAGATCAAGTAAAAGCACAAAAAATTGAATTTAAAGTAATTGCACCAGCACAAGCAAGTTCAGTTATAAAATCAGGAGAAGTAGACATTATTGAACAAGTAACATCTAATGTTTATGATAGCTCAAAAGATTTGAAAAATGGAACATTCTTGGGAGAAAGTTCTCGTTATATGTCTTATGTAGGTTTCAAACTTGGTAAATTTGATAAAGAAAAAGGAGAAAATGTAGTTGATCCGAATTCTAAATTTGCTGATAAGAACTTACGTCAAGCATTTTTATATGCAATAGATAGAGATCAAATTAATGAAAAAATCTTTAAAGGAATTAGATTTACTCCGACTGGTTCAGGTATGTATCCACCAGCATTAGGAAAATTGGTTAATGAAAATGCTACTTCAGCTAAAAAAGATGTGGAAAAAGCTAAAAAACTTCTTGATGATGCAGGATATAAAGATACAGACGGTGACGGAATACGTGAAGATAAAAATGGTAAGAAATTAACATTTAACTTTGCGATTCGTAATACAGGGAATGATTATGATCAAGCATTAGCAGACAACTTTATTAAATCATGGAAAGAAGTTGGATTAGATGTTCAATTAAATGATGGAAAATTAATGGCAACTAAAGATTTCTCTCAACGTGTTCAAGCTGATGATCCATCAATCGAAATTTTCCAAGGGGCATGGCAATATGGAACAAATCCTAACCGACAAGAGTTATTAGGTAAAAAAGCACCGCTTAACCTATATCGTTATACTACTGATAAATTTGAAGAAGACTTCAAAACTCAAGCAACATCAGAAATGTTTGATGATAACAAGCTAAAAGAAGCATACAATAAATTTGATACTGAAGTTGCTGAAGAACTACCATTTATTCCATTAAGCTGGGATACTAACATCACATGGGTAAACAAACGTGTTAAAGCATATGATCTTAACAAAATTAAAAATGGAGAATTCTTCTTGTATAATGTAGAATTAACAGAAGACCAAGGTGCTAAATAATAAATTAAATCAATAATAATTTGATATTGTAAATAGGAGTAGAAAGATAGTATCTAGCTACTCCTATTTTTATGAATTTATTTCTAGATTAAATTTGGTATTTTTAACTAAAACAGTTGAATTTTTTTATTTAAAAATATAAAATTGAGAGAGTGCAGAATTATTTAGAAAAATTCTTGTAGAGAAGTTTTAATAAGTATTCATAAAATGTATCTTAATATAGAAGGAAAGAATTAGGAAAGGTGTTCTGATGAGAAAATTTATTTCGGAATTATTATTAATCGGCGTTACTATTATTTGGGGATTAGCATTTATTTGGCAAAATATTGCTAGTAAAGCTCTTGGACCTTTAACCGTAGTAGGTATCAGGTCCTTGATTGCGGTTATTTTTATTACATTAGTTGCATTATTGTTTCCAACTTTGTATAAGAGCCAAGCGCCTAAACTTAATATAAAAAATTCATTATCACAAAAATTGTTATTAGGTAGTTTATGCGGCATTGTTTTATTTTTAGCGATGTATATTCAGCAAATTGGTATTGGTATGACCACGGCAGGTAAGGCTGGATTTATAACAGTTTTGTATATTTGCATAGTGCCTTTTATAGGAGTGTTTTTAGGAAACAAACTCAATAAATTTTTTATTATAGGGTTGATACTTTCGGTAGTTGGTTTTTATTTGCTATCAGTTAAAGAAGAATTTACGCTAGAACTTGGTGATATTATAGTTTTTATTAGTGCTATTTTCTTTGGATTACATATTATAGTCATTGATTATTCAGCTATAAGAGTTAATTCGATGTTTTTATCTATTATCCAACTGGTTGTAGTTTGTGTATTAAGTATCAGTTTAGCATTGTTTAGAGAAACTATTGTTTGGAGTGATATATTAAGTGTAGCGAGTTCTTTACTTGCTCTAGGTATTTTATCTAGTGGAGTGGGGTATACTCTCCAAATCATCTCTCAAAGGGAAATTCCGCCGCATACAACATCACTGATTATGAGTTTAGAATCTGTCGTTGCAGCAATAGGAGTGGTTCTTATACTTCACGAACATATTGGTATGAGAGAAGCTATTGGTATGGTAATTGTTTTAGTTGGAATTATTATATCGCAATTACGAGATAAAAAATCGAAAATATAATTAAAATAAAAAATTGTTAAAATAGTCTTGTAGATAAAGAATGAGAGGAAAGTGTTTTTTAGTACTAATTATTCTTTTTAGGAGGTTTTATGAGAAAGATATTTAAAGTATTAGGAAGTGTTATTTTAGTTTGCGTACTTTGTTTTGGTGTTCTAGTAGGTTACCTTATGGCAACAGAATACAAACCAAGTGATGTGGAAAGCCTGAATATTAATAAAAAACAAGGTCAAGTAGTGAAATTAAATACAGAGTATAGTGCATTGGATTGGAATGTAGGTTATTTTGGAATGGATAAAGATGTTGATTTCTTTATGGATGGTGGAAAGATGGTACTACCTATTGATAAAGAACACGTTGAGAATAATTTGAAAAATATTACGAAGATTATAAAAGAACAAAACGTTGATGTCGCATTTTTACAAGAGGTGGATGAGAATTCTAAGCGAACGTTTAATATTAATCAAGTAAAGTATATGGATGATTATTTTAATGACAATAGCAGTATTTTTGCTTATAATTTCAAAGTAAAATATATCCCCTATCCTTATCCAACATTAGGAAAAATGAACAGTGGAATTTATACTTCTACTAAATTTAATGTAGAAGAAGCAAAAAGGTATCAAATGCCGATTCCATTTACTTTTCCAGAGAGATTGGCAAACCTCAAACGTGGGTTTTCAGTTAGTTACAGCAACATAGAAAATAGTGATAAAAAGCTAGTTCTAATAAATGCTCACTTGGATGCTTATGATAAAGATAATAAAGGGAAAATTGCTCAAACTAAAATGCTTGTAGAGTTTATGAATAGTGAGTATGCCAAAGGAAATTATATTTTATTAGGTGCAGATTTTAACCAGGAACTTAGAGATTTAACACGAGAAGAAATAGAGCGAGTTCCAGAAAATCTTTGGAGAGCAGAGTTATTTGATAAAAGTTTACTTGGTAAGAATTTCAAACTTTATTACGACTCTTCTCGTCCATCAGCAAGGCTAAACAATAAACCGTACGAAAAAAATTCAAAAAATACTTATGAGTTTTTAATAGATGGGTATATTGCAAGTGATAACATAGAAGTATTAGAAGTAAAAACATTGGAAGAAGATTACAATCACAGTGACCATAATCCTGTAAAATTAAGATATAGATTGAAGTAATATCAAAGTTAGAAAAGAACTTAAAAAAGTGTGCTATCGTAAAGATGAATAAATTTTGAAAACGGGGCAATATTTAAATTCTTTTTTGCGAAATATTATATCGTTAATCAAATTTATCCAAAAGTTATAAATTTTGATAAATATATGATAAGGAAATAAAGGGAATTATTCTGCTGCATTGTTATATAATTTCTAATAAAAATCCCAAGATAACGAGTTTAAAACTCAAAATCTTGGGATTTATTTTATACTTCTTGTTTCTCTTTTTTGAAAAAGGTTTGATTTAGTTTATCAACAATTGCTGATAATGCTCCATCTCCAGAGATATTGCATGCAGTTCCAAAGCTATCTTGTGTAATATAAAGTGCAATCATAAGTGATAACATGATTTCATTAAAACCAAGAACAGATTGTAATAGTCCAAGTGCTGCCATAACACCGCCTCCAGGTACGCCCGGAGCAGCTACCATCGTTACTCCAAGAAGAATAACAAATTTAATCATCACCGCTGTCGATGGGAACGCAGCTCCATTTTGTAACCAATAAACCGCAGTTGCACAAGTAGTTAGTGTAATTGTACTACCTGATAGGTGAATGGTTGCAAATAATGGAATAGTAAAGTTAGCAATATTTTTATCAACACCCATTTTTTTAGTGCTTCTAAGAGTGACTGGAATAGTTGCAGCTGATGATTGGGTACCGATTGCTGTCATATACGCTGGTATAATGTTAACAAGCATTTTAATTGGATTTTTTCCATTTACAGAACCTGCAATAGTGTATTGAATAATAATTATTATTAAGTGAAGAATTAAAATTACTACGAATACCATAATGAAGATTTTTAAAATTTTAAACACTTCTCCAGAAGCGGTAATATTCATAAATACACCAAGAATATAAAAAGGAAGAAGTGGAATAATTACTGTAGAAAGTAATTTTTCAATAATTTCTCCAAAATCATTAAAACCTTGTTTAAGACCTTCAGATTTTATAGCAGAAATTCCGATACCTAAAATAAACGAAATAATAAGTGCAGTTGTAACGTCAAAAATAGGGGTCATTTTAAAATCTATATATCCTTTTAGCATTAGATCTTCTGGATTTTGGAAAGTTTGTAAAGTAGCATTAGCTAGTATACTAGGTAAAACTAATTTTGCTACTAGAAAAGCGAAAGTTCCTGCGATAAGAGTAGAGATATATGCAACTCCAGTCGAAAGTCCTAAAAGTTTTCCTGCATTATTGGAAACTTGACTAATGCCAGGGACTATAAATCCAACTATAATAAGTGGAATAGTAAATCCTAAAAATGAACTAAAAATAGAAGAAAAAGTTACAAATATTCTAATAATAGAAGTAGGTAACGCACTTCCTAAAATAATTCCGAGTACAATGGCTAAAACTAATTTAGCAAGTAGTGGTATTTTTTTATAAAAACTCATGTATAAATCTCCTTGTTTAATCGAAAAATGTATTTTTTAAAAAGACACTTGTACATTATACATGAAAAAATCTATTTTGTAAAGAGTAGAAATTTCTACTATCAAATATTTTTAAAAAATTTTTTTCTTAAAAACTCCTTACATATTTTGAAAGTGACAACTATATTCAACACAATCCAGGAATTGCAGATGGTGTATCTGGGTTAGGAGCTGCACTTTCTGTAATGGCAGAGCAAGGTATTACTATGATTTATAATAAAACTTATCAAATATTAGCTCAAGGTAATTTTGCACTTGCAGTAAGTGAGGGTACTTTTGCAGGAGAGCAAACATCTTTTTATGATTTATTTAGAGTGGAAAATGGTAAAATTGCGGAACATTGGGACGTAATGGAAACTATTGTGACAGAATCAGCACATAATAATGGTAAATTTTAATATTAAGATATTTCCCAAGAAATGTAAGTTTAAGTTTTGATAGAGTAAAATTTAACAAAAGTTAAAATAAAATTTCTAAAAAGAGGAGCAACTCAAAATCTTAATTTTACGATAGTCGTTAATATCTTAAGCTGTATAGCCGTGAAAATATTAGTTAGTTTGCACTATCAACTCGATTTTATAGAATTGCTCCTTTTTAGTGTTTATTATATTTTTTTAACAAATTCAGATTTTAATTTCATTGCACCGAAGCCGTCAATTTTACAATCAATATCATGATCTCCGTCTACAAGACGAATATTTTTGACTTTTGTACCTTGTTTAAGTGGTTGAGAACTTCCTTTTACTTTTAAATCTTTGATGACAGTAACGGTATCTCCATCTTGAAGAATATTTCCATTAGCATCACGGAAAACTTTTTCAGTTTCAGTTTCTTCTTGAGTATCTTCTGGGGTCCATTCATATGCACACATAGGGCATACTAGCATGTTCCCATCTTCATAAGTATACTCACTATTACATTTAAGACAATTTGGTAACGTCATTATTTTCCTCCATAAATTCTTTTAGTACAAAGCATATTATACCATATAAAAGGATAATAGCAAATTATATATGAAAAAATTATCGATACAGGGATTTTTAGTAAAAATAATATTTTTGAGAAGTTATTGGTTAAAAACTTTCTTTGTATAAAATGTAAAGGAAATAGATGGGGGAGATTGTGTACTTAGGAATTGGATAAGGAATAATAAATTGTTAATATTAATCTAACAAATAATAGTTGATTAAAAAAAATAACAAAAACAAGTGAAATAGCCTGTTCCTATTTCACTTGTTTAAATATTATTTTTTTAACAGTTTTAGTATTTTTCTACGAAGTGGTAATCCGTAGTTGTACATAAGATTAAATGTTTGAGATAAGACCAAATCAAATTCTCCATAATATTCAACTATGTTAGGGGAGAATTTTGATTTAAATCCTAATAAGCTGTCATCAAGGCTTCCTTCAATTCCGCCCATAGAAACTTCACTAACTCCCATATTTTGTGCTTGTTTCATTGTATCAGAAAAGACTTTATATTGTGCAGGAAGTTTTGAAAAAGCATCGTTCATGCCAGCATAAATTATTTCAGCATGATTGCCATAAGCGATCGTGATTGCTGCACTAATAACTTGGTCGGTGTGTTTATCTTTAATTTCTAAATTGTTAAATAAATCAATTAACTTATCAATTCCTGCAACTTGTTCAAGTAAGGTACGTTTTTTCTTAGGTGATTTTTCTCCAAGATTCAAAATTTCTTTTTCCAAAATTTCTTTACGTTCATAACATGATTTTAAAGAATTCTCAACATTTATATAGGAAATGTAAAGTAGTGCATTTTCCCCAAATGTATCAAGAAGTGTTTCAAAATAATCGCGGCCTCTAAGTGAGATATGTTTTCTTTTTTCAGTGCATTCTAAAGCGAATAGGAAGTCATCTAAGTTTTCCTTTCCACAACGTCTTACTTCCACAAATTTTTTCTCAGCATCACGGATAAGTCTACGAGTATCTTTAGGGAATAAATCAGGGATATTATTATCTGTAAGTTTTGTTACAGTGTTAAATCGGGGTTGAATAGTACTACTCATATCTAAACTAAATCCTTTATGCTTATAGCCGTTTTTACTAAAAGTTTCGAGTAAGTTATTATTTTTATGCTCTATATTTACATTTTTAAAGTTATTTAATTTCTCATCTTTAACTGCAACTGGTATATCAATTTTAACCATCTTAGCTTTTTTTTCTTTAGCAAAGTTTTTTAAATTATTTAAAAAGAAATTAATAAGTTCTTCATTAGAATAGTCCAAAATGGGACCACGAGGGATATACCATAGACCTTGTCTCGTAAGAATTTGGGCAGCTGCAATTATATTGTTGTTATTATCCACAACTACAACTCGCTCATTTCCCCAAGTAGTTTTAATTTTAGACCATTCTATGGATTGCATCATATTACCAAGCATATTGTTTTTAATAAATTTTGTATATTTTTCGTTATCAACTTTATTTAAAAATTTCATATTTCATAAATCCTTTGATTTTTAGTCCAACTTATCATAACAAATTAAACCAAAAAAAGCAATGAAAAATATACGAGCTTCTGGCAAGTAGTGTATTGAGAAAAAGTCAATAGAGAGTAATTCAAAAGTTTTTTATTTTCAAATTTTTGGGTTGAATGTTTTATTTTAGTGTGAGATAGAGGTAAGAATTTAAAATATTATGACTTATTCTCTTTTAGTAATTTAATTAATTTTATTTTTTCTCATTAATAGTAGTATAGATGCAAAAGTAGCTAAAATACCTAGATTATTTAAATTGTTGGTAGTAGTACCAGTTGCAGGTAATGCATTTTTTTTGCTTACTTCAATGTTTTGATAATTTACTAGTTGTTTTTGTAAATTATTAAGTTTATCATCTTGACTGTTAGTTTTATTAACAGGAGATTCTGGAAGTTTAGGTATTATGTTTTGTTTTTTATTATCCATTACTGGATTATTTTTTGAACTTTCTTCTTTTTTAGAACTGTGTGATTCATTTTTATCAGAAGGCTTAGGAGTTTTTATTTCATCTGTATTTTTTGGTTTAGTAATACGAATACCTGAACCTTTCATTACAGGGATATGTTTCCAAAAAATTTGGCGACCATTTTCTAAGTCATAACCAACTATAGAAAGAGTATCATTTTCTTTTAATTGATGATTTAATAAGTCGATTTCAACATTTCCCTTATTATCAGAAGTTGCTTTTGCTATAATGTTGTCTGATTTTCCGTTTTTATATACTTGAATTTCTAAATTTGGTGCAGTTTTTCCTTTTAGATAACCGTGATCTGTCGTAACCATATCTGTTGTAAAAGTTCGTTCTTCTAATGGTGCTTCTTCTTCACGATTTATGATAGTATAAGTTTTAGAAGTTAATTCTGCCATTGTTTTAGGATCTATTACTTGGAAAGTAATTTTTTCACCTTTTTCAAATTTTCTTTCGATATCACGCATATCAACACCGAAGTAACCTAGTTCATCAGCGACAAGTGGCGGGTATTGTTTACCTTGAATAGAAGATGTTATTTTTATATACGTATTAGGGAATATACTACGCCCTATAAAATGGTTAGTTTCTGTATGTAATTTACGAACAAACAATGGATTTTTATGTGAAATACTTGATTCTTCCTCTTCTGCAAAAATATTTAACTTATCCAAAACATAAGGAATTAATGAATTACTCAAAGTTTCTGATTTACCATCAACTGTATCAAGAGTTAGGTGATTATATTGATTATTTGAACTAATATGTACACGATAGAACTTTTGACCAGGTTTAACGTTTGTTAGTGAGACAGAGTAGTCACCATTTTCATCAGAGATTGCTTCTGCAATGAATTTTCCAGTTTCTGCATCATATAGATGAATTTGTGAATCATTTTCTGTTTTTCCAGAAAGTGTTGGTGAGCTTGACTTAATAGTATTAGGAGTAAAAGGTGATTCAGTTTTCTTACCTTCTGTAGAGAATTCTCTTATAGGAATATTTTTAATAACAAGATCACCATCTTCAGAAATAAATGATAAATTTACGATATCGCCTTTTTTAAATTTTAGACCTTCAGCAACATCTTGTAACTTAGTTTCAAAGTAACCATTTTCATCAATTTTACTTTCAACTGTCATAAAGGCTCCATTAACACTCATCATAACAGAACCGCGAACAGAAGTATGTCCAGTAACCTTGTTTTGATCTATATAAACAGGGTTTGTTAGAACTTGGTGTCGACCATTTTCTTTTTCTAAGCGTTTTGTTGGTGGTGTATATGTTTCGTTGTGAGGTGGCATTTGGATAATTTGTTCCGCTTCTCCACCTTCAATTTCCTCATCTTCAGATTCTAATACTTCAGCCCTAATAGAAGTTATTTTAATTTTTTGTCCGTAGTAGACAGGGACATTTCCTAAATCTAGTTTGAATTTTCCTTCTTCATCAGCGACAAGAGGATTATCAACAGATGATTTAGCAACGTCATCTATGTCAATAAAAACATGACTTTTCGGATGAGTTCTTCCTGATATTTTAGTATCCCCTGGATTTATAGCATCTGCTTCAACGAAATTTTCTAAAGTAGTAGAAGTTTCTTTTTTATCACTTTCTTCAGAAGTCTCGTTAGCTTTTAAAACTTCATCAGATTCAGTATTTTCAAAAGTACTATCTAGGTTTTTATCAGTATTTAAAGTTTTATCAGATTCAGTATTATCTAAATTTGTAGAAACATCTTTATCAGAGGTAGTTTCTTTTGTGTCTAGATTAGTATTGTCCGCATCTTCTTTTAATTCTGCTTTTTCGATAATAGCAGTATTAGAAGATGAATCAGTTTCAGCAGCATGTGCTTCATGAGATATACAAGCTACAGAACCTATAAATGAAATGGCAAGTATAGCCGAAGCAAGCCCTTTTTTACTTTTTCTGAAACCATATATTTCTTTTTTTGTGTATTTTTCATAATATATTGTACTTCCTTAACATAAATTTTTAATAAGGAAAATTATGAAAATATCTGCGGATTATCTTCTAACTTTCCTTATTAGCAATCAAATTATATATTTTGCTTATAAAGTGTGTATGAATTTTTCAAAAAAATATTGCTATATATCTTTATAAATTATATAATTAGTAAAAGGAGATATTGCTATTTTAGTTATAGTACAAAAATTAGTTAATTTTGGACAATAAGTGGGTGTATTATCTACTTAGCTTAGTTTTTATAGAAGGAGTTGATATTATGAATATGAATGTTATTTATGTGATGCTAGCTTTTATTTTCGTTTATGCTATGATTTCATCAGTACAGAACAAGAAAAAGCAAAGAGATGAGATAAGCAAAGAAGCGTTTAAGAGACTTCAAGATAAAAGTTATAAAAAAGAGCTAGAGCAAGTTGTAAATCACAGTCAAGATGATGCTTTTAATATTGCATCGTTAAGAAAAAAATACTATTTAAACTACAAAGATGCAAAAAGTTTATGGGAAATTTTAAAAAATAGAAGGTAGGGATATTTTATATGAAAATAGGAATAATTATTTTAGGTGTATTGCTATTTATATTATTATACTTTCGCTCTGCAAAAAACACGCCAGAAAGTGAAAATGAAAGTAGAGAACTTTTTAATAAACTTATTCAAGATGAGTATAAAGAAGAGTTAAATTCTGTTGTAGATAGGAGCAAAGGAGATTTTGAAAATATAAAATTACTTAGAGAAAAATATAATTTGACCATTTTAGATTCAAAAAATTTATGGGATAGGGTGAAAACTTACGAAACTCAGGAGAATGATTTTTCATCTAAAGTACAGGAAGATTATTCTGATATACAAACTGTTATAGATAGAACTAAAGGAGATATTTATAATATAAAATTGATAAGAGAGTATTATGGAATAGGCTTGAAAGAAGCAAAAGAATTATGGGATAGCATAAGATAAGGTATTAGGTTTATAAAATAAGATTTTATTTTTTATACAAAATGAAATAAATAAAGAAGTAGAGTAAATTAAAGAACATTCTAATTTATTCTACTTCTTATGTTTTTTATCAAATGTGATGATGTAATAAACTTAAAAGAGAGTTATATATTATATTTTTCTTTAAGTTAGTGGAACTATTTTGTTCCTTCTATCGTGATCATCCAAACTTCACTACGTGCTGTTGTTTTGAATGGTGGTCCCCAAAATCCATAGCCACTAGTGGTAAAGAAATGTGTATTATTAATCTCTTTATAACCATGATCAAGGACATAAACACGATCGGTTATATAATTTATTGGCCAAATTTGTCCACGATGTGTATGACCTGATAATTGAACATCAATAGGAAGTGTGCTATGGTGAGCTATTGCATCAGGTTGGTGATCAATAAGAATAGTAGTTTTATTCGTATCGACATCTTTTAATAAATCTTCTGTAGATTTTCTATTACGATCAGTTTTATCATTACGCCCTACAAGTGTTATCTCATCGGTTAGTTTTGTATTTTCATCGAGTAAAACTTTTATTCCAGTTTTAGAGATTTCTTCTGTAATTTCACGAACGTCATTATCGTGATTGCCCATAACAGTATAGACTCCGAGAGGAGCAGAAAGTTTGCTTAAAGTTTCTCCCATATTACGTTTTTTGTACATAACCATATCATCATCCATAATATCACCAGCAATAATAATTGCATCAGGTTTCTCATCATTTATAATTTTATTTAATTTTTCAAGTTGACCATTACCGAAAAATGTACCAAGATGAATATCTGCAACCATAGCAATCTTAATAGGTCTTTCAATTTTCTTATTTACTTTGATGGTCTGATGTTTTACTGTAGGAGAATATGCCCAAAAAAGTCCTAAAGCGGTCATCCCAATAAGAAAAATGGTAGTAATACTTAAACTAATACCTTGGGAAAGATTAAGTTTAAATAATTTTAAAACTAAACGAGCTACAAGTAAAATTACAGCAACTACTACTCCATTAGTAAAATAGAAAAACCAGATATTACCATAATTAACAATAGGTGCACCTAGCCTAAGCACATAGCCTAAAATTGAAAAATTGGCGAAAATAAAAAATAATATTCCAATAACAAGTTTTATTTTTGGTGCGATAAAAGGTGTAATCATCCATTTAAGACCAAGCCAAAGAAGAACTATTAATACTTCATAGAAGATGGCAACACCAAGGAACATTACTATAGCTTTCCAGTTATTTAACATAAAATTTTCCTCCATAAATATTCTATACTAACAAAATTTAATAACTAAAATAAGGAATTTAGTCAAAATATTATATAATATTAAAATTTTAACTAATCCCTAAATCTATAAAAGTATAGTTCCTTGACTTAAAATAGAATTTAAATAAAATAGTATATTATAGTAATAATGGAATAATAAAATATATAAATAAAAGCTTTGATTTAAAAGGCTTCTTCTTTTTTTAAAATAAACTTTTTGATATAAAGTTCCCTGCTACTTACCCTGCCGAAGAGTAAAATTTACAATGTAAGAAGGTGAACAGTTTTGAAATATATACAAGATTATCTTAATATTAAACTACCCTACCACTCGCCTCAAATAAATATATTCAATAAAAACTTAGATATTTTTATAATCTAAGTTTTTTATTTATTTCTAATATCATTATGCTAAATGTAAAACTTATAGTATAATAAATACAAAAGCAATAAAAAAAGGATGTCATTATGAATATATTACAATCTGACAAAGACCAAGCTATCACAAGTGCTACCGCATTTCAAACTATAGCCAGTACTATCTCTAAAGAAATAAATATATCAAAAGATACTCAAACAACAGTATCTGGCAACACTAATGCACAAAATAGTATAGAAGCATCAAAACAAACAGCTGGTAAAATATCAAAAAC
>NZ_AUDW01000018.1 GCF_000425665.1 Gemella cuniculi DSM 15828
ATACTCTCTTTGATCTACATCAAATGGATATTCATCTTTAAATTTAACTTTTACATGTAAGCTGTATCGTTTAAATTTGTGTCCTCCGTATTGTCCTTCTTTTACTGTTTCTGTATTTACTCCTGGTAATGTCGGTATATCCGCTACCACTATGGTACGTTCTTTGTTAGTTTGTGGGTCAGTATCTTTTACTTTCCTTATTTCAAAATTAGTTAATTTTTCTCCAGTTAAAGTATCTGTAACATACGCATCTAGTACTTCTAGGCGATAGTTTACTGGATCAACCAACATAGCATTCTTTTCCATATTTAATGGAATATTGTTCATTCTGTAGTCTACTTTATAACTAAATTCTTCTTGTACTTCTCCTAAATTTGCTGCATAAGATTGTCTTTTTGGTAAAATCGGATCTTGTATTTCACCTTTATCGTTTGATGCGTCTGTATCTGTAATTGATTTTTTTACATTTGGATAACAGTATTTAAGTGAGTTTACTTCTACTTTTTCAGTATCTTTTGAACCTATCTCATCAGTTTGGTAATCTCCTACTTTAAAACGTCCTACTAGTTGCCCTACTTCTCTTTGTTCTTTACCAGGAACATAATCATCTGGTGGAGTTTGTTCATCTTCTTCTTTTAATTCAGGTGCTTCTTCCGTTCTTACTAGTTCATAGTCGAATTTATTTTTTCCTGGATTAAACGCTGCTTCTGGCACTGAAATAGTAACTTTATTTCCTTCTTGTGAGACTTTTCCACGAATTTGCGTTTTACTATCAGTCAAATCTTCAACTACTTGTTTTTCATTTATAGTTACCGACTTAACTCTATATCCTTCAGTAACTGTAAATTCCCCATTAACATTTTCTTTTACTAAGGCATTTCCTACAGCAGAAAGAACCTTATTGGCAAATTCATCTATATTATTTTGTTCATTTACATAAAATGTAGCTTTTTTACCATTAACCATTTTATCAGGAGAGGCTATCGATTTTAATGCACTAGAAAAAATGTCTTGAACCGAATGATCATCACCAATATTTACACTAGTTCCTGAAAAACCTTCTTTATAAGCTGTGTAATACTGATTTTCTCTTGATAAACCAACAACATCTTCCCAAAAACCAACAACCACTGAGCCATTTTTCCCAACTGCCTCTTGAAGATCTTTCCCTACTTCAGACAATTCTTTAGCACGTGCAGTAATATTTTGAGATGCTTCTGTAGTCGTACTTAAATTCCACTGTGTACGCAAAATACTATTTCTCCAACCACTATATTGAATAACAACATTACCATTATCATCCATTACACCATTAGCTACACCATCTGTAATTACTAAAAATACAGTTTTTCGCTCATTTTTCATTTGTGCTTGACTAACAGTCACCTTATTTTTATAATCTTGAATTACTTTTTTGATAGCTGGTACTGTTGGTGTCCCGCCACCTACTACTATATTATCTATAAAATTGTGTATATCTCTTGAATTTGATACTAAACCTGTACTTTCTACTTTAAATTTTGTGCTATTTTCCCAAACTCCATATTGACTGTCCCCTGTGAAATTACTATCTGATTTATAAATATTTCTACTATAGTATGTATTACCATATCTATAATATGTTGTTTCATAATCATCGTAAATTCTATAACCATCTAATCCTTGAAAACTTGCCACCATAACTCTATCCGATGTTTCTTGATTATCAGTAAATACTAATCTTGGAGTTTCTGAATCATATTTATTAGCTTCTACTGGTGTAGTTAAAGTTTTTAATGCCTCTTTTACTCCACTTATAGTATTTTGAAAAGATCCACTTGCATCTTGTAATATTACCAAATCTATAGGTTTTCTAGGTAATTTCCAATTAGTTTCTTGTGTTGTTTTTATATTTAATTCACAACCATTTTGATGAATTTGTACATTTGCATCTTTTGAAGTAATATTAGTTACCTTACCTTCAGTACCAGTACTTTCAGCTTTTGCTGTATTTATTGGTTGAATATAGCCATTAAACATTGTAAAAATTAATGAAAAAGCTAAAAACGTTGAATATAACTTTTTCGATATATTTTTATATTTCATAATTTATCCTTTCTTATAAAATTTAAATCTCCCAAAAATTTATTTTTGTTTATCTTTTCTTCTAAGTGCAACCAATACACCTGCTGTCAAGAATACTACTATCCCTGCAAGAATATTGCTATTTACTTCTATCCCCGTATTTGGTAAAACTTTACTATCTATTTTTTTCAAAATGCGACTGTTAGATACTTCTGTCCCTGTTGCTTTTATTTTTTCAATATTTTCTTTCTCTTTTATCCCCATATATGTAACCTCATCTACTGGAGCAACCTCTACTTCTCTTTTAGTTTCAGTTCGTGAAGTTTCTTTTCCATCTTTGTAAGTCACTGTATATATTACTTTTGCTGTTCCTTCTACCCCTCGCTCTACTCTTGTTTTTTCTTTTTCAAGATTTGAGTCTTCTTTTTTCACTTTATTGTATGGTACTTTTACTGTTTGTACTTCTTCTTTAGTAGTTACTACTGGAGTTGTTGGAGTTGGATTAATACTTTTTTCTTTGGTTCCTACTAATACTACTCTATTAACTGGGGCTGTTGTCTGTTCTTCTTTTACTTTTTTTCTTGTTCCAGGTATTTCTTTTTCATTTTTAAATTCTGCTTCATAAGTTGTAGTCAGTATACCTTTTTTCCCTGCTGTTTTTTCTACCTTTTTACCTTTTTCTAATGTTAGGTCTTTTTCCTCTAATTCTTTAAACTCAATTTCTTTATTTTCAGTAAATTGTCTAATTTCAATTTTTTCAGGAATTTCTTTTGTCCCTACATATATAACTTCATCTACTGGAGCAACCTCTACTTCTCTTCTAGTTTCAGTTCGTGAAGTTTCTTTTCCATCTTTGTAAGTCACTGTATATGTTACTTTCGTTGCTCCTTCTACTCCTCGCTCTACTCTTGTTTTTCCTTTTTCAAGATTTGAGTCTTCTTTTTTCACTTTATTATATGGTACTTTTACTGTTTGTACTTCTTCTTTTATAGTGATTGCTGGAGCAATAGTATCTTCTTTTGCTCCAATAAGTTTAATTTCATATATTGGTTCTATTATTCTTGTTCGTTTTACTTCTTTACGACTGTCTTTTTGTTCCTCTCCATTTTTAAAGACAGTTTCGTATTCAACTGCATCTTGTCCTTTTTGACCTTCTTGTTGTATGTATACTTTACCTTTTTCTAAAGTTATATCTTCTACAGTTTTAATCTCAAAATCTACATCTTCTTTTACATAAATTTTTCTATTTTCGTATAAGTCTCCTGTCGGTGGCGTTGGATCTACTAAAGGCGATTTACCTAGCCAAGTTAGTATAGCATTATAACGAGAAATTAAAGCAGATCTTTTATTTTTATTTGTGATTTTTGATATTGCATTTAAACTCTCCGCATCATAATCTATAATTTCTCCAGCTTCTTTCTTATCATCATTATTCTTAACTTCTTCTAACTCTGAAATAATTCTCTCTGCATCTTTAATCAATTTAAGCTGCTGACTATCTGGAATATCCTCATCTGCGGGAATATTCTCCTCAGCAATAGCATAAGAATTCTTTGGAGTATCAACAGTTATCATTACTCCATTTAACAACAAAACTGTACCTGCAAAAATTGCAAGATTTTTTTTATTTTTCATTATTTATTCCTTTCATAATATCTTAATTTCAACACATATTTTCTCAAACAGAGAAGCGAGCGATAATTTTATTAAAAATCATCGCCTCGCTCCTTTATTTATGTGTTATAAATGCTAGTGATATAACTAGTTGTTAGATATATTTAAATTAATCTTTATATATTATAACTTATCTATATGAAATTAAGGTGAAATTATAGATTTTTTTAAAAATTTTATTTACTATTAGTAATAAATAAAAAAGACTACATCCATTGTTGTTTATTGAATGTAATCTCTTTTATAAGGTTATCTTTAATATTAACTTAATTTACTCTTTAATTAAGTTTTCAATTTCACTTTGTAAGGTATCTAAAGTTGTGTAATTAGCTGTATGTATTACTTTTACATCACCTTTTTTATTTGTAATATATGTGGTAGGAATAGATTTTACTTTTAAGATATCTGTTGTATTTTTTGATGTACGATAATACGGAAAATCATAATTGTTTTTTTTCATATATTCTGATGCTTTACTAACTGTCTCTCTTTCACCATCAACTGCATTTATTAAAACAAAGTTAACTTTATCTGAATATTTTTTATATAATTTTTGAATTTCTGGTAATTGTTTTTGACAATCAGGACACCAACTAGCCCATACCATAATGTATGTTGGCTTATCATTCATAAAATCAGAAATTTTCTTTTCTTGATTATCTTTATCTATAAATGATATTTCTGGTATTTTTTTATCTTTAAATTGTAAAAGCTCTTGTGAAATATTTTCTTCTTTTTTATTAACCGTATTTTTTGTTTCTTGCGAATATAAAAATATCGCTCCTACTGATATTATAATAAATATAAATGCCACAATAATAATATTTTTTTTCATTGTATACCTCTTCATTTCCTTTTAAATTTTAACTACTGACTATAATATTAATAAACAGCATTATTGTCAAGTATTATGATGTATTTATACTTAATAATTTGTATTTTTATGTTTTATTTATTATCTTCTTTTATTATTGGCTATTTATATCATTTTTTCATACAATTAGAATTACAAATTTCTTCATCTTTCTTCATCGTCTTTTCTTTCCTTAAAAATATATTGATTTTTTCCCTATCGTATGTGTTTTTCACTTTATTATGCGGTTAAAACTAGAGCATCCTCGTTGCTTCGCTCCTCGAAATTACTTCACAGGAGGTTATAACAGTCTGTCACTTTTGTGCATATTTACATGCGATAATCTTGACGAATCTTCGACTCTTAAAATTTTAACGTGTTTCTCGCAGTTTTGACTATACTTTCTTTTTCTCCTTTGAAAGTAAGTCTTCGTTGTGTACTTTGTACGTAAGAATTTTCTCGTACCTTTGGCACTTGAAATCCTAACGTACAAAGCAAAAAAGACTACCTTGCCTGGTAATCTTTTAAAGTATAATTAGATTTTAATTTTCAAAGGGACAAAAGGTATATCCTAGCACTTGCTAGGATACGTTAGAGCTAGACGTCGTAGCCTTTTACTACGCATTTCAAGCACTCTTTTGCCAAAAAAATTAGTTTAAATTGTTGTATGTGTTGTTTAGTTGTGTGTGTATGTAGTATGTGTTATTGTTGTATGAAAAATTTTTATTAAACTAATTCTATAATAGCTGTTTCTGCACCATCACCTTTACGTGGTCCTACACGTAAAATACGAGTGTATCCACCATTACGGTCTGCATATTTAGGTGCTACTTCTTCAAATAATTTTTTAAGAGCTAATTGACTCTTACCTTCTTCAGTTGCTACTGCAACAGGTTGGATAAACTTAGCTGCATTACGTCTTGCTGCTAAATCACCTTTTTTACCTAATGTAATCATTTTTTCTGCTAATGAACGAACTTCTTTCGCTCTAGTAACAGTTGTTTCAATTCTACCGTGTACAAGTAGAGCTGTTACTAAGTTTCTTAACATCGCTTTACGGTGAGCTGATGTACGTCCTAATTTTCTGTAACCCATTAGTGTGCCTCCTTGTTAGTTTTATTCTTCTTTAAAACCTAGTTCTAATTCTTGAAGTTTAATTTTAACTTCTTCTAACGATTTACGTCCTAGATTTCTTACTTTTATCATTTCTTGTTCTGTTTTGTTAGCTAATTCTTGAACAGTATTTATTCCTGCACGTTTTAAGCAGTTATAACTACGAACTGATAAATCAAGTTCTTCTATAGTCATTTCTAACATTTGAACTTTATTATCCTCTTCTTTAGCTATCAATATATCAGCAGCTTTTGCTTCTTCTGACATTTCCATAAATAATTCTAAATGAGAAATTAATATTTTTGATGCTAATGCTAAAGCATCGTTAGCTGTAATCGTACCATTTGTAGTAACATCTAAAATAAGTTTGTCAAAGTCTGTACTTTGTCCTACCCTAGTTTTTTCTACTGTGTAGTTAACTTTAGTTACTGGTGTATAAATTGAATCAATTGGAATAACACCGATTGGTAAGTCACGTCTTTTGTTTCCATCAGCTGGAACAAATCCACGACCTTTACCTACATAGATAAGCATCTCAAATTGTCCATCTTCAGCTACTGTTGCAATGTGTTGATCGGCATTGATTACTTCAATATCAGAATCAATAGCAATATCTTCTGCAGTAACTACTGCTGGACCTTTTACATTGATTGATACTATTTTTTCTTCATCAGAATGTACTTTAAAGGCAATATTTTTAACGTTCATAATAATTTCTGTAACGTCTTCTACTACACCTTTAATAGCCTGAAATTCATGTTGAACACCTTGAATATCTATACTTCTTGCTGCTGCTCCTGGTAATGATGAGATTAACATCCTTCTCAATGAATTACCTAATGTAGTTCCGTAACCACGTTCTAATGGTTCTACTACAAAGCGACCAAATCTTTTGTCTGTTGATTCTTCAATGATTTGAATTTTTGGTTTTTCTATTGCTAACATTATGTTAAACCTCCTAAATTTAGTCTACGCAATTATTATACACGACGACGTTTAGGTGGGCGACATCCATTGTGAGGAACTGGAGTTACGTCTTTGATTGATGTAACTTCTAATCCAGCAGATTGTAATGCACGAATAGCTGCTTCACGTCCTGCACCTGGACCTTTTACTGTTACATCTACATATTTCATTCCGTGTTCCATAGCTTGTTTTGCTGCTGCTTCACTTGCCATTTGTGCTGCGAATGGAGTAGATTTTCTAGAACCTTTGAATCCTAGTGCTCCTGCACTTGACCATGATACTGCGTTACCATGTTCATCTGTAATTGTTACTATTGAGTTATTAAATGTAGAACGAATGTGTGCTATACCGTTTTGTATATTTTTTTTCACACGACGTTTACGTGATTGTTGTTTACGAGCCATAGTTTTGTTTCTCCTCCTATCCTAATTATTTTTTCTTGTTCGCAACTGTTTTCTTAGGACCTTTTCTAGTACGAGAGTTATTTTTAGTATTTTGCCCTCTTACTGGAAGTCCACGACGGTGACGAATACCTCTATAACATCCGATTTCCATTAGACGTTTGATGTTTAATGAAACTTCACGACGAAGGTCACCTTCTGTTTTGTAGTTATCTACGATTTCACGAATTTTATCTAGTTGTTCACCTGATAAGTCTTTTACTCTTATATCTTCAGAAACTCCAGCTTCTTTTAAGATTTTTTGAGCAGTTTTTAAACCTATACCATATACATAAGTTAATGATATAACAACTCGTTTTTCACGAGGAATATCAACTCCTGCTATACGTGCCATTAAGTTTGCACCTCCTAATTAATTATCCTTGTTTTTGTTTATGTTTTGCGTTTTCGCAAATCACTAATACTTTACCACCACGACGAATTACTTTACATTTGTCACAGATTTTTTTTACTGATGGTCTTACTTTCATCGTTATTTCCTCCTTGAGTTTATAACTTACTTGAATCTATAAGTTATTCTACCTTTTGTCAGGTCATACGGACTCATTTCTACTGTAACTTTATCCCCTGGTAAAATTCTTATATAATTCATTCTGATTTTTCCAGAAACATGAGCTAAAATAATATGACCATTTTCTAATTCTACTTTAAACATTGCATTCGGCAAGTTTTCTACTACTAAACCTTCTACTTCAATGACATCTTTTGCCATATCTTTCCTCCCTGACTATTTTAGATTATCTAATACTTTTTGTACATCTTGGAAAACTACTTTGATGTCTTGATCACCATTAATATTTTCTACTACCCCCACTTTTTGACTGTAAAAGTCTAATAGTGGTTTAGTTTGTTTAATATTAACATCTAGGCGATTTTGTACAGTTTCTTCATTATCATCACTTCTTTGATATAGTTCTCCACCATCTTTATCACAAACACCTTCAACTTTTGTTGGGTTGAAGATTAGGTGATAAGTTGTTCCACATTGCTTGCAAATTCTTCTTCCTGTTAATCTTGGTAACAAGATAGACGGATCTACATCAATGTTTAACACTTTGTCAATTTTTCTACTAGTTTTTGCTAAAATTTTATCAAGGGCCTCAGCTTGTTCTACTGTTCTTGGAAAACCGTCAAGTAAAAAGCCTTCTTTTGCATCTTCTTGATTCAATCTTTCTTCAACTAATCCTATAGTTACACTGTCAGGAACTAATTGTCCTTTATCAATATAACTTTTTGCTTCTTTTCCAAGCGGTGTCTCATTTTTAATAGCAGCTCTGAACATATCTCCTGTTGAAATATGTGGAATTGGATAATTCTCTTTGATTTGATCTGCTTGAGTTCCTTTTCCCGCTCCTGGTAATCCCATTAATATAATATTCATCATAATTATTTACCACCTTTTCCACCAGTAATGAAACTTCTGTAGTTTCTATCTGTTAATTGAGTATTAAGTTGCTTAACTGTCTCTAGTGCTACACTGACAACAATTATTAAACTTGTTCCACCTATATGAACAGATGCTGGTAGTTTGGCTAAGTTAGTGAATATTGTTGGAAGAACCGAAACAGCTGCTAGGAATATTGAACCTACAAACGTCAGTCTGTATAAAATACCTGTAATGTATTCTTCAGTTTTTTTACCTGGTCTAACCCCTGGAACAAAACTTCCTTGTTTTCTTAAATTATCTGCCATTTTTTCTGGATTAACTTGTACCATTACATAGAAGTAACAGAACGCTATGATTAAAGCTACATATAAAGTTAGTCCAACCCAATGACTAAAATCGAAATAAGCCACAATTTTTTGTAACTTTTGGTTATTTGGTGCAAAAATTGCAATTGTTCTAGGTAATTGTAAAAATGCTATAGCAAAAATTACTGGAATAACCCCCGCACTGTTTACACGAAGTGGTAAGAATGTTGAACGTGATCCTAGCATTCTACGCCCAGCTCTTGCTTGAGAATATTGAATAGGAATTTTACGAATAGCTTCTTGCATAAATACAACTGCTGCTACTATTCCTATAACTATAACTCCAACAATCACTACTTTTAAAATAGCTAATGTTAAATTCTCTGCATCTTTAATTTGTGATTGATAAATTTGTACAAATTCCATAGGCATACGTGCAATAATACCCGCTAAGATAATAATAGATACACCATTACCTACACCATATTGTGAAATTTGATCACCTAACCAAAGTAGTAAAGCAGTACCTGCTGTTAATACTAAGGCTACTGTAATAAATCCTAATACTGAAGTATCTTTAATTAATCCACTATAAGCCTTATTGAATCCGTAAGACATAATTAGTGATTGTATAAATGCTAAAATAATAGCTAATACTCTAGTCAATTTTTGTGTTTTTTTCTGACCTACTTCTCCTTGTTTTGACCACTCTGTTAAAGTAGGAATAACATCCATTTGCATAAGTTGAATTACGATAGATGCTGTAATGTAAGGCATAATACCCATAGCAAATACAGAAAATTGTTGTAATGCTCCTCCTGCAAATGTGTTAAATATACCAAATAATCCTGATGCATCTTGATTTTTTAAAACATCTGCATCAACTCCTGGTATTGGTAAAAATGAACCAATACGGAATAAAAATATACCAAATAAGGTAAATAATATTTTGTTTCGAGTTTCTTTAACTCTAAACAAATTTAGCGCTGCACCAAACATTATAGCACCTCGCAGACTCCACCAGCTGCTTCAATAGCTTCTTTTGCTGAAGATGAGAATTTATGAGCTTGAACAGTTAATTTTTTCTCTAATTTTCCGTTAGCTAATACTTTAACACCTGAAAGTTCTTTTTTAATAACTTTTTCTTCTAGTAATAAAGCAGGTGATACTACTGTTCCCTCTTCAAATTTATTTAAATCCGCTAGATTAACAACTGCATACTCTTTTCTGTTGATATTGTTAAATCCACGTTTTGGAATACGTCTGAATAGTGGATTTTGTCCACCTTCAAATCCTGGGCGAACTCCACCGCCACTACGTGCTTTTTGTCCTTTTTGACCGCGACCACTTGTTTTACCATTTCCTGATCCAATCCCACGACCTACTCTATTACGTTCTTTACGAGAACCTTCAACTGGTTGTAATTCATGTAATTTCATTTAGACTAGCACCTCCTTGTATTAATAATTATTTTTCTTCTACTGTCACTAAGTGTGAAACTTTATTAATCATACCACGAATCGCAGCATTATCTTTGTGTTCTACTGTTTGGTGCATTTTTTTTAGACCAAGAGCTTCAACAACTTTTCTTTGATTCTTTGGACGACCAATAGTACTACGAGTTAGGGTTACTTTTAATGTCATTTTCTTGTCCCTCCTCTTATCCTAATAATTCTTCTACAGATTTTCCACGTAAAGCAGCTACATGTTCTACTGTTTGTAATCTTGTTAATCCTTCGATTGTAGCACGAACCATGTTAATTGGTGTGTTAGAACCTAGAGATTTTGATAAGATATTTGAAATACCTGATAATTCTAATACGGCACGAACTGGACCACCGGCAATAACCCCAGTACCAGGTGCAGCTGGTTTAATTAATACTGAACCTGCTCCAAATTGACCAGTGATTTCGTGAGGTATTGTTCCATTAACTACTGGTACAGTAATTAAATTGTGTTTTGCAGCTTCAACTGCTTTTTTAATTGCATCTGGTACTTCTTGAGCTTTACCAGTACCAAATCCCACGCGACCATTTTTGTCACCTACTACTACTAAAGCAGAGAAACGAAAACGACGTCCACCTTTAACAACTTTAGCTACACGACGAACGGCAACTACGCGTTCTTCAAATTCTTTTTT
This sequence comes from Gemella cuniculi DSM 15828, assembly GCF_000425665.1. GTDB lineage: Bacteria > Bacillota > Bacilli > Staphylococcales > Gemellaceae > Gemella > Gemella cuniculi. The sequence continues at coordinate 10,964 of NZ_AUDW01000018.1, forward strand.
GATTTCTTCTTGACGCATCTACTTATTTCCCTCCTTTATTAGAATACTAGTCCGTTTTCACGTGCTGCTTCAGCTAATGCTTTAACACGTCCGTGATATAAGTATCCTCCACGGTCGAAAACAACTTTTGTAATTCCTTTTTCTTTTGCTACTTCTGCGATTAGTTTTCCAACTTCTTTAGCTGCTTCTACACTTGATTTTGATACATTTTCAAGTTTTAATGAAGATGCTTGTGCTAATGTAACACCTTTAGTGTCATCAATGATTTGTGCATAAATATTTGTGTTTGAACGATATACGTTTAAACGTGGTACTTCAGCAGTTCCTTGAACTTTAACGCGTACTCTTGCGTGTCTTTTTTTACGAACTTTATTTTTATCAAGTTTCGTAATCATATTTGAAACACTCCTTTCTGTTATCTATTATTTACCAGTTTTTCCTTCTTTACGGCGTACATACTCACCAACATAGCGAATACCTTTACCTTTATAAGGTTCTGGAGGACGTACTGCACGAACTTTAGCAGCGTATTGTCCTACTACTTCTTTGTTAATTCCTTCGATACTAACTTTAGTGTTTCCTTCAACACCTAATTTAATTCCGTCAATTTCTTCGAATTCAACTGGATGAGAATACCCAACACTTAGTACTAATTTTTTACCTTGCATTTGAGCACGGTATCCAACCCCGATTAACTCAAGTTCTTTTTTGAATCCATTAGAAACTCCCTCAACCATGTTTGCTAAAATAGCACGAGTTGTTCCGTGTACTGTACGGTGGCGTTTTGAGTCTGATGGACGTACTACTGTGATTTCATTTTCTTCAATGTTGAAAGTCATGTCTTTATCAAATTGTTGTTTTAATTCACCTTTAGGTCCTTTTACTGTTGCGAAGTTATCAGCTATGTTAACTTCAACACCTGCAGGTATTGTAATAACTTTATTACCTATACGTGACATTTAATTGGCACCTCCTTATATTATTACCAGATGTAAGCTAATACTTCTCCACCTGTGTTATTTTTACGAGCAACTTTATCAGTTACAACTCCATTTGAAGTTGATACGATTGCTATTCCTAGTCCATTTAATACTCTTGGCAGTTCATCTGCTTTAGCATAAACACGTAAACCAGGTTTTGAAATTCTTTTAATTCCTTTAATTACTCTTTCACCTTTAGAGTATTTTAGAGAAATTTTGATTATTCCTTGTTTGTTATCTTCGATGTATTCTACATCTTTGATGAAACCTTCTTGTTTTAATATTTCTGCAATTTGCTTTTTAATATTTGACGCAGGTAATTCTAATGTTTCGTGTTTTACCATATTAGCATTACGAATACGTGTTAGCATATCTGCGATAGGATCTGTCATTGTCATTAGGATAAATCCTCCTTTCTTCTACTAATATATTACCAACTTGCTTTTTTAACTCCAGGAATTTGTCCTTTGTAAGCTAATTCACGGAATTTAATACGGCTGATTCCAAATTTCCCAATGTATCCGTGAGGACGTCCAGTTATGCTACAACGATTGTGTAATCTAGCTGGTGCTGAGTTTTTAGGAAGTTTACTAAGTCCGATGTAATCGCCTTTAGCTTTTAATTCCGCTCTTTTAGCTGCATATTTATCAACTAACTTTTGGCGTTTAAGTTCACGCTCTACCATTGCTTTTTTAGCCATGTATATTACCTCACCTTTCTTATTTTGCGAATGGCATTCCACAAAGTGCTAGTAACTCACGAGCTTCTTCGTCTGTGTTAGCTGTAGTTACTATTACGATGTCCATACCACGTACTTTACTTACTTTATCGTAATCAATTTCAGGGAAAATTAATTGTTCTTTAACTCCTAGTGTGTAGTTACCACGACCATCAAATGCTTTTTTAGAAACACCATGGAAGTCACGTACACGTGGAAGTGCAACTGTTACTAATTTGTCAAAGAATTCATACATTCTTTCTCCACGCAAAGTAACTTTAGCTCCGATTGGCATACCTTCACGTAGTCTGTAAGTAGCGATTGATTTTTTAGCTCTTGTGATTAATGGTTTTTGTCCAGAAATTAAAGCTAATTCAGCTACTGCATTATCTAGGGCTTTTGAGTTTTGAACTGCATCACCCACACCCATATTAATTACTATTTTTTCAATTTTTGGTACTTGCATTACGCTTTTGTACTCAAATTTTGTCATTAATTCTTTTGTTATCTCAGATTTAAATTTATCTTCTAAACGAGTCATCTAAAATAGTGCCTCCTTTCTTCAACTACTTATTATATTTCTTTTCCTGATTTTTTAGAGATACGTACTTTTTTACCATCTTTAATTTCGAAACCTACTCTTGTTGGTTTCCCAGTTTCAGGATCTTGTAACATTACGTTTGATACGTGAATTGCTGCTTCTTTTTCAATGATTCCACCTTGAGGTGCATCTTGTGAATTCTTAACGTGTTTTTTAATAATGTTAACACCTTCAACAACCACGCGGTCTTTTTTAGGTTGTGCTTCGATTACTGTTCCAACTTTACCTTTATCTTTACCAGTAATTACTACAACTTTATCACCTTTTTTAATGAACATTTCTTGCTAACCTCCTTCTTTGCTGTACTTTTTTTATTATAATACTTCTGGAGCTAGTGATACGATTTTCATGTAGTTACCGTCTCTTAATTCACGAGCAACTGGTCCGAAAATACGTGTACCACGTGGGCTCTTATCATCACGGATAATTACACAAGCATTTTCATCAAATTTTATATATGAACCGTCATTACGACGAGCTCCTGTTTTTGTACGAACGATTACGGCTTTAACTACATCACCTTTTTTAACAACTCCACCTGGTGTTGCTTTCTTAACAGAACATACAATTACGTCACCAATATTAGCAACTTTACGCCCTGAACCACCTAGAACTTTAATTGTTAAAACTTCTTTTGCTCCTGAGTTATCAGCCACTTTTAAGCGTGTTTCTTGTTGAATCATGCGCTTTTTGCCTCCTTCTTAGGGTTTATCCTAGTTTTATTAAATAATAACTGCTTCTTCTACTACTTCTACTAAACGGAAGTTTTTAGTTGCAGATAATGGACGAGTTTCCATTATTTTAACGATATCGTTTAATTTTGCTACATTATTTTCATCATGTGCTTTGAATTTTTTAGAATATTTTACACGTTTACCGTATAGAGGATGTTTTTTATATGTTTCTACTAAAACTGTGATAGTTTTATCCATTTTATCAGAAACTACTTTTCCAACGTAAACTTTTCTATCATTTCTCTCAGTCATGTTTGCCTCCTATATTATTTATTCGCTAATTCTCTCTCGCGAATAACAGTTTTCATACGAGCGATTGATTTTCTAACTTGACTAATACGAGCTGTATTTTCTAATTGACCTGTTGCCAATTGGAAGCGTAAGTTGAAAAGCTCTTCTTTAAGTTCTTTGATTTTTGTTTCTAACTCTTGTGAAGTTAATTCTCTAATCATAGATTTGAATTCATTTGTTTTCATTATGCTTCACCACCTGTTTCTTCACGTTTTACAAATTTACATTTAACAGGTAACTTGTGAGATGCAAGTCTTAGAGCTTCACGTGCAACTTCTTCACTTACTCCAGCAACTTCGAACATCACTCTACCTGGTTTTACTATTGCAACCCATCCTTCTACTGCACCTTTACCAGATCCCATACGAACTTCTAAAGGTTTTTTAGTATAAGGCATGTGAGGGAAGATTTTAATCCAAACTTTACCACCACGTTTCATATAACGAGTCATCGCAATACGAGCAGCTTCAATTTGGCGAGAAGTAACTCTTGCTGCTGTAGTAGCTTGTAATCCATATTCACCAAAATCTACTACGTTTCCGCCTTTAGATTTACCTTTTGTTGATTGTCTGTGTTGACGACGATATTTAACACGTTTAGGCATTAACATAAATTAGTTACCTCCTTTTTCAGATTTCTTAGTTGGTAATACTTCACCACGGTTAATCCAAACTTTAACTCCAAGTTTACCATAAGTTGTATCTGCTTCTTCATGAGCATAGTCGATGTCAGCTCTTAATGTGTGTAGTGGCACTGAACCTTCTGAATAGTGCTCTGCACGAGCGATATCTGCTCCACCAAGACGACCTGATACTTGAGTTTTAATTCCTTTAGCTCCTGCTCTCATAGCTCTTTGGATAGCTTGTTTTTGAGCACGACGGAATGATACACGAGCTTCTAATTGACGAGCGATATTTTCAGCTACCAATTTAGCATCGATATCAACTTTTTTAATTTCAACTACATTAATGTGTACTCTTTTTCCAGTTAATTTATTTAACTCTAATCTTAATTTATCAATTTCAGAACCACCTTTACCAATAACCATACCTGGTTTACCAGTGTGTACTGAAATGTTTACTTTCTTATCAAATCTTTCAATTTCAACTTTAGAAACTGAAGCGTCTTTTAATTTTTTACTGATGAACTCACGGATTTTGAAGTCTTCGTGTAAGTTAGCAGCGAAATCTTTTTCCGCATACCATTTTGAATCCCAATCACGAATCACCCCAACACGTAAGCCTATTGGATGTACTTTTTGACCCACAGTTTGTAGCCTCCTTTTACTAGTTTAGCTTTAAATTTCTTAATTTTAATTATTTGTTATCACTTAAAACGATAGTGATATGACTTGTTCTTTTGTTAATTGAACTTGCAGCACCTTTTGCTCTTGGACGGAATCTTTTTAGAGTTGGTCCTTCATTTGCAAATGCTTCTGATACTACTAAGTCTTCTACATTCATTCCATAATTGTGTTCAGCGTTAGCAGCAGCTGATTTTATAACTTTTGCCACTGGTAATGAAGCTGCTTTAGTTGTGAATTCTAAAATTCCTAATGCTTCGCCCACTTTTTTTCCACGTACTAAGTCTAATACTAATCTTACCTTACGAGGAGCGATGCGGACTGTCTTAGCGATTGCTTTTGACTCCATGAATGTGCCTCCTTGATTTTTCTAATTTCTATAATTATCTTCTTGTTTTTCTGTCATCTGCTGCGTGACCTTTGTAAGTTCTTGTTGGTGCAAATTCACCTAATTTATGTCCTACCATATCTTCAGTCACATATACAGGTACATGTTTTCTTCCATCATACACTGCAAAAGTAAATCCTATAAATGATGGGAAGATTGTTGAACGACGAGACCAAGTTTTGATTACTTGTTTTTTCTCTTGTTCGCTCATTTTTTCAACTTTTGCTAATAAGTGGTGATCAGCGAATGGTCCTTTTTTTAAACTACGAGCCATTTTGTTATCTCCTTTCCGATACTTTGCATACTTAGGTCTTTGGTAAAGAGCACTTGCTCCTCACCAACTAACCTTTGTTTCGTTTTATTATTTATTTCTAGCACGTACGATAAATTTGTTTGAACGAGCTTTTTTAGAACGAGTTTTCTTACCAAGTGTAGGTTTACCCCATGGTGACATTGGTGATTTACGTCCAATTGATGTACGCCCTTCACCACCACCGTGTGGGTGGTCGTTCGGGTTCATAACAGATCCACGTACAGTAGGTCTTTTACCTAACCAACGAGTTCTACCGGCTTTACCAATATTTACTAGTCCATGTTGTTCGTTACCAACTTCACCGATTGTCGCACGGCAAGTTGCTAAGATCATTCTTACTTCTCCTGATTTCAAACGAACTAATACATATTTACCTTCTTTACCAAGTACTTGAGCACTTGCTCCAGCTGAACGCACTAATTGTCCACCTTTACCAGGTTTTAATTCGATATTATGAATTAATGTCCCTACTGGGATATTTGCTAATGGTAGTGCATTACCTACTTTAATATCAGCATCTTGACCAGATACTATAATTTGTCCTACTTCTAATTCTTTAGGAGCAATGATGTATCTTTTTTCTCCATCTACATAGTGTAATAATGCGATGTTTGCTGAACGATTTGGATCGTACTCGATTGTAGCAACTTTTGCTGGTACGTTGTCTTTATTTCTTTTGAAGTCAATAATACGGTATTGTTTTTTGTGTCCTCCACCATTGTGACGAACAGTAATTTTACCTTGGTTATTTCTTCCCGCTTTTTTCGGTAGCGGCGCTAATAATGACTTTTCTGGTTTGCTTGTTGTAATTTCTGCAAAGTCTAATGATGTCATATTACGACGACCATTAGTAATAGCTTTATATACTTTAATAGCCATTTGTCATTTTTCCTCCTTAGTGGTATTGGTTATTCTTATGCGAATAATCCTTCGATTGTTTGTCCATCAGCTAACTTAACGATAGCTTTTCTTCTTTTATTAGTGTATCCACCATATCTTCCAACACGACGGAATTTTGGTTTGTAGTTCATTACGTTCACTTTTTCAACTTTCACACCGAAGATTTCTTCAACAGCTTGCTTGATTTGAATTTTGTGAGCGCGTGTGTCTACTAGGAAAGTGTATTTATTTTCTTGCATCAATAAATAACTTTTTTCAGTTAATACTGGGCGTTTGATAATATCGCGTGCTTCCATTATGCTAATACCTCCCCAACTTTTTCTAATGCATCTTTAGTAAATACAACATTGTTGCTTCCTAAGATGTCTAATACATTAAGACCAGTTGTTTCTAAGAAAGTAACTCCTGGAATATTTCTTCCTGATAATACTGTATTTTCTTCGAACTCTGAAACTACGAATAATACTTTTTTATCTAAGCTAAGTTTTGTTAACATTTCTTTAAAGTTTTTAGTTTTGATTGTATCAAATGTTAAAGTTTCTAATGCAAATACTTCGTTAGCTGCTACTTTAGAAGATAAAGCAGAACGTAATGCTAAACGACGCATTTTTCTTGGCATTTTGAAGCTATAGCTACGTGGTGTTGGTCCAAATACTGTTCCACCTCCACGCCATTGTGGTGAACGGATAGATCCTTGACGAGCACGACCTGTCCCTTTTTGACGCCATGGTTTGCGACCACCACCTGAAACTTCAGAACGTCCTTTTGTTTTGTGTGTACCTTGACGAAGTGATGCTCTTTGTAAAGTTACAGCTTGGAATAAAACGTGTTGATTTGGTTCAATTCCGAATACTGCATCATTAGCTTCTACTGCACCAACTTTAGTACCGTCTTGTTTAAATAAATCTAATTGTGGCATTTTCTAATTTCCTCCTTCCGTATATTTTCCGATTATTTACCAGATTTAACTGCTGTTTGGATTTTTACGAAGCTTTTTTTAGAACCTGGAATACATCCTTTAATTAAGATTAATCCATTTTCTACATCAACGCTTACTACTTCTAAGTTTTGAGTTGTAACTGTAACTCCACCCATTTGACCTGGTAATGCTTTTCCTTTAAATACACGGTTAGGTGCTACAGGACCCATTGATCCAGGACGACGGTGGTAACGAGAACCGTGAGCCATTGGTCCACGACTTTGTCCATGACGCTTGATTGCCCCTTGGAATCCTTTACCTTTACTTACTCCTGTTACGTCAACTAAGTCCCCTGCTGCAAAAATATCAACTTGGACTTCTTGACCTACTTCATAACTAGCAACTTCTGCATCTCTAATTTCACGAATGAAACGTTTTGGTGCAGTAGTAGCTTTATCTGCGTGACCTTGTTCAGGTTTGTTCGCAACTTTTACTAAACGATCTTTACGTTCTTTATCGTAAGGACGTTTATCGTCGAATCCTAATTGGATTGCGTTGTATCCTTCAACTTCTTCTGTTTTCTTTTGTAGTACGACGTTACCTTTTGCTTCAACTACTGTTACTGGAATTAATTCTCCATTTTCAGCGAAGATTTGAGTCATTCCTACTTTTCTTCCTAAGATACCTTTGGTCATCGAAAGTCACCTCCTATAATTATAATTTTAATTCGATGTCAACACCTGATGGTAAGTTTAAGCTAATTAAAGCATCAACTGTTTTTTGTGTTGGTTCAATAATATCGATTAGGCGTTTGTGTGTACGTTGTTCAAATTGTTCACGGCTATCTTTATAAATGTGAACTGAACGTAAAATTGTATAAACTGCTTTTTCCGTTGGCAATGGAATTGGTCCAGAAACTTTTGCTCCAGAACGTTTTGCAGTTTCAACGATTTTCTCTGCACTTTGATCTACTAATCTGTGGTCATATCCTTTTAGACGAATACGAATTTTTTGTTTTGCCATCATTTCTCCTCCTATTACATTTATTCGCTGCTATCAAGTAGCAACTTCTCCACGAAAGTTCTCCAGCACGCCATGGCATGGCAAAGCGGCCGGGCGTGTCAGTAACCTTTCGCTTCAACGCAAGTCTTTTTCAGACCAACATTCACTATTATACACGTTAAACATCTATATTGCAAGAGATTTAATATAAAAATTTTAAAAAAAATTATGAATATGTTTTCCTAATTTCTTATTGGCTGACATGCGAAAAATATATTTCAATTTCTCCCATATTAAACACTAACTATCTTTTTTATGGAAGATTTTTTATTAGATTTTCTAAATTAACTATAACTATACATTGTTTTACAAAATCTTACTATATTAAATGGATAATGTTTCTATAGTATATTTATCATTCTTTTTTGTTTTCAACTTTGGTGCCAAGGCAAGAGAATTTTTTTAATTTTCAATATATATCGTGAATATTTTATATTTCACTTTTCTCAATATCAAACTAATTTAAATCCATAATTAAAAAGCGAGAAAAAATTCTCGCTTTCTTTAATTTAATTTATTTTTTGGCGTGAACATTATAAGTAATATCCAAATCACTTGATAACATATGCGACACTTTGCAACGTAGTTTTATATTATCTAAAACTCCTTGTCTATCCCCATTAGCCAATTCATTTTCTGTTCTATCTACATAAATATCTGCCACAATTTTTCTATTCTCATAATCAACTACAAGATCTGTTTTAACTTCTAAATCTTCTAGTCCATATGCTCTATGAAAATATCCCTTTGCACACATAGTCATGCATCCTACATACGCCACAGAAAATAAATTTACTGGACCGTCTTTACTTTCATCCATAAACATATCGTAATTGCCACCAAGCGAAGTAGTAGCATGAACTGTATATCCCTTATTAATTGTTCCTGTTACCTTATACATATTTGTTCTCCTTATTTTTTATTTTTACCCAAAAGGTAAATACATACCTTAATTATATCCCTAATTTATATTTTTTACAATTATTAAGGTAAGCGACTACATATCCTCTACTATGCTCTTCACGACTTCTAACAAATTAATATCTCTATAATTGTACTCAATACCAGAAAAGTCCATATATTTAGTAATATCGTTAGTTTGTAATATTAAAGTTGCTCCCGATTTACTCGCACCTAATGCTCCTGGTCTAGAATCTTCTATAGCTATTGTATTTTTTATATCAACACCTAATTTTTCCGCCGCAAGTAAATAAACATCTGGTGCAGGTTTTGGATTTTCTACTTCTATTTTAGTGGCAATAGCCTCTATATATTTCTCAAATCCTTTTCTTTCTAATCCCGTTCTTATATGTTCTTCTTTCCCATTAGAAGCAACAGCCATTTTTATACCATTGCTGTACAAATATTGCATCGTTTCTTTTATCCCAGGAAGAACACTAGCATTATGATAATTTTCTATTATACGCTGAGTGATTTCTTCTTCGAATTTATCATAAGCTTCATCTGTCATTCCATATTTATCTTTATAGTACTTTCTACTAGTTTCCTCATTTGTTCCAGATACATTTTCTATATAATCCATTTTATCCAAAGTTTCCCCCAGATATTCTTTTGTTAAATCCGCCATATTTTCATAATAGATTTTCTCTGTATCTACAATTGTCCCATCAAAATCAAATATTACCGCTTCAAGTTTCTCCACTAATTTTCTCCTTCATGAACTTATAAATATTACTCATTATTAACATTGTTTAAAATTAAGAAAAATAAGATAGTAAATTTTAAAATTTTTAAACTAATCTGCTTTAAGATTTCACTACCTTATTTTATCAAAAATAAAATTCTTATTTCAAACTTCTTTCTTTACCCTAATTATTCAAAACTTACCAAATCTTTCGCACTCATTCTTGTAGTAGGTCTTCCATCACGTTCTTTCTTCCCTAATGCAATTAACATTATTGGTACTAAATCTTCATTAATATCAAATAACTCAACTACTTTTTTCTTATTAAATCCACCCAAAATATTAGTATCATACCCTCTAGCATGTGCTACATTAGAAAACTGCATTGACCATAATCCGCAATCGTAATACACTATTTCTTTTTTCGTTTCTTTATCTAATGAATTTACCAAATACTCCATATTCCCACGAAACTCTTCTTTTATTTCAGGCGACATATATCCTTTATCCACAGCCGTACCGTAAATATCATGAAACTTATCAAAATAATTTAAATCACCTAAAAGAATAATCATAGCCGCTGAAGTGTCATTTTGAGTTTTATTATAATTGGCTGCCGATAATTTTTCTTTTCCTTCTGGTGTGTCTACTACTATATATCTCCAAGGTTGAAAATTACAAAATGATGGTGCACTATTAGCATCATCTAACATTTCTAAAATTTCTTCTCGTGATATTTTAACGCTATTATCATAATATTTTACTGAACGTCTATTCTTTATTACTTCAAAAAAATCTTTCATTACCATAATCTCCTTCAACTTTATTAACTATATGATTATACTACACTTGATAATTGGTATCAACTAATAAAATACTTTATCAAATTCTCATTAAAAAATTACTTCTATCAGATTACCACTGTAAATCCACATGTTCATTCATTTCTTTATAAGCTATATCAACTTTATTTTTCATAGCGTCATCTAATTTATCTCGATATTTTCCACCTTCAATAAAATCTTCTAAAATCATCACTCGATAATCAAAAAGTGGGTATCCTTGTGGTGTTTTTCTTCCATTCGGAGTAGAATGCACCAAAGTAGGATGTGCTTTTACAGTTTTTATTATAGTTTTATTATTTTCTTTTTCAAAGGTAATATCCATAAAAACTCCTCGTTCAGGCCACTTATTATCCATTATCTCCATTCTTTGATTAGAAATAAAGTTTCCCATAGAGTAAATAATGAATTTCTTTTCACCATTTTTTTCTACAGTTTCTGCTGGCTCTACTACATGCGGATGCCCTCCTAAAACAACATCCGCTCCCCAATTTATCATTTTATTATACAATCTTCTTTGTTCTTGAGTAGGTTGCAAATTATATTCTATCCCCATCTGAGGCATCACTATTGTTACATCCGCTTCTTGCTTAGCCTTTTCCAAATCACTTTTTATCTTATCTTCATTTAGATCAGAAAGATAATTATTATAATCTTCTTGTGAAAGGTTGGCTTCTAACCCATTATACCCATATGCATAAGCAAGGATAGCTATTTTTATTCCGTTTACCTCTTTAACTAAAATCTTATCCTCCGAGCGTTTTTTCTCCGTATGAACACCTACTACATCCAATCCCAAATCTTTAAAAGTTTTAGCTGTATATTTTAGTCCATATAATCCTGTATCCAAAATATGATTATGTGCCAAATCTACAACATCGTAACCAAGACTTTTCATAGTATCCGCTGTTTCTTTTGGAGCGTTAAAAAGTGGATATCCCGACAAAGGACTCTTATCACTTATTGTACCTTCATAGTCACCTATCGCCAAATCCGCTTTTTCAATCCATGGTTTGACATATTCAAAAAACTGATCAAAATTATAACTTCCATCACTTTGCCTTGCAGTATAATATAATGCATCATGATATAAAATGTCTCCATTGGCAACTACTCTTGCCCTTTTAACATGTGAATTCTTCTCACTTGCAATATCAGAATTTTCTACACTTTTTTTATCAGAATTTTCTATACAAAATATACCAACAGCTATAGCACCAACAAACACCATCACAGAACATAAACTCAATAATATTTTTTTCACCACAATCAACTCCTTAAATATATAGTTTTTTTATAACACAGTTGTCATTGAAAACTTTATCTTACTAAAATTTGTTCAATATAAAACCATAAAATATAACCTTTATTATATCAAATTTTAAAATTTTCTTCATCAAATAATCTATAAATCTTTTGTCAAAACAAAAAGTGATTGATAATTTAACAATTAAGCAAAATTATCAATCACCCTATTTATCAAAATTTATATTTTCTATTGAGAGATGAAAAATATCTTTGTCTCCTCCGCTTTGATTTTTCTTTCTCCCAATGTACTTATTATTTCTTAATTTTAAAATTTCCATAAACTATCTCTATTTCCCTAATTCGTTCAAAATCATTTGTGGTTTTGTAACCATAAGCAAATGATCATCCTCCTCTATTTGTGTATAATTTGTTTTCGTCAATTTAAAGTAGGAAAAAATAGTAACATTATTAAAAATTTCTCTACATTTTTTTAACAACTCTAAATTGTCAACTCCTGCGTACAAAGATAAATATTGCAACTCTATATCAGGTGATGGACTTATTACATACTCACTACCTTGTTTTCTAAGTTTTCTAAGCAGTAGTTCTGTTAGAAACTTGTCTTTCAATTCATCTACACTAAGTGTTTTTGATAGATATTCTTCTTTACTAGTGAACTTTATTTCTGATTCAAAATAGGATCTCAATATTGATCTTGGAGGTATAGGCTCTAATCCCTCAATAATAATTAAATTAATTCCATCAAGGTATTCACTAAACATTTCCAGCCCATTAAGCAAAACAACAGTCCCATAAGAAGCACATACTATATAACCGCCTCTTTTTACTTTTGTCATTTTATCTAATAGAACCTGATCTATTTCTTTTTTTGATATAGATTTAAAACTCTCTTCTGTAAATTCAATAAAATCAAAGGTTTGGTCTGGCATATTTTCCAAGACTCTTGTCCAAATATATCTATCCCAACCTAGTGGATTAATAAATAAGATATCTGTCGTCATTATTATCACCCTTTCAAATATCTACTAAAATCCTAATTCATTACCAAAATCCTCTAATTTATTTACTAGTATCGCCCCCTCTTTTATATATTCATTCATCGCCCAACTCATCTTATCACCAAATCTCCCTGGAAGACAAAATACATTGTTCCCTATTTCCAGTGAAAAATCTATCGTTCTTGACGTCCCACTTCTCTTTGCTGCTTCTGTTACTAACAACGAAGTAGAAATCCCAGCTACAAGTCTATTCCTTTCTAAAAATTTATATTTCCTTATTGGCGAAGTGGGAAAATACTCTGATATGATAAGATGATTTTGCGTTAATTTATCATAAAGATATCTACTTTTTTCTGGATATATAATATTATGCCCATGTGCAATTATTCCTATAGTGAATCCATTATTTTCTATCGTTGTTTCATGAGCTAAACTATCGACTCCAAGTGCAAGACCACTAATAATTACAAAATGATTTTCTACTAAATGTGGCACAATCTTTTCCAAAGCAACTTTTGAGTAATTTGTATTATTTCTACTGCCTACTATTGAAAATTTTCTTCTAAAAAGAAGTAAATCTTTATTCCCTCTATAAAAAATTACAAAAGGATAATCATATAATCTAAAAAATTCATTTGGATAGTAAGGATCGTCATAGAAAATATATTTGACATTATAGAACTCAAAGTAACTTTCAAAATCAAAATCCAAATTATAAATTAGCTTAGTATAAATTTCCTTGGAAGATTCTCCAAAACAATCTGAAAAATCTTCCATATCTATTTCTAAAATCTTTTCTATACTACCTAATTTTTGAATAACTTTATGTAGTTTCAAAGATGTGATTTTTTCTATCGCTAAAAGCGATAACAAAATCTTTTTCTCTTTGTTCGTCAACTTCCCATATAACTCCCCCATAATAAATTCCCCCTATAAAATTTTAATCTTCTTTTTCCACCAACAGTTTATAATATTCTTTAAATACTTTTAAAAATATCTCTCCTCTTTGCACATTATTTATATAAATACTATTTTTAAACTCTATAATGTTACTCATTATTCTTATAAGTTCAGAATAAGTTTTACCCTCTTTAAAAAATCGATACATTAAACCTTGCCAATAAACTAATGGGGTCTGAATTAACACCTGCTCTAGCATATTAATACCTATTGCATCAGGTATATTATTAAGCTCTATTTTTTGATTATAGAACATACTTAACACTTTATTTTTTATAGTTTTATCATATTTTAATTGTTCATAAACATAATTTTTTATATCTTCGGGGTATAGTTTTGATGTTAAATCCTTATCCAAAAGCTGTAAATCTAACGGCACATCAAAATTACGTATATCATAACTAGTTTTTATACAAACTGCATTTCTTTTTTTCAGATTGTGTGCCCAAATTTGGTAAAATTCAAATTTTTTATCCTCATTGTTCCAACCATAAAAAAATACTTTTCCTTGATAATAATTTAGAAAATTATCAACAAACGGTGCATATCTAATATAGCTTATTCCATCATAATTTTTTAATTCTTTTATAAATTTTTTCGTATCTATCAGCCAAATTAGTTTTATTCCAGCTTTTGAATATCCCTTTGTTCTTTCTTCAATGAGTTCATAAGGAATTACTGAACGTTGATATTCAAATGCAACATTGTTATCTTTTATATAAACATCTGCTATCTGAATACTACTTTCTGTTTTAAAAATATGTTCCACTTCTACATTACGATATCTTCCCTTAAAATGCTCATAAAGATCTTTTTTAGTTGCAAGATGTTCACTACTTTCTTTTTTATAAGTTTCATATTCACACGAACAATTTTTGGCATGAGCAAAATGCGATTGAATCTTTATACCCTTTTTAAAAATAACCTTCCCCTTACATATAGGACAATAATACTCCCCAGTTTTTTTAATATCACTATCCAAAGCATTGCAAACTTCATCTTTGTTATCGTATGCTACGTACATAATATTCTCCTTTTTCTTATGTATATCCATTTTATTTTTAAAACAATATTTAATATCTATTTAATTGCCAATTTACTTTAACTCTCTATACTTTCTGTATATGAAATCCTCTATCTCCACTTCAACAAACTTTGTTAAATCTATCCAAGATATTTCATTTTTATGGTTATCACTATCCACAAGATAAACTTTTTGTTCTTTTTCACAGAGATAATAATTCTTTTTACTGTCATAAAGCTCTGACATAAATTCCATATTACTCTCTATAGAAAACTCTAAGCATTTTTTATACCATGGTTGCTTCTCATGCTTTTTAACCTCTATAACACGATCATAATTTTTTATATTCATAAAAATTCCCCCTTTATACTTTTAAAAAATTTATCTTAATTATTAAAATTTTATTTTTTACAAACTAAGATTTCTAAATCTATAGTTATGGTTTTTAAATTTTTGATATCATCTACTGATATATCCTTAGAAAATGTTAATGGAGTCATCTTTAAAAACTGTTCAGCCAAATATTCATCAAGTTGGTAAGTTTCATAAATTTTAATTCTCTCCACAATTTTACAATTATCTTCTATTAGCTTAATTGTATCATCATTAGTATATGTTTTATTTTTGGTAATACTTCTAATCTCTCTTAAATAATTAGAATTAGGAATAATTTTTATCAAATACCCTCTATCGCCCAAAACTCTAAAAAATTCATTATAATTAGCTGGTGTCAAAATATTTAAAATACATGAAATACTATTAGATCGAAAGGGCAGCTTGGCTAAATTTGCTATTATATAGGGATTGCGTTTATCATCTTTTGTTGCTAACTCTATAGCATCTTTACTATTATCAAGTCCATAAAAATATTTCTCAGGGAATAATCTCTTTAATTCCTTAATATAATATCCCTCACCACATCCAATATCCACTACAATATCTTTAGAATACTTGCTTATTAATTCTCCCAAACACTCTAATACCTTTTTATAAAAATTGTTTTTAAAAATAATTCCTCTTGCTAAGAATAATTCCTCATTATATTTTGTTTTCCTGTAATTATTAATCAAATGTAAATAACCTTTTTTAGAAAAATCATAACTATGCTTTTCACCACAAGTTAAACTAATATTTTTTATTTCTGCATTACTCATACACTTTGGACACAAATAAATTTTTTCTTGATTAAATTTGTTTATAACATTTTCTATTCGCATAAAGTTCCTCTTTTACTTTCTTACTTAATTGTATCAAATAACATAAGATAAAGATAGTGATAACATAAAAAAACATTATAAATTTTCGCTTTTTTCAGTTTTTTAATAAACTTTATTTTTCTTATCTAAAACCTTTATATAATATGTTTTTTAAAAACAAAAACGACATCTTTATATTCGCTATAAAAATCATCGTTTGAAAATTTTATTTATTATTTTTTTTCAGTATTTTATAATTAAAATACAACTTGCAAATGATAAATTTTAAACATCATCCAAATTTATAAAATTTATTACTTTACATCTTTGAATTGACTTACTTAATTAACATTAGCCCTTCAAGTACAAAATTTTTATTTTGATATTTATAATTCAAGTTGCACGCTCTACTTTTTTTCTCTAAGTTCTTTGAAAAAATCTTTCATAAGTGTAGAACATTCTTCTTCCAAAATTCCAGATATAACATTAGCTCTGTGATTAAATTTTTTAGTATTCACTAGATTAAAACAACTACCACAACAACCATATTTAGAATCAGCTGCCCCAAAAATCACATTCTCTACCCTGGCTTGAACAATCCCACCACTGCACATAACACAAGGTTCAACAGTTGTATATAAAAAACTATTATCTAATCTCCAAAAACCTATTTTCTCACATGCTTCTTTTATTACAAGAAGTTCTGCATGATTCAACGCTTGCTGATTATGCTCACGAGTATTATGTGCCTTAGCTACAACTTCTCCATCAATCACCAAAACAGCTCCTACTGGAACTTCCCCTTTTTTATAAGCACGCCGTGCTTCTTCCAAAGCTAACTCCATATAATATTCATGTTCTTTCATATCAATATCCTCTCAAATCTATTTAGCACCCAAATGACAATTCTTACTCTAAACATACAATAAATAAAAGATTATTAAAGTTAAATTTTTTTGTTATTTTTAACATCTTAAAATAAAAATAACAAAAAAAAGCATAGATGAGTTCTATTACTACATACTTAAAGAAATTTTTTCAAATCCTCTTATATTCTCCTATTATAAAAGCTAAATTTATTTATGTCAATTACTTTAAAATCAGTAATTACAAAACTTTCAAATGATAACTACATTCAATTATTAAAAAAAATATTATAGTCTAGAATATATTAATAATGGATTTATTAATAGTAATTTTAAAAAAATAAATTTTGATAAAAAAACAATTATTATAACAACTTGAAATCTTCTTTATTTTTCTACAAATATGTTTTTAAAAATTCATTATACTAAAATATTAGTTTTCTCACTTCCTCCAACGAGCAACACCTCCCTACTAATAACCTTTCTTGTGTGTTATAATAACTTTGAAAAAAATATTATGAGGAGGAGTAAAAATGAATAAGAAAATAAAATTTTTTATAACATTTTTATTTACGTTACTGCTATGCACTGTAGCAATATATGAAAAAAATATAGTTAAAGCTGGTGAAAGAACTTTTTCACCTATGGTTTTAGAAAATGGAGAACCCGTTGAAGAACCAATTAGTTTTAAACTAATTAGCAATGACGGAAGTAATCACGTTATTCAAGCCACAAATGAAGAAGGATATATCGATTTTAAAAAGGTAAAAGAAGAGGTTAGTTATACCGTTAGCCTAGAAAAAAATAATACATATTCTATGAACAGTTTTTCTTTTACTATTAAAGACGGTATAGCTTATCGCGATGATAATAACGACATGCTTCTTAGTTTAGATGTGAGTAAAATCACCTCTGCTGAAACAGAAAAATCTGATAATTCAACAACAGATGAGGCTGATAATTCTAATAAAATAAATGAAAAAAGAACCACTCTTTTTCTTGCTGTTTTAGACAGAAAAGATGAAGTAACAGATAACTTAAAATTCGAATTCAAAAGTAATGATGAAACTATTACCTCTGACAATGACGAAGGTCAAGTAGGTGCAAAACTAAAACAAAATACAAGTTATACAGTAAAATTATTGGATAACTCTAAATATAATATGGATAGTTTTTCTTTTACTATTAAAGATGGAACACCTTATCGTGATGATAATGGGGAATTAGTAGTAAGTTTAGACTTAAAGAAAAAAAATACTTCTTCTACTATTCAACCAAATAATCCAACTAACAAAGAAGATTCTAACTCAGAAGATTGTGGTTGTGATGAAACTAATCAACAAAAAGTAAAAATTAAAAAAATGAAGTTAGTTGACTCTAAAAATCCTGAAGGTGAAACTATCAAAGACAAATTAACTTTTGTCTTCTTTAATGTTTCTAAACAAAAACCTGCAGGAGAGTTTACTTCTGAAGATGGAAAACTCCCAGAAATAGAGCTAATAGCTGACGATGAGTATGAAGTGTACTTAAAAGAAAACGATAACTACGGTATGAAGCATCGTCGTATCTACGCATTTATGAATCACTATCCAATTGATATGGACGATCCTTATGAAAGATATATCGATAGCTTCGAATTAATCAAAAAAGATAAAGATTATGTAGAGCCACAAAGAGAATCTGTTGAAGCTACTATGCAAGTGGCTTACAAAGGAAAAGTTTTAAAAGATGAATTAACTTTTGAATTTGTTAGTAACAACGAAACTATTCGTGCTACAAGCAAAAATGGAATAGTAAAAGTAAATTTAAGAGAAGGTGTTGACTATATGGTAGGTTTAGTAAACAGCGATAAATACGATATAGAAACTTTCCCTATTGTTATAAAAAACAAGCAAGTTGGTAAATTCCCTTATGATCATAGAACTTGTTACCTAGTAGAATACCTTAATGTTGTAGATAAAGGAACGATTTCTACAACTAACCCTCACTACACGATTGCAACAAAAGATGAAAAAGTTCGTATTTCTGGAATGAATTTTGCTGATCTTAAACTTGATGTTCAAAAAATAGATTCTAGCACCATCCCTGCGTTAAACGGAAAAAAAGCTGATGTATACGACATTAACTTTATTAATATTTACAGAAAAGAAGTAGTAAAACTAAAAGGTGATTTCACAGTCACACTACCTAAGGAACGTGGTAAAAAAGTAATCGCTATTTACTACATAAATAATTTAGGACAATTAGAAAAACGTGATCCTATTGATGGAGAGTTTAATAGTGTTATTACTTTTAAAACTGATCACTTCTCTCGTTATGCATTAGTATATGAAGAGGACAATCAACCTAATGCTGAGGAGCCTAAAGGTAACATGCCGAAAGTCGATCAACCTAATGCTGAGGAGCCTAAAGGTGACATGCCGAAAGTCGATCAACCTAAAGATGAGAAACCTAAAGGGGACATGCCGAAAGTCGATCAACCTAATGCTGAGGAGCCTAAAGGTGACATGCCGAAAGTCGATCAACCTAAAACTGAAAATCCTAAAGGTGACATACCAAAAGTCGATCAACCTAAAGATGAGAAACCTAAAGGGAATATGCCAAAAGTCGATCAACCTAAAACTGAAAATCCTAAAGGCAACATGCCGAAAGTCGATGAACTGAAAGCTGAAGCACCTAAGAAAGCTGAGAAGCCTAATACCAACGCACACAGCACAAATACTAAAGCAACCAAACTACCTAATACTGGTAACTCTGCTGCTAATACAACTTTTGCTGGAATTTTGGTATTACTTAGTACCTTGGCTAGCAGAAAGGTTAAACGTTAAAAAACAATTCTCTAAAAAGGAGCTGATGATTATATCAGCTCCTTACTTTTTTATTTATACCACTAAACTCCTTAAATTAATTATATTCTAGATTTAGCTATTCAAATATTTCAACATTCATATCTGCACATTCTTTTAATATTAATATTTACTAGAACAAAAAAACACAAAAGTAAAACTTGCGATAAAAATATCCCCTCATGGTACTAAACTGTTTTAGTAATTTTCCTTTTATAAAACACCTTCTAAAATTAAATAAAGTCATAAATTATGAATTTCTGTCTTAAAGATTCAATATATACACAAACAAAGAGAACATAGAAATTATATTCCCATAACTTCTATGCTCTTTAATTTCATATTTTTTTAGAATTTTTACTTCTTTATCTAAATTTCTACTCTGTTCTTAACGCTTCTACTGGATCTTTTTTCGCAGCTATTCTTGATGGAATTATACTAGCTACTAAAGTTAGAATAATACTTAACGCTATTAGACCTACTGCATATTCCATGGATAACCCTGCGTTAAAACTATCTATTTTTAATGCTTTAGCTATAGCTTTACTAATCGGTGCAGCTAGTGAAGCTGAAACTACCACTCCTAACACACCTGACACTAGACCAATAAGTCCAGCTTCTGAGATAAATATTCTTGTAATATCTTTTTTACGTGCTCCAATAGCCCTTAAGATACCAATTTCTTTCGTTCTCTCAACCACAGATACATAGGTCAAAATTCCAATCATAATTGATGATACGATTAAAGAAATCCCAGCAAATGCTGTTAAAATTAATGTAATTGTATCAATCATTTGTGACATAATACTTGTCATTTGTTTAGCTAAATCAGAATAAGTTATGCTATATTTGCTATAATCTGCACTCATTTGCCCATATTTATCTGCTATTTTCTTATTATATTCACTTATAGTTTTTGCTATTTCATCTCTATCACTAAATGTCTTAGGATAAATTAAGATAGAACTTGGAGAAGTTTCCGCTCCTAATTTTGATAAAACTTCATTAGCCACATCTTCTGTCATCTTTTCATTAGTCAGAATATTTTTTGTCTTGTTTTTTGCTTGTGCAACTACTATATCAGAAGTTTTTTCCTTATCTAATATAGCATCTTGCAATTCTTTTGTATAACCTAGTGAAGTTTGTGGATTTGTAAAACTATCTTTTGCTTTTAAAACTGCTACAACTCTTACTTTAGTCCCAGCATTATACATTTTTTCATCAACTGTTGCTGGGAAAAATCTATCTTCTACTTTTGAATAATAAGTGTTATTATCTACAATGCTGAATTCTTTACCTATTACATCTTCATACTTAACTTCTGAGTTTTCATTAAATCCAAGTGCTTTTAAAACATTTTTATCTATTTCATTATTTTTAGCTGTAAATAACACTATTTCATTACCAGTTGGATACTCAAAATTTTGTTTTTCTGATTTTACAACTTCATACTGATTTAGTATTAAATTCTTATCTGTCGGTAGTTCTCCAAAAATACTGTTGTCCCCAACAATATTACTCGCTGCTTCTTTTACTTCAGCTACCTCACCACTACTAGAATTTTTTGTTAAGGCTTTCATATTATATCCTTTAGTAAATCTTATCGTCGAATAATAATTTTTCGCATTATTTTGAATATAATTAATAAATGTTTCACCATTTCCTAATGCATCTATTTCATAAAGATTTCTATGTACATCTCGTCTTGATTTTGGCACCAACTTTTCTTTATCTGAACTTGAAGAATTTGTTTCTTCACCTATTCCAAAATTTACTTGATTAGCACTAATTGTTATCGGCATACTGGATAAATTTTCATTTTGCATAGTACTAATATACTTATCCATTCCTGATGAGATAGAAAGAACAAGTCCGATGCTAATTATCCCAATACTACTAGCTACAGTAGTCATTAACGAACGAAATTTTTTCGTTAACAAATTTTTAAAACTCGATTTTATAGCATTACCAAAAGACATGGCTGTTTTCTTTAGAGAATATCCTTTTTGATTTTCTTTTTCTAAAGCATAAGGATTTGTATCTTCTTTTATTTCCCCGTCTTTAACACGAATTATTCTATCACTATATTCTTTAGCAAGCTCTGGATTATGTGTTACCATTATAACTAACTTTTCTTTACTTATTTCTTTAATTAATTCCATAATCTGAACGCTAGTTTTACTGTCCAATGCTCCTGTTGGCTCATCTGCCAAAATAACTTTTGGATCTGTCACCAAGGCACGAGCTATTGCCACTCTTTGCATCTGACCGCCAGATAACTGGTTTGGTTTTTTATATAAATGATCAATAAGTCCTACATCTTTTAGTACTTTTTTGCTTTTTCATCAGCTTCTTTATTTGATTCTCCTGAAATAGACATTGCTAACTTAACGTTTTCTATAACGCTCAGATGCGAAATTAGATTGTAACTTTGAAAGACAAATCCTATCGTCCCATTTCGATAACTATCCCAATCTCGATCTGTAAATTCTTTAGTAGAACGTCCCATAAGAAGCATGTCACCAGAAGTATACTTATCCAATCCTCCAATAATATTTAAAAGTGTAGTCTTACCACTACCACTAGCTCCAAGTATTGAAACAAATTCATGCTTTCTAAAGGATATATTTACAGATTTTAGTACTTCTACATCACTATCGCCAGTACGATATTTTTTAATAATATTTTTTAATTCTAACATTATCTTACCCTCTCTGACTTTACTTTATAATTCCTACTAGTATAATCACGTTAGTTAATATAGACTTTAAATATCTCTAGTTTCTATAATAATATTGTTAAAATTTAAATTTATATCAAACACATCCTTTTACCTATCATTATCTTAGGATAATAAAAGATCCACGGTTAAATATAAACTATATTTCTAATTGTAAATATTAGAATAATTAATTAATAATTTTATATTTTTTAGCTAAGTAGAATGGATAAATAACAGATAATACCGCAAAAACAATAATTATAACTATTGAAACAATCAACTTGAATAGTCCGCTACAAAAAATTACAAAACCACTGAAGGACATAAATTTCGAATAAACTCTTATTACTTTTTGTTCGTTTATATTTTTTTCCAATCCAAAAAGTTTTATATTATAATTTCCCCAAAACTCTTTTTTCGGCATGTAATTCCCTAATACCATAAATAAAATTCCTATTATAAAAATCACTAATTTTGCTATCTCAACATTTCCTCTAATTGCATAAATAATTAGCACACTTTGGAAAATAACACTAAAAATTGGTAAGATGCTCTTTATTAATGCCCTACCTTTTTTGGCAGTTTGTTTTAAATCTACACTTACGGCTAATATTAATTGAATCATCGCTAAGAAAATAGGTAACATTACAACCCCAAGTTCTCTACTAATAAATCTATCTGGTTGACCATCTACTCCAAAATGAACAGCCATACTACTAGGTAATTCATTATAAAAATACAATCCCATAGTTATTGGTAATAAACATATAACCATACTTACTATTAAAAATTTTTTATCTACTCTCATCTTTTTTTCCTCCTAATTCATATATCCACATCAACACTTCTTCAAAAACACTGGCATTTAATTCATAATAAACAAAATTTTTATACTTTGTTTCCATTATTAATCCCGCTTTTTTTAGTTGAGTTAAATGATACGATACAGTTGCAGCTGACAAATTAAATTTTCCTGCAATATCACCAGCAGATTTTCTATCTTCCTTTAACAGCTCCAAAATATTTCTTCTAACAGGATCTGATATAGCTTTTAACGTTTCACTCATTCCCAAGTTTTCCACCTCCATTTAAAAAAATTGCAATTCTATTTCGATAACTATCTAAATAGAATATACACCTATTTCCCAAAAAAGTCAATAACTATTTCGAAAATTTTCTAAATAGCTATTGAAAACTTTTTCCATCCTTTATATAACTTGGTATAAGTTGATCTGAAAATTTATTTTTATAGTCTTATTTCAAAATAAATATTACTATCTATGAGTTTGTACAAATCACTTGAAAATTTATAATTTATTAGATAATATTTATTTTTTTAGATATTAAAAAATAATACTTTATACAAATCTACGAATATATTTCTTAATTTTTTCAGCATATAGAAATATCATACTATTGACATTTTTCCTATTTTTGATAAAATAAAATTGAAAATAATTGTACAATACCTCAAAGATAAAAAAGTATAATTTTCATACATTTTTAAAGATTTTAACTAAAAATATTTTAACCTTTGTTTTGTTTATATTAATTTTTAGTTATTTTCCCTGGAGGAATGTGTAATAAATAAAATCTTGTCGTTTATAAAATCAAAATATAAGCGATAACTTTCTTTCGCAAGAGTCAATAGATTAAAAGATTGTGTTTATCTTTTCACACAGTAATTTTTAATTACCGTTAAAATTAGCTAAAGGTATTTTTTCATTATGCCTTCAAACTGCAACATTGTAACTTCTTAATCATGTTGCTAATAAATAACTTTTGATTGTTAAAACTTTTAACAATAAACTTTTAATTTAACGCTAGATTTCTCTAGCTCACTACAAAATAACAATTTGCCCTAAATTTTATTTTGTGTTCATATAACGAAAAACAGTCTTCTATAGGCTGTTTTTTGTTTATGTCATGTGAAGTTTTTATTAAAGTTCTTATCCACACAAGATATTTATAAAATAAATAATGATGCATATGATCCCTAAATTCGAACAAGAGATAAGCTCCTCACATCAAAATACAAATAATTTATTTTTACCATTCTTAAATTAAAAAACCTTGAAATTAAGTAAATTTCAAGGTTTTTTATTATTTATTAATCAATTACCGATACTTTTAAGAAGTTTGTGCATCCTACATTACTTCTCGCTGTATTTACTGGAATTCCTCCAGTAATTACAATTGCATCTCCTTTAGATGCATAACCAGAGGTTTCTGCAATTTCTTTTGCTGTTTCTAACATTTCATCTGTTGATTTAACTTGAGAAGAAACTTTTGCATCTACTCCCCAAACTAAACTTAATCCACGTGCAACTTTTTCACTCGGAGTTACTGCTAAGATTGCAGCATTTGGTCTATATTTTGAAATTAGTCTTGCTGTTTGCCCAGATTCTGTGTAAGTTACAATAGTATGTAAGTCTAAGTTTAAAGCCGTATATCCCACTGACACTCCTATTGCATTTGTAATATCTTTAGATACTATTTTTCTTGAACGATCTTTTAGAATACGTGAATAGTCTTGCATCTCTTCTGTACGTTTAGCGATAGTTGCCATTGTTCGAACTGATTCGATTGGATATGCCCCCGCTGCTGATTCACCTGATAACATAATCGCATCAGTTCCATCATAAATCGCATTAGCTACATCTGATACTTCAGCACGAGTAGGACGTGGATTTTTTTGCATTGAATCTAACATTTGTGTAGCTGTAATTACGAATTTCCCTGCTGCATTACATTTTGAAATAATAGATTTTTGCATAATCGGTACTTCTTCTGCTGGAACTTCTACCCCAAGGTCACCACGAGCTATCATAATACCATCTGATACTTCAATAATCTCATCAATATTGTCTATAGCTTCTTGACATTCAATTTTAGGAATAATTTGAACATGTTCACAACCTTCTTCTTTTAGAATACGTCTAACTTCCAAAACATTTTCCTTAGTACGAACGAATGATGCTGCTACAAAGTCAATATCTTGTTTACATCCAAAACGAATATCTTCTTCATCTTTAGGAGTAATGCCTGGTAATTTAGTAGAAACACCTGGAACATTAACACCTTTTTTATTTTTAAGCACTCCACCATTTTGTACAGTTGTAAAAATTAATCCTTCATTTTTATCAACACTTTTTACTGTTAGCCCGATTAATCCATCATCAAGTAAAATAGTATCTCCAGCTTTAACATCATGCACTAATTCTCCATAAGTGATAGAGAATTTTTCTGGTGTCCCTAAAACTTCTGTCATAGACACAACAACATCTTTTCCTGTTTCTAAGATGATTGCATCATTTTCCATGTTGTTAGTTCTAATTTCAGGACCTTTTGTGTCTAACAAAATGGCTAAGTTTGTTCCTGTTTCTTCTCTAACTTCTTTTATAGTTTTAATTCTTTCTCCATGCTCTGAATAGTCTCCATGTGAAAAGTTTAAACGGCATACATTCATTCCTAACTCAACCATTTCTGTAAGTCTTTCTTTTGACTCAGATTTAGGCCCGATTGTACAAATTATTTTTGTTTTTTTCTGTATCATATTATTTTTTACCTCTTAGTTTTATCCTTAATAGTTATTTTATCTTATTTTCAGTGCGTTTTCAAATAATTTCTTTTTTATTTTCATAATTTCCAACAAATTACATTTCAAATAAAAAACTAGATTGAAAGTTGTTTTGAAACTTCGTAAATAGATAAATCTACTTCGTGAACATTACTAAATACATCTTCAAATTTTGTACTTACTAATCTATTATTTTGAATACCAACTGCTCTTCCTGATTCATCAGCAAGTAGTAATTGAACAGCATAATTACCAAGACGTGATGCTAAAACTCTATCCATTGCCGATGGAGTTCCTCCACGTTGGATATGTCCTAAAATCGTAGCACGGATTTCTTCTCCTGTAAGTTCTTTTAACTTAGCTGCTAATTCTTGTCCACCCATTACTCCTTCTGCTAAAACAATAATTGAGTGTTTTTTCCCACGATCTTCTCCAGCTTTTATTCTCGCTACAATTTCACTAATATCTTCTTTTTTCTCAGGGATTAAAAGACTTTCACTTCCTCCTGCAATCCCAGCAAGCAAAGCTAAATCTCCTGCATTACGCCCCATTACTTCAATAATAAATGCACGTTCATGACTTGAAGCAGTATCACGAACTTTGTCGATTGCATCTACAATAGTATTAAGTGCAGTATCAAAACCTATTGTGTAATCTGTACAACAAATATCATTATCAATAGTTCCTGGAATACCTACCGTTTTAATCTTCATTTCATTACTTAATGCCATTGCTCCACGATATGAACCATCTCCACCTATTACTACAAGTCCATCAATACCTAGAGCCTCAAGATTTTTTATGGCTATTTTTCTTACTTCGGGGTTAGCAAATTCTGGAAGACGTGCAGAATAAAGCATTGTTCCACCACGATTAATTATTCCACCAACATCTCCTACTTCTAATTTTTTTATATTATTTTCTACTAAACCTTTATATCCTTGGTATACGCCGTAAACTTCTAAACCATTATAAATTGCTGTTCTTACAACTGCACGCACCGCTGCATTCATTCCAGGTGCATCGCCACCACTTGTTAAAACTGCTATTTTTTTCATATAGTCTTACCTTCTTCCATTAGCTTTAATTAATATTTTTAGATTTACTTATCAACAATACCATATTTTTAGCTTTTTTTCTAGTAAAAAAACATCTTTGTTTGTTTTTTGTTTGTTTTTTTAATTATTCTTCTGTGTATGCTATTTTAATACGGTTTCTTGAAAACTGTTCCAAAAATTTATGAACAAAATCTTGTTCATTTTTTATGAAAGTTGTTACTCCTTGCGTTGAAGTATTATTTAATAAAGATATAACTTTTATGCCTGAAGAATCAGATTTATACTTATCAATTAAGCTAACTATTTTTTTATCAGAAATAATATAAATAATTTTTATATTATTTAGACAATATTCATTATAATTTTTCAAATTTGTTATTTTTTCCAAGATATATTGTTCTCTATTATTTCGTAATTGTTTTTTCAAAGTCATCACAGCAAATTTACCAACTTTTATAAAAGTATTAGCATATTTATAAACGCTAGGAAATACTGTTACATCATAATCATTTTTCCCATCATTAACCGTAAGAAATGCCATGTAATCTCCATTTTTTGTTTTTATTTCTTTTTTGGTTATTATTTCTACATAACTATCAGCCAATTCTCGACCTATATATTGAAGCGGAAGGTAAGAATATCTTTCTTTTTCTACTTGTACAGGATGTTTTAAAAAGTAAGTTCCTGTAACTTCTTTTTCCATTTTTATTTTTTCTTGGATTGGATAATCCTCTATTTCCTCTACTTTTAAAGTTAAACCACTTTCTGCGGATAATGCAACCCTAACATTATTAATATATTGTCTAGTATCTTCATAATAATCTTTTACTTTTTTTATAAGTGTTGCACGATTATATCCAAAACTATCTAGTGCACCTGCTTTTATTAGCGAAACAGCTGCTTGATAATCTACTTTTTTATTCATTCTTTTTAAGAAATCATCAATATCTGTGTATTTACCGAATTTCAATCTATCCTGCACTATTTCATAACTGCTACGATATCCAACATTTTTTATTGCAACTAGCGCAAAAACAATATCGTTTTTATAAACACTAAATTCTCCAAGACTAACATTTATATCTGGTTTTACTAACCTTATCCCCAAATTTGTTAATTCTTGTTTATATTCATTTATCTTCTTCTCACTATTAATTACGTTGTTTAGAAGTGCAGTCATAAAATATTTTGTGTAATAAACTTTTAAATACGCTAATCTATATGCCAACATACTATAAACAACTGCATGACTTTTATTAAACCCATAATTAGCAAAAGTAACTATCAAATCAAATAGTTTTTTTGCTGTGTCAATATTATAGCCAGCTAAGACTGACTTTTCTATAAAGATTTTACCATAATATTCCAAATCTTCTTTTTTCTTTTTACTCACTGCTCGCCTCATATTATCCGCTTCATTAAGTGTCATATGTGCAAAATTCACTGCAATAAGCATTATTTGTTCCTGATAAACAATTACTCCATAAGTATCTTTTAATATTTTTTCTAAATTAACATGAGGATAATTAACTTTTTCTAACCCATGTTTTCTACGTACATATGTTTCTATTTGTGCCATTGGACCTGGTCTATAAAGTGCATTCATTGCAACAATATCATTAAACTCTGTTGGTTTTAACAAACGCAACTTTTCTTTCATACCACTTGATTCAAATTGAAAAATCCCCTCTGTTCTTCCCTCTGCAAATAGATTATAGACATTTTTATCTTTATAATCTATCGCATTTATATCAAAATCTGGATTTTCTTTTCTTATAGCAGAAACAATATTGGATACCATAGTTAAATATCTAATACCAAGAAAATCTATTTTTAGTAATCCTACATTTTCTATATCATCCATCGTCCATTGAGTGATATATTTCGTCATATTCGATACCGCTAGTGGAGTATAATTTATTAACGGGTTATGATCACTAATTACTACCCCTGCTGCATGAACTGATGGATTTTTTGGTAAATTTTCTAAACTTAGTGCTACTTTGAACCATCTTCTATTTTGGTTACTTGAATTAACGAAATTTCTAAGCGATTCAGATATTTCATAACATTCTCGTAATGTTCTCGTAGAACTAATATTACTACTTATGAATTTTAAAGTTTCATCACTGAACTGCAAAATTCTTGCAGATTCTCTTGCAGCACTTTTTGATTGGAATGTAGTAAAAGTAATAATTTGTGCTACTTTATCTTCTCCATATTTTTCCTCAACATATTTTATAACTTCATCACGTCTTGTATCTTGAAAATCTATATCTATATCAGGCATAGAAATACGTTCTTTATTCAAAAATCTTTCAAAAAGAAGATTAAACTCTAAAGGATCCGCTTCTGTTATATTCAATAAATAACAGACTAAACTTCCAGCTGCACTTCCACGCCCTGCTCCTACTAAAATCCCATTATCTTTAGCATATTTCACAAAATCATATACTATTAAGAAATAATCATTAAAACCCATCTCATCAATAATTTTCAATTCATAATCATATCTTCTTTTATAAATATATGGGTCTTTGCCTTCTAACTTTTCCTTTGCACCTTTTTGTACCAAATAGTGTAAGTATTCTTTTGAAGTTAGATTGTTATAGATATCTTCATTACTACCAAAAACATATTTTGGCAAATGATAACTTGTAAAATCCAATTTATAATTAGAATATTTTATAATACTTTCTTGTTGCTCTAAAGATTTTTTTAACACGCATCGATAATCTTTATTCTCAATGGTATCCAACAATTCTTTAAAATCACTTTGTATTTTAACAAAATCGTCTCCTATCGTTGCCGTAAGCTCTCTTATATTCAATTTAGAATTATCCCTTATAGCACGACTAACAACCACCTGCTGATAATTATCTTTGTTTAAATAATAACTTGGTCTTGTGTAAACTGTATTTTCATAATATTGATAAAGACTATAATCAAAATTCTCATTAAACCCAAAATAAAAATTAAAACCTTCTAGCAGTTGCATTAAATAAGAAAACTCCATGCTATCACGCAATTCATCAACCAAAATAATTGTAAAATCATCCTTATAATCTTGCATATCAATTAAAAAATTTTCTAACAACATCTCTTTTTGGCTAGCTATTTTTGTTGAAATTTCTAGGAGTTTATAAAACATTTTGCTATTTTTACATAGAATATTAAAATTCAAAAAATTAATTCCATACCCTAGTTTCACCTCTAGTGCATGAATCAATTTTATATTTGTTTTTTGTGCTTGTTTTTCAGCTTTTATCGCTGCATACATGTTTGGATCTGTTATAACTACCGCTTGCTGATTATCTTTTTTTAACTTACTAAATAGTTCATCAATTTTTATCGTACTATTTAATAAATCATACGCACTATGCACCTGTAAATTATAATAAGTCATAATATTTCCTCCTTTCTTTTTATAATCATTAGTATCTAGAAAATATAGCAAGGAGTGGCTCAAAAATTATGATTTTTATGAAAAACGTTTTGTTAAGTCACTCCCAAAAAGCTTATATCATTGATTATAAAGAATCAAAAAGGTGTATAAAGTTTCACAAGAGTATTTCGTTTTAAAAAAAATTTAATCTTCACATCTTGTGAAACAAACAAACCAGTAAATTCCTACTAAATTTATTAAATTTTAAATTTACTTACTTTATAAAAATGCATTTTAAAATTGAAAAATACCGCTTCTATATTATAGTTAGTAGAATTTTAGGCTTTTAGATTGAACCAGACCTTCTTGTTTCATATTCTTTATTATCTGAATTTTAACCACATGTTATTTCATTTTCATCCGCAGAACACCCCATATTTTCACCTAAAACTTTACTTTCTTCTTTGTTGAAGTAACGATAAATTCTTTGATGTTCATCACCTAAGAAATAAATTGGATCAAATTCTTTACTTTTTAATTTGCCTTCTTCATCTATAACTTCATCACAAACAACCCTGCGTTTTATAGTCCCGATAATATTAGCATACTCACCATGTTCAACAATTTTGTCAACAACACACTCTATCCCAAGCAAACACTCATCTAACACAGGAGCGTCCACATATTTTCCTAAATCATACGTCATATCCGCCATACCTATCTTATTTTGCCCAGAATGAAATCCTGCCATTTCTACTTTATTTAAAATTTCCTGACATGGAATATTAATTGTAAATTCTCCATATTCCTTTATATTTTTTATTGCATTGCTGCTCTTAGTTATTCCTACAGTAATCATATCTCCTAACGAATAAGATGAACTGGAAGTCGTAATATTATATCTCCACTTACTATCCTTATATCCTATTAAAATAACAGGAAATCCATAATATAATTTTTTTGTTTCTATTTCTAGTTTCATTGCCATTTTCCTTTTTATTTAATTTAAATTTAAAACCAATAAAGTTTTATCCTTCTGCTACAAAAACTAAAATTCTCTCTTTCGAAAATTCTTCTTGATATTTAAAATTATCGAAGTCGATTTTTTTAAGTTCTTCAATAGTTCTTACTTTTCTTTTTATTAATTGTGTTAAAAATTTCCCACGTGCTTTTTTGGAAATCGTTGAGTGAACCTTTAACACACCATCTTTTTCTTCCATAAAATTTATTTTTATAAATTTGTCTCTAACTTTTCTAGAGAACACTTCTTCGAACTCACTTGATAACAATGATATCACTAAGCTCTCATCTCCTACGCTTCTATCGTAGTCTTCTTTCCAAAAACTTTTTAATGTTTGATCGTTTACCTTTATATTTTGTAAAAAATCTAATCTATGCTCTGCTATAGGTTCGAAAGCATTTATTATTCCATACAAAGAAGATGTAATAAAAATATTTTCTTTAATATAAACCTCATCTTCTTTATTGAAAGATTTCTTATCAATATTTCGGTACATCAGCCCATTAAATAATTCTAATGCTTTGTAATTTTTGTTTTGTTTACCTGCTAATCTTCCCCATCTTTCTAGCTCTATTTTAGCTTTTTCTTCTTTTATTTTATATATTTTTGCCAGTTCCCCAGAACTCTTACTAGCTATTTCCTCTATAATAATTTTAGTTTTTTCGCTTAATCCCACTTTTTCTACTGCTACAGCTTTTTTATTCAACTCTTTCGCTGTCGGTATTAAAATTTTCATCTTTAATCCTCTTTTAGTATTTCTACAAAGCTATTTTCTATTAAACTATTTATTTCCATCAAGACGAAATTGTATTCTGTAGGTTCAATTGTTGGATCTATAATAAGCGTATTGAAATATCCAACAACAAAATCCCGATTAGCAATTTCTAATTTAAACATATACTCACTTATTTCATCAACTAAAAAAGCTACCTCTTTTAAAGTTTCATCTTCATATGTATTAGCATAATGAACTTTTTCCAAAAGACGATGCACTTCTATTTCTGGATATTCTATTTTAAAACGTTTTTGTATATATTTTGCCAATTCTTCTGTTTTAAATTTATCCAAATTTATTTTTTCTTTTTTCAAAATATTTTTGTTTTCTAACTTTTCTAAAAGTTGTACTAAAGACTGCTGTAAACTATTCATTTTACTTCTCCTTTTTTATTAAGCTAATACTTATTTTTCAACAAAGTCTTGTTTTTATTTCTATTATTATATCTATTTTATAAAAAAATAAAGAAAAACGCTAATAATAAGCAAGACCCGTATTATGATTTTTATAGAAAATTTCTTTATTCTTTCATATTAATTTTATATAAAAATTTTTACATTGCTTTCTTTTTTTTGTTATACTATAGTTACAGATAGACTATAGTCTGTATTAATCGTAAGAAGTCTAGAATTCTTACTTGGTGTTTTGATAAACTTGGCGCTATGGCTACTACAATGCAGGAAGTGGACTAGATGCGATTGATATAACAACTTCATCTTCTATATCATTATACTAATTTTAATAAAGTGAGGTAATTATGAAAAATAAAGAAAGTTTAGACAAAATTATAATTTTATTAATAATTCTTATACTTACAATACTGTTATCAACAATTATAATTTGTGAAAAATTAGATACTGCTCAACATTCACCTAGTCTTGTTAGAATAGTTACCTAAAATTTCTTTTGATAACAGTGAAGCAACCTTTCTAAAGAAAAAATGATAACTTTAAATCGCTAGTCTTTGCTAGCGATTTATTTTTGAAAAAGAGAGAATAGTAAATTAAGAACAAATTTTCCAACATTACTGTATCATCTAAGTTACAAAAAATGATATAATAATATTGACAAATTTATTCGAGGTGAAGTATGGAAAAATATATAATGGCAATTGATCAAGGAACAACGAGCTCAAGAGCAATAATTTTTAATAAAAAAGCAGAAATTGTAGCGAGCAGTCAAAAAGAATTCCCTCAAATATTCCCAAAACCGAGTTGGGTGGAACATGATGCTAATATAATCTGGAATTCTGTTCAATCAGTCATCGCAGAAGTTTTTATAGAAAGTGGTATTAAACCTAATCAAATTGAAAGTATTGGAATAACTAATCAAAGAGAAACAACAGTTATTTGGGATAAAAAAACAGGAGTACCAATTTATAATGCGATAGTGTGGCAGAGTCGCCAAAGTGCCTCTATTGCCGATAAATTGGTAAAAGATGGTCACCAAAAAATGTTTCATGAAAAAACTGGTCTTGTGATTGATGCTTACTTTTCTGCAACAAAAATACGTTGGATTTTAGACAATGTAGAGGGGGCTCAAGAAAAAGCTGAAAAAGGAGAATTATTGTTCGGAACAATCGATACATGGCTTATATGGAAATTAACAGGTGGGGCTACACATGTTACAGATTACACAAACGCAGCACGAACAATGCTGTATAATATTCGTGATCTTAAATGGGATAAAGAAATACTAACTCTTCTAAACATTCCCGAAAAACTTCTTCCCGAAGTAAAATCCAATTCTGAAATTTATGGAACAACGATCGACTATCACTTTTATGGAGGAGAAGTTAAAATTAGCGGAATGGCTGGTGATCAGCAGGCAGCACTATTTGGGCAGCTTGCATTTGATAAAGGTATGATTAAAAATACTTATGGCACTGGTTCATTTATTATCATGAATACTGGAGAAAATATGGAACTTTCTAAAAATAATTTATTAACTACTATTGGCTATGGAATAAATGGAAAAGTATACTACGCATTAGAAGGTTCAATTTTTATCGCAGGTAGTGCCATTCAATGGCTACGTGATGGATTAAAAATGATAAAATCATCTTCAGAAACACAAGAACTTGCCTTTGATTCTAAAAACAATGATGAAGTCTACCTTGTTCCTGCATTTACTGGACTTGGTGCTCCTTATTGGAATCCAAATGCTCGTGGAACTATATTCGGCTTAACAAGAGGTACAACTAAAGAAGATCTAGTAAAAGCTACTTTACAATCAATAGCTTATCAAGTTAGAGATATAATAGATACTATGAAAATAGATACAAAACTTGAGATACCCTTATTAAAAGTCGATGGCGGTGCAGCCCATAATGATTATTTACTTCAATTTCAAGCTGATATTCTTGGTGTGAAAATTGCCCGAGCTGAAAATTTAGAAACTACTGCACTTGGGGCAGCTTTTCTTGCAGGACTAGCTACTGGATATTGGAAAAATATTGATGAAGTAAAAAATCTAAATTCTGCAGGTAAACTTTTTGTTCCAAATATGGAAAACAAACGACGTGAAAAACTTTACAAAGGTTGGAAACAAGCAATAAAAGCTACGCAGGTATTTGCTGAAGAATAATAAATAAAAGTTGTTGTGTAGTGTTAAAAATAAAAGGCATTTTTATAATGTAATGCCCCACAAAATTTAGGCAAAACATGTAATAACTATAATTAATAAAAAATTTCAACTTTAAATTAAATAAATCTTATTACTTTTAGGGTGTTTCACTCCCTAAAGTGTGATCTAGATTTTAAGATGTATTTGTCAAAGGTTTAAAGGAAGTAAAACCTTTGACAAATAGTCATAAAACTTAAACTGCATATTCAGTTCCTTTATATTTTAATCTGCAGTTTACTGAACTTAATCTATTTAATCTTTTTTTTATCTGTTTATTATAATTCTATTTCTTTAAGTTCATACTTGTTTCCCCAATGTCCATAAAACATCTCTGATTTTACTATTCAAAAAAATAACTCCATTAATCCATTAGTTCTCCTCTTCCATTTCCGTGTCATTAATTTCATTATTAGTTTCATTATATTTTTACTTTACATAGATATTACCATTCTTGATCACATTTCAATTTTAAATAGCTCTCAAAACTTAAAAAAGTTTTGAGAGCTAGATCAGAATCTTAACTTTTAATTTCTTTTTTTTCTCGTATTAAATTACAGGAGAAAAGCCCATCTAATAGATGAGCCTATATTATGAAAAAAATATTAAAAGTCTTGTTCTGATTATTATTATATAGTACAAGGCTTAAAAAAAGTTTAAATTATAATTAAATTGAAATTAAAATATTTAATTATTAAATAGAATTTTATCCCCGTTTTAAAAATTTAACTTAACTACTAAAGCCACGTACATAAATATTAATTACTTCTTTTCCAACAATTTAGTGTAAATTTCTTTATCACTATCTTTAAAAACATTAAAAACTACTTTTAAATCTTGTGTCGAATTTTCTTCTAAAAAATCTTTAACAGTTTTTACTGCAATCTCTGCTGCAAGATTATTAGGAAATCTGAATTCTCCTGTGCTTATACAACAAAACGCTATACTTTTTAGATTATTTTTAACCGCAAGCTGTAAAGAGCTTTTATAACAAGATTCCAAAAGTTTTTTATCTTTATCTTCTACACTACTATAAATAATTGGTCCAACTGTGTGAATGACGTACTTAGCAGGAAGATTATATCCATTAGTTATCTTCGCTTCTCCAGTTTTCTCAAAATGATTTTGCTTTTTCATTAACTCTAAACACTCTAAACGTAGTTGCAAGCCTGCTTGTGAATGTATTGCATTATCTATACATCTATGATGAGGTACAAAGCATCCAAGCAATG
This sequence comes from Gemella cuniculi DSM 15828, assembly GCF_000425665.1. Classification (GTDB taxonomy): domain Bacteria; phylum Bacillota; class Bacilli; order Staphylococcales; family Gemellaceae; genus Gemella; species Gemella cuniculi. Next base: position 47,214 of record NZ_AUDW01000018.1, read on the forward strand.
CCTTATTCGCAGCATTTACTATCCCATCAACTTCCAAAGTTGTTATATCCCCTTGCCAAAGGTATATATTAGGTTGTATCTCTTTTAAATTTGAAATGTTTGTAATTTTTCTTTCCAATAATTTCTCTTGAAGATAACTATCTTGTATACTAAAAAATTCTTTTGATAAATCTTTAGGCTCCCATATATTCATAAGCGTTCTTAATAACCACTCTTTTTCTTCAAGACTTTTAGGTATTTTTTCATTAGGATTTAATGTTTTTATTAAATAATCTAACTTTTCCATGTTTCAAACACCTCACTCATATTATCAGTTATTAATGTAACATTTTCCACTTCAAATTTTTCTTTATTGACCCTTATTAAAGTTGCTTTGGATAATATTTTGTTCAATCTCTCAAACGGAAATCGTATAATTGTCGGAGTATTAAAACCTACACCAAGCTCCAACATTACTATTTTTTTATCTTTGTTATTTTCCAAAAAATTATAGTATGCATCAATCTGCTTATGCCAATGTTTGGTTTCAACAAAAAGATTATCCACTCTTAAATGCGTAGTCATTTCATCTCCACAGACAGGACACTTTGGTATTAATTCGCTAGGTATCTTTAAATTCTTTTGTTCATTTAACATTCTAAATACTTGGTCTTTATTATTATAGACTTCATCATGACATGGTGCTGAACACTGAAACTCTCCGTAGTTACCTTGTACTTCGAAAATTTTCTGCTTATCGAATCCAACTTTTTCAAACTGACTATCAACATTAGTAGTAATAATAAAATATTCTTTTTCCTTAACAACATCAAAAAGTTTTCTATATAACTCTAAACCATTATCCTCATAACGATTTAGATAAATGTGTTTACTCCAATATCCCCATTTTTCCTCTGAAGTCTCAAAAGGATAAAAACCCGCTGAATACATATCATTCATTCCATACCTTTTTATAAATTCACTAAAATTTTTCTCAAATCTCTCGCCATCATAAGAAAGCCCCGCTGCCGTTGATAACCCAGCTCCCGCACCAATTAAGACAACATCCGCTTCTTGTATTAGTTTTTTTGCTAGTTCTATATTATTTTTCATTATAAACATCTCCGATCATTAAACTACCAATTTCTCTACTTGTTCATCACTTTTCTATATTTTTATCGTTTTTACTTCCTAATAACAAAACTCGCAACTTTTGGTGGAAGAGTCGTTAAATCATAAAATTCCCCTTGTGCATATTCAAAACAAAAAACTTCTAACACTTCTCTTGATTTTTCTGTAGGATAAATATCTAACATATAAGGATTTTTTTCAAAAGAATATCTAAGTTAGTTTTTCCTATACACTGAACCTTTCCTTGCAATGTGATACTTTTTCTTTTCATAGTATCACTTCCCACTGTTAATCCTGTAACCGAAACAAAGGGATTTTCTAAAAGCTGTTTATACATTAATTTTGTATTGGCAGTTAAAAAGTAAACCGTCTTTCCATCTTCATACATTAAATCAATTACCCTTGTAGCAACCTTATCATTTCTATCAAGAGTACCTAAAACTACAGAATGAATATCTTCTACCAATATTTTTAAATAGTTCATAATCAACCTCCAATAATACTGACTTTTTTTACTATCAATCTTCAACTTTATTGTGTTATAATTATATGGTAACATCAAAAAAAACACCTTACAAGTATGCACTTTAAGGTGGGGTGGTTACCTAAAGGTAACTTTCGGTAGAAAAAAAAGATTTTTATTTGAAGGAGAGCAACGATGACTAGTAAAAAATTACCTGATAAATTACCAGCTTGCCCGGTTGAAACCACATTGCTATTACTAAGTAATAAATGGACTATTTTAATACTTCGTGATTTATTTGAAGGAACTATGCGTTTTGGAGAATTAAAAAAATCACTTGGAGCTGTTAGCCAAAAAGTTTTAACAGAAAATCTTCGTTCGCTAGAAAATAAAGGTGTCATCAATAGAAAAGTTTACCCAGAGGTTCCACCTCGTGTTGAGTATTCTTTAACAGAATTAGGTTATTCTCTTAAACCTATTATCGACAGCATGCATGAATGGGGAGTATTTTACAAAACTAACTATGAAAATTAGTAATTCTCTTAAGTGATGAAGCAATAAAAGGATTGGGTTTAACTAAGCAATGCTCCTAAAAGTTATATGCTTAATCAACCTTGAATGAATATATCTACTTGGACTCCTATCCTTTTTATTTTATCCTTATCTTATACGAAAAACTAAAAACATTATATTTACGAAAATAAATCTTAAAATAGTAATGTTAGCAGTAACCTTTAATATTAAACCGCCTTGTATAGTTTAATATGCTTTAGTAATGTTTTTGGAATTTTATATTATTTAAGCTATACTAATCTAAATTATTTTTATCTAGAAATTTTTCATTCTAGAATACTCCCCAAGCAAAAAAGAAGTACCAACCCTTATATAATATTTATCTTACATCCTAAAAACAGCAAAAAATGCTAAGTAACTAATTCAATTTTATTATTTTCCAAGTAAAAAATCTTAAACTAAAGTTTTAGTTTAAGATTTTTTTGTGATTTTTCCTATGAATAACCTTTAAAAATTAAGTTGTTTTATCCATTATAACAATTTATTATTTTAAATAATTCTTCTCTAATTTCTTCATTGCTTGCTGTGTTCAACAGTGAAGAAAGTTTATTTAATCTTTCTTCTAAAATTTCAACATCTATGTCTAGAGTTGTGTTTTTATAAATCATTTTATTATCTGTATTCTCACTATTTTCATAGTCAAGTGATAATTCCTCGTACATTTTTTCTCCTGGTCTTAACCCTATTTCCTCTATATCAATATCTTTATATGGTTCAAGTCCAGAAAGTTTAATTAAATTGGTAGCAAGATCTAATATTTTGACTGGTTCTCCCATATCTAATAAGAAAATTTCTCCGCTGCTTGCATAATATCCTGCTTGCAAAACTAATTGTGCCGCTTCTGGAATAGTCATAAAGTAGCGAATAATATTTTTATGAGTTATTGTAATTGGTCCCCCTTTTCTAATTTGTTCTTTAAAAATTGGTATTACTGATCCATTAGAACCTAATACATTTCCAAATCTTACAGCTGCGAACTTAGTTTTGTACTTATCCCCTTTTGATTGAAGAATAATTTCTGTCAATCTCTTGGATGCTCCCATTGCATTAGTTGGATTAACCGCTTTATCTGTAGAAATCATTATAAATCTCTCTACTTCTTTTTCGATAGCAACATCCATAACATTTTTAGTACCAAAAACATTATTTTTTATTGCTTCTTGTGGACGACGTTCCATTAAAGGCACATGTTTATGTGCAGCTGCATGAAATACTACATTTGGTTTATATTTATCAAAAACTTCTCTTAATGCCTGTTTATCTCTAATACTTACAATTTCCGAAATATAATTTATATTTTCATAATCTTTAATATGAGATTTTTCAAAATCTAAATCTCTCTCTAGCATATATAATGCATTTTCATTAATATCCAACAAGATTAAATTTTGAGGTTTAAATTTAAAAATTTCTCGGACGATTTGGCTTCCAATAGAACCCCCTGCGCCTGTCACAAGAACATTTTTCCCACGAAGATAACTACGTATTTCTCCTTGAGAAAGTTTAACTTCACCTCGTCCTAATAAATCTTCTATTGAAACATCTTTAAGGTGCTTAGAAATGCTCTCTCCTTCTTCAAGAGTTATTCCTGAACCCATAACCTTAACACTTACATCAGCTTCTTTTAAAATATTTAGTATTCTATTTTTATCATAAGTACCTATTGAAGGTATTGCTAAAAATACTTGCTCAACCTCATACTTAGGGATAATTTTTAAAAGTTCATAAGTAGTCCCTAGGACGCTTACTCCACTAATAATTGAATTTTTTCTATTGTCATCAATAAGTCCAACTACACTAGCTTTAAATACGTTGTTCTTAGAAAGTTCTTTTAAAAGAATATATCCCGCATCCCCTGCTCCTATTATTAATGTATTTTTATAAGAATTTTTCCCATGAACACTTGCTTCTCTTTCTCTTAAAGCTCTGTACAGCATTCTTAGGAACATCACACCCGCCACTATTAAAAGTGGAGAGAATATTGCAAAACGCACATTGGAAAAAGTATCAGGTAACATAAGTTGGTACAGTACACTGCAAATAAGATCCGCAATTAAAATAGACGCACAAATATTAACAATTTCATTAACGCCCAAATATGACCATAAAGATTTATTTATACCAAATAATCGAAATAGTATTCCATAAACAACTAATGAAATAATTAAAAATTCTAAAATACTCGCTCCATGATTTTCCAACATTTCAAAAGGATAACCATTTCTCCCTAAAAAAATAGAAGCGAGAGTCCCTAATAAAACAATAAATAGATCAAGCATCATAATCAACTTGAATCTATGGTATATATATATTTTTGATGAAAACAACTTTTCCATTATATATCTCCTAAACAATAAAGTATTGTATTATAAAATTCAAAAAATATTTTTTCGTATTCTACTAAATTTAAAATAAAAATTATTCGATATTATAAAAACATAATACTACACTAACCTTAAAATTAATATGAATAAGTTTTTTCAATATCTCAATTATAATCTAAACTGTTGAAAGGAGTAACTCAAAAGTTTACATCCTTTTCTACTTTCAAGTTAACTCCTACAACCCATTTTATTAAAATAGTCTATAGCCAAAATATCCTGCAGCAATAATTATTATAATCAATATTACAAAACTTACTTTCCTAGTTTCTTTAATCACTATTATCTCAATGATTTTTTGAACTATTAAAATAATTACTGCCACAACTATAGCTATTAATTTTGTTCTCTCATTTTCTATAAACATTGTCCCTATTATTATACCTAAACTAAGAACAGTTACAAGCATATTAATAGCCAAAAATAATAATTTTTTATCCATTTAATCTTCTACCTTTTTTTCACTTTTATAGTTACCTTTACTATTGGTGTATCGGCAGCTACTCGTACATCTTCTTTTGAATATATTTTTAAATTGCTTCTTTCTTCTGTCTCTTCTTTTATATCACTCAAATCAACATCAACATACATTTCATTAATCTTATCTAAATCACTTTGAGTCTCAGCACGAACCGTTACTTTGCTAACATCAGGTGTAACACTGACAAGTTCATAACCTTGTGGTAAATTTCCAACAGTATTAACTTGAATAGGAACTTCTTTTTCAACATTTTTTAAATCAATACTCATTACAGTCGTACCAGGATCAATCTGAACATCATCTATTTTATTATAATCACTGTCATAAGCAATTAATTTTACTTCTTCTTTAATATTTTTATTGATTTTTGTTCTTGTTTCGCTTTCCGCACGTACTTCTTTTATCCTATTTATACTATCAGCATCTCCTGATATTTTCACAGTTTCGTTAGTAACACTAAGTTTATCTATTTCATAACCAATTAGAAGCCTCTCTTTTCGAACTATTGGTGTAACTTTAAACTCTTTTGTTACTTTTTCTCTTATAGAAATAGTTATTGTATTAGGTTCAACTGTACCTTCTAAACTCTTATCAAGTCCTTCAACCTCAAGTTTCACCTTTTGATCGTCACCTATTTGAGCATTTTTTAAATTTAATTTTGCTTTAAAATTTTTAGCAACACTCTCCTTCTGAACTTTTGAAGGTGAGCCACTTATTTTTACAGAAACTGTATTCGGTATTCCTACTACATATAACTTATCTCTATCATAATCAACCTCAAGTGGTACATCTGTTACCCATGCTGTTGCCGTATTATCACTAACACCTACTACAGACAAATTTCTAAAATTTTGATTTACAGAAATAAATAATAATATTGCTATTAAAAATGATATTAACTTTAATTGATTCTTTTCTTTTAATCTCATAATATCACCTCTTATATAATTTTATCTTTATTTTGTTGCCAATTATTAGTCAGATACTTGGTTAAGTTTTCTTCGTTAAAATCCGTAGTCAACTTACCATTTTGACAAACTGTAATCTTACCAGTTTCTTCAGATATTGCAACAACGATTGCATCCGTAAGCTCTGATAATCCTAATGCAGCACGATGCCTTGTTCCGTAACTACTAGATATACTTCTATTATCAGAAAGTGGTAAAACACAACTTGCTGCCCTTATTTTATCCTTACTAACGATCATAGCCCCATCGTGAAGCGGTGTATTTGGTATAAAAATATTAATAATAAGTTCATTAGTAACTTCTGCATTAATTTCTATTCCGCTTTCCACATATTCATCAAGTCCTGTTTGATTTTCTAATACTATTAAAGCTCCAATCCTTCTTCTTGCCATATGCCTGGACGCATCAACCACAGATTTAACGATTTGTTCCCTTTTATTTTTTTCTACATCTTTATAATTAAAATTAAGAATATTTGATAGCTGTACTCTTCCTATATATTCTAAAGCACGTCTTAATTCTGGCTGGAAAATAATTATTATTCCTAACACTCCCCAAGTAACCACTTGATCAAAAATATAGGTCATAGTTGTAAAACCTATAAAATTAAAAAATATTTTAAGACCAATAATAATCAAAATACCTTTAACCAGTTGCATACCACGAGTACCTTTTAATAATGACAAAAGTTTATAAACTAACAACCAGACAAGTGCAACATCCAAAATGTGAATAATCAATGCTAACGTACTTATATTTGATAGATAATCAGCTATCATAATAGTCTCCTTTCTTAATTTTGATTTTATTAAAAAACTTACAATAAACAGCAGCTACTTTTTATTCAGATAAAAAATAATTTTCTTTAATTTATAATAAAATCATGTAATTATATTTTTTCACTATAATCTATTAATTATGTTTTAATATTATTGTTAAACCTTTTTAAAAACAATATAACAACCCACATTTTATTATAACATAAAAAAGTTTATTGTGCTGAATTTTTTAATAAAAGGTGAATTGCAAATAAAAGTGCAACACCTAACTCAATAAATTAATCTCGTGTAACAATGCTTCGAATGGTGTTGAAAAATTTAGACATTTTCTTGGTCTATTATTCAATTGGACTAAATTTTCAATTAGTTCAGTCAAATTAATATTACTCAAATTAGTCTTTTTAGGGTCCCTAAAAAGACCATTACTATTCTCATTAGAACCTCGTTGCCAAGAAGAATATGGATCTGCAAAGTAAAAATCTATTCCCATCTTTTCTACATCTTTATAGCAAGAAAATTCTTTTCCTCTATCAGAGGTAAAGGACTTTAAAGCTTTATTA
>NZ_AUDW01000019.1 GCF_000425665.1 Gemella cuniculi DSM 15828
CATTAGTAAAAAATGCATGGGCAGGAAATTACTGGTTAGGTGCAGATGGGAAAATGGCGACAAACAGCTGGATAGATAATAGTAAATATTATGTAGGAAGTGACGGCTCCTGGATAAAAAATTTTAAGATAACAAGTTCAGATAATCGTAATTTGAATAAAGTTTTAGACATAGCTCGTGACTATTTAGGTGTAAAATCTGGATCTAATGAACATAGAAAAATAATAGACGCATATAATTCGATTAATCCAAAACCAGTAGGTTATACCGCTAAATATTCAGATGATTGGTGTGATATATTTATAACTACAGTTTTTCAACAAGCAGGACTTAGTAACCTAATTGGGAGAGAATGTGGTGTTCAACGTCACATTAATATTCTGCAACAAAAAGGAATATGGCAAGGTAAAAGTCTTCCGAAACAAGGTGATATCGTCACATTTGATTGGGATGGCGGTGGTTGGGCTGACCATATTGGTATAGTAGAATCTGTGAATAATGGAATGATCACTACGATAGAAGGTAATTCAGCTGATTACGTAGGTAGTAAAGAAAAAACAAAAGTGAATAGAAAAACTTACGATTGGAATTCTCGTTATATAAAAGGATATGCGAGACCAGTGTATTAATGGAAAATTTATAAGTAGGAAGTGGAGTGACTTTATAAAAAGATGATTTTTATATTAAAATCATGATTTTCAAGTCGCTCCTATTTGTTTCATAAAGAAAAAAATAGTATAATGAAGATAATTGTCTTGTAAAATAAATAAAGTGAGGTTTAATAATTTGATAAAAAAATTAATAACATCATTTGGGATAAGTATAGTATCAATAACTGTAGTTTCTACATCAGCTAGTGCAGAATGGATAAAAGATCAGCAAAACAAGTGGATTTATTATGAAAATAATTCAGTGATAAGAGATTATAAAGATCAGAAAAATGCTGTGGAGCCAATGGAGTTTTCTCAATATTATCAAGCTGATGCGAGATGGGGAAATAAAAGATATGGACTATCTAATCTCAGAATAACAGGGTGTGTGCCAACCTCACTAGCTATGATTATTTCAGCAATAAAAGAAGAGGTAACACCAGTTCAAGTGGCAGATTACATATATAGTACAACAATGGAGATGAATACCACTTTTACAGGAACATCAAGTCTTGGTGCAAAAGAGGCAATTGTGCATTGGGGGCTTAATTATAGGGTCATAAATTCTAAAAATGAGCTAGTGGCAGCACTAAAGAGTGGGAAAATTGTTTATGGAGCTGTAGGGCATGGGATTTTTGTTAATGGTTATAGCACACATGCCATAATATTAAGTGGATACCATAATGGAAACACTAAAGCGATAGATCCAGATAATATGTATAAAACTAATAAATGGTACAGTGTAGAAGATATTTGGAATGAGAGAAGTTTGGGACCAGAAGACACAGCTATAGGTGGGGCATTTATGGCGATTTATAAATAAAAGATAGATGGAAAATTTATTTTTCCGTCTATCTTTTTATTAATTCAATATTTATATGTTGATTATTGATTTGATAAATAGAGAGTTAAGAAGAATTTTTATTCGTTAAATCCATTAGGATGTTTGCTTTGCCATCTCCATGAATCTTGACACATACGTTTCACATCAAATTCTGCAACCCAACCTAATTCTTCTTTTGCTTTGGTTGGATCAGAGTAACATGCAGCGATATCACCACTTCTTCTAGGTGCGATTACATATGGTATTTCATGTCCCACTGCTTCTTCGGCACTTTTAACGATATCTAAAACAGAATATCCAATACCTGTTCCTAGATTATACTTAGTAAGACCACTACCTTTTTCTAATTTTTTAAGGGCTGATACGTGTCCACGAGCAAGATCTACAACATGTATATAATCACGCACCCCAGTACCGTCATGCGTATCAAAATCATTACCAAAAACATTAACTTTTTCCAATTTACCAACTGCCACTTGCATTACGTATGGAAGTAAGTTGTTTGGAATACCTGTTGGGTCTTCACCAAGATCACCACTTTCATGAGCTCCAATAGGATTGAAATAACGAAGAAGTACAACATTCCATTCATTGTCAGCAGTATAAATATCTCCAAGAATTTCTTCAAGCATAAGTTTAGTACGTCCATAAGGATTAGTTACTGATAAAGGAAAATCTTCTTTAATTGGTAGTGTGTGCGGATCACCATAAACTGTTGCAGAAGAACTAAAAATTATATTTTTACAATTATTTTTTTCCATAACTCTACACAATGTAGTAGTTCCAGCAACATTATTGTCATAATATTTTAAAGGGATTTGACAAGATTCACCAACTGCTTTAAGTCCGGCAAAGTGAATTACTCCAAAAATATTTTTTTCTTTTTCAAAAACTTCATTAAGTTTTTCTTCATCACGAACATCAATTTCATAAAAAGTTACTTTTTTTCCAGTAACTCTTTCTATAACTTCTAAACTTTTTTTATTAGCGTTGTAAAGATTATCCACAACAACTACTTCATTTCCACTATTTAATAATTCTATACAAGTGTGAGAGCCAATGAACCCAGCCCCACCTGTTACTAGTATTTTTTTACTCATATTATTTTGTTCTTATCAAAAAAGATAAGTTCCTCCTATAATTTTATATTCTTAATTTTAAAGTAACGGAGGTAAACTGTCAATTAAAAACAAAATTTTGATAATGTATAATAATTGAATAAAGTAGAAAAAATTGACAAAAATCTGGAGTGAAAGGGATTTAATCGGATATTGACAATGCTATAACTATATGAAAGATGTATCCATATAGTTATATTTATGGTATATTTTGAAATATTTAAAACTATATTATAAAATAGAAGTTGAGTAATTTATAAATAGCAGAGGTGAAAAATATACAATGAATAAAAATAATATAAAATTTAGTTTGGGAATGTTGATGGTGTTAATCACTCCAATAACAGTAAATAGTATGGTAGAAAAGACAGTATATGCAAAACAAGGTTGGCAAAAAGAAGGGAATACATGGTATTATTATAATCAATCTGGGTCGCTAGTAAAAAATGCGTGGGCAGGAAATTACTGGCTAGGAGCAGACGGAAAGATGTCAACAAATAGCTGGGTAGATAATAATAAATATTACGTAGGAAATGATGGATTCTGGGTAAAAAACGCTAAGAAAACAGGTTGGCAAAAAGAAGGGAATACGTGGTATTATTATAATCAGAATGGAACACCAGTAAAAAATACATGGGTGGGAAATTACTACCTAGGAAAAAATGGAGCAATGCTGACTAATTCATGGGTATACGATAATAACTATAGAGCGTGGTATTATTTAAATCAAGATGGAAGTTATGCAAGAAATAAATGGGCAGGGAACTACTGGCTAGGAGCAGATGGAAAGATGTCAACAAATAGCTGGGTAGATAATAATAGATATTATGTGGGAAGTGATGGGAAATGGATACCTGATGTTACTTCCACTATTACACCAGCTTTAAATATGCCACAATACTGCCAAGGAGATCCACGTTGGGGGAGTAGAAAATATGGTTTTGCTAATATGAAAGCCAGTGGGTGTGTTCCAACGTCACTATCTATGATTTTCACAGGCTTGGGAAAACCTACAACACCGGTTCAAGTAGCTGATATAATTTATAATGAAACAAATGAGATGAATGTTAGAGAAATAGGAACAACAGCTTTAGGAGCGGCTCATGCGATAAAAAGATGGGGATTTAGTTATAGTGTTATACAATCAAAAGAGCAGTTGATTTCTGTGTTACAAAAAGGACAACCTGTATACGCAACAGTGGGGAGTGGAATATTTACAAGAGCAGGATTAACACATGCAATAGTACTTAGTGGTTATAATAATGGGAAAACTAAAGCTATGGATCCAGATAGCTCATATACGACAGGGAAATGGTATGACATAAATACGATTTGGAATCAAAGAAGTACAGATCCTTCGGATACAAGATTAGGAGGAGCTTTTATAGCAATTTTTAAAAATTAAGGATTATATAAAGATGACAAAGCGGATATCTGCGTTGTCATCTTTTACTTTTAAGTTTAGAGGTAACGTTTAGCATTCAACAACTCACCTATTGCGAAATATGTATAAAATTGGTATACTATAGGGGAGACAACTTGAAGCGAAGGAGTGTGTTTTTATGGTATATAACCATAGAGTTATAGAAAAGAAATGGCAAAAATATTGGGAAGAAAATAAAACATTTAAAACATTAGATGATCATATAAAAGAAAAATTTTATGCATTGGATATGTTTCCTTATCCGTCAGGAGCAGGATTACACGTAGGGCATCCAGAAGGATATACCGCAACTGATATTCTAAGTAGATATAAAAGAGCGAATGGATATAATGTTCTTCATCCTATGGGGTGGGATGCATTCGGTCTGCCTGCTGAACAATATGCTTTAGATACAGGTAATGATCCAAGAGAATTTACTAAGAAAAATATTGACACTTTCCGTCGCCAAATAAAAGAATTAGGTTTTTCTTATGATTGGGATCGTGAGGTAAATACTACTGATCCTAATTATTATAAGTGGACACAATGGATCTTTAAAAAACTTTATGAAAAAGGACTTGCTTATGTTGATGAAGTTCCTGTAAACTGGTGTCCAGCATTAGGAACAGTTCTTTCTAATGAAGAGGTTATTGATGGTAAATCTGAACGTGGAGGACATCCAGTAGAGCGTCGTCCTATGCGTCAATGGGTTTTGAAAATTACAGATTATGCAGAACAACTTTTAGCTGATCTTGATATTCTTGATTGGCCAGAAAGTTTGAAGGCTATGCAAAGAAACTGGATTGGTAAATCCCAAGGAGCAGAAATTGATTTTGAAATATATGGAATTGAAGAAAGTTTTACAGTATTTACCACTCGTGCAGATACAATTTATGGGGTTTCTTACTGCGTACTTGCGCCTGAACACAAATTAGTAGAAAAAATTGTTACTAGTGAGCAGCAAGAAGCGGTAAACGAGTATTTAGATTTAGTAAAACGCAAATCTGATTTAGAAAGAACAGACCTTAATAAAGATAAAACAGGAGTATTCACAGGAGCTTACGCGATAAATCCTGTTAGTGGAAAAAAAGTAGAGATTTGGATAGCTGATTATGTATTGGCTTCTTATGGTACTGGTGCTGTTATGGCAGTTCCTGCTCATGATGAACGTGATTACGATTTTGCTACTAAATTCAATTTAGAAATAACGCCAGTTATTGAAGATAATGGTGAAGTAGTTGTTCCTTTTTATGGGGATGGTAATCATATTAATTCTGAGATTATTAATGGACTTAATAATGAAGATGCTATTGCTAAAATCATAGAATTTTTAGAAAAAAATAATGTAGGACGTAGCAAAGTAACTTATAAATTACGTGATTGGTTATTTTCAAGACAACGTTATTGGGGAGAGCCTATTCCGATTATTCATTGGGAAGATGGTACTATGACTACTGTTCCAGATAGTGAGTTACCATTATTGCTTCCTGAGACTGATAATATAAAACCATCAGGAACTGGAGAGAGTCCACTAGCTAATATAGAAGAATGGTTGAATGTTGTTGATCCAGAAACTGGTAAAAAAGGTAAAAGAGAAACTAATACGATGCCTCAATGGGCGGGATCTTGTTGGTATTATTTACGTTATATTGATCCTCATAATAACGAAATGTTTGCAGATCCAGAAAAGTTAAGATATTGGTTGCCGGTAGATGTGTATATTGGAGGAGCAGAACATGCTGTACTTCATCTATTATATGCTAGATTTTGGCACAAAGTTCTTTATGATTTAGGATTAGTCCCAACTCGTGAACCATTCCAAAAATTATTTAACCAAGGTATGATTCTTGCAGAAGGGAAAGATGGTCGTCCTGAAAAAATGTCTAAATCAAAAGGAAATGTAGTAAATCCAGATGATATTATTGTTTCGCATGGAGCAGATACTCTTCGTGTTTATGAAATGTTTATGGGACCTCTTGATGCCTCTATTGCATGGAGTGAGAATGGGCTTGATGGATCACGTCGATTCCTAGATAGAGTGTATCGTTTGTTTGTTGATGAAGAAACAGGAAAAGTAAACGAAAAAATCCAAGATAAAGTTAATGAAGAGCTAGAGATTAGCTATAACTACACTGTGAAAAAAGTATCAGAAGATATTGAAACACTAGGATTTAACACTGCAATTTCGCAACTTATGGTGTTCGTTAATGACTGCTATAAAGCTGAATATATTCCACGTGAATACGCATTAGGATTTATCCAACTTTTAGCACCATTTGCACCACACTTAGCGGAAGAAATGTGGGAAATTTATGGTAATGAATCTTCAATCTCATATGTAGCATGGCCAAAATTTGATGAAACTAAACTAGTAAGTGATACTGTAGAGATAGTTGTTCAACTTATGGGGAAAGTCAAAACTAAATTAGATGTTAAAAAAGATTTAACTCCTGCAGAATTAGAACAGATAGTATTAACAAATGAAGAAGTTAAAAATTTAGTAGAAGGAAAACAAATTATAAAAGTAATAGTTGTTCCAGGAAGATTAGTAAATATTGTAGCAAAATAAGGAGAATATATATGGAAGAATTAATCTATAATATTGTAAGTGAAATAGTAGAACATAAAGAAGAAATTAAAATAGAAAAATTGGTAAAAAATGCACGTGAACATTACATTTTAACTGTTCACCCAGATGATTGCGGTCGAATAATCGGAAAAAAAGGGACAGTGATAAATGCTATTCGTACAGTGCTTAATTCAACTAATTTTAGTAAAAAAGTTTACTTAGATTTAGTAGAATAAAGAAATATAATCCAAGAAAAAATCCGGAGGACATAGGTTCTTCGGATTTTGATTAGGTATTAGTTTCAGAATAAAATAGTAAAATAAAACTATAAGAGGAAATAGTGGAAATTCACTTATGTTTATGATCAATTAAAGAAATATTATAAAATTTAAAATTGGTAAAAAGAATAAATTTTTATTAAAGGATGTGATTAGTAGTATGCTTAGAAAAATAACTAACGAAGATGTGGTAGCTGTAGCAAAGTTAAATAAAGAAGTTTGGGGTACTACTTACAAAAACATTATAAACACTAATTTTTTAGAAAGTATTTCTGTAGAAAAATGGGCGGAAAATATAAAACATGGGATTATAGAAGGAGAAATTCAGGGATATGTGGTTAGTATAGAGGATAAAATTGTAGGTGTTATTATGTATGGCAAAAGTCGTCAAAAAGAGCTAGCTTATGATTATGAAATATATACATTAAATATTTTACCTAAATTTCAAAAATATGGTTTTGGTAAGTTGTTGTTAAAAAAAGTACTCAAGAATTTAAAGTTTTGTGATAGAATATATCTAAGGGTTTTGAGAGAAAATAGGAAGGCTCGCTCTTTTTATGAAAAACAAGATTTTGTTGACACAAAGAGAAGATCAACAAGATGTTTTTTTGATTTTGAATTTACAGAATGTATTTATGAATATAAATTCGAGAAGTAGTGGAGGTTTATTTATGCAAGAGAGAGATAATATATATTTTATAGAAGATGATAATATAAAAGTATTATTTACGAAAAGAAATCTTGATGCAAAGAATAGTGAAGATATAGCAAATATATGTCAAGAGTATAATTTGAATTTTAAAAATTTAGTTTTTAATACTCAAGTACATGGTAGTGATGTTCGCATTATAAAATCGAGTGAGGATATTAGAAAAAATGGTTTCGAAGCAGACGGATTAGTAACACATTTAACAGAAGTCCCATTATTGATTTTTACTGCAGATTGTGTCCCGTTGGTTTTTTATGATAAAGTTACAAAGACAGTTGCACTTGCACATGCAGGTTGGAGGGGAACTTTTAGTAATATTGCTGGGGAAATAATAGGAATTATGATGAAGAAATATAAGTGTGAAGAAAAAAATATTAAAGTTATTTTAGGTCCATCTATTTCTTGTGAAAATTATGAAGTTTCCTATGAACTTATTCAAAAATTTTCTGATCTCCGTATAAAGGAGTATTATAAACAAAAAGCGGAAAAATATTTTTTAAATCTATGGGCAATTAATAAAGAATTACTTTTAAGAAGTGGTATCTTAGAGAAAAATATTAAAATTAGTAATTTTTGTACAGTTAGGGACAATGATAAATTTTTCTCTTATAGATTAGATAATCAGACAAAAAAAAGAATAGGAACACTAATTCAAATTGATTGATTTTAAATTCGATATAATTTTAAAAAATTGAGGTATTAGAAGTAAGAATAATAAAAAGAGAGGAATTTTTGATGGAAAAAGATATAAAACTAGTAGAACAGATTGCAACATTTAAGAGATTACCTAAGGGAGACAGTAGATGGAGAATTGCGTTTTACTACATAGCAAAAGAATTCTGGGATTTAGAAGAAATTTACGTAATAATTGATAAAAATTTGTACATTGAGCAGGGATTAAAAATACCTGTTTTTAGAGAATATAAAGAAGTGCAAGGGTTTCAAATTTTTTCTAATTATGCAAAAGCTTATGACTTCGTAAGAAAACAAGGTGATATGTTTGCACTTGAAGGAGGTAAAAATTTGATAGGTAGAATTCGTCAAGGAGCATTCCGCGAGGTTTTTGCACCGTTTTTTGCTGAACAGAAGTTTAATTATATTTTGAATGAAGATGAGGGGATGTTTGCTGATACGTTTGAAAGATTACTTGCTGTAATGGAGGCGAGCGACAATTACATTGTAGATGAGGCTCAAGAAGAGTATTTAAAAGCCGGAGATATTCAAAAGTTTTTTTCGGATATTTGCGGTAAGTATATAGTGTTAATCTAAAAAATATACAGACAATATTTATAATAAAGAAAACACTGGTAAAATTTAGCTGTCGACCAGTGTTTTTTATATTATTTATTTTTAAAATAATTTATTCCATAAGCAAATGCAACGAATACAATAACGATATAAAGGGTGTAGCTAGTATATGTAGTATTGCTAAGAATATTTACTAAATAACTTTGTGCAGTTATTGGAATAAATATAGCAAAAATGGTTAGTGTTAAAGTTTCTTTCCAAAAAATTACAACAAGTAAAATAAATATGACCAAAGTTAAAAGAAAGAAAGTTACTCTAGGAATTTCTACAAAAAAGTTATCCGGATTAGGTAGAGGATTATAGTAAAAGAAAATAATTGCTAAGAGTACTAAGACAAGAACTATGCCGTTTTTTTCTTTTTCGGGACTTTTAAGAACATCTTTTATCAAAAATAAATACCCCGCAACAAGCCATAAAATAAAAATTAAGAAAGTTACGCCAAAATTAAAAACATTTAACTTGCGAGATAAATCAAAATTCAATTTAAATGTATATAAAAACATAAAAACTAAAACTAGGGAACCTAGTACAGAAAAATATCTATTTATTTTCATCAAAAACCTCAAGAAAATTTTTTAGCAACAAAACTATATATCTTTAAAACATTGATGTTGCATATAATCTTCTTTTTCTATATAATTATACAATAATTATAACATTTAAAAAAAACAAAAACAAGGAGTATTTAATGCTGCAAAAGGTGAGATTTAAAAAGACTTATGTAACAGTAATTTTATTAGAGGTTCTGTTGGTAATTGCTATTTTAGGGTGGAATTATTTTAAAGATAGAAAAATGGGAATGGTTAGACATATTACATTTAGGAATATATATAAATTTCCAAAATATTTTACCCCAACAAATATAAATTTAATTTTAACATTTTTAGTTATATTACTAATTGTTCAATTAATACTTGTGATAATTTATAAGAAGTTTATTATTCAGTTTGTCATTAATTTAATATTAGTAATAGGAAGTATATTTTATATTTTAAAAAATAATGTTGATATAAATTTTATTTATTACTATATTGTAATCTTTTTTGTGCTATTTAATGTGCTGAGATTTTTACAGTTTCTAACTCTTAGGTTTAAATAAAAATATAAATAGATGGAATTCAAAGTTTTTTATTTACAAAGGTTATGATTAAGTTAACTTTTTGCTAATTTTAGATTTTGAATTCTATTTTTTATATTTGTAAAATATTAATTTTATTTAAAGTCATCTTTAAACTTTGTTTAAGCTGTTCTTGTTAAGATGTAAGTAACTTAAGAAAATTGGTAGAGGTGGAAAATGATATATCAATTCTATTTATAATGTTAATGTGCTAGGAAGTTTTGTTTTATCAAAACTTAGGTGGCTCGTTTTGAATTATAATTATTTTGTCTTTGTATATGGAAATTGTTTTTTAGCGGATAATATCATTTTTAATTAAAATAAAAAAGTTAAACATTAAGGAGGACTTTATGGAAACTAAAAATAATAGAGATAATCAAAATTTGGGAAATTATAATAACGAGGAAAATAATACACAATCTCTAAGTAACTATCAAAACTCTGAGCGAAGCGTACAACAAACAAATATGAGCGAGCAAGATAGTAAAACTTATTATAATAATTCTGAAAATAATGGTGAACAGCGATATAGTAATCAATCACAAGCTAGTAGTGACCAGCAGTATAATAGTGAAACAGACCAATATAACGAGCAACAATATTATAGTAATGATGTTTTTGATGATTTAGAAACACAAGAGGATGAAGCACCGAAAGATAAAAACTATGGGAAATTATTTTTAACAGTGTTTGCGGCATTTGCACTTGGAGCGACCAGTGTTTTTGGAGCACAAGCTGTTATGGGGACAGGAAAAGCACTGAGAACGTCAAGTGTAACTACAACTAAAGAAGATAAGGATAATCAAACAACAGCAGTCAATGCAATTTCAAAAGCGAAAGATGCAGTAGTTTCAGTAGTTAATTATCAAAATGCTTCTAATAATAGTTTAGAATCAGCATTAGGTGGGAGTTCAAGAAATTCTGGACGAAGAGGTTCATCACAAAATAGTTCAGGAGAGTTAAAAGCTGCTTCAAGTGGAAGTGGTGTAATTTACAAAAAATCAGGAAATACGGCATATGTAGTAACAAATAACCATGTAGTAAGTGGGGCTAAGAAACTGTCAGTAATTTTAAGTGATGGAACGAGAGTTAATGCTGAAGTAGTAGGAACCGATATTTGGACTGATCTTGCAGTGCTGAAAATTAGTGGAGAGAATGTAACTACGACAATGGATTTTGCCGATAGTGATAAAGTTGCAGTAGGTGAAACGGCTTTTGCCATAGGTTCTCCTTTAGATGTTAATTTGTCAAATACAGTTACAAAAGGAATAGTTTCAGCGGTTAATAGACAAATACCAATGGATGTCGATGGTGATGGAGTTAGTGATTGGAATCAAACGGTAATCCAAACGGACGCTGCAATTAATCCGGGTAACAGTGGTGGAGCATTGATTAATAGTGAAGGTAAATTAATAGGAATAAATGAGTCTAAGATTGCAAAAGCGACTTCAGAAGTTTCAGCAGAAGGTATAGGATTTGGAATACCATCTAATGAGGTAAAATTAATAACAGAACAATTAGAAAAATCAGGAAAAGTAGTTCGTCCAGCTCTAGGGGTGCAACTAGTTTCAATAACTTCATTAGATAGCGATTTAGTGAGATCTGAGTTGAATTACAGTGGGAAACAAGGTGTGGTAATTCGTGCAGTGGAAAATAATACTCCAGCTGCTCAAGCAGGATTGAAAAAATATGATATTATTACAAAAATAAATGGTGAAGACATAAAAGATGTTGCAAACGTTAGAAAATATCTATTTGAAAAAACAAAAATAGGTGATACCATTAAAGTTACCTATTACAGAAATGGAAAAGAGCAAACAACTAATGTTGTGGTTCAGGCACTAAACAATAATTAAAAGTATTTGAAAGTTGGATAGTTACTGTTAAAAAAATAAAGGCGGTAATTATCCAACTTATTTTAATTAAAAACTATTAAGTAATAAGGGGAGATTTGTTGGCAGAAATACAGCTTATAAAGTAGTTAATAATTGTTAGAAAAATGTTTGAATATTAGATGGCATGAAATATTACTTTTAGATTATTTGTTAGTATAAAAAATGTTTAAAAATGACTATTAAAGGTGAGAAAATGACTTTTAGTGAGAAAAATGTTTGTTTTTTATAAAAAGGGATAATAAGTATTTGCCAAAAAGTAGAAAACATGATATTATAGTTTTGATAAAATTTAAAGGAAATATAGGTGAATATATGAAAAAAGTAAGAAAAGCGATAATTCCGGCGGCAGGTTACGGGACGAGATTTTTACCTGCTACTAAAGCACTGCCAAAAGAAATGTTGCCGATAATAGATACACCTACTATTCAATATATAGTAGAAGAAGCGGTTAAAGCAGGAATTGAAGATATAATAATTGTTACAGGAAAACAAAAAAGAGCAATAGAAGACCATTTTGATAGAAATGTAGAATTAGAAGTGGAATTAGAAAATAAAGGTAAATTAGAAATGTTGGAAAAAGTAAAATACCCAACTACTTTAGCCAACATACATTATGTTAGACAAAAAGAGATGGCAGGTTTAGGAGATGCAATACTTACTGCTCGTAGTTTTATTGGAGATGAGCCATTTGCTGTTCTTTTAGGAGATGACATAGTAGTAAACGATAAAAAACCAGCTATTAAACAATTAATAGATGAATCAGAAAAAACAGGTTGTTCTGTTATTGGAGTTCAAACTGTTCCAGAGGATCAAACTTATAGATATGGTATTATTGCACCAAAAGGACAAGATGGAAAACTGTATGAGGTAGAAACTTTTGTGGAAAAACCGGCAAAAGGAACAGCTCCTTCTAATCTTGCTATTATGGGAAGATACGTACTTAATCCAGGAATTTTCAAACACCTAGCCAAAAAACAAGTTGGAGTAGGAGGAGAAGTTCAATTAACGGATGCTATTCAAATGCTAAATGAAGAAGAAAATGTTTATGCGTATGACTTTGAAGGTAAACGTTATGATGTAGGTGAAACTATTGGTTTTGTAAAAACTACAATAGATTTTGCACTAGAGAGTGATCTGAAAAATGAGCTAGTCGGTTACTTAAAAGAAAAACTGGAAGAAATTGATAAATAGTAGATTAATATTAGTAGATTCTGTATATGCAAATGCCATATACAGAATTTTTTATAAAGAAAAAAATCAAAAAGAAAATTCTTAAGTGAAAAAGATACAGCTTAAGAATTTTCTATTTTACTTTATACTTATAATTAAACTTATATATAAAATAAAGAGTTTAATTAATTATTTATAATCATTTTTTGAATCTGGTTTTTGACCTTTATCTTTATTATCAGCAACAGGAAGTGATCCGTCTAATTGCCAGTCATTCCATCCACCATCATAGAAGTAAGTATTAGCACGACCAGTTAATTGAGTCATAAACCATGGAATAGAGTTTCTCCAACCTGTTCCACAATATAAAGCTATTTTATCTGTCTCGCTGATCCCTTGACCTTTCCACAAGTTATAAATTTCTTGTGGATTACGAAGAGTTTCGTCTGGATCGTAATAATCACTCATATCAGCTTTGTTTTCTCCAGAGAAACCAAAGATAGCACCTTCAGGTTCACCAGCTTTTTCAATGTAGTCGTAGCCACTAGTTTTTCCAAGATATTCGTCCCAAGAACGAATACTTACAAGTTTGATTCCCTCATTTTTTACTTTTTCAGACATTTCTTTTGCTCGAGATATATTGTACTCTGGGTGTGCAGGAATATCAACTCCAAAATTAGTTTCTTCTTTCGGAGTGTTGACCGTTTGCTCTGTTTCGTATCCTTTTTCTTTCCAAAGTTTAAGATTACCGTTCATAACACGAACATCTTTAACACCAGCCCATTTAAGTGCCCAGTTAACACGGAATGCAGCAGAGGCATCATCTGAATAAAGAATAATAGTTTTATCACTTGTAATTCCTTGTTTTAGAAGATTAGCTTTTATTTCATCTGCAGAACGAAGGTTCCATACAGGGCCATCCTCAATCCAATCGGTATTGAAGTGATAAGCACCCTTAATGTGTTCTTTATAATTTACAGCTTTATCTCCCTCACCCCAAGATACTTCATAGATTGCATAATTATTGTTTGTATAGGTTTCAGGTTTTTTTCCATCTTGAAGATCTTTAACCCAAGATGCAGAAACTAGGTTTTGGTATTCTGGATAAGATATTAGTGAATCTTTGTTAGAATCATTATCAGCAAATTGTTTGTAGTCCTCAAATTTATAAACATCATATCCAAAACTTGAAAGTTTATCAGAAACTTTTTCGACATTATCTTTATTTGTATCATATACGACCACTTTTTTATTTTTATCAATACCTTTATCGCTAATAAATTTTTCTTCTTTATTTTTATTCACTTTTCCTATGAATGAAGCACTATACTGAATAGAATTTTTGATATGTCCACCATTTTTAATATTATCTTCTTTGAAACCGTTGTATGCTTCATCACTACGTGTATCAACAAATTGATACTCACTGTTATTTAAGTTTTTTGTAAAGTCTTCTAAAGAAATAGTTTTAATTTCTTTTTTTTGTTGAGTTGTAGAATTAGACTCTTTAGTAGAACAACCAGTAAGAACAACACCAGTGGCTAAAAGAACAATACTAATTTTTTTAAAATTTAACATTATAATTATACTGTGATAATTGTATCACATTTCTCCTTTTATTTTATAGTTTCATGGTATTGTATCATAATTAATGGTCAATGTAAAATATATAGAACGGATAAAAAATAAATATCAAAAAAGCAAAAACGATATTATAAAAAGTGCAATTATCTCCTAAATGATAGGGTATTCAAAGTAATTGATAACTTCTTTCAATTAAGAAATAAATTTAAAAAAGAAGAAAATTGAAAAAAATTTTTTTAGAAATATGAGAATAACAATATTTAGCAATATTAAGGTAAAGAATTTAAAAGGATTTTTGAAAAAAAATTGAGAAATCAAGAAAAAAAGTTTTGCAAAAACTTCACAACTGTTATACAATAAATTTAGTAGGAGTTTTATACTACTGCTTGAAAAAATTTTAAGGAAAGGAGGAAAAGGTATGTACGAGTTTGATGTTGAAAAAATTAAAATTCCGTTGAAACAGCACGTAGGTGGACCATGTCAAGCGATTGTTAATGTAGGTGATCATGTAGAACGTGGACAGCTTATTGCGACACCTAGTGGATTGGGTGCAAATATCCATGCAAGTTTGTCTGGTATTGTTGATGAAATAACAGAGATGGATATTGTGTTGAAATTAGATAAAGAACAAACTGATGACTATGTTAGAATTCCTGACTCTGATGATTATTTGCAAAAAATCAAAGATGCAGGGATTGTTGGTCTTGGGGGAGCAGGATTTCCTACTTCAATAAAATTATCTACGAAAATTCCAGGTGGTTGTATTATTGCTAATGCTGCTGAGTGTGAACCTATTTTAGCTCATAATGTTAAATATATGGAAGAACACCCAGAAGTTGTTGTCCGTGGTTTGAAGTATATGATGGAGATAACAGAAGCGGATCATGCATATGTTGCTATTAAAACTAAATATAGAAAAGCTCTTTTAGCAATGGGAAAAGCTTGTAAAGACGAACCTAAAGTTAGTATCAAAATCTTGCCGGATATGTATCCAGCAGGAGATGAACGTGTAATAGTTCGTGAAGTTTTAGGAAAAGTTTTACAAGTTGGTGAGTTGCCTTTAGCTGCTGGTGCAGTTATTTCTAATGTTGAGACTATTAGACGTATTGCAGAAGCTATTGAAGATAATAAACCACTTATTGATAAAGACTTAACAGTAGGCGGACGTGTGAATAACCCAAGTATATTCTTAGATGTTCCTATTGGACTACCAATAAAACCATTTATAGAAAAAGCTGGCGGATATATTAATCCACATGGAGAAATTGTTCGTGGGGGTCCATTCACAGGAAGACCTGCAAAAGAGGAAGATGCTATCAACAAGACCACTGGAGGGTTACTTGTAGCTATGCCATATCCACAAGAAAGAGATAAAGTAGGGATTCTTATTTGTGAATGTGGTGCAGGGGAAGAGCGTCTTCGACAAATTGCTGATGGCATGGGAGCAGAGGTAGTTTCTGTTCAAATGTGTAAACGTATGAAACAGGATAAAAATGGAAGATATCGTTGCGAACTTCCAGGAATCTGTCCAGGTCAAGCGGAAAAAGTGTTGAAAATGAAAAAAGACGGCGCGAAAGCGGTAATTGCCGGTACTTGTCAAGATTGAACTAACACCGTTACAGGTGTGGCTCCTAGGTTAGGAGTAAAAGTTTATCATAGTACCGACCATGTACTTCGCGCAGCCAGTCATAAATTATATAGAAGTTTAGAAATAAAAAAATAAACAAAATGTTGGAGGTTAGAAGTAATGTCAATTACAGCAGAAACAGCAAAAGAACATTTAAACGACAAGGCGGTATTTTGTTGCAGAGCTGAGGAAGGTATCGTAATTAGCCCTGAAAACTTAGAAGATCCAGGATTATTTGATGATCTAGTAGATTCAGGTTTATTATCTTTCCCAGATGATGCATTAACAATCGGACAAGTATTAGGTGCAAAACTGATGAAAACAACAGATGCTCTAGTACCAATTACACCAGGTATTATAGATGCCGTACAAGGTGGAGAAGAAAAAGAAGAAGTTAAAGAAGAAGCAGTAGAAGAAGTTAAAGAAGAGGCAAGTGTTGCTGAAGAGCCGGCTGTAGCTCCCGTTGGGGTAGTACAACCAGTTGCACCAGTAACTCAAACACCAGTTAATGCTGGAGTATTTAAACTTCAAATAGGAAAAGGGGAAAATATTAATTTAGAAATTCCTCTATCAGCTTTCTCGCAACCAGCACCAGTAGCACAAGCAGTTCCAGTAGCAGCTCCTGTAGTAGAAGCTAAAGCGACTGAAGTAGCTAAAGAAGAAGCGGTTGTAGCAGAAGAAGTTAAAGAAGAAAAAGTTGAAGGTGAATCTAAATTTATTCGTTCACTTCACACAAAACATTATAAAATTGAAAAAGTAGTATTTGGAGAAAAAACTGAAATTCAAGGAACAACTTTAGTATTAAGAACACCAGAAGATTTATGTAAAGAAGCTACAGAATCAGAAGAATTAGTAGAAGATGTTAAATTAGAAATCATCACTCCTGATAAATATGATACTTACAGTGAAACAATCATGGACGTTCAACCTATCGCTGTTAAAGAAGAAGGTGAAATTGGACATGGTACTACTCGTGAACTTAAAGGTGTAGTAATGGTTCTTACAGGAACTGATGCTAACGGAGTTCAAATCGGGGAGTTTGGATCTTCAGAAGGTGAACTAGATAGAAACATTATGTGGGGACGTCCAGGTGCTCCAGATAAAGGTGAAATCTTCATTAAAGGTCAAGTAACTATTAAAGCAGGAGCTAACATGGAACGTCCAGGACCATTAGCAGCACACAAAGCATTTGACCACATTACAGAAGAAATTCGTAAAGCTCTTAAAGAACTAGATGATGAGAGCCTAGTAGTAGGAGATATTAAATTAGAACAATATCGTCATCCAGGAAATAAAAAAGTATTAATCGTTAAAGAAATCATGGGACAAGGTGCTATGCACGATAACTTGATTTTACCAGTTGAACCAGTAGGGACACTTGGTGCAAAACCAAACGTTGACCTTGGTAACTTACCAGTTATGCTTGCACCAACAGAAGTATTAGATGGTGGTATCCACGCATTAACATGTATTGGGCCAGCTTCTAAAGAAACTTCAAGACACTACTACCGTGAACCATTAGTACTTGAAGCTATGGCTGATGAAGAAATTGATTTAGTAGGGGTATTATTAGTAGGATCACCTCAAGCTAACTCAGAAAAATTCTATGTATCAAAACGTGTTGGTATGACTATCGAAGCTATGGATATCGATGGTGCTATCGTAACAACAGAAGGATTTGGTAATAACCACATCGACTTTGCTTCACACATTGAAGAAATTGGTAAGCGTGGAGTATCAGTAGTTGGTATGACTTATTCTGCAGTACAAGGTGCTCTTGTAGTAGGTAATGAATACATGTCAGCTATGGTTGATAATAACAAATCAAAACAAGGTATAGAAAACGAAATTCTTTCAAACAACACATTATGTAAAGAAGACGCTGTTCGTGCTTTAGCGATGCTTAAAACACAAATGGGTGGCGGAACAATTAAAAAAGCTGAAAGAAAATGGAATCCTAATGTTAAATTAAATAACGTAGAAGTTATCGAAAAAACTACAGGACAAAAACTAGAATTACTTGACAACGAACAAGTTTTACCAAAATCTAAAAAACGTCAAGAAATTTACGAAAAAGAAGATTAATAATAAAGATAGGAAGTAAGTTATGATTGAAAAATTAAAATATGCATCTACAGAAAGAGTGTTCGAAGGGATAATAGTTGATCATAACGATGCTAGCGTTACGATAGATATAAAAGGACGCTTAGGGCAATTTAAAATTCCTATGAGAATGTTAATTTCGGAATATCCAGTAAAAATTGGACAAGAAGTAGCATTTTTACTAAGTTACCCAGAGGTTATAAATGAAGAACCTGATGAACATTATGTAAATGCAATAATTAATACTAAAAAGTTACAAGAAGAAGTAAAAAATAGAAGATTACACGAAGAAGAATAGTAGGAAGGAGAAATTAGAATGTCATTAACGATATTTGAAGGTCTACAATCAGAGATTTTTGTACCTATTACACCGAAACCAGTTTGGGCTCCAGTAACTAAAGAATTAAAAGATATGAAAGTTGCATTAGCAACTGCTGCAGGAGTTCACTTGAAAACAGATAAAAGATTTAACTTAGCAGGGGATACTACGTATCGTGAAATCCCAGATACTGCACACAGTACAGATCTTATGGTATCACATGGTGGATATGACAATGCGGACGCTAACAAAGACATTAACTGTATGTTCCCAATCGATAGATTGCATGAACTTGCTAAAAATGGAACTATCGGTAGCGTAGCAGAATATCACTATGGTTTCATGGGTGGTGGTGGAGACCAAGAGGCTTTCACAAACTCTACAGGACCAGAAATAGCTAAAAAATTAAAAGCAGAAAATGTTGATGCAGTTATTTTAACTGCTGGTTGAGGTACTTGCCATAGAACTGCCGTGATCGTGCAGAGAGCAATTGAGGAAGCAGGTATTCCAACAATCTTAATAGCAGCACTACCTCCAGTAGTGCGTCAAAACGGTACTCCAAGAGCCGTTGCTCCACTTGTACCAATGGGAGCTAACGCTGGAGAACCTAATAACGTTGAGCAACAAACACAAATCTTAGAAGCAACATTAGAGCAACTAATAAAAATACCAAGTTCAGGTAAAATAGTTCCTCTTCCATTCGAGTACATAGCTCACGTATAGGAGTTTTATAGAAGGAGAGGGACGCTGTCCCTCTCCTTTGTTAATTAAATAAACTGTATTATAAAACAGAAGGAGTTCTGTTTCAATGCGGATTTGATAAAGTAGTAAGGGATGATGATTATGTCAAAAGAAAGATTACAAATTAAGGCATTCCATATAAAAAATGTTGAAATAGGAAAAAAGGTTAAGATTGAAAATAATGAACTAATTATTCCTAGTGAAATAGAATATGATAAAAATATTTTTGAAAGTGTAGAAGTAAAGATAATAAAACCTAGAGAACATAATATTTATGTTAACACTATAATGGATGTTGTTCCAATTTCTACCAAAGTTATCGGACGTCTTGGAGAGGGGATAACTCATACATTAACAGGAGTTTATATGCTTTTGACAGGTGCTAATACTGAAGGGAAGCAAATGCATGAATTTGGTTCTTCGGAAGGAATATTACAAGAACAACTTGTTTTGAATAAAGCAGGTTCACCAGCTGATAATGATTATTTAGTGCATATTGACGTTGTTATAAAAAGAGATGTGGAATTTGATAGAGCTTTAGCGTTTTCGATTTTTGAACTTTCTGACGTATATTTACAAAATATAAGAGAAGTTATGAAAGTTTTAAGTGGAAGAGATGCTGATGAGGTACATGAGTTTTATAACAAACAGAATCCAGGGAAGCCTAAGGTAGCTTTGGTAAAAGAAGTTGCTGGACAGGGCATGATGTATGATAATCAACTATTTCCTATAGAACCAAGTGGAATAGATAAGGGAATTTCTATTATAGATATGAATAATATGCCAGTCTTACTTACACCAAACGAGTATCGTGATGGTGCGATAAGAGCTATGGTATAGGAAGAAGGTGTTATTATGGGCATAGGACCATCTACGAAAGAAACTAGCTTGCATCATTTTAGAGATCCTCTATTAGATACGTTAGCAGAAGATCCAGATATAGATTTCCAGGGTGTTGTGATTGTAGGGACACCTCAAGATAATAGGTTGAAGCATCTTGTTGGTTGGAGAACTGCAGTTTGGTTAGAAGCTATGAGAACTGACGGAGCTATTATTTCAGCGGACGGCTGGGGGAATAGTGATGTTGACTACGCTAATACTATGTTCGAGATAGGAGAACGTGGTATTTCTATAGTAGGGCTTAAATTTATGGGAAAACATAAATTTGTTGTGGAAAATCAGTATACAAAATATGTTCTTGATTTTAATAAATCAGAAGAGGGAGTGGAAACCGAAATAGTTTGCCAAAATAATATTGATTATTCTGATGCAAGAAAAGCCTTAGGATTATTAAAGTTAAAAATGAGACAAGATACAAATAATAAATAATTTAAGGAGTGAAATATTATGAAATTAAATAAAATGATTTCAGTTATTGATACACATACAGCAGGGGAAGCAGCAAGATTAGTAACAGCAGGGATTCCTAAAATTCCTGGAAAAGATATGGTAGAAAAGAAACAGTATTTTATCGATCACTTAGATGATGTTAGAAAATCTGTTATGTTTGAACCACGTGGACATCAAGATATGTTTGGAGCATTCTTATTACCACCAACAAAAGAAGAAGCTGATTTTGGATTAGTATTCATGGATACAGGTGGTTACTTAAATATGTGTGGGCACAACACTATTGCAGCAGTAACAGCAGCCGTAGAAACTGGTATGGTTGATGTTGAAGAAGGTGCAACTGAAAAAGAAGTTGTTGTTGAGACACCAGCAGGATTAATTTATGCAACTGCAAAATTAAAAGATGATGGTACTAAAGTTAAAGAAGTATCATTCAAAAATGTTGAATCATTCTTATATAAACGTGATGTAGAACTAGATGTTGAAGGTGTCGGGCATATTAAATTTGATATTTCATTCGGAGGAAGTTTCTTCTGTATTATCTCTGCTGATCAGTTAGGATTAGAAGTTAAACCAGAGAATGCTTCTAAACTAAAAGATCTTGGATTGAAAATTAGAGAAGCAGTTAATGCGAATGTTGAAATTCAACACCCAACTTTATCACACATAAAAACTGTAGATTTAGTTGAAATTTATGATAAACCATCTCACCCAGAAGCAACTTACAAAAATGTTGTAGTATTTGGTGATGGTAATATCGACCGTTCTCCATGTGGAACTGGTACATCTGCAAAATTAGCTACATTGTATGCTAAAGGTGAACTAAAACCAGGAGAACCATTTGTATATGAAAGTATTTTAGGTACTTTATTTAAAGGAAGAATAGTAGAAGAAAGAAAATTAGCAGGATTTGATGCAATCATTCCAGAAATCACTGGTTCTGGTTATATTTTAGGATTTAGTAACTATGTATATGATCCAGATGATTCATTAACTTATGGTTTCTTGCTAGGATAGAGGTGAAAAAGTATGAATTTATTAACTGTATTATTAGTAATTCTTGGAGCAGGAGCAGCGTTCTTCCTAGTTTCATGGATTATTGATATTGTGAAAAATAAAGACAATTTAGGAAAAGAAAATCCTATTGTTGGATTCTTTATAGGTCTTGTAACAGACTTCTTCGATACATTAGGTATTGGGAGTTTTGCACCAACTACATTATTGATGAAAGTAACTAAATTTTTAGATACTGATAAAAAAATCCCAGGTACTTTAAATGTAGCACATACTATTCCAGTATTAATGGAAGCGTATTTATTCTTAACAGGTGTTAAAGTAGAAGGTGTTACATTATTCTCAATGATTGCAGCAGCAATTGTTGGTGCGTTAGTTGGGGCTAGAATAGTGAATAAATTACCAGAGAAAAAAATCCAGCTTGTTATGGGTGTATGTTTAATCGTTACGGCATTCTTAATGGCTTCTGGACAACTTGGATGGTTGAAAGCGCTAGGAGCAGGAAATGAAGCAGTTGGTTTAACAGGTATTAAACTTGTGATAGGTATTGTAGGTAACTTTATTCTAGGTGCGCTTATGATGGCAGGAGTTGGTTTATATGCTCCATGTATGGCTATGGTTTATATGTTAGGATTAAGCCCACTGGTTGCCTTTCCAATTATGATGGGATCTTGCGCAGGTCTTATGGCTATCGGATCTCCAGAATTTATTAGAGCCGGAAACTATACAAGAATTGGATCAATTGCAATTACTATTGGTGGTATCATTGGGGTAACTGTAGCTTATACATTAGTTAAGAGTATGCCTCTAACTGTTTTAACTTGGGTAATTATTGCTGTAGTTATCTTTACAGGAATAACTATGATAAAACAAGGTTTAAGCAAAAAAGCTGCTTAATATGAAGTAAATAAAACTAAAAAAGCTATCTGAATTTATTTCAGATAGCTTTTTTAGTTTATTTTATTTTTCATTGAATTAAAAGCGGAATAACAGAAAACTATTACTGCTATCCAAATTATTATAAATGAAATTAATTTTTCTATACTTAAATCTTCATTGTAAACAAATACTCCAATGAGAAATTGCATTGTTGGCGGAAGATATTGAAGTATGCCGAGTAGGTATAGTGGGATATCTGCAGCTCCTTTAGCGAATAACATAAGAGGAACTGCTGTCACAACACCAGATAACAGAACAAATACCATAGTCAAAGTACCTGATGTATGAAAAGTTAAACTATTTGTTATTCCGAGATAACTAATATAAAAAATAGCAATTGGGGAAACTATAGCAGTTTCTACAAGAAGGCTAGCTTTTGGGCTAATTACAACTTTTTTCTTACATAAGCCATAAAGGCCAAACGTTAATGCTAACATTATAGAGATCCAAGGTAAAGATCCTAAGGAAATAAATAAGTATAAAAGAGAAGTCCCGACAAAAATGCAAGCTATGATTTGAATTCTGTTTAGTTTTTCTTTAAGAAAAACGACAGCAAGGATTATTGTTACGATTGGATTTAAATAATATCCAAAACTTGCTTCTAATACATGATTTGTGTTTACAGCTATTATATATGTTAGCCAGTTTGCTGTTATAAGTACGGATGCTAGGCAAAGTAGACTAAAACTTTTCTTATTATGCCAAAGTTCTTTAATTTCTTTAAATATCCTGTTTTTATTTTTTGCAACTGTTACGACTAGTGCCATAAAAATAAATGAGCAAAGAACTCTCATCGAAAGTACTTCGTAGGCATCAATACTTTTTAGTAGTTTAAAGTATATTGGAAAAAATCCCCAAGAAAAATAACATACTAAAATAGCTATTAAACTTTTTTTTATCCCACTCATATTTTTTTCCTTTCAAAATTCTATATAATTTTCATATTATATTAGTATATAGTAAATATAGGTAATAATCAATCTATAATTTTGTCATAAAACTAAAATAAAAGACTAAGTATAAAAACTTATCTCAAATGAAAAAATTATTCCTATTTGTATTATAACATAAATGAGATTATAAACTTTGTTTTTAGAAAAATAAATTTCTTTTAATGGATTTAAGGTCCATAATATATATTTTTAAAGGAAACTTTAAAAATAATATACTTCTGTTAAATTGTTATATAAAAATATTATTTCAACTTAAATGATGCCTTTGGAAAAACGTTTTCTTTTCTTTTGTTTTTAGTATAAAATAAATATGAAAGGAAATAAAACGGTAAGAATGGTGTGGGAGAGTACTATTAAGTCACCGAAGGTACAAGTTGATATTTGGCAGTTATTAATGAAATTCTCAGGTAAAAAGAACCACATCGGGACAGGATTCTGAAAGACATGACAGAAAGAAGAGCTAGCTTTTCTTTCTGTTTTTTTAGGGTAACGAAAGAAGCTAGGTAATTTTAAGTTTTGAGGTGAATTGTATGAAATTAGTAACAAATAATCCTAAGTTTAGAGATGCAAAATTTAGAAATATAGAGATTGAGTTTTTAGATAATTCATATCTTGAGATTCTTATAAAAGTTAGGGATTATATTTATGAAGGTTGGGAGCTTATGACACATCCTTTGTATGGAAGTGTAAAACCAAATGAGACGATCTATCGTTCAATTGTGATAAGAGAGAGTAGGAGTTTAAATATTTTTTCTACTAACCTTATTTCAGAAGCCATAGAAACTTATCGAAAATTCAAAAAAAATAAATTGATTCCTAATTGGAGTAATAGTGTAAAGGATGATTTTAGTGTTATAGATTTTGATTTAATAAAAAATGCCATAACTAGAATGTAGATATCTAAATTAAATTTTATGAAGAAAGGAGTGAATTAGCAGAATATAAAAATTTAGTTTTTTTGAGCTACTACAAATAAAAATATTAATAAATAAAATTTGGGTATCTATAAAAATAAAAAAGGAGAAATAATTATGGGAAGAGATTACGATGTAATAATTATAGGATCAGGTCCAGCAGGATTATCAGCAGCGTTGTATTCTTCAAGGGCAAAATTAAGTACTTTAGTCCTTGAAAAATCGAAAAATGGTGGACAGGCTGCGATAACACATCTGATTGAAAATTATCCAGGTGCGGTAGAAGATCCTACAGGACCAAGAGTAACAGCTAGAATGTTAGAACAAGCTAAAAGTTTTGGTGCTGAGGTAAAACAAGATGAAGTTGTAGATGTAGAGCTGGAGGGGGAAGAAAAGTCGGTAACATGTATGAGCGGAAAGTATACCGCTAAAACAATTATTATTGCAACAGGTTCATCACCTAGAAAATTAGATGCACCAGGCATTAAAGAGTTGGAAAGCAAAGGAATTTCATATTGTGCGACTTGTGATGGTGATTTTTTTGAAGGACTAGATGTTTATGTAGTAGGAGGTGCTAACAGTGCAGTAGAAGAAGCTCTTTTTTTAACAAAATTTGCGAGAAAGGTTACGATTGTTTACCGAAAAGAAAATGTGCGTTGTGAAAAAGTTACTGCAGAAAGAGCAAAAAATAATCCAAAAATTGAAATTATCGGGAATACGATAGTAACAGAGGCTATAGGGGATGGCCTTTTGGAGGCTATTAGGTTCAAAAATTTAGTAACAGGTGAAGAGTATGTGATTGAAGCAGATGAAGAAGATGGAACAATGGGATTATTCTTCTTTATTGGATATATTCCTCAAACCAAATTGTTTGAAGGGAAATTAGAAATGACAGATGAGGGGTATATTAAAGCTGACGAAGATACTAGAACTAGTGTTGATGGAGTTTTTGTTGCAGGAGATTGTCGTGTTAAAGATATTCGCCAAGTAGTAACAGCGGTATCGGATGGAGCAGTAGCAGCTATTCGTGCAGAAAAATATATTGCTGAAAAATTTGAATAAAATATAAATAGAAAGTTGAATTTTACTTTAAAATTAAAAATTATATAAGGAGAAGATAATTATGCTAGAACTAAGTAAAGAAAATTTTGAACAAGAAGTATTAGAAGTAGAAGGGTATGTTTTTGTAGATTTTTGGAGTCAAGGTTGTGAACCATGTAAAGCACTTATGCCAGATGTTCATAAATTAGCAGAAAAATATGGTGATAAAATTAAATTTACTACATTGGATACTACAAAAGCAAGACGACTTGCGATAAAACAAAAAGTATTAGGGTTACCAACATTAGCGATATACAAAGATGGTAGTAAAATTGAAGAAGTGACAAAAGATGATGCTACTGTTCCAAATATAGAAGCTATGATTAAAAAACACTATTAATAAAATTTAAAGGGAGGTATTAGATATGCGTCTTGAATTAGGAAAAATACGTATTAAAGATATACAGTTTGCTGAGACTTCAAAAATAGAAGCAAATGTATTGTATATTAATAAAGATGAGCTTATTAAAGAAGTGTGGGAAGATGATATAATTGCTTCTGTAGAACTTGATATAGCTCGTCCAGGAGAAAGTATTCGTATAACACCTGTTAAAGATGTTATTGAACCACGTGTTAAGGTAGAAGGTCGTGGAGGAATTTTTCCAGGGATTTTGTCAAAAGTAGATACCGTAGGAGAGGGTCGAACTATTGCACTTAAAGGTATGGCTGTTGTGACTACGGGTAAGATTGTAGGGTTCCAAGAAGGAATTATTGATATGACTGGAGTTGGTGCAAAGTATACACCATTTTCTAAAACTAACAATTTAATAGTTATTGCAGAACCTAAAGAAGGAATCAAACAACATGATCATGAAAGAGCTGTACGCTATATTGGTTTTAAAGCAGCTAGATATATTGCAGAATTGGCTCGTACGTTAGAGGTGGAAGAAGTAGATATTTACGAAACTAAGCCATTGTTAGAGCAAATAGCAGAATATCCAGAGTTGCCAAAAGTTGGCTATGTATACATGTTACAAACTCAAGGATTATTACATGATACTTATGTTTATGGTGTAGATGCTAAACAAATTGTTCCAACAATATTATATCCAACAGAAATAATGGATGGGGCTATCGTTAGTGGTAACTGTGTATCAGCTTGTGATAAGAATCCAACTTATGTTCATTTGAATAATGGTGTTATAGAAGATTTATACAAAAAACATGGTAAGGAAATTAATTTCTTAGGTGTAATTATTACCAATGAGAATGTTTATTTAATGGACAAAGAAAGATCTTCTAATTGGACTTCAAAACTTTGTCGTTACTTGAATTTAGATGCAGTAATAGTATCGCAAGAAGGATTTGGTAATCCGGATACAGATCTTATTATGAACTGCAAAAAAATCGAAACTGAAGGAGTTAAGACGGTTATTGTTACCGATGAGTATGCAGGTCGTGATGGAGCTAGTCAAAGTTTAGCAGATGCTGACGTGCTTGCTAATGCAGTTGTAACTGGTGGAAATGCAAATCAGGTTGTAGTATTACCAAAACTAGATAGAATTATTGGTCATGTTGATGTTGTTAATGTAATTGCAGGTGGTAATCAGGATTCACTAAGAGAAGATGGAACAATAGAAGTAGAAATTCAGGCAATTACAGGGGCTACTAATGAAACTGGATTTGGATATTTAAGTGCAAAAACATTCTAAAAGTTGTAGTAAGGTGAATAATAAAATTTGGCAACATATTAATTATAAAAATATTATCAAGTTAAGAGTTTAAGGAGGAATAAGCTAATGGTTAGTCTTATTAATAAAAAGGTAGTTATTATTGGAGATCGTGATGGTATTCCAGGATTAGCTATCGAAGAATGTGTAAAACAAATTGAAGGAGTAGAAATAGTATTCTCATCTACTGAGTGTTTTGTCTGAACTGCCGCAGGGGCTATGGACTTAGAAAACCAAAAACGTATTAAAGAAGCTGCTGAAAAATTTGGCAACGAAAACGTTGTGGTTTTACTAGGTGCTGCAGAAGCCGAAGCTGCTGGGCTAGCAGCTGAGACAGTTACCGTAGGAGATCCAACATTTGCAGGTCCTTTAGCAGGTGTAGAGTTAAATCTAGCTGTGTATCACGTACTAGAAGATGAAATTAAATCACAATTTGATCAAGATATATATGAAGATCAAATGGGAATGATGGAAATGGTATTGGACATTGATGAAATTTCAAGTGAAATGCAAGATGTGCGTGGAGAGTAAAAAATTAAAAGATAGGGGGAATCAAAATGTCTAAGATACGAGTAGTACATTATATTAACCAATTCTTTGCGGGAGTTGGGGGAGAAGAAAAAGCTCACATTGCACCAGAATTACGAACAGAACTGCCGCCAATTAGTACACAATTACAAGGGAAGTTGGGAGAAGATTTTGAGGTAGTTGCAACAGTTGTATGTGGTGATAGTTACTTTAACGAAAATTTAGAAGAGGTTCGAGTTGAGCTTATTAATATGATAAAAGGTTGTAGTCCGCAATTATTTGTTGCAGGACCAGCTTTTAATGCAGGACGATATGGAGTGGCTGCAGGAACAATTACAAAAGCAGTCAAAGAAGAATTGCATATTCCAGCGGTAACAGCAATGTATGTAGAAAATCCTGGGACTGATATGTTTAGAAAAGATATTTATATTTTAGAAACATCTGACAGTGCAGCAGGAATGAGAAAAGCATTGCCAAAACTTGCAAAATTCGCAGCAAAACTTGCAAAAGGAGAGGGGATCTTATCTCCTAAGGAAGAAGGTTATCATGAAAGAGGAATTCGTGTGAATTTCTTTAGTGATAAACGTGGTTCTGAGCGTGCTGTAGAAATGTTAGTTAAAAAAATTCATGGTGAAGAGTTTGAAACAGAGTATCCAATGCCTAATTTTGATAGAGTGGAACCAAATCCAGCTGTAAAAGATTTATCAAAAGCAAAAATAGCCTTGGTTACCTCTGGAGGAATAGTACCAAAAGGTAATCCAGATCATATTGAGTCTTCTTCAGCATCAAAATATGGAGAATATTCTTTAGAAGGATTTGATAATTTAACAGAAGAAACTCATGAAACGGCACATGGTGGATATGATCCAGTTTATGCTAATTTAGATGCTGATAGAGTGTTACCAGTAGATGTGATGCGTGAGTTTGTAAAAGAAGGTAGAATAGGATCGCTACATGAAAAATTCTACACTACGGTCGGTAACGGAACAGCGGTAGCAAGTGCCGTAGGATTTGCAGAAGAATACGCTAAAAAATTAGTTGCAGATGGAGTAGATGCAGTTATTCTAACTTCCACCTGAGGTACTTGTACTCGTTGCGGTGCAACGATGGTTAAAGAAATAGAAAGAGCGGGAATTCCAGTAGTTCACATGTGTACGGTAGTTCCAATCTCTCTAACAGTAGGTGCTAATAGAATTGTACCTACAATTGCAATCCCGCATCCACTAGGAAATCCAAAACTTGAAATGGCAGAAGAGAAAAAATTAAGAAAAGATTTGGTTGAAAAAGCTTTACATGCTTTAACTATTGAAGTAGAAGATCAAACAGTGTTTGAATAAAAGACTAAAAAGAAGGAGGAGCTTAGGGTACTTCGGTGCCCTAAGCAATAAAAAATATGAATTATCCAGTATTTAAAGGAGCAGGTTATATCCTTGTTCACACACCAGATATGATAATAAAAAATGGATCTACTTGTGCAGTAGAAAGAATAACAAGCCCAGATTCAGAATTTTTAAAAGAAGTAGCAGATCATATTCGTTCATATGAAGAGGTGGTAAATTATTTACCTAACCAAGTATATATTGGAAATAAAACTCCTGAAGAATTGAAAGAGTATCCTATGCCTTGGTATGAAATCAGAGCTATAAGAGGAGATAGATATGGGAAGTTTGGACAAATAGTACCTCAAGATGAATTTTTAGCACTTATGAAGCTTTGCGACGCATTTGACTTAGTAAAATTATCGGAAGAGTTTGTGGCGAATGTTCGACCAAAAATAGAGAATAATTTTAAAGAATTAGCTTCTTTATTTAATAAACTTGAAGGTTCAGATATAAGCGATAAAGAAGAAGATTTTGAAGATTTGATACATGGTGGTAAGGTAGTTGGCTATGTGAAAAAGGCACATGATGTGGATGTAAATTTAAATGCACATGTGATTTTTGAGAATTTAGTTGTAAAGGCTTCAGGTGTAATATCTGCATTAGAATTGTTAAGAAATTCCAAAATAGATCCGACAGAAATTGATTATGTTGTAGAGTGTTCAGAAGAAGCTTGTGGTGATATAAATCAACGTGGTGGAGGTAATTTTGCCAAAGCAATAGCAGAAGTTGTAGGTTTGACAAATGCGACAGGTTCAGATCTTAGAGGATTTTGTGCGGGTCCTACACATGCATTGATAAATGCTTCAGCATTGGTAAAAGCTGGCGTTTATAAAAATGTAATGGTAGTAGCAGGTGGTGCTAGTGCAAAGTTAGGAATGAATGCCAAAGATCATGTTAAAAAGGGGTTACCAGTACTTGAAGATGTGGTAGGTGGCTTTGCAGTATTGATTAGTGAAAATGATGGAATAAATCCGATGATAAGAACAGATATGGTTGGGAAACATAATGTAGGTACGGGGTCATCGCCACAGGCTGTTATGGGTGCCTTAGTAGCTAATTCATTAGAAAAAGCTAATTTGAAGATAACAGATGTTGATATATTTTCAGTAGAAATGCAAAATCCAGATATAACAAAAGCAGCAGGGGCAGGAAATGTTCCAGAAGCAAATTATAAAATGATTGGTGCACTTGCTGCAATGCGAGGAGATATTGATAAAAAACAACTAAAATCCTTTATAGAAGAAAAAGGATTGCCAGGATGGGCACCTACTCAAGGACATATTCCATCAGGAATTCCATATGTAGGTTTCTTAATAGATGATCTTACAAAAGGAAATAAAAATCGTGCGATGATCGTTGGTAAAGGAAGTTTATTTTTAGGTAGAATGACTAATCTCTTTGATGGAGTATCAGTAGTGGTGGAAAGAAATGCTGGTTCATTAGAAAAAGAGACAGAAGGAATCTCTAAGGAAGAAATAAGAAAAATTATAGCAGAATCAATGAGAAAAATATCCCAAGATATGCTAGAAGAATAGGGGTGATACTATGAGTAAAAAAATAATTTCAGAGGTATTACAAGAAGTAGCGGATGCTATAGAAAAAGGTAATTTTGGGAAAAAAATAAAAGTAGGGTTAACTACTTTGGGGAGTGAACACGGAGTAGAAAATATGCTTTATGGAGCTACATTAGCGAAAAATAATCTGTTTGATATTGTTCTGATAGGAAAAGGAAAAGAAGGGTTTGAAACTTATGAAGCACAAGATGAAGAAGAAGCACATAGAATTATGGAAGAGTTGTTAGATAGAGAGGAAATATCATCTTGTGTAACTATGCATTATAACTTTCCGATAGGTGTGTCAACAGTAGGGAGAGTAGTAACACCAGCGAGAGCAAATGAAATGTTATTAGCAACAACCACAGGTACATCATCAACCAATAGAGTAGAAGCCATGGTACGAAATGCAATTTATGGAATAGCTACAGCCAAATCTATTGGGATTCAAAAACCTACTTTGGGAATTATGAATATAGAAGGAGCAAGGCAGGTTGAGAAAATATTATTAGAGTTAAAAGAAAAGGGATATGAATTCAGTTTTGCAACTTCTAAAAGAACTGACGGAGGGTCTGTTATGAGAGGCAATGATCTTCTTATGGCGACTCCAGATATTATGGTAGCTGATTCATTGACAGGGAACTTATTTATGAAGGTATTTTCAGCGTTTAATACAGGAGGGAATTATGAATCTTTGGGATATGGATATGGACCAGGAGTTGGAGAGGACTACAATAGAAGAATATTAATCTTATCTAGAGCATCAGGAGCACCAGTTGTTGCAAATTCTTTAAAGTATGCTTATGAAATAGCCGTGGGAGAGGTGAATAAAATAGCAAAAGAAGAGTACAGAAAATGTAAAAATGTTGGTTTAGATAAAATGTTAGAAAAATTTAAAGAAAAGGGAGAATCTAACAGATTAGAAGTAGGAATTCCACCTAAAGAAGTAGTAACTGTTCAAATCTCAGGTGTAGATATTATGGATTTGGAAAATGCAACTAAAATTCTTTGGAAAAACAAAATTTATGCTGAAAGTGGGATGGGCTGTACAGGACCAATTATATTAGTAAGCACTGATAAAAAAGAAAAATCAGAAGATATATTAAAAATGGAAGGATTACTTTCCTAAAGATGTAGATAAGGCTGGTATTGATTTTAAATAATACCAATCTTTAAATCATCAATAAAAAATAATAAGTAAAAGGAAACCACCCCTTAGTTCATCAAGGGGTGGTTATGTTTATTGTATTAAGATTAAAATAATATTTTGAAAGAAGTCATATTTAAAAATTTATATTTAATGTGCAACTTATACCTGTTCTTATTTGTTTCTAAATAAATTGAGTGTCATCTTCTATTATTTCCTTTACTTTTTGCATTTGGTTATCAAGTTTTGAGCTGATCTCAGCACAAAGAAGAAGTCTTCTCTCAATTTCTTTTTCTTTTTCTTCGCTTAGATTTTTTTTGTAACGAAGTTTATGTTCTAAACTGGCCCAAAAATCCATGGCGATCGTGCGGAATTGCACCTCAACTGCTACATGTTCAACTCTATCTGATAGAAAAATTGGTACCTGTACTATCAGATGATAACTTCTATATCCATTTTCTTTGTAATTTCTTATATAGTCTTTTTCAGCTATAACAGTAAGATCATCTTGCTGTTTTAAGGCGTCAACTAATTTGTAGACATCATTTTTAAAAGAACAAATAACACGAACGCCAGCCACATCGTAGATGTTCTCTTTTATAGTGTTTATGTCAAAAGGTAAATCTAATCTTTGAAGTTTATTCATAAGGCTGACAGGTGTTTTTAATCTTGTCGAAACTGATTCAATAGGATTACTTTCTCCATGAAGGGAAAATTCCTTGTCAAAAACATTAAGTTTTGTTTCAATTTCTAACATCGCACATTCATAGTGCATAAAAAGTTCAACGTAGGGTTGAAGCTCATTAATTAATAAGTTCTGATTACTTTCTATGGAAAAAAGTTGTTCAGTTAACTTTTCAATTTGTGTTTTTTTCATATACTTTTCTCACTTTAATTTTATTATCAACTACATGATATCTGATAAGCTTAAAATATAGTTTAAAGAATAGTATATAAAAATTTTATATAGAGGAAAAGTTTTTTTTCATCTTTGTAGAATGCTTGAAAATACGGCACATAAAAATCTGTACTAATAAATTAATTTCTAATTTCCTAGTACAGGGAAATTATTTTCTTCTCAAAGTATGTTAATAAAGGGATTGGTGATAATATTTTTTGAAAACAGGATGTCTAAAAAATTTCACAATTTTGATTGAAGGCTTATATAAAAGGAATCTTGAATTTCCGGGAAATAATATCATATGGACATTTTCTGTTATTTATTATAAGATAGTAGATGATAAAAATTTTATGAGGGGGGATTGGTTAGATGCAACAAAATAATTGTTATTCATATACGAAGAAAAAAATAGACTTACTTAACAAAAGACTTTTGGTTATAAAAAGGGATGGGCGTAAAGTAAGATTTGATGCTGAGAAAATTTATAAAGCAATAGAGAAAGCAGTTTTGTCAGTTTTTGGAAAAAATCATAGTATTAATATAAATAATATTGTAGATAACGTCATTATAGAAATTGCTAATAGATTTAAAGAAAATATTAAAATTTATGAAATCCAAAATATTGTAGAACATACGCTTATAACGTTAGGAGAAACTGCAATTTATGAAGAATACATAGGATATAGAAGTGCTCGTGATATTGAACGTGAAAAGAGTTTAGATATAAATGTAGCTATTGAAAAATTAGTTAACAGAGATGAAAGTTTAGTTAATGAAAATGCTAATAAAGATAGTTTGGTTTTTAATACACATAGAGATTTAACGAGTGGGATAGTGGCGAAAGCTATTGGATTAAAAATGTTACCAAAACATGTTGCTAATGCACATCAAAAGGGGGATATTCACTATCATGATTTAGATTATTCACCATATCAACCACTTACTAACTGTTGTTTAATTGATTTCAAAGAGATGTTAACAAAAGGATTTAAAATTGGAAATGCTGATGTAAGTAGCCCGAAAAGTATCCAAACTGCAACAGCACAAATGGCTCAAATTATTGCGAATGTGGCTTCGAGTCAATATGGTGGGTGTAGTGCTGATAGAATTGATGAAGTGTTAGCACCATTTGCACGCCTTAATTACGAAAAGAATTTGCAGATGGCTCGTGAGTGGATAGAAGGCGAAGAAAAACAAGAAAGATTTGCTAAGGAAAAAACTAAAAAAGATATTTATGATGCAATGCAGTCTTTAGAATATGAGATAAATACTTTATATTCATCACAAGGGCAAACGCCATTTACTTCATTAGGCTTTGGTCTTGGAGAAGGGTATTTTGAAAGAGAAATTCAAAAAGCTATTTTGAAAGTAAGAATAGAAGGACTAGGAAAAGAAAAGAGAACGGCAATTTTTCCTAAATTGATTTTTGTTATTAAAGATGGTCTGAATTTAAAACCAGAAGATCCTAATTATGATGTGAAACAGCTTGCTTTAGAATGCTCCACTCAAAGAATGTATCCTGATGTTTTGATGTATGATACATTGGTGAAAATCACAGGTAGTTGTAAAACTCCAATGGGATGTCGTTCGTTCTTACCTGCATGGAAAGATGAAAATGGAGAGTTAGTAGAGAGTGGGCGTATGAATCTCGGAGTTGTAACTTTAAATTTGCCAAGAGTTGCACTTGAATCAAGAGGTAATAAAGAGGAATTTTGGCATATCTTTAAAGAGAGATTAGGAATTTGTAAAGATGCACTAGATTACAGGGCAAAACGATGTGGGGAAGCAAAACCACAAAATGCTCCTATTCTTTATATGCATGGTGCTTTTGGAAAGAGACTAAAACCAGAGGACAAAGTTAAGCAACTTTTTGATAAGCAAAGAGCAACGTTATCTTTGGGTTATATAGGATTGTACGAAGTTGCTAGTGTATTTTATGGAGGAAATTGGGAAAAAAATCCTGAAGCAAAAGAGTTTACTTTAGATATAATGAAATATATGAAAGAATGTGTTGAAAAGTGGACTTCTGATGGTGATTATTGGTATAGTATTTATTCGACACCAAGTGAATCACTTACTGACAGATTCTGTCGAATGGATACTGAAAAATTCGGATTAGTTGAGAATGTTACGGATAAAGAATATTATACAAACTCATATCATTATGATGTTAGAAAAAATCCTACTCCGTTTGAGAAATTGGACTTTGAAAAAGATTATCCTTATTATGCAAGTGGTGGATTTATTCACTATTGTGAGTATCCAGTATTAAAACAAAATCCAAAAGCATTAGAAGCGGTATGGGATTTTGCGTATGATAAAGTTGGATATTTAGGAACTAATACACCAATAGATCACTGTTACAAATGTGATTATGAAGGAGAGTTTGAACCTACGAAAAAAGGGTTTAAATGTCCAGAATGTGGAAATAATGATCCGAAAAGTTGTGATGTTGTAAAAAGAACGTGTGGATATTTAGGAAACCCGCAAGCAAGACC
The DNA here is from genome assembly GCF_000425665.1 of Gemella cuniculi DSM 15828. Classification (GTDB taxonomy): domain Bacteria; phylum Bacillota; class Bacilli; order Staphylococcales; family Gemellaceae; genus Gemella; species Gemella cuniculi. The sequence continues at coordinate 35,406 of NZ_AUDW01000019.1, forward strand.
TATGATAAAGGGTCGTCATAAAGAAATTGTTGCAAGAGTTAAGCACTTAAAATAATTTAGTCAAAGGAGTGAAAAACTAGTTTTTTAGTTTTTTCTCCTTTTTGTGTAAAGTTAGGAGTAAGAGTATATTATTTACTAAAAAATATTTTGAGATTCATATTTAAATAAAATAATAGTCGTATTCCTCTTTACAACGATATTTATTTTTGATAAAATCATTAATGATAAGAAAATAGGAGGATTAATCATGGGTAAAATATTTAAAGGTGCATTATTAGGAGCTGCAACTGCAATAGGGGTATACTACTATAAAAATCCAAAAGAATTAGAAAAACACAAAGAGTTACTTAAAGAAAATGTAAAACTAGGTTTAGGAAAAGTTAACGAGTTAATAAATTCTGAAAGCGAAGAAGTAGATCGTGAAGGAGAGGATATTGCCAAAGCAAAACTAGAAGAAGTAACTGCAGCATATAACGAGCAAATTCGTGAAGATGTTGAAGTAACTGAATTTGTTGAACTAAGAAGTAATGACGAAAATCTAGTAGAGCCGATTGAAGAAGTTGTAGAATTTATTGAAGAGGATGTATTAGAAGATCAAGAAAAAAATAATGTTGTAGAAGAGCTTATCAAAGAATATGCACCAGAAGTAAAAGAACAAGCCGAATTAGCTGAAGAAGAAATACAGTTACCACAAGAGGATGCTCCTGCTCCTACTTCTTCTGAACAAGTAGAAACTTCAAAGGTGGAAGAAGTTTCTAACATAGAGCTGATTGAAGAGGATATTGAAGAAAAGAAAAATGAATTAAGACAATCATTTGAAGAGCGTTTAAAAATTGCAAAAGAAAATGGAGAGAATGCAAAAGAAGTTCCAATGGAAAAACCAAAAACTACACTTGATTCAATTGTATCACTATTTTCAACAAAAGAGGATAATAAATAATTCATATTTGAGATTTGAATAGTAAAGCAAAAAGATTAGGTAATCTAAAAAAGATTACCTAATCTTTTTTTACTGAATTTTTAAAGATAAGAATTAATAATTATATTTTTAAAAGAATAAAATTTAACTTATATTATTGATAACTATTATCGATAATAAAAAATATTTTTTGAAATGAAAATCTTTCCAAAGGTGAATATGAATGAAAACTATTATATAAATTGAAATATATTATTTAAAAATTTTCAATATAATTTCTTGAAAATAAGTTTTTTTGTGTACTATACTAATATTAATAAAAATACTATTTAAGGAGGAAGATTTATTATGAAAAGAAAGAAAACAACGCTGGTAGCAACATCAATATTAACATTTGTTACTAGTCCGTTAATTCCACTGGCAAATCCTATAAATGTTTTTGCAAAAGAGGTGAGTTCGTCTGCTAGTTCAGATGTAAGTAAAGATGAAGCCATAAAAGGACTTATACCAGAGAGTGAGCTTGCACAAAAAGATGATGATAAAGAAGTTGTAAATATTCCAGATTATAATTTACGTCGTGGTGTGTGCGAACTTATGGGATATAAAGATATTGATAATGCGATCATAACTAAGAGGGATATGAGAAGAATAAGATACCTGTCACCAGAAGTATGTCAGGTTCATAATAGTTCTGAGTATGGAGTTAAGGTTAAGAGTATAGAAGGGTTGCAATTTGCTGAAAATTTGGAAAAACTAAGTATGGTTAACCAAAATTTCAATGATATAAGTCCATTAAAAAATCTTACAAAATTAAAATATTTAGATTTAAGAAATGTAGCAAAGGACAATAAATCTATCAATGATGTATCACCTTTAAAGAATTTGAATAGTTTAGAATATTTAAATTTATTTAAGGCCGAAATAAAAAATGCAGAAGAATTAAAAGGATTAACTAATCTGAAAACTTTAAACTTAGGTGCAACAAAAATTAAAGATATAGAATTTTTAAAAAATATGACAGAGATAACTTATTTGAATTTGGAGCATAATAATATTTCAGATGTATCAGCTTTAGAGAATTTGGTAAAGGTAAAAACTTTATTATTAGATGCAAGACCGAAGACATATTTTGGGGGTGATAATGAAGAACGTATAAAAGATATATCTAGATTAGAAAAATTAAAAAATTTGGAAGAGTTAGGTGTATCTAATCATAATATTGAAAATATAGACGTTGTTAAAAATTTTAAAAAATTAGTTAAATTCCATGCTACAAATAACAATATAGAAAATTTTGAAGTTTTATTATCATTATCAGCTTTACAAGAAGTATGGGTACAGGAAAATAAAAATAATATTATTAAATCAAATGAAAATTATGCATTAGCTAAAGAAGTTTTTAGAAAATTGAATAAGGATATCTTAGAAAAACAAGATCAAAATACTATAGAGAATTTACTTAATGGTAATGATAACATAGCTAAATTTTTTGCAAAAGAAACTTTAGATACTCTAAGGGGTTATAAAGAAGAATTGAAAAACAAAGATAAGGTAGCTAATAATCTTTTTAAAAATTTGAGATTAGAAAATTTATCAGGAACTATAGAAAAAATTGCTAAAGTGAATGATATTAAATTAAAAGTTGGAGAGAGTTTAGAGGATAAATTACCAAAAACAGTAAAAGTAAGAGTTAAGGTAGATAAGGAGATAAAAGGTGAGTTAATAAAAAATCCAAACGGAGATATTTTAAAAATAGCAGTAGTTGATAATTCAGGAAAGCTAGTTAAAGATTCTATAGAGTTAAATTCTAGTACTGGGAAAAAATATGTTGTAAAAGATGGTTTTGTGGAGATTAATGCTAAAGATGCAGCGATAAATTATGTTGCATATTCTCTTAACTACAATAACAAAAAAGTTTTTGAATTTTATAATACTCGTATAAATCGTGTTGGTAATATCATAGGTGCAAAAGGTGAAGTAGAAGTGGATAAAGCTCAGAATATAGATAATTATCTTGTAATTAATATAGATAGAGCTGTAGGAAATAAGGTAGAAGATAAAAAAGATGAAGAAAAACCAAAACCAAGTCCAAAAGAAGAGCCAAAAACTGAAATTGGTAATGTAGGAATAGAGAAAGATCAAATATCTTATAAAGTAGTAGATGAGAGTGGAAAAGATGTAAAATTGGATAAGCCACTAACAGCTGATGCAGAATACGATAGTAAAGTAGCGACGTATGAAAATGGACTTTATAAATTTAAAAGTACTGGTGATGATTGGGAGTATAATATTAAATTAAATTCTGAGCAGTATCAACTTGTAGGAAAATACTCATTTGAAACGTGTTATAATCCAAAACTAGCTAGTAAAAATAGTTTTGGCAAAATAACAAAAAATGATAAAAGAGAAAACTTTAAACAAACAGGAAATATAAAAGATAAAGATTTATTTGTAATTGTGGTAAAAAATTTAAAAAATAATTCTGAAGAAGTGCCATCTGAAAAAGAAGAGAAACCAGATCATAAAAATACAGTACCTTCAAAGCAAACAGATTCAAAAACTTCAGGATTAAAATTTTTAGACAATAAGTATAAAATTTTCTACAGGGTTGTGGATGAGAATGGTCAAGAGATAAGAGAAAATAATTTTATAAAAGTAGAGAAGTTGAAATCAAGTTTACCACCACAAAATTTAAATTTAAATAGTAATAATTTTTATGAGTTTATAAATACAGGAACAGAGGGTAAATATGCTATTAGTTTAAATTCTAATAAATATAGACTGGTAGGTGGTAATGGATTTGATATAAAATATGATAAGGTTAGAAATATAGGGGTTTTCAGTAGTATTACTAAAGATGGTGTTGCTACAACTGACTTAAATAATATTCCTAATAATTATTTTGAAATTAGAGTTGAAAAAGTTAAAGATCTTAATTTTGGTAATGATGCAAGAATAGGGATTAAAAAAGATAGTAAAAATAATGTAAGTATTAATTATAAAGTCGTTAATCAAAATGGAAAAGAGATAAAAGATGCGAATTTATTAAGAGCTACAAGTCCTAATAATTTAGATATACCTTTGAAATATAACGATGGAATCTATAGTTATACATCTCAAGGACAAGATGATACATTTACCTTAAAACTAACTTCAAGCAACTACACGTTAGCACACAGTTACAAATTTAGAGATAAGTATAATATGAAAACATTTAAAGGTGAGATTTCTTCTGTGCAGATAGATAATGAAGAAAGTACAAATTTGGAAAACACACCAGCAAAATTCTTCACAGTAGTAGTTAATGAAAAAAATGTAGTAAGAAATAGAAGTGTAAATTCAAATTATAGTGCATTTAGGTTAGCTGGAGAAAAAGAGAATTCGGATACAGTAGATGTTGATTTACCAGTAGAATATGATTTATCCTCAGTAAATATCAATAAAGAGGGTGAGTATGAAGTCGTAGGGAAAGTTGCCCATAGTGATAAAATAAAAAATCCAGAAAATCTGAAATTAAAAATAAGAGTAGTTGTAGAGAAAGATAATAGTACGGGTAAAATTTCACCATGGGAAGAGCCAGCGTTACCAGAATATAAAGGAGATTTACCAACCGTTTCGGAAAAAGGAGAAGAGAATAAACAAAAAGAATTACCAAAATTTGAAGGTAAAGTGCCGCAAGTAGAAGAAAAAACCAAACCATGGGAAGAGCCAACGTTACCAGAATATAAAGGGGACTTACCAACCGTTTCGGAAAAAGGAGAAGAGAATAAACAAAAAGAATTACCAAAATTTGAAGGTAAAGTGCCGCAAGTAGAAGAAAAAACTAAACCATGGGAAGAACCTAAATTACCGGAAGCACCAATTAATTCTTTAAACCCAGTGGTAGAACCAGAGCTTCCTGAGTTTCCATTAAATAAAGTGCCAAAAGAAAAATGTCCACAATTAAGTTCTCAATCTTTAAAATCAATAGAAACTAAAGTTGAAAAATCAGTAAAAATTAAGAATAAATTACCAAAAACTGGGTTGAATACTGTTCAAACAACGACCTTAGGATTAGGATTGTTAGTATTAATAAGATTGGTAATGAGAAAAAATAAAGGAAGATAATTTGTAGAAAAATTACCACATAAAAAATTATATAAACCATACTACAATTAAATTTGTAGTATGGTATTTATAATACTTATCAAGAGCTAGAAGAAACTATATTTTAAAAGTTAGATACGAAAATTAACCTATGGAAGTGTGATTTTTAAATCGAAATGCAAAGAGATGAATTAAGAAGTAAAAGAAAAAACTTATATATCTCTCAGACAACATTTTGGCGAGTAATTTTATCACTAGTTTTTGTAGAAATCAAAATTTACATATCTCTCAAACAGAATACGGTTTATAATTTAGAGCAAAAAAGTTTTGTAGAAATCAAAATTTATATATCTCTCAAACTGGAGTACAATGTGTTGATTTAGCAATGAATTTTTGTAGAAATAAAAATTATCCTTATTTCTTACTTTTAGGGTGAATACCATTATTTCACAAGAAAAAGGATAATTTTATAGTATTAGTTCTCTAAGTTTTCAATGATAGATTGTTGAATTTCTTGTAATTCATTAGCTTCTAGTTGTTGTGGAGGCCATTTCACTTCTAAATTATCGAAGTTAGCATCTTTATCTTTGTAACGAGGTACTATGTGAAAATGTAAATGAAAAACACTTTGTCCAGCATATTCTTCATTATTTTGAAAAATATTGACTCCATTGCAATTATAAGCAGCTTTTACTGCATTTGCAATTTTTGGCAATACTTTACCAATATTAGCTGCAACTTCTGGATCACAATCAAAAATGTTACGACTATGTTTTTTTGGAATAACTAAAGTGTGTCCTTTAGTTATTGGGAAAACGTCTAAAAAACTATAGACATGTTCGTCTTCATAAACTTTGTAACTAGGAATTTCTCCATCAATAATTTTTTCAAATATAGTTTTTTCCATGGTAATCACTCCTTATTTTAAATTTTCTAATGTTTCAATAAGTAATTTTTTCAAATTAATACTAATTTGTTGAGCAGTTTTTAAGACATGTTCGTGGTCGTGTTTTTTTTCTTGAATACCAGTTGCCATATTAGTAGCACAAGCAAGAACTGCGACAGGAAGTTTTGCATGATTAGCAGCGATTACTTCGGGTACTGTAGACATACCTACAAGATCGCATCCCATAGTTTTAAATGCTTGAATTTCTGCACGAGTTTCAAAGTATGGACCTTGGAAAAATCCATAAGTTCCTTGTGGTAATCTAATATCTAATTTTCTAGCAGAAGATTTTAGAGTTTCAACTAAATATGGATCAAAAGGAGTTGTCATATCCACGAATCTTTCTCCAAGGCGTGAGTCGTTTTCTCCCATTAGAGGATTAGCGCTTACAAGAGAAATAAAATCATCAAGGCAGACTATTTCCCCTTCGCTAAAATCTGTGTTAATTGCTCCACAAGCGTTGGTTATGAACAATCCTTTTACTCCTAAATACTTTACAACATAGGTCATAAAAGCAACATCTTTCATACTATATCCTTCATAGTAGTGAAGTCTACCGTTAAGGACAAGAACATTTTTTCCAGAAATTTTTCCAAAAGTAAGTTTATTTGCATGCCCTTTTACGTGATTTGTTCTTTTATTTCCTGGGAAAAGAGGAATAGCTTCATATCCAAGTTCTTGTTGATCTTCTAGTTCAAGTGTAATACCACTTCCCAGAACCACAGCGTAATCAATAGGTTCATTAAAATATTTTATTATATAATTGGCAGTTTCTACGATATTATTGTAATAGGTCATAGATAAGTCCTCCTGAAAATGCTTTATCAAATAATTATATCATATATTAAAATAAAAATGTATAATTTTAAAAATATATATAAAATTAAAAAATATATTGAAATTGCTTTCATTATGTGGTATCTTGTTACTATAAGTTATGAATATAGAGATAAAACAAGGAGGATATTATGAAAAAATTAAAAACTCTATTAACAATAATATTAACATTATCATTGGTAGTGGTTGGCTGCTCTTCTAAAAGTAAGAGTGATTCTAAATCTGATGGAGGAAAATCTTACAAAATCGGAATAGTAACTGGTGAGGGAGGAGCAAAAGATAAAAGTTTTAATCAAGCCAACGTAGAAGCAATTCAAGCATGGTCAAAAGAAAATGGTGCTAAAGAACCTGTTATTATTGAAACAAAAAACCAATCAGATTTAGCAGCTAATCTACAAAATGCGGCGAAAGTTTCTGACATAGTTTCACTTGCAGGGTATGAATTTGAAAAAGAGATTTCTAAGATAGCAGAGCAATATAAAGATAAAAAATTCTTATATGTGGATAGTTTTGTAGACGCATCTAATATTGCATCATTAATATTTAAAGAACAAGAGGCAGCTTATCTTGCAGGATATGCAGCGGCACTTCAATCAAAAACTGGTAAGGTTGGATTTATCGGAGGAACTAAAATTCCACCAGTAGAAAGATTTGGTATTGGATTTATTCAAGGTGCAAAAGCAGCTAGACCAGATATTAAAATTATGTATAACTATAGTGGTTCATTCTCAGATACAAACAAAGGGAAAACATTGGCTGCAACAATGTATGATTCAGGAGCTGATGTAATCTTTGTTGCAGCAGGTAATACTGGTAATGGTGTAATTTCAGAAGCTAAAGAACGCGGTATTATTGATATGACTAAGAGTGGAGAAATTAAACATTGGGTTGTAGGTGTAGATAAAGATCAATATGAAGAAGGAATCTTTAAAGGAAAAGATAAAGAAGGAAAAGATTATCAAAAATCGGCTATTTTAACATCAGCTGTTAAAAATATTGAAGTAGCAGTTACTAAAATTTTGAATGAAATAAAAGCCGATAAATTTGAAAATGGAAAACATATTTTTGGTATAAAAGAAAATGGAGTAGGGATACCTAAGGAAAATCCAAATTTAAGTGACGAAATAAAAACAAAACTTAATCAAGCCATTGAAGAATTAAAGGCAGAAAAAGTGGAAGTAGTTGGTACAGCTGATGAATTAAAAGCTAAAGGAACTGTGACTAATATTGAAGGAGAACTGTAGCTAGAAATTCAAGTGTAGAAGTAGTAATTTTAACGAATTCTTCTATACTTAGTATGATTTATTTGATAAAATAGAACATAAAAAGTCTGCATAAATTTACGATATGTAGACTTTTTTATATTAGGGATAAAAACAGTGAATAAATTTTTTAATTTAAAAGTTATGAAAATGCTTTAATAATATAAATTGTTATATATGTATAAGATGAATAACAGAACATTTTATATTTTTTAATAATAGAAAACGCATTTTTTCATCAAAATACGAACTATAAAAAATAATGTAGTGATAAAATAAATAAAATATTGATATTTAGGCTATTTTATGGTATCATTTAACTATAAAATATACTAAATGATAAAGGAGACTTTTTTATGAAAAAAGTATTTTCATTAATAGCCGTTGTTTTATCAGCAGCATTAATCTTTGTAGGATGTTCTTCTAAGTCATCTGATAAGAAGGAGAGCACATCATCTTCAAACAAAACTGACTTAAAAATAGGAGTTGTTACTGATGAAGGTGGAGCAAAAGACAAAAGTTTCAACCAAAGTAATGTGGAAGCTGTAAAAGCATGGACTGAAAAAAATGGTGGTAAAGCATTAAATCCAATCGAAACAAAAAACCAAAGTGATATTGCAGCTAACTTACAAAATGCTTCAAAAGCATCTGATGTAATCTCATTAGCAGGTTTTTATTTTGAAAAAGAATTACCAAAAATTGCAGATTCATTTGCAGATAAAAAATACATCTTTATAGATGGTGTAGTAGAAAAACCAAATGTAGAATCTATTAACTTTGCAGAACACGAAGCTGGATACTTGGCTGGATATGCAGCAGCACTTCAATCAAAAACTGGAAAAGTTGGATTTATTGGTGGAGCTAAAATTCCAGCAGTAGTAAAATTCGGTTTAGGATTTGTTCAAGGTGCAAAAGCTGCTAATAAAGACATTAAAATAGTTTATAACTACAGTGGATCATTCAATGATACAAATAAAGGTAAGACTTTAGCAGCTACAATGTACGATGCTGGGGTGGATGTAATTTTCGTAGCAGCAGGTGGAACAGGTAGTGGTTCAATTAAAGAAGCACAAGAAAGAGCAATGAAAGATGTTCAACAAAGTGGAGAAGTTAAACACTGGATCGTTGGTGTAGATAAAGACCAATACTCAGAAGGTATATTCAAAGCTAAAGATAAAGATGGTAAAGATGTAGAAAAATCTGTAATCTTAACTTCAGCTGTTAAACGTATTGATGTAGCAGTAACTCAAGTGTTAGATGCTATTAAAGATGGAAAATTTGAAGGTGGAAAATCTAAAGTCTTCACAATTAAAGAAGATGGTGTTGGACTTCCAAGTGAAAATCCAAACTTGAGTGATGACATTAAAGCTAAAATTAAAACTGCCGTTGAAGATTTGAAATCAGGAAAATCAACAGTAGCTTCAGACGCTGCAAAACTTACTGACAAAGCAAATATTGATGGTGAGTTGTAATTTTTAATAAATTGTAGCTAATTAAAGACCTAGGTATCTAGGTCTTTTTTTGTAATGATAATTAATAACAGTTTATGTTAATTTGTGTTAAGAAAAATTTATATAACACTGGGGTGGGAGTGTTCCTCATTAATACTTTTTGGAAAAGTTGTTTAAATATAGTAATGAAGGATAACTTTTTGTTAAATAAATACGAAATATTAAGTATAAAAAATTTTTATTTAAATTAATAAAAAAATCTTTAAAAAAATAGTATATGATATATTTTTAAAACGAATACAATTTTTATTTATTAAAAAGAATCAAAATTAAAAATAATATAAAATTAATGGGTTAAATTTTGTAAAAATGCTATACTAGTTAACAAAAATATATTATAATATATAGGTAAGAATATATAAAAGAGAGGTAAAAATATGTACGCTATAGAAATGCTAAACATAACTAAAAAGTTTGGTGACTTCTACGCAAATAAAGATATTACCATCCAAGTAAAGAAAAATGAAATACATGCTTTGCTTGGTGAAAATGGTGCTGGTAAATCTACGTTGATGTCGGTTCTTTTTGGTATGTACCATCAAGAAGAAGGTGTGATTAAGTTAGATGGTAAAGAAGTTGACATCAAAGATCCTAAACATGCTAATAAATTGGGGATAGGTATGGTACACCAACATTTTAAATTAATAAAAAACTTTACTGTTGCTGAAAACATTATTTTGGGAATGGAAGAAGTAAAAGGTGGAAAAATTGATTTAGATGCAGCAGCAACAAAAATTACAGAGCTTTCGAAAAAATATGGTTTAGAAGTTAATCCAAAGGCCCTTGTTGGAGATATAAGTGTTGGGATGCAACAAAGGGTGGAAATTTTAAAAATGTTATACAGAGATGCCAATATTTTAATTTTTGATGAGCCAACAGCGGTGTTAACGCCAGCAGAGATTGAGGAGTTTTTAGTTATTTTGAAAAATCTTCAGACTGAAGGGAAAACGATTATTTTGATTACTCATAAATTAAATGAAATTATGGCAGTTGCAGATCGTTGTAGTATTATTCGTCGTGGTGAATATTTTGGTACAGTAGAAATTTCAGAAACTACAAAAGAAAAATTAGCTAGCCTTATGATTGGTAAAGATCTAGAAATTATAAAATATGAACGTTCAAGAGATGGTGCGAACAATATATTAGAAGTTTCAGGAGTTTATGCTGATACTGAAGAAAAAAAAGATATTTTACATGATTTTAATTTGGTCGTTCGAGAAAGGGAAATTCTTGGGATTGCTGGAGTTGATGGAAATGGGCAACAGCAATTCGTAGAAGTATTAAATGCGTTACTTAAGGAAAAACAAGGTAAAATAATTTTTGGTGGACAAGATATTACATCTTTATCAACATCAAAAAGAAAAGAGTTAGGGCTTGAAATAATAGCTGAAGATAGACATAAAGATGGTCTTGTTTTAGATTTTAGCATTGAGGAGAATGCAGTGTTAGAAAATTATTATACAGAGAAATTTTCAGGACGTGGTTTCCTAAAAAAACCTGTTATTTCAAAATTTGCTAAAGGGCTTTGTGAAAAATATGACGTTCGTAAGGCTGGGGATGAGAAAATTTCTGCACGTAGTATGAGTGGGGGAAATCAACAGAAACTTATCATTGGTCGTGCATTGGAACTAAATCCAAAATTATTAGTGACAACACAACCAACTCGTGGTCTTGATGTTGGAGCTATAAATGGTATTCATAAAATGTTGATTGACTATCGTGATAAAGGGAATAGTGTACTTTTAATTTCATTTGATTTAGATGAAATTTTGACATTATCTGATAGAATAGCAGTTATTCATAATGGTAATATTATTGATGTTGTGAATAATGATGAAAATGTAACTAAAGAACAACTAGGTCTGCTTATGGCAGGGGTTAAGAAGTAGAGAGGAGAACGTATGTTAAAGAAAATTTTAACTAATGCGGTGCTACCAATATTAGCCTCATTTATTATTGGAGCGATACTTATTTCAGCAATAGGAGCATCTCCTGGAGATGTTATGGAGGTAATAGGAGGAATTTTTTCAGACTCTAATAGTATAGCTGAAATTTTTGTATCAACAATTCCTTTAATTTGTACAGGATTGTCAGTAGCATTTGCATTTAGAACAGGTTTGTTCAATATAGGAGCAGAGGGTCAATTTATTATGGGTGGACTTTTTGCAGGAATAGTAGCTATCAAGATGCAAGGAATGAACTTTTATTTAGTTTTAATCGCTAGTATCTTAGCTGGTATAATCGTTGGTGGTATTTGGGCTGGTATAGCTGGATACCTAAAAGCGAAGTTTAATATTAGTGAAGTAGTTGTAACTATTATGTTAAATTATACTGCATTATATTTTGTACAGTTTGCAGTTCCTAAATTTATTCGTGGTACTAATGATATTATTTCTAAACCAATTGCAACGGAAGATGGAGTAGGGTATTTACATAATAGTTTAATAGAAGGAATTTTTAATAATTATCGTTTAGGCACAGATTTATTCTTAGCGATTTTTGGTGTAATTATTTTTTATATTGTTATGGAGAAAACAGTCTTTGGGTATGAACTTCGTTCAGTAGGATTTAATCCTAGTGCATCAAAATTTGTAGGTATGAAAGTTAATAGAAATACAGTTTTATCAATGGCTATTTCCGGAGCATTTGCAGGACTTGGGGGGGCACTTTATAATATGGGGCCTGTAGGACAAGTTGTTGCAGGTTCTACATTCCAAGGATTTGGATACATGGGAGTTGCGGTTGCACTTATTGGTGCGAACACAGCACTTGGATCATTATTAGGAGCTTTGTTATTTGGATTCTTAGGTGTTTTAACACCTCAATTATCATTTATTGGTATTCCAAAAGATATTGCGAATATTTTAATTGGTTTAATCGTTTTATTTGTAGCAGCAAAATCTATTTTTGATAATAAGTTGCTTAGCAATTTACTTAGAAGTAAGAAACAGAAAGGAGATAAATAGATGGATACAGTATTATCACTATTAGACTCAATGTTACAATATACAGCACCTATTTTAATAGCTGCAATAGGTGGTTTCTATTCAGAAAAAAGTGGTGTTGTTAACATTGCTCTTGATGGTTTCGTAATTTTTGGATCATTCGTTGCTTCTTTAATAGCGGTAACGTCATTTGATGGTTCACCTACTATGTTGCAACTTATTATTTGTCTTTTGGCTGCAACAATTTGCGGTGGATTACTTTCACTTATTCACGCATTTATAAGTATTAATTTAAAAGCAGATCAGGTAATTTCGGGAACAGCGATCAACTTAATTACACCTGCGATTGCACTATTTTTAGTTAATCACTTTAATGGAACATATGAGTTATTATTAGCAAATGGATTCCCAAGATATACTATTGTCGGGAAATTTACAGTTTATCCAACGATAATTATTGCTATTCTTTTAGTAATTATTACTTACTATATTATTTATAAACGTCCATTTGGTTTAAGACTTCGTTCAGTTGGGGAAAATCCTCAAGCTAGTGATTCATTGGGACTGAATGTATTTAAGTATCGTTATATCGGTGTGTTTGTTTCTGGATGTTTGGCGGGACTTTCTGGAGCAATTATTGCGACAACATTTAGCCAAGGATTTAATGCAGCGATAACAGTTTATGGATTTGGATATTTAGCATTAGCTGCTTTAATCTTTGGTAAATATAATCCAATAACAATAACATTAGCTTCATTGTTCTTTGGTGGTACAAAAGTATTTGCAGAAAAAGTTTCTATTTTGGCTCCAGATTTACCAATTCCAGTATCATTTTGGAACATGTTCCCATTCGTTGCAACAATTGTTGCATTAATAGTATTTTCTAAGAAAACTTCTACACCAGAAGCACTTGGAGTACCATATGATAAAGGAATGAGATAAAAATAAAAAAGTTGTTTAGATTAATTTATCTAAGCAACTTTTTATTTGTCTTTGAAATTTAGTTGATAAACAAATTATTTTATTAAGAGATATAATTTACATATCTCTCAAATGCATTGGCTGTCGAAATATCTTTTGTTCTCGTTTTGTAAAAATCAAAATTTAATAATTATGTTCAATATAGTCTTGTCTTTGGTATTAAAGAATATAGTTTATAAAAAATAAATTAATAATTATGTTCTTGTTATTTAAGTTGACTAAATTTATTTTTTATACGCTTACATTCGTTCATTCTTATTTCATATATGGGTGGTAACGTTGGAATATAAAATTATGTAGGGAGGAGAATTTTTACTCATGAAAGGAAAAATTTTAATATGGTTATCGGTCGTACTTTTAGTTTGTAGTACACTTTTTACAGCTGCATCATTAGGTTTTAATAATAAAGCCTTTGCAACTGATGAAAAAACGACTATGGTAAAAAAAGAAACTAAGAAAACCAAAAAACAAGAAATTATAGGGAAAGTTGAAGAATCTAAAAAAGTAGAAAAGGATAAAAAAACTAAAGAAAAAGTTGTTAAGGAAGAAAAAAAATCTGATAAGAATTTAGATGAAAAATCTAAATCTCAAGAAGGTAAGGATATATTATCTGATAAAAAAGAAAAGCAAGCTAAGAATATTTCTGATGAGATAATTAAATCTTTAGCTAGAAATACAACAGCACGAGATGATGTTATTAAAACTTTTAATGTAACAGATTTAAATGGTAACCCTATCAAAAAAGAAATTGAAAAGTGGGAAAATTTTAGAATAACTGGAACATTTGAATTACCTAATAATGTTGTTCGTAAAGGTGATACTACGACTGTAAAATTACCAGATAAAATTTATTATACTTCTGGTAATGTAGAATTTGATTTAAAAGCACCAAATGGACAAGTTGTCGCTACAGCAAAAGTAGATATTGCCAAAAAGCAAATGGTATTTACTTATACAGATTATGCAGAAAAACATTCAGATGTCAAAGGAAGTTTTTATTTTAACGCACGTGTTGATCATACCGTTGTTAAAACTAAAGGAGAAATACAACTAGAATTTAAAGTAGAGCAAAAAATTATTTTTTCTAATAAATTCAATTATAAAGGTGTAGGTACCTCCGAAAAAACACACATAATAAAAAGTGGGTATCCTACAACTGGAAAAAATAAGTCGATGTCTTACTATTTAGCACTTAACAGAATAGGTGTAGAGATAGAGAATGCTAAGCTAGTTGATACACTGGATTCAAAGGTTAAAGGGAAAATTGATTTGAATTCATTAGAAATATCAAAAGGAAAATGGGAAATAGACCATAAAAAATCAGAATGGGCATTTAGGAATGAAAGAAATGTAACGGAGCAATTTAAATCAAAAATTAAGCTGTCAAATGATGGTAAAAAATTAGAAATTGATTTTGGGAAAATTGCTGCTGATGAAGGATATGCTATAACTTATAACGTAATATTAGACTACCAACCTGCTAATGGAGAGATATTTAAAAATACAGCAGTATTTACTGGAAAAGGTGGATATAGTCATACTGCATCAATAGATGCGGTTTATATTGATGCTGGTGGACAAGCTGAAGGATACAATTTCACAATAAAAGTTCATAAAGAAAGCGAAGATGGAAAAGCTCTTCAAGGTGCTGAATTTGATGTGATTCGTAAAGCGACTAATGAAGTAGTAGGGAAAATAGTAACTGATGATAAAGGTAATGGAGAGTTAGGTGGTTTATTAAAAACGGACTATATTATCAAAGAAACGAAAGCACCTAAGGGATACAAGTTATCAAATGAAACTGTGGAAGTTAAGCCAACTGATTTCGGTACAAATAAAGCTGTTTTAAAAACCATAAAAAATAAAAAGGCAGAAACTTCAATAAGAGTTCATAAAATATGGGATGATCAATTGAAAATTCCAAATGGTAATACTAAAACTGGAGATAGACCAAGTCAAATAAAAGTACAATTATATAAAAAAGTTGAAGGAGAAAAAGAAACTCCAGTTCCAGGAAAAGAAGTAATATTAAATGAGGGTAATTCTTGGAAAGCAGAATTTACAAAATTACCTGTTGAGGAGAATGGGAAATCTATTAAATATAGTGTAAAAGAAGTAGATGTTCCAAAGGGATATACACCTAGAATTACTGATAATGGGGATAATTCGTTTACTATAGAAAATATTAAAAGAGAAGTAGAGGTACAATTTACTGCTAAGAAAAGTTTTGTACATGCTAAAACTGGTGAAAGTAAATTAAGAGCGAATCAATTTGAATTTAAATTATATGATGATAAAGGTAATTTAATTGATACAGCAACCAACGATGGTAGTGGAAATATTAAATTTAAAAAATTAAAATTTAATCAAACACAAGCTGGGAAAACATATAATTATAAAATAATAGAAACTAAAACTTATATTTTACCAAATGGCAAAAAAGTAGAAAATTATCCAGGAATTACTTATGATTCAAGAGAACATTTAGTTTCTGTAAAAATTGAATATAAAAAAGGTGAAAAAAGATTAATAGCTACTGTTTCTCCAGATTCAAATAAACCAGTGAAGTTTGAAAATAAATATAATGCAGCTACTGAAACTCAAGTGGTTATCGAAGCTAAAAAAACTTTAGAAGGGAAAAAATTAGAAAATAATCAATTTGAATTTGAATTAATAGATGTTAAAACAGGAAAAGTTATTCAAAAAGTCAAAAATAATGAAAAAGGTGAGATCAAATTTGCTCCTATTAAATATACAGAAGATCAAATAGGAGAACATAAATACAAAGTTAGAGAAATAAACGGCAAAGAACGTGGTATTACATATGATGAAGTGGAAAGAGAAATAACAGTAACAGTTGTTAAAGATACTAAAACTAACACATTAAGTGCGAAAGTTTCAAAAACAACTAAAGAATTAAATTTTGTAAATAAATTCACACCAGAAAAAACAAAAGTAGAAGGAACAAAGACTTGGGAAGATAATAATAACCAATCTGGGAAACGTCCAAGTAGAATTAAAGTGAAACTGTTAGCTGATGGAAAAGTGGTGGCAACAAAAGAAGTAACGGAAAAAGATGGCTGGAGATATAGCTTTGATAATTTAGATAAATATAAAGATGGAAAAGAAATAAAATATACGATAGATGAAGAAGGAGTAGATGGTTACCAAACAATAATAAAAGGTTATAATTTGACAAATAGACTATTACCACCGCCCCCAACAACTCCAAGATTACCAAAAACGGGGTTAGGAAATAGCTCGTTAGCAACAAGCGGAATAGGTATACTTGGATTAATAGCACTAGCTATAAGAAGAAAAAATAAAAATTAATAAAAAGTTATTTTGGTCAAAATAATATAAACATATATATGTTTATATTATTAGAGGTATCATAAAAAATTAGAAGTCTTAAATGATATTTTGTCATTTAAGACTTCTTTTTGTATAGTCATAAGAAATAGGAGAGATGGATTTCATTCTTCCATCCCCCCTATTTTAGTACACAGCCAAGAAAATTAGGAAAAATTTTTTGAAATTTGTGCGTTGTTGAAAAGGTTATATTTTAATTGTTTATAATATTTTTATTAGATTTTAAAGTAATTACAAGATGAAAAAGCGTAGATTGTGTTGTTTGAAATTTTAAATAATTCACAAGAATATTAAAGTTTTATATCAATTATTATTAAAATTTTACATATAAGTTTCTAATTTCATTGACAAGATGCACAAAGTTTGGGGTATCATATGCTGATTTTCACTAGAGATTTATACATAATATTTATCTTCATCTTCGTTAATAATCGTATCAGGGGAGGTGTTTTAGCTCTTGGAACTCATAATTTAGTTGAAACAGTATGTAAGAATTTTTTTGTAGAGATTATATCTTTACTATCAAATTTGTATAAGTATTTTTAATACTGTAATAATTTTTATTTCAGTTTTGATATTTTTAATACTTCTTAATCTTTATCATTATCAAGAGCTTCTAAACACAAAATGATCATCGTAATTTATTAATGTTAAGTACTTACTAGATTATTTTTCCAGAATTTTGATAGAAAGAAAAAGAATTCACCAATAATAAGGGTAAAATATGAATTTAAATTAAAAAGTGTTTTATAATACTTTTGTGTTTAACAAAAAAAGTTTATAGGTATAATAATTATTATTAATTGCAAAAAATAAATTTAGTTTTAGTTTTTAGACATGTATAACAGTCAGTTTTTTTGGTGGTTTTACAGAATTTAATTTTGTTCGTTAAGAAATAGTCAATTTTGACGAAAAAATAGTCGAACCTAATTTTAAGGTTACGACTAATTAATGTATTATTTTAAAAATTCATCTTTCTCGATAGTGAATTTTCCCATATTATTTTTAGAATATGAACTACCACTATAGTTTTTCCAATCAGTCAAGACGGTGTCCAATAATTCATCTGATTTTTTCTGTAAGTATTCTTTTGAGATATTGTATTTTTTTAAGAGTTCTTGCGTTTGTTTTTGTTTATCTTCGGTAGTAGGGACATTTTCTCCATGGAAACCAACATAATTTACAATATTAGCGGTATACATATCATAATTGTATGTAATATTTAAATACACTTTATTTGATACTAATATTAATTTTACGATACTTATTTTTTCTTTTGTATTATATTTATATATATGTATAGCATTTTTTTCATTAACTATATTATTTTTATAATTTAATTCTAAGTCCTCTCTTTCATATTCATTTTTTGTGAGCGGTTTTATCTGCGGCATTTTATCTACTGGATGGAGTGACAATAGACTATAATATGAATTAAACATCTCTTCAAATACATTTCTATTATTTGCTTTTTGATAAGTATACAAACTT
>NZ_KE384436.1:0-23575 GCF_000425665.1 Gemella cuniculi DSM 15828
AATTCAAGGCAAAAATCAAAGACGGAGCGAATTTATCAAAATACATAGAAGAAGGAACAATAAAAGTACCAAACAAAGCGAAGTATAAAGTAAATAACAATCCAGAAAAAGACTCAAACACAGTAACGGTGACACCGCCGCCAACAAACCCAGAAATTAAGAAGACGGTAAATGACAAAGAGCACGACCAACTAGGAAATGTAGAAGACGAGTTCACATACAAAATCGAAACGAAAGTACCAAAAAATGCAACAGCATTAAAAATAACAGACGAATTAGAAAAAGTATTAGAATTCAGCGGAGAAGTAAAAGCAACAGTAGATGGCAAAGAAACAAAAGGGGAAATCAAAAAAGAAGGACAAAAACTTACAGTAGAATTAACCCAAGAAGAAATAACAAATAACGCAGAAAAAGAAGTAAAAATCGAATTCAAAGCTAAGATTAAAAAAGATGCGGATTTAAGTTCGTATGTAGACAGTAAAGACGGAAGAACAAAAGTACCGAACAAAGCGAAGTATCAAATAAACAACAATCCGAAAATAGAAAAAGAAACGCCACCAGTAACGGTGACACCGCCACCGACAACACCGGAAATAACTAAGAAAGTAAATGAAAAAGAACACGTAGACTTAAACAAAGTAGACGAAGAATTCACATACAAAATAGAAACAACGGTGCCAGAAAACGCAACAGACTTTGAAATAACAGATACAATAAAAGATGTATTAGAATTTAGAGGAGAAGTTAAGGCGACAGTAGACGGTGAAAAGATAGAAGAAGTAAAAACAGAAGGAAAAAAACTAACAGTAAAACTATCAAGAGAACAAGTAGAACAAAAGGTGGGCAAAGCGGTAGTAGTAGAATTCAAAGCTAAGCTAAAAGAAGGAGTAACGCAAGAGGAACTAAACGCATATCTAACAAAAGAAGAAGTGCGAGTACCAAATACAGCAGAGTATAGAATAAACCTAAGCGATGATCCAAAACTTAGAAAAGAAACGCCACCGGTAACAGTAACACCGCCACCGACAACACCGGAAATAGAAAAAACAGTAAATGACAAACAAGAAGAAACATTAGGAAGCCTAAGTGAAGAGTTTACATACAAAATAAAAACAAAAGTACCATATAACGCAACAAAATTCAAAGTAGAAGACGAAATAAAAGACGTACTAGAATTTAGCGGAGAAGTAAGTGCGACAGTAGACGGAGAAAAAATAACAGACGTAACAAAACAAGGACAAAAACTAGAAGTAAACTTAAGCGAAGAGCAAGTAAAACAAAAAGCAGGAAAAGAAGTCTATGTAGAATTCAAAGCGAAAATAAAAGAGGGAGCGAATTTAACGCAATACATAGAAGAAGGAACAATAAAAGTACCAAACGTAGCGAAATATATAATAAACGACAATCCAAACAATCAAAAAGAATCAAATATAGTGCCGGTAACACCGCCACCAACAACCCCACCAATAGATAAGAAAGTAAATGGAAAAGACAAAGAGATTCTAGGAGAAAGAAATCAAGTAGTAACGTACACAATAGAAACAAAAGTACCAGCGGCGGCAACATACTTTGAAGTAGAAGACACACTAGAAAAAGTGTTAGAATTCACAAGAGGAGAAAAAGCAAAAGCAACACTTGATGGAAAAGAACTACCAGAAAGCCAAGTGGAAATAAGAGGAAAAACAATAAAACTAAAACTAACACAAGAGCAGGTAGTAGAGAAAACAGGAAAAGAAGTAAAACTAGAATTCAAGGCAAACATAGAAGCAGGAGCAGACTTAAGTCCATACATAAAAGAAGGAAAAACAAGTGTACCAAACAAAGCAAGCTATGAAATAAACCACGAACCAAAACTTCGAAAAGAGTCAAATATAGTACCGATAGAACCACCTACAAGACCAACACAACCGCCAATAACAAAAGAAGTAAACGGGAAAGAAAAAGAAGAGTTGGGAAGACTAGACGAAGAATTCACATACACAATAAGAACAACAGTACCGAAGAACGCAACAGAGTTTAAAGTAACAGATGCGTTAGAAAAAGTATTAGAATTCAGAGGAGAAGTAAAAGCAACAGTAGATGGAAAAGAAGTAGGGAAAGAACAAATCCATATAAACGGACAGAACTTAGAAGTAGAACTAACAAGAGAACAAGTTTTACAAAACGGAGAAAAAGAAGTTAAGGTAGAATTCAGGGCGAAAATAAAAGATGGAGCAGATTTAACAAGATACTTAGTAGAAACAAAACCAAGTATACCGAACAAAGCCCAATATATAATAAACAATAACCCAGAATTCATAAAAGACTCAAATATAGTGCCGGTAACACCGCCGACACCAGAGCCACCAAAACCGGGAGAAAAAACAATCAACTCGGAAAACGGAGAAGAACAAGAAACAATAAGACAACTAAAAGTAGGAGAAGAAGTATTCAGATACGACATAAAAGCAAAACTAGAAGAAAATTCATACTACAAACAATTTAGCATAGAAGACAAACTAGAAGAAGTGTTAGAAGCAAGAAAAGCGACAATAAGAATAAGCGGAGAACAAATAGAAGAAGACAAAGAACTAGTAGAGTTAAAAGAGCTAAAAGAAAGAGAAAAAGAAATAGAAACAAAACTAGGACAAACAAAAGCTAACGAAGCAGAAGGGAAGCAAAAAGAGCTAGCAAAAGCAGAAGAGAACTTAAAAGAGCTAAAAGAAGAGCTAGGAAAACAAGAAGAAAAAGAAACAAAAGAAGCAAAAGAGCTAGAAGAGAAGATAGCAGAACTAAAAGCAGGAACAAAAGAGTTAGCAAGCAAAGAAAAAGAAGAACTAGAAAAAGAACTAGAGAAGCTAAAAGAAGAGATAAGAAAAGAAGAAGAGACAGAAAAAGTCAAAGCGATAAGGGAAATAAACAAAGCGTTAAGAAGCCGAAATGAAAAAGGAGAAATTTCGGAAGAAGAAGCAAACAAACTAGGAAAACTAGAAAAAGAAGGAAACAAAGTAAGATATGAGATAACAAATCCACAGATTCTAAGACAATTAGAAGGAAGAGAGATAAGGTTATCGATATATGCGCAGATAAGAAACGGGGCGGACATAAGTAAATATAACCTAAAACGAGTACCGAACAAGGCGACGATAGAATTTGATCACAAGCCAAAAGAAACAAATGAGGTATATGTAGTACCGCCAGTACCACCGGTAACCCCACCAGTGGTGCCACCGAAACCGCCAGTAGTACCACCGACACCGGAAGTGCCAGCTAAGCCAAAAGAAGAACCTAAGAAACCAACAGAGCCGAAGAAAGAATTACCAAAAACAGGAGAAGGGCCAGTAGAAGGAAGATGGATAGGAGTAATAGGATTAGCGATAGTGGGACTAATAGGAAGAAGGAGAAGAAGAGAGAAATAAAGAGAAATAGAAAAAGGGAATAGACCTAGGAAAAAGTTTCAAAGTGAACCCAAGATAAGGAGGAGACTCTGGATCTTGGGTTTTCAGATGGGAGAAAGGGAGAAAGGTAAGGAAGAGGATGAGCTTTTGGAAGAAGTGCGAGGAAGAAATAGATAAGAGTGGGAAAACTGCAAGTAATTTTGGAATGTTAGGATTATTAGCAGAGGCGTTTATCTATATTAATGTATTACAAAAAAAGATAAACAAAAAAGTTTAATATAAATTATGAAAGGATATATAAATTAAAATATATCCTTTCTTTTTACAATATAAAAGTGAAGTATAAATGAAATTTCATACATTTGTATATATTTATTTGAAAAAATTAATATAAAATGATATTATAAAAATGTTATGAAATGTTAGAAAGATATATTTTAATAGTTGATGAATACCCAGACATTATGATTGGAGAAGCTATATGAATATTCTTATAATAGATGATGAAAAAATGGTATTGGAGGGGGTAGAAGAGTATTTAAACAAGGAAGGATACAATGTTTTCGCAGCATTGAGTGGAGAGGAAGGAATAAACTTATTTAATAATAATTCTATAGATTTAATTATTTTGGATATAAAATTACCAGAAAAAAGTGGATTTGAAGTGCTTAGAGAAATAAGAAGAACTAGCAGTATTCCGGTTATAATATTAAGTGCAGCTAGTGATGAAAAAACGCAATTAGCAGGATTCGATTTAGCGGCGGATGATTATGTTACTAAACCATTCTCATTGCCAGTATTGTCGAAAAGAATTCAAGTATTATTAAATAGGTATTATGGAGAGCATAACATTTGGAGTTATAAAGATGCAAGTGTAGATTTTACCAGTTATAAGGCTATACATTCTGGCAAAGAGGTGGATATAAAACCTAAAGAACTAGATGTATTGAAATCACTTTTGCATCATCCTAATCAAGTATTAAGTAGAGGACAAATTATAGAACAAGTATGGTCAGATGTGGAGGAGATTCCTTTGGAAAGAGTTATAGACGTCTATATAAAAAATTTAAGAAAAAAACTAGGGTTAGATTGTATTGTGACAATAAAAAATGTAGGATATAAATTAAAACTATAATGAAGGGTATGAAGATTTTCCCAAAAACGTTTATTTATACGATCAGTATTTTGGGGAGTGTTATTATATTGGCACATGCTATTTTTTATTTTATATTTCCAGTAGTTTATAAAGAGCAACAGGAGAAAAAAATAAAACATAGTGCGGATATTTTAATGGAAAGTCTAAAAGGCAAAGACGTAAAAGAAGTCAGAGAGATATTAGATTCTTATTCGAAAAATGTTGGTGTGACAGCACACATAAAAGAAGATATAGATGGTGGGAAATTCACGTTAACACATGATTTAGAGTTAGACATCAACAAAAATAACTATTATCTAATAATAGAAGATAGACAAATGACTACAAAAGATGGAAAAAGGATTACTGTCCAAGTTGTATCTGGAGAGGATATAGTAGAGGATTTTATACGAGTTCTTATAATTAGTTTACCAATTGCGGCAGTGATAACATTACTGTTTTCTGTGGTATTTTCTTATTTTTATTCTAAAAAGATAGTAAAACCGCTAATCTACATAGCGGATACGACGAAAAGAATGGAAAATATGGATGTTGATGCTAGATTTGTTGTGAATCAAAGAGATGAAATAGGAGAAGTTGGAGCACGAATTAATAAAGTGTATGAAAAATTATTATCAGTAATAGAAGACTTAGAAAAGAAAAATGATAATATTAAAAAACTTCAACAGCAAAAAGTAAATTTTTTAAGGAGTGCTTCGCATGAGTTAAAAACTCCACTAACAAGTTTAAGAATAATATTGGAGAACATGATTTTTAATATAGGAAAATATAAAAATCACGAAGAATACTTAAAAAAATGTGTTACTATAATAGACAATTTGGATGTCTTATTGAAGGAAATTTTAGAATCATCAAAATTTCAAGAGTGGACAGAACATAAGGAAATTCAAAATCTAAATGTTGTACTTGATCATATTTTAATAAGATATGAAGAATTAAGAGAAAACAAAAATATTAGAGTAACCAGTGTATTGAATGCCAATTTAGAGGTTTTAATGAGTATGCAAGCGTTAGATAAAGTTATGTCTAACGTTATAAGTAATGCTATTAAATACACACCGCAAGGTGGCGAGGTCTCAATTTATAATGAGGATAATATTTTGGTGATAGACAATACATGTACACCATTAACTGGAAAAGAGATGAAGGACCTATTTAAGATATCTTATCATACAAGAACTATAGATAAAAAAGACGATGGTAATAAAACAGGATTAGGATTATATATAGTGAAAAATATTTTAGAGAGTTATAATCTTTCTTATAGTTTTACACCTTATGAAAAAGGAATGAGACTAAAGATTGCGTTAAGGGAAGATATTGACTTAAGAAATAAAAGTTAAGATTTTGAGATATAAACTCAAAATCTTTTTTAATTTTATATTTAAAAAAATACTAATAAAGTAGTTTTATATTTTTAATTTTTTATTACCATAATAGCAAAAAATAATAAAGGAACCAGTGTAAGAATTTTCATAGTAAAATGGATTTAATAAATATTCAAAATTAAATTTTTCAAAAAAATTGATGGCTTTGTCATTATTTTCTTTTTTTGTTCCCAATAATATATCACGTTCATTCAGATCGTCTATAATATTTTGCATAAGCTTAGAACCATATCCTTTACTTTGATAGTCAGGCAATAGTGCAAATTCTTCTAATTCAAATGCTTTGTTGTAGAATTTTTCTTTCATTTCTTTAGTAAAATCTTTTTTTAGTTGAGTTGCCCACCAGTTTGTTTCCATAAAATCTTGACCATTTGCAAAACCAATGATTTTATTATCTAGTTTGACTATCCAGACATGAGTATTAAAGCCATTATTTTTACTATATTCAATTCTAGTTTCTAAGAATTCGGCATCTTTTTCATTATAATTTAAGGCGAGTCTATATATACTTTTTATTTCAGGATAGTATTTTTTGTATTCTTCTTTTTTAAGTAATCTTATCAAAATAAAATTTCTCCTTTGTAAATAATAATTTAGAATATAAATTTAGGGGAGTTGAAAGTTTTTGTCTTTCTACTCCCCTTTTTATGTGACTTAAATCTAATGTGATTTTTTAAAGTCATCTTTACACAAATTAAAATCGCAAGATTTTAAATTCGTAAGTTCTTCATTTTAAAATAGCAATTATGCGTCAGATCTAGCAAATTTATTTTTCATTTCGCAGCTTGCGGTGAAAAGAGCTTTATCAAGTAAATCATCAGTTTCTACTTTTAGTTTTTTTGCAATTTCATCATTTGCAGTTTCACAGAAATTTTTTGCATCTGTACTAGAAATCTTTTCTTCTTTGAATTTTTTATCAAACTTGTTAATTAATGCTGTTGAATCTGATTGAACTTTCAGTTGATAACGTTCAACATGAGAGGCAGTTTGAGAAAAATGTGAATCACAAAGTGCAGCGATTAAACGATTTGTCCAGTAAAAGTTTTCTGTAGTTACTAGATTTGTTGTATTTGCTAAATAGTTGGGTGTGTTGTTAATGTTAGTATAGAAAGGAACTATTGCATTAAACACGCATGAACCTACTGCTAGCCATTGAATACTTTTAATTTCATCAGGCATATATGGTCTTATTTGTACTAAGCCTAGGAAATTAGTTCTATTAATTCCAATTGGGCGTAGTGTTCCTTTTTTTACAGAGTGTATATCTTTTGAGTACATATCATATTCTGTTCCTTGATAGTGATGAGAAAGTGCGTATTTAATATCTTCTATCGTAATTTTTTTCTCTGGTATTCTTGCCCAAGGGAGATTGTCTGAATTTGGTCGATAATCGGCATTAATTCCATCCCAAGTATTGGTAGTAGGATTAAAATAGCGTTGAAGTATCCATGCACGTGGTGTGTTATAAGTATGATCTGCATCACTATGACTACCAAAAGCGTATCTAGGATTAAATTTACCATCAAGTGATAAATCTAAGTGATATTCTTTTATAAATTCTTTTAAGTCAGAAGAACACATAAATTCTTTTTTTGCACCAAATGCATCTTCAAAATCAAATTCATCAATGCCAAGCTGGTTAGGCATAATTACATAAGCATCATCTGGAACACGTCGTGCAATCCAGTGATGACCTCCAACTGTTTCTAACCACCAAATCTCATTTTCATCTTGGAAAGCAATACCGTTCATTTCATAAGTACCATATTTTTCCAATAGATTTCCTAAGAAAGTTACACCCTCTTTTGCACTGCGTATATATGGCATAACTATAGTATAAATATCTTCTTCACCAATACCACCAAACTGTTCAGGAATATATCTTTCTTCACCGATATTTCCAACAGCAGCCTTGTATTCAACCAATGGATCAGCTCCTAAGACTCTTTCATTAGAGGTTATTGTTTCTGTGGCACTCATAGAAACATTAAGTTCATTAACACCACATTGTCCCCAAATTCCATTATCTAAAATTGCATTAGGAACAGCTGTATAACGTAAGGGATTGTCAGGAAGATCAATCTCTACTTTTGATATTACTGATTTGTATTTTCTAGGTTGTTCTTCAGGGCTAACGTTAATAAATTTTTTAGCTTTAAAAACCCCAGAAGGTGAATCTTCTGTACGAGCCACCAAAGTTGAACCATCGAAACTAGCATTTTTTCCTACAAGAATTGTTGTACATCCCATAAATTTCACTCCTTATATTAAATATTATTTTTTACTCTAAGTTGATACTTAGAGTGTTAACATATTATAGATTAAAAATTAATTGACTTTAAAACTATGATTTAAAGTCTATTCTTCAAATATTTTCAAGATTATATTTTTCATGATATTCCTCCCTTTAGAAAATAATCTTTAATTATATTGTAGACCTTCCTAAATATTTATTCAAGTGATAAATAAAAATTATAATAAAAAAATTTATTTTTTAAATAGTAAAACTTGTGTGAAATTAGTTTGTGGTTTGATGATTTTAAAATCTGCTGTAATTGCTATTGATAAATATAAAAAAATATTAAGGAGGCTAAAAATTTCGTTGCAAAATTTAAAATAATAATGGGAAAATTATTTTTTTAAAACTATATTTTTGTATGAATATTTGTGTTATAATATGCTTGTTGATAAATTTAGGAAGGGTTGGGGAAGATTATCAGTTGATTTTGTTTAAAAATAATGTGGTGTTTATTTATTAGTAGTTACTTTTTTAAAAGTACCATAGCTTTTTTAATTAAAATAAGCTGTAAAATAAAATTTTTATTTTAAGAAATAGATAGTTAGAAAAATTTAATTTTTGAAACTTAGAGTGTTAATCTACCCTTTGGTATAAGTATATGTATGAAAAATTATTAATGAAGACAGCTCTTCTTGCTGGTAAAATTCTTATGGAAAATGGAGCAGAAGTTTATCGTACAGAAGATACTTTAGAACGTATTATTAGAAAAGGTGTTGGAGAAGAAAAGGCAGAGGAGTATTATACGCATGTAACTCTTACTGGTATTTTTGTTAGGATAGAAGGTGTAGGCACAGACTTTAGAAGAGTAGATGATAGAACATATAATTTAACTAAAACAACGGCTGTTAATACTTTATCTCGTGCTTATACGTCTGGTCAAATTAGTTTAAAAGATATGTATAGTGCTTTAAAAAGAGTTCAGTCAGAAAAGAGTAAGGTGAAAAACTGGTTTAAGATTTTATGTTCAGGAATTCTTAGTGGAAGTATTGTTTTGATATTTGATGGTAGTTTTTGGGATGTTATACCAGGTAGTATTGCCGGGGCTGTTGCTTATTATGTTTATATTAAAGTAATTTCATACTTAAAAGCTCCTTTCATTTCGGAGTATATTAGTACTTTTATTGGTGGAATTGCGGGATATTTAGGTTATGCACTTTTAAATGGGCAATCATTAAGACTTGCGATGATTGGGGCTGTAGTTCCTTTGGTACCAGGAATTACTATAACTAACTCTATGCGTGATATTATGGCTAGACAATATATTTCAGGAGTTATTAGATTCGTTGAAACATTTTGTGTGGCTTTTGCACTTGGGGCAGGAATAGTAACGGTTTATTATCTAGTAAGTATATTAGGAGGTGTGTTATAATGCTTTTGCTAATATATCATTTTGTATTTAGTTTTATTTCCTCTGTATCTTTTGCAATTTTGTGCGAAGTGCCAAGGAAAACTCTGGTAACGGGTGGAATTATTGGAGCAATAGGTTGGTGTGGATATTGGGAAATGTGGAGTCATGGACACAGTGTCTTTATGGCAAGTTTGGTGTGCTCACTTCTTTTAGCAAATATAAGTCAAATTTGTGCGATAAAATTTAAGAATCCTCTGACTGTTTATTTCGTTCCAGGGCTTGTACCTGTAGTTCCGGGAGTAACAATCTATGATGCATTTAGAACTTTGTTGTTAGATGAATATTCAAATTCAGCTCATATATTTTTAAATAGTTTTTATGGAGCGGTGGGGCTGGCAGCAGGAATAATTATAGCTGATTCTATATTTAGAGTTATAGTAGGACCATTGTTACAAAAGAAAACTAGAATTTAAGTACAGAGTAAAAATATATAGGTTTTGTAATTTACTACATTTTGAAATTTAAAAATAAATATTTTTTTCTTGAAAAAAAACATTTATTTTGATATACTGTAATGAACACAAGGGATTAGCTTGCGAATGTCGTGATAGTATCGTCAGTACGAAAAAATATTTTCCGGTACTATATTAAATAGCGAGACTTGGTTGGAACACAACCGGTCTCGTTTTTTTATTATATTAAAAAATTGGTTTGTATTTTCTAAAGGAAAAAGCAAAGCTGAAACTTGTGTTAAAAATTTTGAGAAAGTGAAAGGAAGAAGAGATGAAACATTTTTATCAAAAAGAAAGTGAAGATATATTAAAAGAATTAGATACTACGTCTTCTGGATTAAGTGATAAAGAAGTAAAATTGCGTCAGAAAAACAATGGACTAAATGTATTGCCAGAAGCAGCACGTCCTAGTGCGATTCAAATTTTTCTAAGTCAATTTAAAGATTTAATAGTATTAATATTAATAGCGGCAGCGATTATTTCAGGATTTACAGGAGATCATGAATCGTCTATAGTTATTGTCATAGTACTGATTATTAATGCTATTCTTGGAACTAGTCAAACTCTTAACGCTCAGCGTTCTGTTGATAGCTTAAAAAAATTATCAGTACCAAAGGTTAAGGTTGTACGTGATGGTATAAAACAAGAAGTTAACTCACATGAGTTAACCGTAGGAGATATTGTAGAATTTGAAGCGGGTGATATGATTGTTGCTGATGGTAGAATTATTGAGGCAAGTTCGCTTCAAGTAAATGAATCAGCACTAACAGGAGAAAGTCATGCAGTAGACAAAAATACTATTGTAATTGATAAAGAAGTTGTTGTTGGTGATCAAACTAATATGGTTTTTACAGGTTCACAAGTAACATATGGAAAAGGCAGTGCAGTAGTAACTAGTATTGGAGTTGATACAGAAATAGGAAAAATTTCAGCCCTACTTAATAACGCATCTAGCGGAAAATCTCCATTACAAAAATCTATAGATGAATTTTCTAAAAATCTATCTGTTGGAATAATTATTTTGTGTATTGTAGTGTTTGGCTTAACTTATTTAAGTTCAGGAGATTTTGGAGGAGCGGCGATGTTTGCCATTGCTTTAGCTGTTGCAGCAGTACCAGAAGCACTAGCTTCGATAATTACAATAGTAGAATCTCTAGGATCACAAACATTAGCCAAAGAGAACGCAATTATGAAAGATATCAATGCGGTGGAAACATTAGGTTCAATATCAATTATTGCATCAGATAAAACGGGAACATTGACTCAAAATAAAATGACTGTTAATGATATATATTTAAACGAAAAACTTCTTATACCTAGTGAGATAAGTGTAAATGATAGAGCTGGAAAATTATTAATGAATACTATGGTGCTTACTAATGATTCATTTATAAATGGCGATCAAAAAGTAGGTGATCCAACAGAGTTAGCATTGATAGAACTAGCTAGAAAGTATAATATAGTTGAACAAGAATTAAGAGTTAGTTATCCACGTATTTCAGAGCTTCCATTTGATTCTGTTCGAAAATTTATGTCGACATTGCAAGTTGTTGATGATGAGAAATTAATGTTAACAAAAGGGGCAACGGATGAGCTTCTTAAAAAATGTAGTTCAATATTAATAAATGGTGATATTCGAAAAATTACAGAAGAAGACATAGAAAAAATTCTCAATCAAAATAATAAGTTTGCCGAAGATGGACTTAGAGTTTTAGGGTATGCTTACAAAAATTTTGATAAAGATAATCTAAGTTTTGAAGATGAGAGTAATTTGATTTTTGTTGGTTTAACATCAATGATAGATCCACCACGAGAAGAATCAAAAGATGCGGTAGAAAAAGCTATTAAAGCAGGAATCAAACCTATTATGATAACTGGAGATCACGCAGTAACAGCACGTTCAATTGCAAGAAAAATCGGAATTTTTCAAGATGGAGATATGGTTGTTGATGGGCTTACACTTGATAGTATGACTGATGAAGAATTAGCAAGAGATCTAGAAAAGATTTCAGTCTATGCACGTGTTGCTCCAGAACATAAAATCCGTATCGTTAATGCCTGGCAAGCAAAAGGGAAAATTGTTGGAATGAGTGGAGATGGGGTTAATGATGCACCTGCACTTAAACAAGCGGATATAGGAATAGCTATGGGAATAACAGGTTCTGAAGTATCAAAAGATGCTGCGGATATGATTTTAACTGATGATAATTTCGCAACAATAGTAAAAGCAGTAACAGTTGGAAGAAATATATTCACTAATATCAAAAATGCAATAAAATACTTATTAACTGGGAACACATCGGCGATTTTCGTAGTAATAGTTACGACCATTTTAGCATTTTTCAATAATAAATTTGTAGTTCCGTTTATGGCAATCCAACTTTTATTTATAAATCTGGTTACTGATTCCCTACCAGCTATTGCTATTGGAACAGAGCCTGGAACTGACGAAGTATTAAAACAAAAACCAAGAGATCCAAAAGAGCCAATTTTAACTCGCAAAACTACTACTTCAATTTTAAGTGAAGCGGTATTAATAGCTACTTCTGTTTTTAGCGGATACTTAATTGGAGTAAATACGGGTGTAGGGTATGCAACAACATATGCTTTCTTGATTTTATGCTTAGCAAGATTATTCCATGGTTTCAGTTGTCGAAGTGATTTGCCTTTAACTAAAATAGGAGTGTTAAGTAATAAAAATACTATTTATGCATTTTTAATAGGAATAGTATTAGTAGGGATAATAATATTTATCCCAACAGTAGGTGGAATATTTGGAGTTATGAATTTAAGTATAAAACAAATATTAACAATACTATGCTTAGCTATTTTGCCAACAATAATTGTTCAAGTAATAAAAATAGTGAAAAACAGATAAAAATAGTAGTGAAGTTGTAGTTAGAAATAGCTATAGCTTCACTATTATTTTGCTATGATAGAATAATTAATTATTATTTAATGCATGGTTTTGAGTATGATATATAGTTTATTTATCTTTAAAGATTTTATTAAACGAAAAGATTATATAAAATTAGATTATCTATTAAAACTTATAAAAGGTGATTAAAATAGCACTCTTAATTATATTATAATACTTAGAGATGTTTTATTATTCTGTGCCTACCTTTATTTCATAATATGAGAATTTAAAATAATTGTCAGAAAAAATAAATTTTATTTCAAAAAACTATTGACAAGTTTTTTAAATAGCAGTATACTTAATTACAAGTTAATGATTCACACATTGATAAGATAAGTAAGAGTGAAAGATTGTAAAGAGAGTCTCAGTTGGTGAAAAGAGATCAATACGGAAACTTTGAAAATGGTCTTTGAGTGTTAGTGGTCGAATAATTAGACCTCTACGGGTGGACCCGTTATAGCTCCAGGGTATAACACTAAGTTTTTAGTGCGTACTTTTTGAGTTGATATTTGTGAGAATATCATAAAGTAAGGTGGTAACACGTAAATTAAACGTCCTTGCAGAAGTTTATACTTCTGTGGGGACTTTTTTATTTCTCAAAAAATTAACAAGATGATTTAACTGAAAATTATTTTAAAAATTGGAGGAAGAAAATATGTCAGAACTATTAAACGTCTATAGCATTTTAAAATCAAAAAAATGGGTTAATCTGAGTCATAAGATTGACGAGAATTCTCCTAAGTTTCCAGCTTTACCAGCATTGAAAAAAGAAACTATTTTTACTTTGAAAGATGGATTCTATGTTCAAAAGTTTTCGGTAGTTGGACAATATGGAACTCATATTGACGCACCTATCCATTTTGTTGAAGGTGGGAGATGGCTTGATGATATTAAATTAAAAGATTTATTATTACCACTTTATGTTATTGATAAGTCACAAGAGGTTGAAGAAAATAATGATTATGAAATTACAAAGCAGGATATACTTGATTTTGAAGCTGAGTATGGAGAAATTCTTCCAGAGTCTTTTGTAGCATTTAGAAGTGACTGGTCGAAACGTTGGCCAAATTATGATAGGATAAGAAATTTAGATGAAGAAGATGTACAACGAACTCCTGGTTGGAGTAGGGAAGCCTTGGAATTTTTAATCAAAGAGAGAAATATTAAGGCAGTTGGTCATGAAACCTTGGATACTGACTCGGGTGTTAGTGCAGCTAAGGATGGTCTGATTCAAGAGTACTACCTATTGGAACAAGATATTTATCAGGTTGAAGTGCTTGCTAATTTGGATAAAGTTCCAGCGGTAGGATCATTAATTTCGGTAGCTTATCCAAATTGGAATGAGGCAACAGGATCACCAGCAAGGGTAATTGCAATTTTACCAGAAAATGAATAGTCGGTCTTTTTAGAAATAGGAAAAAGTAATTATATATAAGTTTTGAAGTTGAAAAGTTAATGAAGTAAAAGTCTGGAAAAGTTATAAGAAGTTTAAATAAAAGAAAATGAAAGTAAGTTTTTAACAAAAAATATAGAAATGGAGAAAGTATTATGTGTCAAAATTGTCAAAGTAAAGTAGTAGGAACAGCACCATTTAGAGTGGATCATGTGGGGTCATTTTTAAGACCGAAAGAACTAGTAGAAGCACGTGAGAAGTTTTCAAAAGGAGAAATTACACAAGAAGAATTAACAAAAGTGGAAGATAAAGCAATAACAGAGTTAGTAGAAAAACAAATTGCAAGTGGTTTAAAGGGAGTAACTGATGGAGAATTTCGTCGTGCATATTGGCATTTAGACTTCTTCTGGGGATTAAATGGAGTAGAGCATATTCGTGGAGAAAAAGGTTATGCTTTTAAGGGAATAGAAACAAAACCTGATACTGTAGCATTAACTAGCAAAATAAGTGGGAAAAATCATCCGTTTGTAGAACATTACAAGTTTTTAAGAGAGCTTGTGGAAGGTAAAGATGCAGTTGTTAAATTCACTATTCCTTCGCCATCACAATTTTATTTTGAATTAATTCGAACAGAAGACCATATTAAAAATTATGAACAATTTTACAAAAATTTTGATGAATTAGCAGAAGGTATTGTAAATGCATACAGTCAAGTGATAGATGAATTATATAATGAAGGATTAAGAATTTTACAATTTGATGATTGCACATGGGGTGCGTTAGCGGATGATGGTTTTGCTAATCGTTTTAGAGATGAAAGACCATTAGAGGAGGTTCGTCGTGATTTTGCAGAGCGTTGTTTAAAATTAAATAATGCGGTGATTGCTAATAAAAAAGAAGATTTAGTAATAAGTACTCATGTATGTCGTGGTAACTTTAATTCAAAATGGATTTCTCAAGGTGGATATGAAAAAGTAGAAGACGAACTATTAGCAAAAGAAAATGTTGATGCGTATTATCTAGAATATGATACAGACCGTGCAGGAGATTTTAAACCATTAAGAAAAGTAGGGAAAGATAAAAAGGTGGTATTAGGTTTAATTACTTCGAAATTTGCAGATTTGGAGGATAAAAACGAAGTAATTGCAAGAATAAAAGAGGCAAGCGAGTATATTCCATTAGAAAATATTTATCTAAGTACGCAATGTGGATTTGCTTCGACAGAAGAAGGTAATATATTAACAGAAGAAGATCAATGGAAAAAAATTAAACTTATAAGTGAAATAGTTAATGAGGTTTGGGGCGAGTAATTTTAAATTAAGAAGTGAAAGTCAAGAATAGCATTTTGAACAAAAATAAATAAAAATAGATTGGAGAAAGTATTATGTGTCAAAATTGTCAAAGTAAAGTAGTAGGAACAGCACCATTTAGAGTGGATCATGTGGGGTCATTTTTAAGACCGAAAGAACTAGTGGAAGCACGTGAGAAGTTTTCAAAAGGAGAAATTACACAAGAAGAATTAACAAAAGTGGAAGATAAAGCAATTATAGAGTTAGTAGAAAAACAAATTGCAAGTGGTTTGAAGGGAGTAACTGATGGAGAATTTCGTCGTGCATATTGGCATTTAGACTTCTTCTGGGGATTAAATGGAGTAGATCATACACAGGCTAAAATTGGATATCAGTTTCATGATGAAACAACAAAACCAGATTCATCAGATGTTGTTGGCAAAATAAGTGGAGAAAATCATCCGTTTGTAGAACATTTTAAATTTTTAAATGAACTAGCTGGAGGTGATGTAGTAGCAAAACAAACTATTTCAGCCCCAGCACAGTTTTATTTTGAATTAATTCGTGATGAAGAACATATTGCTCAAACAAATAGTATTTATCCAGATAAAGAAGAATTGTTTGCTGATATTATAAAAGCCTATAAACAAGTTATAGCTGAACATTATAAAGCAGGTTGTCGCGTAATTCAATTAGACGATTGTACTTGGGGAGCTATTGTTGATGATAGATTAATTAATCTAATTGCTGAGGGAAGCGGATTGAATCCAGAAGGAATAAGAGAGACGTTCCAAAAAGAATTTATTACTCTTAACAATGGAATATTAGAAGATCTACCAGAAGATTTAGTAATAAATACACATATTTGTCGTGGAAATTATCATTCAACTTGGGCAAGTGCTGGAGGATATGATTCAGTGGCAGACGTATTATTTGGAGAAGAGAATGTAAATGCGTATTACCTAGAATATGATACAGATCGTGCAGGAGATTTTAAACCGCTTGAAAAAGTAGGAAAAGATAAAAAAGTAGTACTAGGACTTTTGACATCAAAATCTGGAAAATTAGAAAATAAAGAAGAGGTAATCGCAAGAATAAAAGAAGCAAGTGAATATGTACCATTAGAAAATATTTATCTAAGTACACAATGTGGATTTGCTTCGACAGAAGAAGGTAATATATTAACAGAAGAAGATCAATGGAAAAAAATTAAACTTATAAGTGAAATAGTTAACGAAGTTTGGGGAGAATAAAATTAGGAACTGAAGTTAGATTGAAAGAAGAACTAACTTCAGTTTTTAGTTTAAAGTTTTAGAAAATCATTGTTTTGCACAGATTAAAATAGATAATAAATAGTATAGAATAAAAGAGAGAGCCAATGATAGTTTTAAAATTCTTTAATAAGTCAATTTATAAGTAGATAGAGGGTTCGAAGAATAATGTATTAATTCAAAAAAACTGATAGTAGTAATAGAAGTATAAAGTTATTATATTTAAAAGTAGAATTTAGATAAAAGTATTTAAGGTATTTACAGTGGGTTTTCTAAATATAGTTGGTGCTTTTTTGGTAAAGTTATTAGTGACAATAATTTTAGATCTGTTTAAAAAATATTCAGTAATTAATGAAATAAAGTTGTTATATCAAAATGGTAATGTAGATTTTAAAAAATATTTTTTGCATTATAGGCTGTTACTATCCTCTTTTTGACAGAGTTTATGTTTTGGAGTAAAATATAAGTTAATAAAATTTTATTATGTGGTAATTGGAGGCAGTATATGGCTAAGAAAAAAGAAATAAAAACTAATGCAATGAGATTTTTGGAAGATAATGAAGTAGAGTATAATCATTTTGAATTTGATGCGACTAGTGATGAAGCAAAAACTGGTATAGGTGTTGCTAATATAATTGGGCGAGATCATACACAAGTATTTAAAACGATCCTAACAACAGATGGAAAAGGAACATATGTTGTTGGAGTTTTGATGAGTGAAGATAATATTAATTTTAAAAAATTAGCAAAAGTAGCAGGGGTAAAATCGTTATCTATGCTACCGCTAAAAGATTTAACTAAAATAACAGGTTATGTAAAGGGTGGATGTTCACCATTTGCTATGAAAAAACTATTTCCAACATTTGTTGATGAAAAATGCAGAAATGTTGAAACGATAATAGTATCAGCAGGTAAGGTAGGACATCAGGTGGAAGTAAAACCAGAGATATTAGAAAATCTAATAGGTGCAAAAGTAGTAGATATAATAGCATAATTTTATAGATTAAAAAATATAAAGTTAATGAGGTGGTTAGTGTGAATGGTTTTGAAATTGTATTAAGGTTATTATTATCATTAACTTTAGCTGGAACAATAGGTTATGAACGTGAAAAAAATCATAGTAATGCTGGCTTGAAAACACATATGTTGGTAGGGATTGCTTCTACAATAGTAGGTTTAATTTCTTCAGAAATTATATATGGAGCAAAAGAAGTAGTGGAAAAATATCCGATTTTGACTTCAATTTATGGTGCAGATCCAGCTAGGTTACCAGCAGCAGTAATATCAGGAGTAGGATTTTTGGGAGCTGGGACAATATTGGTAACGAAAAGAAATGTTTCAGGGCTAACAACAGCAGCTTCTATTTGGGCGGTATCAAGCATGGGGCTTGCCTTGGGGTTAGGTTATTACAAAATTGGAATAATAGGGGCATTATTTATAATGCTGATTTTAGTTGTTGTAAAGAAATTTTTAGGATTACGAAGTAATAAGCAAGTTTCGATTTTTTATTCGGAAAAAGAAGTAGGAAAAGATATAGGAAAGCTATTAAAAAAATATAGTATTGAGTATCGTATTATTCATTATACTGTTGTAGAAGATAATGAGAAATTAACTTACATGAAAATGTATGAATTTTTGAGTGTGCAGAACATCACATTTAATAAAGTTTTTGATGAACTTATTATACTTGATAATATAATAGAGATAAAAGAGTTATCAGTTTAACTCTTTTATCTCTATTTCCTTTTTTGAATGCCGCTACCCAGAATTGAACTGGGAACGGAGCATTACCATTGCTCTATTATGCCATTTAACTATAGCGGCTACTAAAAACAATATTGATTGTTTAATTATATCATAAGTTGAAAAGTTTTTCTAGATAATATGAATTAGTATATTTCTTTTTAATAAATATTAACTTAATTTAAAGGAAAATGGATATAATTTGTAGCCAATACTTTTTTAGATATCTTAGGAAATAGACTTTTATCTTGAGAAATATTTAATTAAATGAAAGAGTATTGTAATATAAATGAAATAGTTTAGATATTCTACTGAAACTTTCTTTTGTTATAATCTTAAAGGTGAAGGAGGCGTAATATGTTATTTGATACACATGCGCATTTAAATGATGATGCTTATTTGGAAGACTTAGAAGAAACTATAGAGCGTGCAAAACAAGCAGGCGTAAAATTAATTAATATAGTTGGTTTCGATGACAAAAGTATAGAAAAAGCACTAGAGATCACAGCTAAATATGATTTTTTGTATTTGACAGTAGGATGGCATCCAGTAGAAGCGATTGATTTTACAGAAGAAAAATATGAAATGATAAAAAAAATTGCTCTAACTAATGATAAGGTAATTGCGATTGGTGAAATTGGATTAGATTATCATTGGGATAAAAGTCCAAAGGATATTCAAAAAGAAGTATTTAGAAAACAAATTGCACTAGCTAAAGAAGTAGGGAAACCCATTGTTATTCATACGAGGGATGCAATGGAAGATACTATAAAAATATTACAAGAAGAAAAAGCTAGTGAAATTGGTGGAATAATGCATAGCTTTTCCGGTTCGGTAGAGAGTATGAATATTATGTTAAAAGAAAACTTTTATATTTCATTGGGAGGTCCAGTAACATTTAAAAATGCGAAAACACCAAAAGAGGTTGCAAAAGCGTGTCCTCTTGACAAATTGTTAATAGAAACAGATTGTCCATACCTGACCCCAACACCATATAGAGGGAAAAGAAATGAGCCTGCTTATGTGCATTATGTGGCACAAGAAATAGCAGATCTTAGAGAGATAAATTATAAACAGCTTACTGAGCAAACATTTAGTAATGCTTGTAGATTGTTTAAAATAGAAAAAAAGGAGATTGATTAATAGAATGAAACTAGGAAAAATTATAGTTGCTGCGGCGACATCAGGAGTATTGTTATCAGGTGCATTTATGATTGCAGAAGAGTATACTGGAAAATCAGCATTTGCGGTAAACTTGGATAACACAAGAATAGATATTAAAACTAAAAAAGGAACTGTAAGAGAGGTACTACAAGCTAACAATATTCCATTTAGTGAAGAGGATAGAATTGAGCCAGGATTAGATACAAAAGTTAATGGCGGAGAAACTATTAATATCTTTAGAGCTCGTGAAATCACTATTGAAGATGGTGGTGTAAAAACAGTAAGAAAAACTACTTATAGAAAAGTAGAAGATATATTAAATGAATTAGGAATTACTGTTGGAGAGAATGATAAAGTAAGTCCAAGTGCTGATAGTGAAGTTGCCGAAGTTGATACTATAAAAATAGTTCGTGTAGAGAAAACTACAGAAACTAAAAAAGAGAGTATAGAATTTACAACTAAAGAAGAAAAAGATGATACTAAGTACACTGATGAAAAAGTGACGAAAGTAGAAGGAAAAACTGGAGAAAAAGAAGTAACTTATGATGTTGTTAAAGAAAATGGTAAAGTTATTTCTCAAACTGTAAATACAGAAAAAGTTTTAACTCAACCAACAACGAAAGTTGTTTCTGTTGGAACAAAAACACGACCAACACAAGCAAGTGCCTCAAGCACAGCTACCCAATCAGTGACGAAAACAGCGGGCGGTTCGGTAGTCTTGGCTAATGGAAATACAGCAGGTAGTGTGGGAGCTGCAGCAGCTCAAGAAATGGCACGTCGCACTGGTGTACCAGCATCAACTTGGGAAACTATTATTGCTCGTGAATCTAATGGCCAAGTAAATGCTTATAACCCATCAGGAGCGAGAGGCTTATTCCAAACAATGCCAGGTTGGGGTTCAACTGCAACTGTCCAAGATCAAATTAATGCAGCAACACGTGCATACAGAGCTCAAGGATTATCAGCTTGGGGTGTAAGATAATAAAATTTATCCAAAAATTAAATATAATTAAAAGAAGAGTATGATACTATGCTCTTCTTTTTTATGTTCAACAACAGGATTTGTAATGTATAAAATATGATTTATATATTGTTATTTTAATAAAAAAATAAAAAGAATAAAATTTCACATTATTTTATGAAAAAGTTAAGTGGTTTTAATGTTAGAAGTCTTTAATATATACTTTTTTAATTTTAAAGATAAAAATATTTAAAATATCTTAATGAGGTTTAGTTAATAGTTTTATAACATTTAATAAAAATAATATTGGAATTTTTTTTAGAAATGTGTTAATATAACAATGGTAGATTTTGACTATTGTATGTACAAATGGAAAAGGAGGGAAATATTATTTTGTTGTAACATACGATTTTCGAATTGTAAAATCTATTTTTCACAAAATTAAGAACTGATTCGAATGTGATTTCAGTTTATATTATATATTTCAAAAATGGTTTATGGAGGTAAAATAATGAATATAAAAATGAGAAAGTTTATGTATATTTGCTTAGCTTTCGTAGTAGTGTTTTGTACTAGTTTAACTGGAAAGAATACAAAGAGTTATGCTGTAGAAAATGACTATGATTCACGTTATGTTGGATGGACAAAAGCAACAGAGGCAAATTATGATGAAGCAATATATGTTTCAAAAGAAAATACAGATTTAACGGATGTAGCTAATGCAGTTGTAGCATATTGTTTTAACTTTACATATGCAACGCCACCTTATGTAGATAAAGGAGAAGAAGAGGCTGGAAAAACTAAACCTACGTATATTAAAAATAAAGCAACAACGCAATTGTTTGAGGAATTAGCAACGTCTAAAAGAGTATCAGGTGATGAGTTAGTTAAAGCTATTACTAAAGTTGTTTATAATGGTTATCCACATAATGCTGGTGGAATAAAAGGTAGTTTATCAGATGGACGCTTTAGAGCTGTAACTCAATACGCAGTTTGGTATTTTACAGATTCAAGAGTGCAAGAAGGATTATCAAGTGAAGAAAAAGAAGTTTTTGAACAGTTAACTGGACAAAAAGAAGGTGCTATAGAAGTACCAGAAAATGTAACACTAGATATTTATAAAAATACTATGGAAGTAAAAGCATCGACTGCAACTAATGCAGCAAAACCAGAATATCAACATTTACTTGCAGCAACATTAGTGGATAAAAATACAGGAAAAGAAATTACAGTAACGCCACAAAAAACTTTTGATGTACATGCTAAAAAAGAATGGGCTAATTTACCTGTTACAGGTGGGAAAACAGATGTGGAATTAACTTTATATAAAGATAATCAAAAAGTACAATTTAGTGATGGACAAGATAACCCTAAAAAAGTTCTTTCTACAGACACACAAGGAGAAGTTTCTTGGAAAAACCTTAAAGGAGAATTGTCAGATTATACCATTAAGGAAGAAAATGTGCCAGCAAATTTTGAAGCAAGTGCAGTAACAGGATCAGGAACCAAAGAAGATCCATATACAATAACTAATACTTATAAAAATCAAAGTACAACAAGTATTACTGTAACAAAACAATGGTCTGGAGAAGGTGTCCCAGAAGTTAAACCGGATGTTTATTTTGAGTTATTTAAATTTGGACAACCTGAAGCAGGAACAAGAAAGCAGTTAACAGATGGTAAAGTTGTATGGGATAATATAGCACCAGAAGATATCATGTTTTATAGTGTAAGTGAGGTAGATAAGGATGGAAAACCTTGGAAGGCTGAAAATTATAAAGCGGGCCGAGTGCAAAAAGTATCAAATACAGAATATACAGTAACTAATGAATATACAGCTCCTGAGCCAGTAGCGCCAGTAACGAAAGAAATCCAAATAAGTAAAGTAAACTTAGGAGGAGAAGAGATAGCTGGAGCAGAGATTAAAATCCTTAAATCTGGAGCAGAAGTAGCTAGCTGGACATCAGAAGCAGGAAAAACAAAAGAACTAAAACTAGAAGCTGGAGAATATACATTCCATGAAGAAGCAGCTCCACAAGGGTACAAAGTAGTAACAGACATCAAATTCACGGTAGAAGAAGATGGAACGGTTAAGGTAGTAGAGAAATCAGAAAATGATAAAGCTGAAGCTACAGGGAATAAGTTAACAGTGACAGATGATTACACAGAAACAAAAGTAAAATTCAGCAAAAAAGCATTAACAGAAAATGGAAAAGAGTTAGCCGGAGCAGAGATTGAGTTACAAACAGAAAATGGAAAAGTAATAGAAAACTGGGAATCAGATGGAACAATAAAAGAATTTAATTTGAAACCAAGAAACTACAAATTTATAGAAAAAGCAGCTCCACAAGGATATGCATTGGCAACAGAAATAAGTTTTACAGTAAATACAGATGGTACAGTAGTATCAAATGGGGTGAAAGTTGAAAGTGAAGCACCAATAGTAATGGTAGATGCATATGCAAAACAAGAAATCCAAATAAGTAAAGTAAACTTAGGAGGAGAAGAGATAGCAGGAGCAGAAATCGAAATCCAAAAAGATGGAAAAGTAGTAGAAAGCTGGACATCAGAAAAAGATAAAACACATGTAGTAAACCTAGAAGCAGGAGAATACACATTCCACGAAAAAGTAGCGCCAGAAGGATACGAAGTAGTAACTGATATAACGTTCAAAGTAGAAGAAAATGGACAAGTGACAGTAACAAATGTAAATGGAAATGAAGTAAAAGCTGAAGGAAACAAACTAACAGTAAC
>NZ_KE384436.1:24550-53346 GCF_000425665.1 Gemella cuniculi DSM 15828
AACCAGAAGAACAATCAGATACAACTACAAACTCTGATCAAAAACTTGCTTCAACAGGAACACAAACAGGAAATAACGTTGCCTCAGTGGTATTGTTGTTTGCAGGCTTAGGATTGTTAGGATATAAACGTAGAAGAAATTAATTACTATTAGATTTTACGTTACAATTCATTAATATAGAAAGGGTAGTAAAATTTTCAAATTAATAAAAAGTTGGATTAAATAAAACTATTTTATTAATGTAGTATTTTATTCAAGGTTGTAGATATTGTACAACCTTGAATATTTTTTATGACTTATTTTGAAAAGGAGGGAAAAAGAGAGTGAGTTTTAAATACTCAAAATA
This sequence comes from Gemella cuniculi DSM 15828, assembly GCF_000425665.1. Taxonomy (GTDB): domain Bacteria; phylum Bacillota; class Bacilli; order Staphylococcales; family Gemellaceae; genus Gemella; species Gemella cuniculi. The sequence goes on from NZ_KE384436.1 coordinate 24,897, forward strand.
TAAGATTTTGATGATGATGGTACTTGTATTGACATCTATATTACTTATCTTCAGCAATTTATTCATGTTTATTGAAAAATACTCAGCTATAGCGGAGGATAATAATCAATTTGTGGCATGGAAAAATGATGATAGTGAAATTAGATTAAGTGCAGGAAAAAGTCCAAACAAGGAAAAGTCATCATTGGTTTACTCTATTTTTAGGGAAGAAAAATTTTCTACTTTTGAAGAAAAAGAAAATTTAAATTATTATCAGAAAGTGGCCGAAAAAAATTTATTTAGTTTAGATCAAATAAATAAATTGAAAAAAATTATCTATAATGGCTACGGGAATGAAAGGTTAAGAGGTAATTTAACACAAAATGAATTTCGTGATGCAACACAATATGCTATTTGGTCAATATTTACACCAGAATTATTAGAAAACGAAAACACAAAACTTACTTCAATACAACAACAATTTATAAAAAAAGTATTATCGGAAGAAGATGGAACATTAGAAACACCAGAAAGTCTTCGCTTAAATTTATATCAAAATGAAAAAGGAAGTTTTTTGATTGATAGTCAATTAATTGATAGTGTAACAAATTCGAAAGTTGAACTTTCAAATATTTATAGTACTGTATACGCTCGAAAAGATTGGACTGAATTCGACGATGATAATACAACATTGGAATTACAAAGTAAGACTACAGATGGCAGGTGGGAAACTGCAAATGTAAAAAATGCAAATCAAACGGTAGAAATTACAGAAGAAGGTACACCAAGTAGTATCGTTTGGGAAAATATTCCAGGTTATCCAACGGATTATCGAGTTGTTGAAAAAAAATCTGAGTACAAAGATCTTATAAGTATTTCTGGGAAAGGAACATTAAATGATCCATTTGTAATTTTAAGAACTGTACCAATGAATAGTGAAACAGTTTCTGACAGATTTTTACGTTCAAGTTCAAACTCAACTAGAAGCTCAAAAACAGGTAAGTTTACATTAAAAAAGAGAGACGAGAATGGAAATATATTAGCAGGTGCTAAATTTACATTAGCAAATGAATCAAGTGTTATACAGGAAAAGTTTTCGGATTCTAATCCTAATGGGATTGTCTTTGATAATATTCCGACAGGTACATATACTTTGAAAGAAACGCAAGCACCAGCGGGTTATGAAGTTTTAAAGGATTATTATAGTATTAAGGTTGATCAATATGGAATTGCAACAGCAACATATATACAGGTGGATAGTGAAAGAACCGGATCAGGTTCGGATAGAGCTACAACTTTGCAACCTATATCTGTTCGAACTGCAAAGACATCAGGAGTAGTAGAAGTTACAAATTATAATTTAACATCCACAGATTCTACAACAAATCATAATGGAATAGAAGGTGTTTGGGCTACCAGTGGTGAACTTATTCGTTTAACTTTTGATTTAAAGGTGAAAAGTGATGCTAGACCTGGTGATTCATTCACAATAAAATTAGATGAAAAATTATCGCCAACAGGTATTCGAGAGCGTATTTTACCACCGGTACCTCTTACAGCAAATGGAGAAGTAGTGGCAACAGGTATATATAATGAAGAAAGTAATAGTTTTATTTATACTTTTACAGACTATATTAGGACGCATAAAAATGTTACTTTATCTGCTACATATAACACTTTTGGAGCAGATATTTCAAAAGTGTTAAATACGGGTGAATATACTTTTACTAATACAATCGATGGACAACAACAAACAGCTAAAAAATTCTATATAGACTATGGGGCTTCTAGAGAAATGCCATCAGGTATAAATAAAGGACTTAAGATGAGAAATCAAGTTTCTTATGTGGACAGAGTAAATGGTGTTGTAGAGCGGATTATTTATTTAAATAGTGGGAATACCAGTAATGATGTTGTAAGTAACCTGGGTGTGAATCATAATTTGGAATTAATTAATAATTCAAAAGATTCTACTATCACTAACGTTGAAGTATACAGAGTTCCATTAAGTAAGAAAAGCGAATACATGACGGACAGTATGTCGGGGAAAGTAGATGGGTTAGAAAAGCTTTCCAATGTATACAATACTAATACTCATAAGATACCGATTAATAAAACTGATTTTGATGATAAAGAAACAGGTAAAAAAAATTCAGGACTTTTGATTAAGATAACAGAAAAATTATCGAATTTACGCGGTGAGACCAATATGACAGCTTGGTGGGGATATAATGTTGGTCGAACAGCTGTTGGTGCTAGTGCTAGTGTAGTAGATACAGGTGCATCTTCTTCTGGGGATGCAGAACGTTGGAGTCCAACTATTTCCATGATAAACAAAAAAACTCCAGAGAAGAAAGAATTTTCTTTAAAAATTTTAAAACGTGATGGAGTAGATGAAAATAAAGAAAATCTAAGGGCAACGTTTGGTCTTTATAATGAGGGAGGTAACACTCTTATTCAAGATAAAGACGGGAAAAATCAAACAGGTCAAACAGAAGGTAAAGATAGTAGTCTGAACTTTAAAAATATAAAGCCTGGGACATATACATTAAAAGAAACAACCGCACCTGAAGGATATCACAAAGTTAAGGATATTAAAATAGTTATCGATGAAAATGGTAATATTACTGTTGCTAGTGAAGGAAAAGATTTTGTTTCAATACAAAAAGCTGATAGTGACTCGGTTATTACCATAATTGTAAAAAATATTAAAAAAGGAGAATATCCACAAACGGGTGGTATAGGCTCTCATATATTTATATTTGGAGGAATGTTATTGGTTATAATATCAATTTATAATCGACGTTATCTTCAAAAAAATTAATTAAATAAAATTATTAAGAAGGAAAGAGAAAAATGAGCAAAAAAAATAAAATATTATTATCAACAATCTTACTAACTAGCGTTGTAGGAGGAACAGTAATACCAGCTGTTAATTATACACCGCAAGCAGCACAAGCTGTGTTGCAAGTATCAAAAGAAGTTCCTGCACAAACGACAGTTAATATTACAAAATTAGTAGGATCAAAATTTGATAAAGAGATTTCAAATAAAGACGGAGAAGAACAAACATTAGAAAAATTAAAAGAAGCTTTGGGAACAGATGTAAAAGGTTTAGCCGGGGTGACATTTGCTGCTTATAAATTGCCGGATAACATAACAGAGGATCAAATAAAAGAATTAAAAAATACAAAGACAGAAGAGCAACTAAAAGAGGTTGCGAAAAAACATAATTTAACACTGACGGAAGAACAAACATTAAATGTTACTGGAACAGACGGAAAAACTACATGGACAGTAGATAAAGAAAAATATGGAAAATATATTGTAGTGGAAAAATCTGCACCTGCAGGTGTTTCGAGTGCTTTAGGAGTACCTTTTGTTATGTCGTTTCCTATGTCAGCATCTGATGGCTCTGGATATTTGTCAACAGTAAATGTTTATCCAAAAAATGTGCAAGGTAATGAACCACGTCCAGGTAAAGACGTAGATCATCTAGCAAACAATAATGCTTCTTATAAAATAGGTGAAGAATTTACATTTATTCTAAAAGGAACAATTCCAACAAATATTCAAGACTACGAATTATACGATCTTACCGATGAATTCGACAGTCAATTAACTCCAACATTGGATGGGCTGGAAGCTAAATATGGAACACAAAGTCTTGTTAAAGATACAGACTACACAGTTACATTAACTGGTCAAAATTTCAAATTTTCTTTAACAGAAGCAGGAATTAAAAAAATATCAGATAGTGTTGATTTAACAAAACGTGATTTAGTTTCTGTAGATGGTAGTGATGAAGTGGCTGAAAATACAGATGAAAAACCATTTATTCAAGTTAATGTAAAAGCAAAAATTAACGACAAAGCTACATTAGTAAAAGATATTGAGAATAAAGTAAAATTAGAATTTGATAACAAAAAAGATGGAAATAAAAAACCAGGAACTCCAAAAGAGTCAGAAATTGTAAAAGTTTATACAGGTGGTAAATTATTTAAAAAAGTTGACAGAGATGATAAGACTGCTTTAACAGGGGCAGAATTTGATTTATTAAATGAAGATAAACAACCTGTTATATGGACTGATGAATTAATAAAAGCTAACCAAACAGCTATTACTGCTGGTAAATTTGTAGGGACACCTGCGGTTAATCAACCAGTTAAACTAAAATCGGCAGCTGATGGAACATTTGAAATTTCAGGTCTTGGATATGGTAAAGAAATGACTAAATTCAAAAATGACAAAATTGTAGAAACAGCAAAACAAGCTGGTAATCGTACATACTACTTGAAAGAAACTAAAGCTCCAGAAGGATATGTTATTTTAGCAGAAGACATCAAGTTTGAGGTTGGAGTAGGAAGTACTAACGAAGTACAAGCTATTAATATTACAGGTACAGCACAAGATATTAACAATAGTAAACGTCCACTTATTCCTAATACTGGTGGAATAGGATCCGTTATCTTTATAGTGGCAGGTCTTGGGGTAATGGCGTTTGCAGCATTTGGATTAAAAAAACGTAACAAAGATGCTTAATTAAGTTTTATATAATTTACTTTTTGTGAGTATCACTTAATTTTAGAAATTATAAAATAGTTAAAATATTAGAAAGGTAATGATATGAAAAAAGGAACTCTATTGAATAAATTAGGGAAGTTTCTTGTATTGGGAATTTTTTGTTTTTTAACGAGTTTTTTTACACAAGTTTGTAAGGCAGAAGATACATTAGTTACTATTAAAACGCAAAGTATAGATAGTATAGATAGTCAAAGTTTATATTATTCTTTGTGGGTAATTCCAAAAAATGATAATACGAATAATATAGGTGAACTAAAAGAAAAATTGGATAATGAAAGTACGGAAAATCTAAAAGAGAAGTATGGGCAACCAATTAATGTAAAAGTTAATTCTTCTAATATTAGTCAAATAAAATTAGAAGATGGACTATATTATGCAAGAGCGTATGTACAAGGGAAAACTATAACTGATATTGTACCATTTGTGTTTGAACTTCCATCAAAAAATGAAAATCAAATAACGATTTCTCCAAAAGTTAGATTGCATAGGGGTAATTTAAAAATATTTAAATATGAAATAGTGGCTGAAAACAAAGTGCCATTAAAAGGCGTTCGTTTTTCTGTGTATAATTCAAAGGGATGGCAATTTATAAAATTTAAAAATGGAATATATACAACTGATATGGATGGTGAAACAGTTTTAGAAACAAATGAAAAAGGAGAAATAAATATCTCAGATTTATTACCAGGAAATTACTATTTGCGAGAAGTAGCAAGTTTAGAGGGATTTAAAGTTTTGACTGAGGATGTTCCTGTTAGTATAGTGGCGGATAAGACAGTTGTAAAAGAGGTAGAAAATATTCGTATTCCAACGGATCCTCCGTCAAAAGAAAAAAAATCTTTTTTAGCAAAAACAGGAATACAAACAGGAATATTATTAAGTGTTGTAGGTTTGATATTTTCAGTATTTGCGATAATTTTGGTAAAGAAAAAATATAATCAAGAATAAAAAATATGAAAAAGGGGATGACTCAAAAGTTAAAGAATTTGCAAAGATTAATTAATAGATACTATACTTTTATTTTTAGGTGTAGGCTTTGAGAAAATTAACGACTATTGTAAAATTAAGATTTTGAGTCACTCTCTTTTTTATAGTACAATATAAGGATAGAAAATAGATGAAAAAATATATTGATTTTCGAAAAATATTATTTATATTTATATTTTTAGCAGGTTTAGCAATAATGTTTTTTCCAATTGTAAGTCAGTTTTATTATTATCACGCTTCTCATCAAAAAATAAATGACTTCAAAGAAGGCGTTAGTAAATTGACACCAGATGAAATTAATCATCGAATAGAATTAGCAAAGGCTTATAATACTTCATTATTATCTGCAGAAATCACCTTGATAGATCCATACAGTGATGCACAAAAAGCAAAAGGTAGGCGTGAGTATGGTCGTATGTTAGAAGTTAATGAACAGATTGGACATATTACTATTCCACAAATTTCACAGGATTTACCTATATATGTTGGTACATCGGAACAAGTTTTACAAAAAGGTGTTGGACATTTGGAAGGTACGTCTCTTCCTATAGGAGGGGAAAATACTCATGCCATTTTATCAGCACATCGTGGATTACCTAATGCACAATTATTTACTAATTTAGATAAGATGAAAGAAGGGGATATCTTTTATATTCATAATTTAAAAGAAACATTAGCTTATCAGGTAGATCAAATAAGCGTTATTGAACCTACTGAATTAGAGAAACTAACAATTATTCCTGGTAAGGATTATGTAACGTTACTAACATGTACGCCCTATATGGTTAATAGTCATCGTCTCTTGGTACGTGGATATCGGATTCCTTATGATAAAAAAATAGAAGAAGAGTTGCTTCACGAATCTACTCATTCATTTTATATATATGTTATAATAGCTGTAAGTATTTTTATCTTATTGTTAATGCTATTGTTTATATTGTTGAGGAGAAGAAAGCATGATAAGTAGTAAAGAATATCAGAATAGAAAAAAAAGAAATCAATTTTCTATTTTTATATTTATTTTAGGTATATGTTTGGTATTATTTCCCATTGTTAGTCAAATTTCTTATTTTATCATATCGCATAAGCAAATAAATGAGTTTGAAAAAGAGATTGGTAAAATTAATACATCTGAAATAGATCGTCGAATAGAGCTAGCGAATGCATATAATGGAGCGATAAAAAATGATGGTATAGGAATAAGTGATCCGTATACGAATTTACAACAAGAAGGTCGTACAGAATATGCAAGAATGTTGCAGGTTCATGAACAAATAGGATATGTTAATATTCCAAGTATAAATACAAAAATTCCTATATATGCTGGAAGTAGTGACATAGTTTTACAAAAGGGAGCAGGTCATTTGGAAGGTACATCATTACCTGTAGGTGGAAGTGGAACTCATACTGTAATTACGGCACATAGTGGTCTTCCTACAGCACATCATTTTACAGATTTACATAAAGTTAAAGTGGGGGATGTTTTTTTTATTAGAAACATAAAGGAGATTTTAGCTTATAAAGTGAATTTGATAAAAGTTGTTGAACCTACAGATTTAGAAGAAGTTGCTATAGAAGATAAAAAAGATTATGCAACATTACTGACATGTACTCCATACATGATTAATAGTCATAGATTACTTGTTCGTGGTGAAAGAATTCCTTATATGCCTGAACAAGAACAACAAGAAAGAGGAAGTATTCTAAAAAGTTCATTAATACAATTAATTCTTATTCTATTAGCATTATTAAGTTTTATTCTAATTGCAGTGTGGATTCGTAAAGGAAAAAAGTGTAAAAGAAGTGTATAATTAAAATGAAAATACTTGAAAGTGACTCGGAAATTGATTTTGTTGAGTCACTCTCAAGTATTTTTTAAATTTTTTTCTCAATAATTTTATATAAAACAAATGCTATTGTTGAGCAAAGGAACATAGCTATAGCACTTGAGTAGAAAATATTGCCAATTCCTACTAATGGAGAAACTATCCCTCCAAAAAAGAATTGAACAAATCCTAGAAATGCTGATGCACTTCCTGCACGTTTTCGTTCTAATCCCATAGCGATTGCAGAACCTGATGGAAGAATAAATCCAAGACCAAGCAATAAAAGGAAAAATCCAATTTCAATAAATAAAAGTGGTAATGTAGTGATTAATGCTATACCTAAATAGGCACTAGTTACTAACATTAAAGTTAATCCTACATTAATACTTTTCTTTTCTTTGAAGTTTCCGGCAGTTCTACTACCTATTACTATTGCCAATCCGTTTAAAGCAAAACATAAACTATATAAAAATGGAGATAGTTTATAATGTGTTTGTAAGATAAAAGGAGAGGCTGCGATATAGGCAAACATAGCGGCAAGTGCAAAACCTTGAATTAAAACAAGTGTAGTAAACAATTTATTTTTGGAAATAGAAATAATCGTCCCATAAGTTTTTAAAATAGGAAGATTTAGTCTTTTCTCTTGTTTTAAAGATTCTACAAATTTGAAAGAAAAGAATATAAGTATTATTCCAATAATCGCCAATGTAATAAAAATTCCTCGCCAATCAGTAAATTGAAGTAGTAAACTACCTACAATAGGAGAAATAATAGGAGCCAGACCGTTTACTGCCATAAGAAGAGCAAAAAATTCTGCCATTTCTTTTCCACGATATAAATCAGTAGAGACTGCTCTTGAAATAACAACAGCACCAGCAGATGAAGCCCCTTGAATAAATCGTAAAATAATCATTGCATAGATATTAGGTACAACAATAATAGCTAGTGTACTTATTAAATAAATTATAAGACTTATAATTAGAGGTTTTTTTCTTCCATACTTGTCACTAATAGGTCCGATTAATAACTGTCCTAATGCAAGACCAACCATACTTCCTGTAAGTGTTAATTGGATAGTAGATGTATTAGCCCCAAAGTATTCACTCATAAATGGAAGTGCGGGCAGATAAAGATCTGTAACGAATGGTCCAAATGCAGATAAAGTTCCTAAAAACAGGACCAAAAATAATTTTGAATTTTTTTTGAGTGTCATAACGACTCCTTTCATTTTTTAATCAATATTAGTCGATTATAACATAAATAAAATTTTTTCGTAAGTAAGAAATTTTAAATAATAAAAATAAAAAAATTTTGATTTATCAGTAATAAATATAATTTTAAATTATATTTATTTTTAATGTTTTTTAAATTTTAAATTTTAATTTTAGTTTGAAAAATTTAAAAGATAATAAGTTTGGAAAATTATTATAAATTATATTATAAAGAAAAAATTTTGAATTTGAATTTATTTATATCTGTTCTATATAAATAAAGTACATGTAATTATTTAATATTGAATTAATATCTATCCTATTGACTGATATTTAACAAATATTAAAAGATATTTTTATAAATATAACATCTGTAGTTCTAAAGATATACTTTTCTGTATTATTTATTGTTAAGATTAAATTTAAGTGTTATAATATAGTTATCAAGAAAAAGGAGAAAGTGAAATGAAAAAAAATAAAGAAAAATTTAAGCATCCTAAGGGATTATGGTTGGTAAACACTATGATGGCAATTCAAAGTTATGCATCATATGCTACATCAGGGTTTGTTATTCTGTTTTATACCTATTCAGTAGCACAAGGTGGGTTAGGATTGAATAAGTCAGATGCTGGTGATTTATATGCATATTTAGGAACTATTGGTTCACTTTTACCACTTGCTGGAGCATGGATAACAGATAGATATTTAGGAATGCAAAGAGCCATAAAGTGGGGGATTTTATTTAATTCAATAGGTATGTTATTTATAGCATACAGTCATGGTAACTTTTTTGTATTTATGATAGGGATATCTATTAATCTAATTGCAGGATCATTCTTTAGAGGAAATCTTACAGCATTAGTTGGAGAACTTTATACAAAAGACCAGGCAACTATGAAAGATGCTGCTTATAGTTTGTTCTACATGTTTGTAAATATTGGAAGCTTGCTTGGACCAATTGTAGGAGGACTTATTTATCAAGATTGGGGAGCTACAAAAAATGCAGATGGCTCAATAGCAACTTATGGTTTTAGCACTGCGTATCTAATGGTTTCAATTTGTTTATTTATTACATTTTTAATGTTTCAATTTCTAGCTCCAACGTTTTTAGGAGATACAGCTAAGTATCCAGTAGGGAAAAATAAAAACGAAAGTGCTGCTGAAAATAAGGAAGATCTAAAACTTACCAAATATGATAAGGGAAGATTTGTGGCGATGGCTATTATCTTTATTTTCTCAACAGTGTTTTGGTCAGCATATTTCCAAACGCAAAGTACGATTACATTAATGACTGATGAATTAGTTAATTTGAATATTTTTGGATTCAATATGCCTTTAACTTGGTAAATATCATTTAATGGTTTCCTATGTATAGTTTTAGCACCAGCATTTGGTTGGTACTGGGTTAAACGAGCAGAAAGTACTAGGGGTGATTGGAAAGTTGGAACTAAAATGTCACTAGGTATTATTCTAACAGGTGTTGGATTCTATATTTTTGTTTTAGGACTTAAGAGTTTAGGTGGAGTAGTAGATGGATCAGTTAAAATGCATCTTGGATATATTTTAGGTGGATATTTTATTTTGACAATTGGAGAACTTTTGGTTTCTCCTATAGGGATGGCATTATTTAGTAAACTTATGCCGAAAAAATATTCGGCGATGTCTATGGCAATTTTGTATTTTACTTATGTAGTTTCAACTTGGGTATCAGGAAAAACTGTTGGCTTAACTGAAACTTTGGGTTATGAACAAGTATTATTATATATCGCTATTATCATGGGAGTTTTAGGAGTTATTTTATTTGCAATTACTAATCCATTAGAAAAACTTATGGCTTTGGATAAACTTGGAAAAGAACATGAAGAAGAATTAGAAGAAGTGTAATTTATAGAAAACATAAAATATAGAATAAAAAGGAATAAAGGAGTAAAATCTTACATAGTTTAGTTTGATAATTTTCAGAATAGAAATAAGGTGAAAACATTCAGAATTGCTAGGATATTATCACTAAAGTTTGCTTGAGAATCAATATATGTTTTTTATTCCTTTTTAGTTTAATGATATAAACATATGAGGGAGCGGATTCTACAAAATTGATTTTTACGAAATCATGATTTTTGAGCCGCTCTTTTTTTCAATCAGTTTTAAAATCAATATTATCTATCTTTTTGATAAGTTGTTTATTGACAAATCTATGTAATGTATAGATATATACGGAATAGCTAAACAATAACAAAGTAGCGAGAAGCGTTAGTTTGTTATTGTTTAGAAATACAAAATTTATAATCATAACAATTAGATAAAAAAGGATAAATATAGAGAATCTGATTTTATTTTTTTTTAGCCAATTTTCATATTTTTTTCTTAGTTCTGTCCTTTTTTGTTCAATGGTTGTCATAGAGATGCTCCTTAAAGTGTTAGTTAAATTATAACAAAATGAAAATAAAGGTGCAAATGTAATCCATTATACTTATTAGTATTGATAGAATGCGGCTATATATGGTATAATTAAAGTTGCCAGATTATACATAAGTAGGAGGTAATATGTCTTACACAAGAGATTATATTTTTGAGAAAATTATAGAAAAATTGCCTACTTTAAAAATTCATGAAAGACGTGAAAAAGATAGTAGTGTCTTTATTTTAGAATATGAGAAACGTCATGCAAGAATTGATATAGATAGTTTTATCCGAAGACTAGGTGATGTTAAAACACAGAAGAGTGATAAAAAAGTAGAGGAGTTTATTTACTATATCGTGCAAAATTTCAAGGCACAAGATGGGGTTATTTTAGATAATATAACTAAAGAAGATTTAGTAGATAATATATATCCAATAGTTCGTTCAAGTGGTTTTGATAAAGACAATAAAAATAGTTTAATAAAATATGAACATACTAATGAGACAAATGTATACTTAGCCTATGATTTTAAAAATGGATATAAATTGCTTAATGAGGAGTTAATAAAACCTTTTGGATTAGGATATGAAGAGTTATTTTCATTAGCTAAACTAAATTTAGAGAAACTACCTTTAAAATATAATTTGGATGAAGTAGCAGGAAATAAATTTTATTTTCTAAATGCTAAAGATGGTTATGATGGAGCACGTATTTTAGATAAAAAACTCTTGGATTATTTTTATAATAAAATAGGATCAGATTATTACATGGGACTTCCTCACCAGGATACACTTATTATAGCAGATATAAAAAATAAAAAAGGTTTAGAAATTTTACAAAAAATGATGGTTCATTTTTTTACAGAAGGATTAGTTCCTATAACAACAATAACATTTAAGTATAACGGAAAAGATATTGAAAGTTATTTTATTTTTGTAGATTAGTTGTTATGTTATTTAGAAAATTTAAAGATACAATAGGAGTATAAAATTATGTTATTTTTTTACAATAAAAAGATGTTAGGAGAAACTCTACTTATAACAATTCAAAATAGTGATGATATTACTTTTGAGAATAAGAAAAATATTACGATGTTAAAAGATAAAAATGGAATTTTAGTGGGGTTAAATATTTTTAATGTAGAAAATTTGAAACTTAGTGGAGAAGGTAATATTGATTTGACTGAAGAACAAAAAGAAATATTGCAAAAAAGACTAGAAAAAAACGGAATAAAAATTGATTTAGAAGGTAATAATGACGACTATTTTGTTGTAGGAGAGGTCAAGACATGTGAGAAACATCCAGATGCTGATAAGTTATCAGTTACAATGGTAAAAGTAAGTGATGAAGAAGTTTTACAAATAGTTTGTGGAGCTAGTAATGTAGCGGCTGGTCAAAAAGTAGTAGTTGCCCTTGTGGGAGCAATGATGCCTAGTGGACTTTTAATAAAAAAATCAAAACTTCGTGGTGTAGAATCAAATGGAATGCTTTGTTCAAGAAGAGAACTAGGATTACCATATGATGAAGAGATTAAAGGAATTTTAGTTTTAGATAATAGCACAGAGCTAGGAATTAAGTTTAGAGATTTGAATATTAAATAAAATTCTAGAACGTAGGAGGTGATAGTATGGTTAATTGGAAAAAGTGGTTTATAGAAGAGGATGAAGATGAAGTATTTGAAGAGAGTAATTCTTCAGTAAAAGGTGAAAAAGGTAGTAAATCAGGTGAAAGACAGTCTTTACAAAGAGAAAAAATTTCTGATAAAGAGCGTTTGACAAAAGGGGACTCTCTTAGTAAAGAAAATGCTGAGGATGCTGGAGAATTTGATATTGAGTTTTCTTCACAAAATGATAAAGAATTAGAGAAAAAAGAAATTAGTCAAGATAAAGAGATCAATATAGATGACTATGAAGTTACAGAAGATTTTGACGTTGAGTTCATTGATGAAACAGATGAAACAGCTAAGGATGAGGGATTTTTTGGGAGAATAAAAAGTTTATTTAACAGTAATAAGTTAAAGAATTTTGATGAAACGGAAGAGATCGCTCTTGAAGAAGATGATGAAAAAGAAGATTATAAGACATACTTGGAACGTCAAAAAAATCAGAATAAGAAAAACGCTGTTGATGAAGAAGAAATAGAAGAAAAAAGAAGCGGATTTTTAGAGTTACTGAAGAGACTTAAAGATAAGATGTTTGAAGTATCTGATAAGGATATCGAAAAAGAAAATATTGAAAAAGAAAACTTAGACACTTTGCTTGATGAATTACATGAAGATAATAAAGAAAGTGTTACTTCCAATGAAGAAGTAGTTGATGTTCTTGAAAATGAAAAAGATAATGAAGAAAAATCACATGAAAAAGATAGATACCTGAGAATAGAAAATATTAATCTTGAAGATTTTGAAGAAAAAGAGAATACTTTTGAAGAAAAAGAAGTAAAAGATACTGCTAATTTAGATATTACGTTAAAAAAATTAGGAGTAGAAAATGCAGAAATAAGGGATGTTGATATCTTTAGTGATAAATCTGAACGTAGAACGCATCCAACCCTCGCAGCAGTCAGAACAAAAAGGTTAAAACAAGATCACAAAATAGAAAATTTAGGAACTGATGTTACTTTAGAAAAAGATACCGCAGGACTAAAAGAAGAGATAGCTAATACGTACAAAGAAAAAACTTCAAAACAAGATAATTATCAAGAGCATGAGTCAAAACATAAGCTAGAGCGTAAAAATCTAAATGAAGATTTTAATGCACGTCAAAGAAGAGAAGATAAGATTGAAAAAGGCATAGTTTCGCATCACGAAATTGATAGTAAGTTAGATGAAATTTTTGATGATATCCGAGAAAAAGAAACTCAAGCTAAATTAAAAGAAATTCCAGAATTAGAAGTAAGAGAATTAGATACAGAGGCACAGCGCCGAGAAAAATTAAAATACACTTCTGTTGATGATATATTGGAAGGTACAGATGAACTCTTTGAAGATGATATAGATAAAACTAGCAAAAAAACTGTGGGTGAACGTTTTGAAGAAAATATAGATGCAACGGAAGAAGTGGAGAACTTTAGAAGAGATCTTTACCATGATAAGGAAGAAATCAATTTAGAAAAAACAAACTTGGATGAGTTAATTGAATCTGAAAATATAAATCTTTTAGATAGAAAAGAGGGAACTTTATCAGAGATAGAAAACTTAAATACTAATTTGGAAGTTCTAAAGCAACAAAGAGATGAAGAACAAGAAATAGAAGAAGAAAATATCGATTTAGTTGAAAAAGTAGCACATATTGAGGATATAGAAGTAGAAGATTATGAGCAAATAAAAGAAGCTAAAAAAGATATTTTGGATGGTTATAGTGATTATCATCTTGATGAAGAAGAGATTCTTGCCCTAGAGGAACAAAATCAAATTGAAGAAACAGCAGATCACATTGATATAGATAGTTTGACAAAAGATATTGTACCAAATTCTAAGAATGTAAGACTGAATAATGATGTGGATAAATTTATTGAAGAAAAGACAGTTTCTCAAGAAATATCGGATAAAAGAAAAGAGATAAGCGAACTTTCAGAAGAGCATGAATCACAAAAACCAGAGTTGGAAGAAGAGACTGAACAACAAGGTATAGAATATACTGAAAAATTATATACTGATGATGTCTATAGTTATTTTGATAATGACAAAGGTACAACTTTAGGAGAATATAAAACTATAGATCGTGGTTATAGACCAGTAAGTAGAGAAAAAATAGAAAATAATCAAAAAATCCTTGAGGCAATTTTTGAAAAATATTCAACAAATGGTTTGTCAACACCTAAAAAAACAGTGACTTCAACCATAATGGAAACTGATACTATCACTCCAAAATCAAGAAATATTGGAAAATTCAAGCCTTCCCCAGTATACTCTTCAGTGTATGGTTCTGGCCCAAGAGGAGATAATAGGAGTAGAAGAAATTTATCTACTGGAAAAACTGTAAATAATAAAAAACAAAATGCTTCATCAAATGCAAATATTTACAAAGAGATAGCTTCTCAAGAGGAAACGGTTTGGAATATAGGTACTGCTAAAAGAGTACCTAAAAATAAGGTGAAAAGTAAAAAAACAAATAAATAAGGTAATAGAAAAAAGGATATTGTATTTTTTATAATATCCTTTTTTCTGTGTATTTAAGTGTTATAAATCTATTATGGTTTTGTTTGGGTTCATTTTATTAACGATAGTTTCAAACAGTATAATACTAACGACATTCAGCATCAAACGAGAACGAATTTTTTTTCTAGTTTTTGGTGCATCATAAACGTTTATAACATGGTCACTCATCTTAGCAAGTGAGCTAGAGCTTAGGCTAGTAACTGATAAGATTTTTGTACCATTTTGTTTGGCGGCTAACAGATTTTCATTAAGATTATTAGAAGCACCGCTTAATGAAAAAGCAATTATTACGTCTTTATCAGTGGAAATTTCGGGGATTCTTTTCATAGAATATGGTTCAAAATAGTCATTAGACCATAGATCGATTAGTTTTAGTTTCCTATTGAAATCTGCCATAACCATGTAACTAGAACCACTTCCTACGCAAAATATTCTGCGGGATTTTATTATAGTATCAGCGAATATTTCAAAGTCTTCTTGATTTAAAATAGACATCGTTCTTTGAAATTCAACACTAAGTTGTTCTTTAAGACGGTTAAAATTTGAAGATGAGGTTTCTTCCTTGTTTTTGACCAGTTCTTTATTAAGACGTAAATCGTATTTTAAATCTATAAAAGTGTTATAGCCAAGTTTTTTGCATGCACGTATAACGGTGGATGATGATACTAAAACTTCTTGTTTAATTTCTTTAAGTGTGGTACTTTCAACATTGGGTTGTTTCATTAAGAAATCTATTACTTGTTGTTCAGAAATAGATAGTTTATCATAGTTTTGTTTTAAATTATCAAAAAACATAAGTTCACCCTCCTAGAGTAAAATTTTTATTTTGAATAATTATCATTAAGTATAATATCATAAAAAAATGGAAAAGAAAAGTTATAACATAGGGAATAATTCAACTTAGTAAAATATTACTCTTTTAGTAAAAAGTTACAATGATAGAAAAATTTATACAAAATGAGAAAAATCGTTTTCAAATCTGCTATAATATAGGTACAAAATAAAATAAAAGGAGAAAAAGTAATGAAGAAAAAAAATAAATTCGTTTCTGCTTTTGAGCAGTTCGGACGTTCTTTCTTATTACCAGTATCTGTGCTTCCTGGTGCAGGTATAATTAAAGGTATTGGTACTGCATTTAGTAATACGAATACTTTAAAAATGTTTCCTGCATTAAATAATTCAGTAGTGCAGTTTATTATGAAATTCCTTATTGCTTTAGGTAATACGGCATTTGATAACTTACCTATAATTTTTGCAGTAGGTGTTGCGGTAGGTCTTGCTAAACGTGAAAAAGGTTCGGCAGCTCTATCTGGTTTATTAGGATTTATGGTTTTACATTATGTATTGAATTTCCTACTAAAAGAAAGTGGTAAGTTAATTAATACTGGAAAAATGTCAAGTTCAGAAGCAAAATTAGCTTTGTCGAATGCAATGCAAACAAAAGTTCTTGGTATTCAAACTATGGACTTAAGTGTGTTTGGTGGTATTATCGTTGGTATTGTTGTTTACTTCGTTCATAAGTGGGCGGTAAAAGTTCAACTCCCAACAGTTGTTGGATTCTTTAGTGGACCAAGATTTGTACCTATTGCGACTATAGTTATAATGGCGGTAGTTGCAAGTGGATTATTCTTTATTTGGCCTCCAATTCAAAAAGGAATTAGTATGTTGTCAGTATTCATTCTTAAATCTGGTCCGATAGGAACGTTCCTTTATGGATTAGTAGAACGTGCATTGCTTCCATTTGGTCTTCATCATGGACTTAACTGGCCAGTTCGTACAACAGAATTAGGTGGTGCGTGGACAATAGGTGGTGAACGTGTAGTGGGTACTATTAATGCGTACTTAACATCACTTGCTGATCCTAATGTAACAAAAGTAGATCCAAGTATTACTAGATTTAATGGTGGTAAATTCGTTTACTTCATGTTCGGTCTTTCTGGTGCAGCTTATGCAATGTATAAAACTGCTGATGTTAAAAAACGTAAAATGGTTGGTTCATTATTATTCGCAGCAGCAGGGACATCATTCTTAACTGGTATTACAGAACCAATAGAATTTACATTCTTGTTTGTTGCACCAATTTTATATATTGTTCATGCATTTTTAGCAGGTACTGCATTATTTGCAATGCATATGTTAGGAGCAGGTGTAGCAACACCGACTGGACATGGTTTTATTAACTGGATAATTTATGGTGTTCTTCAAGGACCAAAAACTTCTTGGTGGTTAGTACCAATTGTTGGTGTAGTTTACTTCTTTATTTACTACTTTGTATTTAGATTTATGATTGTGAAGTTTAACCTTAAGACACCAGGTCGTGAAGAAGGAGAAGAAGTTCGCCTTTCAAATAAAAATGAAGCGCGTGCTAAATATGGGGTAGAAATTGCAACTATTGGTAAAGAAACTCCAAAAGAAAATAAAGAAGAAGTATCAACTGATGAAATTATGGAAACTGTACCTAAAACGAAAGAAGGAGTTCACAAACAAGCTGTAGCTTTAGTTGCTGCACATGGTGGACCTGATAATATTGAAGCAGTGGATGCTTGTATTACAAGATTAAGAATAAATGTAAAAGATAAAAGTTTAGTAGATCAACAAACTATAACAACAAAATTAGGAGCTATGGGATTTGCTGAAAGCGATATGCAAATGCAATCTATTTATGGGGCTCACGCTAATGTATTGAAAATGGAAATTCAAGATATGCTAGGTATGGAGGAATAGGTTTATGAAATATTTGTTTGTTACAGACTTAGATGGTACTTTCGTTAAAGATTCAGTATCAGTAGCAGAAGAAGATTTGAATGCATATTACAGTGCCAAAAAATATGGAGATTTCTCCGTTGCAACTGGGCGTTCTGTTGAAGAAATCAAATATATTTCTCAAGGTAATAATTTAGATGTTACACATATGATAGGATTTAATGGAGCGGTCGTAACACAACAAAACTCTGTAATATTTAAAAAGTTTATTCCAAGTGAAACCTTAGAGAAAATTTTTAAATATTTGAAAGAGAATAAACTTATTTTTGATGCATTAGATGGTGTGCAAAGGATAGGAAATTTTCAACATGAAAAAACAGATAGACTTTGGAATATGAAACTTATCTGTGAAGAAAACCCATTTAAATTACTAGAAGGAAAAATAATTTATAAAATAAATGTTAGACCTTCCAGAGAAGAATTAAATAAACACTATGAGAAGATGAAAGAGTTATTTTCTAGTGTTGAGATTTATAAATCTGGTGCGACACGTTTGGAAGTAACTGCAAAAGGAACTTCCAAAGCTAGCGGAATTAATCTTATAAAAGATGGTTATGATTATGTAGTAACTTTGGGTGATTCAGGTAATGATGTAGCTATGTTCAAAAATTCTGATATTTCATATTGTATGCAAAAAGCACCAAAAGAAGTTCAGGATGAAGCAACTCATGTAGTAGAAAACTTTGCACAAGCAATAGAACATTTTGAAAATAAATATGGGAAATTAAAACAATAGTAGATAAAAGATTTATTTTCAAAACAACAAAAACCAAAAAATTTAAATTTTGGTTTGTCATAAAAGAGGTTATAATTCATAAAATATAGTAAATTTCATAATGAATTTACGTATTTTACCTTTATAATTACACAACAAAAATTTCTAAAGATGAGCTATTAAGAGTGAAACTAAAGTTTCCTCTTAGGCTCATTTTTTATTTGTTAAGAAGAAAAGTGTTTAAGAATTTTTTAATGTGATATCTACAATAAAAAATATTGACTTGGAGTTTACTTTAAGGTATATACTTTATACATATTAAAAAGTAAAAGAGGATTGATAATATGAAAAATTCAACGAATTCAATATTGTTTTTAATTATTTTAGGTGGATTTATGGCATTTTCATCTATTGCTACAGATATTTATTTGTCTGCTATGCCTACTATACAAAAACAATTAGGAGGGAATGTAGAATTTACCATTACAGGCTTTCTTATTGGTTTTATGATTGCACAATTATTTTGGGGTGTTATTAGTGATAGAATCGGAAGAAAGATTCCCTTAACCGTAGGAACAATAATCTTTATATTAGGCTCAATAATTTGTGCAATTAGCCCTAATATGAGTAGTTTATTTATAGGAAGAATTATTCAGGCATTAGGTGCTTGTGTTGGACCTATGCTTAGTCGAGCGATGGTTAGGGATTTATACAGTAGTAAAGAAGCTGCTAAAATGTTATCAACTTTAATGATAATAATGGCGATAGCACCAATAGTAGGTCCGTTGTTAGGTGGGCTACTTTTAAAAATAGGTTCATGGCGATTGATTTTTTGGCTAGTAGCATTTATAGGATTAATTATGTTAGTTTCTGTTAGATTTTTGCCGGAAACTTTAAGAAAAGAAAATAGACATCATGAATCTATGAATATTGCTTTTAGACATTATATAGAGCTTCTTACACATAAAAAATTCATGCTATATACATTAAGTGTTACATTTTTTTATGTTGCAGCTTATGCATTTATAACAGATTCTTCAAAAATTTATATAAATTATTTTAATATAAAACCTGAATATTATGGTTTTTTATTTGGAATTAACATAATAGGTTTAGTTATTGTAAGTTCTCTAAATAGATTTTTATTGAATAGATTTACTATAGTTAATTTGCTAAAATTCGCTACTAGTTTTGCATTTTTAATCTCGTTATTATTAGTAATCTGTGGGGTAGGAGATATTGGAGGTATTTTAGGAATAATTATTCCTATGTTTCTAATTTTTAGTATGAATGGGATTATTGCGGCATGTAGCAATGCTGCGGCATTAAATAGGGTTCGCGGAACTATTGCAGGTTCTGCTGCTGCGCTAATTGGTTCTTTGCAATATGGTAGTGGGATAATTTCTTCAATTTTACTAGCGATTTTTTCAGATGGTTCACCTAGTGTTATGGTAATAATTATTTCAGTATTTACTTTTTTATCGGCATTGATGGTTTGGTTTGTTAAAGAATAAGTCATAAAATAGAAATTTATAGGGTTTAAACTTAAATGTGAGAATTTGCTTTTTTAAACAACAATCCCAAGAGAATTTTCTTGGGATTGTTAATGCAATTAATATTTTTCTAAGATTTCACTACGTGTTGCAGAGATTAAATATAAAGATCCTGTTATAAGGAGTATTTCATCATCTTTTAAGTTGGGGATTAAATTTTTTAGTGCTTGTGAGTAATTTTCGAAGTTTTCTATTTTTGTGTCATTAAAACTAGAAATTAGATTCTCTAAATTGGATTCTTTTATTTCGATAGGTACTTTAGTAATGAAAAACTCTGCGGGGATAGTTTTTAACTTTTCTATCATATCTTTGTAATCTTTATCAGAAAGTATACCTAGGAGAATTTTCAGTTTAGGAAATGTTTGTTTATTTAAATAATTTACTAGACTATCGATTCCATCATTATTATGAGCACCATCTAATAAAATATTTTCTCGTATCCATTCAAGTCGACCTGCCCAAGTCGACTTGGAGATTGCATTTTGAATATCGTTGTTAGTTATTTCGATAATATTTCTATCACGTAGATTAAAAAGTGCGGCTAATGCCAACGAGCAGTTATAAATTTGATGTTCACCAATCATTTTTGTAGAATACTTTTCTCCTCTAAAACTAAAAGTATTGCCATGAGAGTTAATAGAATCTATAGTTATATTTTCTACATCCAGTATATCAAGTTTTGCATTTTTTTCTTCACAAATATCTTTTATAACTTTTATGACATTGTTATTTGCTGGATAAATAATAACATTATCATTTTCTTGTATAATACCGGCTTTTTCATAAGCAATTTTTTCTAAGGTGTGTCCAAGAATATTAGTGTGATCCAGTCCGATTTTGGTAATTATAGATAATAGTTTTTCTTTAAAAATGTTAGTAGCATCAAATTGTCCCCCCAAACCAACTTCCATAATAACAAAATCACATTGTTCTTTATTAAAATATAGAAGGGCAACAACGGTGATAACCTCGAAAAAAGATAGATTATCGGTTGAATCAGAATTGTTTTCAAAATAAGTTTTTTGAACAAGTTTGAATAGTTTGAAAGCTTCTCTATAAGAAATAAAATCATCATTAATACGAATACGATCGTTAAAGCTAATCATGCCTGGACTAGAATAGAGTCCAACACGATATTTAGTTTTTAATACATCTTTTAAATATGACGAAGTAGAGCCTTTTCCATTAGTACCAGCAATATGAATAACCTTTAAATTTTTTTCAGGATTGTTAAAAAGTTTTAGTATTTTTTTCATTCTGTGAAGACCTAGTTTCATTCCAGTGCGCTCTATTTTATAAGAAGAGGTAATAAGAAGTTCTTCACATACACACTCTAACGCATAGGAAGTAAGATCATCTTGTGGTAAGGATTCTAAGTGTACTATAAGATCATTAGGTTTAAATCTATCAAAAAGTTCTAAAATATTATTTTTATCTTTTATATTATTTTTTTTCAAAAAATCTTCAAATTTTAATTTGTATTTCAAATCCATAAAAACTCCATATTAATTTTATACATTTAATTTTATAACATGAGAATGAAAAAGTAAAGGTAATTATAAGTTTTAATTTGGAGTAGTATGAGAAATAGAAAAAGTTAATAATTATTTATATTTTAATTTGAAATTTTCTAGAACTTTAACTTTGTATAAGGTAAATACTATACAATAATAAGCAAGACAATATCGCTAGAACCTCTTATGTGTGGACATAGAGGGGTATAGCGGGAAGTATGCAAGAGAAACTTAAGTTTTAATGCCTATAAGAGAGGTAGAGAATTTAGGATCTCACTGTTAATAATATTTTTTTCATAAATAAAGGCTCATCTTTTGATGAGCCTTTCTCCTTTTTTATAAAATCTATTTTTAATGTATAATAAAAGGATGTACCTAACCTAAAAATTTGATATTTTCAAGTTTTTACTTGATTTTCTCGGAGTTTTTATTTTAAGATTATAATAAATTAGAGAGTGAATACATTGAAAATAATCTCATAATTTTGCTAAGTTATGGAATTAAATTAACAAGTAAAAATAAATATATATAGATTAAGGCAAAAAGGATATGGTTACAAAAAATTATCAAAACTGTATAATATAATTAAAAGTAAAATAGAATTATGATTAGGTTAGCTCAATAAAAGATATTAATCAAAGGTAAAAACGGCTACTATTCACCTCAACTAAAAGAAAAAATAATAAATGGATTTATTTAGGCTACTTAGACATTCCTTAAAAGTTCTTTTATGCAGAATTATGCTTATAGTTTTGCGAGAAAGTCTTTTTTTTTATTGTTTTTATAATTTACTAAAACAATTTTTTCAAGCAAAGAGTTTTATAAAATGATATAATTAAATAAAGATACTAAATTGTATTCAAGGACATACAGTTTGATATAAAATTTTAAATTTAATAAAGGTGTTATATGAATAAATTAAGAAAACTTTTAGATGAAAAAAAATATTTAATAATGGGAATTTTGAATTTTACTCCAGATTCTTTTTCTGATGGGGGTGATTTTTTTGATAAAGAAAGTGCAGTGTTAGCTGTTAGAAAGATGATAGAAGAAGGAGCAGATATTATTGATATTGGAGCAGAATCTACTCGTCCTGGTTCGGTTGTTGTCTCAGAAGAAGATGAACTTAATAGATTAAAAAGTATTTTTCCAATTTTAAGAAAAGAATTTCCAGAAATTTGCTTTAGTATTGATACATATAAACCTGTTGTCGCAGAATATATGATAAATGAAGGTGTTGATATTTTAAATGATGTTAATGGTGCAAAAGGTAGTAATATGGCAGAAGTTGCAGCAAAATACAACGTACCGATTATAGTTATGCACAACGGTGGAGTAGAAGAAAATCGTGAAATAGAGCAAGTGGTTTATGAACTTAGTGAAAGTGTTGATATTTGTCTTCGTGCAGGTGTGAAAAAAGATAATATTATTGTTGATCCTGGCATGGGATTCGGAAAAACGGCACTTGCGAATTTAGAAATAACTCGTAAACTTGAGCTTTTAAATTCTTTAGGTTGTGAAATTTTATATGCAGTTAGTAGAAAGAGGACAACGGATTATATATTAGGTGGAAATACTAGTCCGAAAGAAAGAGATATAGTCAGCGCTACATTGTCACTAGAGGCTGTTAAACGTGGAGCGAAAATGGTGCGTGTGCACAATGTAAGCATTATGCATGAAATGCTTAAAACTTATGAAATTTTAAGCGGATAATATAACGGAAAAATTTTTACTTATTCGAAATTATGCTAAAAATGAGTATTTATTATTTTTATAAATAGATAATTGAAAATTATAAATTTTTTCGAAGTGTTAATAACTGAATAATAAAAACTATGTAGAGAGAAAATAAAAAGGAGATAAGGGTATTATGATAGGAATAACAGGTGTAACAGGGAAATTAGGTGGAAGAGTTGCAAAGGTGCTTGCTGAAAAAGGAATTCATGCAGTCCATATAGCAAGAAGTCCGGAAAAAGCCAAAAAATATCCAACAGCAAAGTTGAGAAAAGCAAGTTACGAAAATAGCGAAGAAAGTCGCATGGCTTTAGAAGGGGTTAAGACACTTTTAATGGTTTCAGCAAAAGAAAATCCACATCGTACAGAAGAACATAAATCTTTTATAGATGCTGCGAAAATAACAGGAGTGGAGCATATTGTCTATATTTCATTTTATAATAATAAAGAAGATGCGACGTTTACCTTGTCACGTGATCATGCAAAAACAGAAAAATATATAGAAGAGCAAGGACTTAGCTATACATTTTTAAGAGATAATTTTTATCTAGATTTTTTTATTGATCTATGTTTGGAATATGGTGAGCTTCGTGGTCCAGCAGGAGTTGGAGTAGTGTCGGCAGTTGCACGTCGTGATGCCTCGGATATGGTTGTAGAGGTAATGTTAAATAGTGAAAACTACAAAAATCAAACTCTAAATTTAACAGGACCTAAAGACTTATCTATGAGGGAAATAGTAGAAATAGTAGGTAAAAGAGTAGGAAAAGATATTCCTTATATTGATGAAACAGAAGAAGAAGCATATAAATCAAGAAAAATATGGGAAGCTGAAAAATGGGAATATGATTCATGGGTAAGTACATATACAGCGATAAAAAATGGTGAGCAAAGTGGAGTATCACTAGATATTGAACGAGTTTTAGGAAGAAGTTCAACAAGTTTAGAAGAACTATTAGAGGACTATATAAAAGAATAATGAATAAAATATAAAACAGGGTGTACATACCTTTCTTAAAAATATAGGTACACCTTGTTTTAGTGAAAAAATTTAGCTAGCATGGTATAATTAAAGAGTTGATACAACTTTACTCTAGAGCATATTAAGAGTAATGTATGTACTATAAAGGAATGTTTAAAATTTATGAAATTTTAATGGGTGATATGATGAAAAATACGTTTATTTATAATGATCACTTAAATGCCAAAAAAGTTCTTAGTACTATAGAGACGGGATTATCAATTTGTGATGAGTTTATTTTTAGTGTGGCGTTTATTTCGGATAGTGGGCTAACGAGTCTACTGCAAACTTTAAAAAATTTAGAAGAAAAAAATATTTGTGGGAAGATATTAACAACTAATTATTTATATTTTAATACTCCAAAAGTTCTTGAGAAGATAAGTGAGTTTAAAAATATAGAACTTAGAATTTATGATTGTGAAAAAAGTAACTTAGGGTTTCATACGAAGGGGTACTTATTTAGACAAGGTAGTCGCTGGCAAGTGTTATTAGGGAGTTCTAACTTAACAATATCGGCGTTAACAACTAATAAAGAATGGAATGCTTTTGTAGAAGATAACCCTGACTTTACTTCTAATATTTTAGAGGAGTTTTCTAAAATATGGCAAGAGGCGGAAGAGTACAGTTTAATAAAAGAAAAATATTTATCCGAGTTTATTTTGAAAAGTAGTGATAAAGGAACTTCAGTTTCACAGGTCATTTCCAAGGAAATAACTCCTAATAAGATGCAGAAGAATTTTATAGAAAATTTTAAAAAACTACGAGAAAGTAATAATAAAGCATTGCTTATTTCGGCAACAGGAACTGGAAAAACTTTTGCTGCAGGTTTTGCAATGAAAAGTGTAGGTGCAAAGAAAATTTTATTTGTTGTTCATAGGGAACAAATTGCCAAAAAAACGCTCGAATCTTTTGAGATGATTTTTGGTACTACTAGAAGTTATGGTATTCTTAGTGGAAATAGTAAAGAAGTAGCTGCAGATTTTATTTTTGCAACAATTCAGACTATTTCTAAAGATGAGGTGTTAAATAGTTTTAAGGAAACTTATTTTGATGAGGTTATAATTGATGAAGTTCATAGAGCGGGAGCAAAAAGTTACTTAAAAGTCATGAATTATTTTAAGCCACAATTTTTTTTAGGAATGACAGCAAGTCCTGATAGAACAGATGGATTTAATATCTATAAACTTTTTGATAATAATATTGTTTACGAAGTGAGATTAAAAGAAGCTTTAGAGGAAAATCTTCTTTGTCCGTTTCATTATTTCGGAGTGAGTGATTTGGAAATTAATGGAGAAAGTTTTGATGAACTTAGTGACTTTAACAGATTAATCTCAAGTGAACGTGTTAAACATATTATTGATAAAGTAACTTATTATGGTTATTCAGGTTTTAGAGTTAAGGGACTTATTTTTTGTTCATCAAAGGCAGAAGCTAAAGTGTTAAGTGAAGAATTTAATATAAGAGGCTTTAAAACGACTTATTTAACTGGGGAAGATAGTTTAGAAAAACGTGAAGCGGAAATTTCAAAGTTAGTTACAGATAGTGGAGAAGAAATTTTAGACTATATTTTTACTGTTGATATTTTTAATGAGGGTGTAGATATTCCGGAGATTAATCAAGTGGTAATGCTTAGGCCAACACAAAGTTCAATAATTTTTATTCAACAATTAGGACGAGGACTCAGAAAATCGAACAATAAGGATTTTGTCGTAGTAATAGATTTTATAGCTAATTATAAGAATAATTTTTTAATTCCTGTTGCTCTTTCAGGTGATAATAGTTATGAGAAAGACAATATAAGAAGATTTCTTTCACAAGGGGTGCGTTATATTCCAGGAACATCAACAATTCATTTTGATAATATTTCTAAACAAAAAATTTATAATGCGATAGATAATGCAAAATTAAATACATGGTTGTTAATTACAGATGAATATAATAAATTAAAAAATAAACTGGGAAAAATTCCTAATTACTATGATTTTGAAAACTTAGATACGCTTGATATAAGAAAAATTTTTGAAGTGGCAGGGAGTTATTATAACTTTTTAATTAAAAAAGATAAAGATTATAAAAATCAAGAGATAACTAAAACAGCGGCGAATATGTTAAATTTTGTGTCAACTAACTTAATACTTAGCAAAAAAATTGAGGAACTTCAAATATTAAAACTAATTCTAAACAATTCTAAAAATATAGAATCAGATTTCAGAGAAACTATGCTTGAGGAATATAATAAATTCATTGCAGACCATGAATATGAGGTTAGTTGTAAAATTTTGACTAATAATTTTGTAACTAGCAGTGTAACAAAGAAAAAATTTAGTGATTGTATATTTTTAGAAGAGGTAGATGAACTAAAAATTTCAAAAAAATTTGAAGAAGAACTTGAATCAGATATTTTTAGAAAATTAATAACAGAATTGGTTAATTATGGAATCTATAGATATAATAAAAACTATAAGAATAGATTGTACAAAGATACTAATTTTGTTCTTTATGAAAAATACAGTTTTGAAGATATCTGCAAACTTTTTTCATGGGGGATAAATTATGTTCCGTTAGCAATAGGTGGTTATAAATATGATGAGTACACAAAAACCTTACCAGTGTTTATAAATTATGATATTGATGAAAATTCATTTAATAGAGATTATACACATGGATTTTTGCCGGATAATCATTTTACATCAATGTCAAAACCACGTCGAAATTTATCTTCGAAAGAATGTGAATATTTTTACAAAGATGATACTAAAATATACTTGTTTATGAGAAAAAATAAGGATGACAAAGATGGGGCAAGAATATTTTATTTCTTAGGGGAAATGAGGACGGTGGATGTACCAAAATTAGTTCATAGGGAGCGAAGTGGAGATACGGTAATTCAATTCTTCTATAAAATACTTACTCCTTTGAGAGAAGATATGTATGAATATTTTACAAGAGATAAGGTGTAAAGTATGAATTTGAAAAAGTTAACGGATTAGTAGATAAAGTGATTAAAAGTTAGTTGTATTCAAAATATGAATAAAATAGTATGTAAATGAAAAAAGGGTTATATAAGGAGAATAGTATTAATATGGATAAAAATAAAATGACAGAGTTAGAAAAATTAGATGCGGGACTTGAATATGATTTTTGGGATAAGGAGGTTAATGAAAGAAAAACAAGGGCAATAGAACGCTGTGAAAAACTAAATTCAATAAGTATATTAGATAAGAAAAATAGAGAAATAGCATTACAAGAATTATTTGGTTCGGTGGGTGAGAATTCATCAGTTTTACCAATGTTTAACTGTGACAATGGAAAAAATATTCATGTGGGAAAAAATTTTCTTGCTAATTATAATGTCACTATTTTAGATGTTGCACCTGTACATATCGGAGATTATGTGATGATTGCACCTAATGTACTTATTACTACGGTTAATCATCCTGAAAGTCCTAGTGGTAGAAGAAAACATCTTGGCGTGGCTAAACCAGTTAAGATTGGTGATGATGTTTGGATAGGAGCAAATGTAACTATTCTACCAGGAGTAAAGATAGGGAATAATGTAATAGTAGCAGCAGGTGCAGTAATAACAAAAAATATTCCCGATAATGTTATTGTTGGAGGTGTTCCGGCTAAAGTGATTAAAAAAATTGAAAATGATACAGAATGATAAAAGTTAGTTAAAGCTGATATGAAAATTTTTTAATTATTATAATAGAAAAGCTACATAATATAATAAGGAAGTTGTTTAGTAATAAAAATTTTATAATTTAATGAAAATGGCTATAAATTACTTGAATTATAAAATTAAAAGACCTTACTCCTAGTTCAGGAGTAAGGTCTTTTTCACTATTCATAATTTAAGAAGGAAGGGTGAGTTTGATGTTCTAATGAATAGAGTATTTATTATTTTCTGCTATTTTCCACAAATTTCTTTTGATCATAACCGAACCAAGCAGCTTCCATAATGTCAGCCATGTCATCGATAAGAGCAAGTCTAGGGTTAGCAGGA
>NZ_AUDW01000022.1 GCF_000425665.1 Gemella cuniculi DSM 15828
TAACATTTACTTCTCTTTTCTTCTCTATCGTTCGTCTCTTCTCTAAGACTTTTTTATTCTATCATCTTCTTCCCTCTATGTCAAGGCGATTTTTAAAAAAAAGTAAGTAATTATTAGATAATAATTACTTACTTTTTTTACATTCAATAAATCAATGTCTTTAAGCTAAATGTCTACTATAAGTGTACTATCTTCTCAACAAAGAAATATTCAACTCTAATAACTGCTCTAAGTCTACTGTAGATGGTGCTTGTGTCATAGGATCTGCTGCATTTGCAGTTTTAGGGAATGCTATTGTATCACGTAGATTATCACGTCCTGCAAGTAGCATGACAAATCTATCCAACCCTAATGCACATCCTCCATGTGGTGGTACCCCGTATTCAAAAGCATCCAACAAAAATCCAAATTGTTCTTGTGCTTGCTCCTCAGTAAATCCTAACGCTTTAAACATAGATGACTGTATATCTTTATCATAAATGCGAATACTTCCTCCACCTAATTCATAACCATTTAAGACTATATCATATGCTTGTGCATATGCTTTTTCTGGTGAAGTCTCTAATAGCTCAACATCCTCTGCTTTTGGCATGGTGAATGGATGATGTGCCGCACTATATTTTCCTTTTTCCTCATCATATTCTAGTAAAGGCCAATTTATAACCCACAAATAATTATATTTGTCTTTATCGATTAGATCCAAATCTGTTGCTAGTTTTTGACGTAATGCTCCCAAAGAGGCATAACAAACTTTTTTACTATCGGCTGCAAATAGTATTATATCCCCGACTTCTGCGTCAACACGAGCTACCAATTCTTGGGCAACTTCATCAGTAAAGAATTTGGCAACAGCTCCATTCAAACCTCCTTCAGTTACTTTAACCCATGCTAGCCCTTTTGCTCCATAATTAGATACGTATTTTGCTAAAGCATCTATATCTTTGCGTGAATATTTTTCTGCACAATTTTTGGCCACTATACATTTTACAGCACCACCTTGTTCAATTGCATTAGAAAAAACTTTGAAATCCAGAGTTCCAACAAGATCACTAACATCTTTAAGCTCCATTCCAAAACGAGTATCAGGTTTATCACTACCAAATCTTTCCATAGCTTCTTCATAATCCAGTCTTGGAAATGGTAACACTACATCTATATCTTTTACTTCCTTCATAACATGAGCTATTAATCCTTCTATCATGGTAAGAATTTCTTCTTGTGACATGAAGCTCATTTCCATATCTATTTGTGTGAAGTCTGGTTGCCTATCCGCACGTAAATCTTCATCTCTAAAACATCTAGCAACTTGATAGTATCTATCAAATCCTGCAACCATTAATAGCTGTTTAAATAATTGTGGTGATTGGGGTAATGCATAAAATTCTCCTGGATGAACTCTACTTGGAACTAAATAATCACGTGCTCCTTCAGGAGTTGATTTTGTTAAAATTGGTGTTTCTACGTCAATAAACATATTGTTATCTAAATAATCGCGTGTTGCTTTTGTAATCTTTGAACGAAGTTGTAACACTTCTGCTAGTTCACTTCTTCTAAGATCAAGGTAGCGATATTTCAAACGAAGTTCTTCGCTTGATAGTGAGGCATCATCTAAAACAAATGGCAAAGTTTTAGCTTTTGAAAGGATTTCAAGTTTATCCGCGATAATCTCTACTCTTCCTGAAGCAATCTTTTCATTTATCGTATTTTCATTTCTTAATACGACTTCCCCTTCTATAGAAACCACGAATTCATTTCTCAAAGTTTCTGCGACCCCATGTGTTTCTAAGTTTTTTTCTCCTGAGAAAACACATTGAACCACACCCATTCTATCTCTCACATCTATAAATATAAGGTTTCCTAAGTCACGACGTTTACTTACCCAACCTTTAACTGTAACTTTCTTTCCTACATATTTTTCATCAATACGTCCAGCATATTCTGTTCTTCCATATGCACCCATTATTTTTCTCCTCTCAGTTCTCTTTTTAAATATTCTACTATTTCTGTACTTTTAATATTTTTTTGCTCAGAATTACTCATATTTTTCACTACAAATTCATTGTTTTGAAGTTCACTTTCTCCGATTATAATAGAAACTCTTGCTTTGTATCTACTTGCAATTTTCATTTGAACTTTCATTTTTTTATCAAAATAATCATTTTGAGCTTTATAACCTGCTATTCTCAACTCATTAGTAAGTTTAACACTGACATCAGCCGCTTTTTCTCCCATGGCTACTACGAAAACATCAATGGTGTCTTCTATAGGGAGCTCTATGTTCTCACTTTCTAATGCTAAAAGTAATCTTTCTATACTCAAAGCAAAACCAATTCCTTTTTTATCCTCAGGACCATCTAATAATTTTACAAGTCCATTGTAACGACCACCCCCACAAAGAGTCTTAAGTTCAACTTTTGGGTTATCAATCATTATTTCAAAGGCTGTATGTGTATAATAATCTAATCCACGTACCAAGCTATGATCAATTTCATATTTCACACCAAGCGCATCTAAATGCTTCAATACTTGTGCAAAATATTTTTTTGATTCTTCTCCAAGATATTCCAATAATTTAGGTGCTGTTTTTATTAACTCATGCTCTGCATCTACTTTACAATCTAATATTCTCATAGGATTTTTATAAAGGCGATTATTACAATCTTCATCAAACTCATGGATTCTTGGCTCAAAATGTTTAATTAGCGCCTCATTATAAGCTTTTCTTTCTTCTGGATTCCCCAACGAATTTATACTTACTTTTATATTTTCTATTCCAAACATTTTATATATATTATAGGCTAAACTTATTACTTCTGCGTCAATTTTTGGGCTTTCTTCCCCAATAACTTCAACTCCATATTGAACAAATTGACGATATCTTCCTTTTTGCTTTCTCTCATACCTGAACATTGGACCAATATAATAAAGTTTTTGTGGTTGAATAGTTTTAGCAAATAATTTATTCTCAATATATGAACGAACTACACCTGCCGTACCTTCTGGTCTTAAAGTTATTGAACGATTTCCCTTATCTAAAAAAGTATACATTTCTTTTTGGACTATATCTGTTGTATCTCCAACTCCCCTGCTAAACAATTCAGTTGATTCAAACATAGGTGTTCTAATTTCTTCATAACAAAAATTATCACTAATTTTTCTCAATTTTTCCTCAATATATTGCCACTTTTTACTCTCTTCTGGTAAAATATCTTGTGTTCCTCTAGGCATCGTTATTACCATTATTCTTCTCCTTTCAAAATTTTAAAGATTATAAACTAAAATCGTCCCATATAGATTAATTATCTACATGGGACGATTGGAATTTTCGTGGTGCCACCCTGATTCGTACCAAAACTATTTGATACCTCAAATAATACTATTTTATTGTGCAAAAAGTGTTCCTTATTTCAATCAATAATGCTTAATTTTTCAGCCTGCGAATTAAACTCTCTTTTATTAAAACATGAAATAAAATTCTTTTTACTCATACATTGTCACGGTTTATTTAAATATATTATACCAAACTATATTTCTTGTCAAGATATTACACAGATTTTATTCTTCAAAAAATAGAATTATTATTTACATTATTCAATAATAAACAAGTAAGTTTTTGTTAGTTATTAGACTTTAGAGTATATATAATTCTATCACTATTTTAATCTTAATATTTTTATTTCCTTGATTTTTTATTGTAAAAATTGTACAATCAAGTTGTTCTATAATTTATAAATAAAAGGAGATAAATATACATGAAAAGATTTTTTGCTATACTCACCCCGATTATCATTATCTTTTTAGTTATTGGTGGTACATACTTTTACATGAATTCAGGTGAAAGTAAATTGAAAAATGAGCATAAAAAATATATTTCTCTAATAAACGATTCACATGATTTTGATGCAGGATTGTCAGGATTAGAAACTTTAACTACAGAAAAAGCAAAACAAGTTTTAAAGAATATTGAAAACGAAATAAATATCGCCTCTGAATTAAAAAATACAGATTCTTATTTAAAGAAAATTGATATAAACTCAGCTTCTGAAAGTCTAAATAAAGCTGAAAAGCTTGATAATGAAAAAATTTTTTCTAAAGCTATAGATTGGTTAAACAATGATATAGAAAACTATAAAAAGGCAAGTTCTGAAATCTCAGACCTAGACAAAAACGACAAAAATTATGACGAATTATTGAAAAACATTATTGATAAGTATAGTTTTAATTATAATAACCTAAAAGAAAGTTTACTTGATTCTAATAATTCAAATAAACGAGCACATACAGAAAATATTAGCGACAATAATGAGAAAGATAATAAACCAAATGAAAATACTCAACAAAACAATAGTGAACAGTCAGAAACAAAAAAAACATCTTCTATTTCTGATTCTCAAGTTCACCCACGTATAGCAGGGCAACAAGTACCAGAAACTTATTATACTCTTAGATACACACAAGAAGGTAGTGTTAGTAGAAATATTATCGAAAATGAGTTAAAAGGAGATATTTCTAATTTTACTAATGAAGAAATAAATGCTGCTATAGCTAGATATAATGCAAAAAATGCAGGATAACCATATGGTTACCTTGCATTTTTTCTATTTTTTCATTAGTGAAAACCTCCACTAAATTTAATAAATCTTTACATAATATATAAAAATGAACTTTATATATTTTTTTCATTAATTGTTCTTATACATAAACTTATTTAAAATTCACAACAAAACTGAAATATCCTACTTCTCTATAGCGATTACTTCTATTTCAATACTTCCACCTAGTGGCAAAGCTGCAACTTGAAACGCAGATCTTGCTGGCAAAACATCTTGAAACTGCTCTGCATAAATTTTATTTACTTCTGCAAAATCAGAAATATCTTTCAATAAAACTAATGATTTAACTACATGATTCATAGAACTACCAGCTTCTTCTAATACTGCTTCTATATTTTTAAAAATTTGTTTTGCCTCTTCTAATACGCCACCTTCAACAATTTTTCCAGTTTCTGGATTAATACCAAGTTGCCCTGAACAAAAAATTAAATTTCCTACTTTATTCGCTTGAACATATGGTCCCACCGCTTTAGGTGCTTTTTCTGTATTTATTTTTTTTATTTCCATTTTAAAATCTCCTTTGTCATTCATTTTATTTTTTATTGTTTATAAATTAATATTTTACTTTAATGCTTGTTCTAAATCTTCTAAAAGATCCTCTATGTCCTCTATCCCACACGAAAATCTTAGAAGCGTTTCTGTCACTCCTTGAGCTAACCTATCCTCTTCACTCATACAAGCATGTGACATAGTTGCTGGATGGGAAATTATTGACTCTACCCCACCTAAACTAATAGCATAAATAGGAATCTCTATTTTTTTTAAGAATGACTCCATATCTTCCTTTTTAAAAAAGTCAAAAGAAAATACTGCTCCACCAGAACCAGATTGTAAACTATGTATATCATAATAAGTACAACTTTCTAAACTTGGGTAGTATACCTTTTTTATCTTCTTATGCTTTTCCAAAAAAGCAGTTAATAATTTTGCATTAGACACGGATTTTTCCATACGAAGTCCCATAGTTTTCATCCCACGTAGAACTAACCAGGCATCTTCTACACCTAGTATCCCACCAAAATTTTTTTGTAACAACCTTATGTCTTTTGCAATCTCTTCATCATTTGTCACTAATGCTCCTGCAGTAACATCACTATGACCATTGACAAATTTTGTTAAACTTTCTATTACTATATCACAACCCAAATCTAAAGGTTTCTGATACAATGCAGTCATAAAAGTATTATCAGCTATAGTTTTTAAATTATATTTTTTTGCAAGATTCGTTAACCTTTTTATATCTGAAACTTTTAACAGTGGATTTGAAGGCGTTTCAATGTAAATTAATGTTGTATTTTCACGTATAGAATTTTCTAATTTCTCTAAATTTTGATAATCTAAAAAACTAGCTTCTATTCCATATTTCGGCAAAATTACTGAACTAAACTGAAAAGTTCCACCATAAACATCTTTTGGCAAAATAATATGATCACCGCTATTTAACAACATTAATGCCGTTGTTATGGCAGACATCCCAGAAGCAAAAGCAAAGCCAAACTTTGCCTTATGTAAATTTGCAACTGCATCTTCTAACGCTAATATTGTTGGATTCCCAAATCTACTATAAGAGTATTTCCCGCAATCTCTATAACAATCTTTCTGATCAAAAGTTGTAACTTGATATTTTGGAATCGAAGCAGCCCCAGTATAATTATCAATAACTGGATAACCATGAAGTAAATTTGTATTTGTACCTTTCATCATTTAATCTCCTTTTTTTATCTCTTGGATATATTTATAAATACTTACCTCTGACATATTAAAAATATTAGCAATTTGAGAAATAGATTCTTTGACTGCAAAAAAACCACGTTCATTCAATATGCTCACTATTTTTAATCTATCATCTTTTTTTAATTTTTTATCTTTTATATTATAATATCCTGTAACCTTATATATCGTATCTTCAACTATATTATCCATAGTTCCATAAAGGTTCTCAATTTCTTCATTTGCTTCTTTGTTATAAAATTCCTTATCGTTAACTTTTGAAAATTGTTCAAGAAATTCTTCCAGTTTATCAAACATCAACATTTCTTCTGAATAATCTATGTTAACACAAATCATACCAATAAGTTCATTTTCATCATTTTTTATGAAAAAGCTAGATGACTTAAATTTTTTTCCTCCATCTCCCTTACTTTTGTAATTTGTTAAGTAAGATTTTTCTTTATAAATTTCTTTATTGAGAATATCTACTAATAAATCAGTAGCAGGAGAACCAACCTTTCTTCCAGATAAGCTATTTTTTATATAGATTATCGTTTTATTCAAGTCACCTCTAAGATCATGAAGGACAACCTCACATTTATTTCCAACTATTTCCGAAATAAAATCAACTATTGGAATATAATTTTCCATAATCATCACCTTTATAATAAATTATATTTTATTTATAATTTATTATAATTTATTTCTTAAAATTATGCAAATGTTTTCCTAAAAATAATACCCCTATACGGTATTCAAATAAAAATAGAAGTTTTAAGAAATATTTCATCACTTAAAACCCCTATTTTCTGGCTGTATACTAAATATCAGAGTAAAAATATTAATTCTTTTTATTCAGTGTCTTTAGCTATTGCTCTAGCTTCATCTTCCAATTTATCCAAGTGCATCATTTTATTTAAATACCCTTTTACTAATATCAGTAAAACACCAAAAATCAGTACGACTACACCTATATAAGTGAATACTTGAGTAAAATTTAGTTTAACTGTTAATTTTGCTAAATATCCAGAAATTATATTTGCTAAAGAAAATGTTAAATACCAAATTCCCATTGCTAATGAAGCATATTTTGCTGGTGCAAGCTTATTAAACATTGCCATACCAATTGGAGATAATAATAACTCACCTACAGTTAATAATACATAAGTTATTAAAATGTAAATAATATTAATTTTTGAACCACTCTCTATATTTCCTCCAATGGTATTTAATCCTAAAATCATAACTCCAAATGCTAATCCTGATATTATCATACCTAATCCCATTTTGGTTCCGGTATCTAAATCACCATGTTTTGTTTTACTAAGTTTAATCCATAATGATCCAAAAACTGGTGCTAAAACTGCACATAACAATCCATTAAATGAAACTAACCATGGGGTAGGTATTGTCCATCCAAAAATACTTCTATCCACTGCTTTTTGTGTAAGAATAGTGAACGAAGTTTGTGTTTGATACCAAGCAGACCAGAATAATGTAGAAAAAATAAACATCACAGCCATTGCTTTCATTCTATCAACATCTATATTTGTAAGTGGATGATTAACTGATTTTTTTGCAGTTTTAGCTGCGACTGGGTATTTTCCTTTTTCTTTCAACCAAGATGGTGCTAATAACATAAATACTAAAAATTGTGCAAAAGCCAATGCCGCTGCTGCTAAAAATCCAAAACGATAACCATAAGACAATACTTTCCCGTCAGCACCAATTTTTGCAAACCAATTATCTGTGATCAACCCAAAAACTATAGGGCCAAACAAACTTCCAATATTAATTGCCATATAAAAAATACTATATGCCGCATCTTTCATGGTTACCTGGTCTCTTTCGTACAGTGCTCCAACTAAAGCACTAATATTTCCTTTACCTATACCTGCTGCTATTAAAAGTAGCGCCAAACTACCAAGCACAGTCCACAACTCACTTGTAGAAAAATATAATGCTATATATCCTAAGCAACTAAACAGCGTACCCAAGATAATTGACTTTTGTAAGCCTAAATATTTATCAGCAAGCCATCCCCCTACGAGAGCCATCATATATCCTGCTGCACCATAGTAGCCGTAAAGTTCTACTGCGAATCCTCTTTCCAATCCAAGACCATTCTCAGCTGTACTAGCAGTAAAGAATAAAACAAGAAAACCTATAATACCATAAGCATAAAAGTTCTGCATTACAGTAACAATATTAACCAAGTGAAGCCCTTTAGGATGCTTCATTTTTTCTACATTTTCCATAACGTATCCTCCTAAAATTTATATTTATTTTATTTTGCTTTACGCTTTCATTATATAATATTAATCATAATAAATCAATTAGTCTTTTAATAATCTAGCATCTTGATTCAACTCTCTTCACATATATATTACTATAAAATTTATTATCTTTTTTAATTTAACAGTAATTTTTTTATTAGGTAATGAAATTTTTTTCTCATTAATTAAATTTATAAAATATAAAAAAGACCCCCTACAAATATAGGGGGTTTCATTCTCTAAATTAAAGAACCATTACACTTGCTGCTTGTGGTCCACGAGAACCATCTTCAACTTCAAACTCAACTTTATCGCCTTCTTTTAAAGTCTTAAATCCATCTTTTTTAATACTTGAGAAGTGAACAAAAATATCTTTCTCACCTTCAACTGCGATAAATCCAAATCCTTTTTCCTCGTTAAACCATTTTACTGTACCTTGTTTCATAAGTTACAATCTCCTTTTTATTTTATATTATCAATAATCAATCGTATTCTTGCTCTTAAAGATAATAAATAAAATAAATGGGATATTTGTTATTATTCACTTACAAAACTTAAAACCTGTATTACAATTCTTACTATATGTTTTATTGACTCAGTATATTATAACTTATTTTTAAAAAATAAGCAAGTCAGTTGTTTATACTAATTAAAATTCTTCCTCTTCACTTTTTATATTGAATTTAGATACTATACCTTCATTGTCAAAGTCATATACATCCTCATTCTCTTCCATATCTTCATCTTCAATTAAATCATCGACTTCATCATGAACATCTTCTTGTTCTTCATCTTCAATCAATTCTTCCATATCTTCATCTTCAATTTCAAATTTTTGAACACTTGGTTCAACAAAGTTTTTAATATCCTCTACTAATAAATTATCTCTTAATTTCCAACTTCCATCTTCTACACAAACAAATCTTCCATCTAAGTTCAAATCTGTGTAAAAGTAAGCAGCTTGTGATGAAAACTCCTCATCATCTACATTCCTTAGAGGTTTAATATAATCAAGAAAGTCATAAATATTTAATTTTTCTATATCCTCTTCCACCATATATGTATAACATAAATCTATTAATGACATTTCCTTAATTTTTTCTGTACTCAATTTATTTAATTCTACCATTTATATATTTCCCTTCTTAACTTACATTTTTTCTGGAGCCGACACTCCAATTAATTCTAACGCATTTTTTATTGTTATCCTTACTGCTGTTACTAATGACAAATAACTTTGTGTTTGTTCTATATTTTCTGTTATAACTTTATTATTATTATAAAACTTATGGAATGAACTTGCTAAAGACTGTAAATAATTACAAATTCTGTGTGGTTCATAATTTGTTGCAGCTTGTGCAACTATTTCAGGATAGTAGGCTAAATCTTTTAATAATTCTACTGAATATTGATCTGTTAACAATTCGTAGTTACATTTTTCAAAATCAAAATTCCTTTGTTCTTCAGCTTGTCGTAATATTGAACAAATTCGTGCATGAGCATATTGCACATAGTACAATGGATTGTCACTTGATTGCTCTTTTGCTACTGCAAAATCAAAATCTAAATGACTATCTGCACTCCTCATTACTAGGAAATACCTAGCTGCGTCTGCTCCTACTTCATCTATCAAATCACGAAGAGTTATAGCTTTCCCTGTTCTCTTACTCATTTTTACGACTTCTCCATTATTTAAAAGTTGCACCATCTGCATTATTAACGCTTCTAATTGATCAGCTTTATATCCCATCGCAACAACACTAGCTTTTAGCCTTGCCACATACCCATGATGATCAGCACCTAATACATCTATTAAAAGATCGAAACCACGATCTAATTTATTTTTGTGATACGCAACATCGCTAGTTAAATAAGTTAATGAACCATCAGCTTTTATTAAAACTCTATCTTTATCATCATTAGTTCCCAGAGCTGTTGTTTGCAACCAAAGTGCACCATCTTTTTCATAAACATAACCTTGTGCTTTAAGTGAAGCCAGTGCTTTATCAACCGAACCATCTTGGTACAATGATTTTTCACTAAAATAAACATCATACTCTACACCAAAATCACCAAGATCTTTTTTAATGTTATTCATTTCATATTTTATTGCATACTCACGAATAAAACTATCCAAATCTTCTTTCTTTAGTAAAGAATCTCCAAATTCATCTTTCAATTTCTGACCTAAAATTTTTATATCCTCGCCATGATAAGCATCTTCAGGGAGTTTAGCTTCCAATCCTAACGCTTGTTTATAGCGAACTATAGCTGATATTACCAAATTATTAATTTGATTTCCTGCATCATTTATATAATATTCACGTGAAATATCATACCCAGACTTTTTCATAATTCTAGCTAAAGAATCTGAATATGCAGCGTTTCTTGCGTGCCCAACATGAAGCGTTCCAGTAGGATTAGCTGAAACATACTCTAAAAGAACCTTCTTACTTTTTCCTACGTTATTTTCTCCATAGTTATCTTTTTCTTTCAATATTTTTGAAATTATACCTCCAAGGCTTGATTTTTTAACATAAAAGTTTATAAATCCAGGTCCTGCTATTTCTATCTTTTCCACAGAATCGTCTTTTTCAATCTTACTTACTATTTCTTCTGCTATAATCTTAGGATTTTTTCTCAAAACTTTTGTGAGTTGCATGGCTACATTAGAAGAAAAATCACCATTTTCCGTATTTTTTGGAGTTTCTACATAAATATCGACTCCTTTAATTTCTAATTTTAATAAAGAATTCTCTAATAATTCTATTATTTTAGTTTTCACCAAAGATACCCTCCTTATTTTATAATTCTTAATTTTTTTGCACTAATATCTTCAATTTATTTTGTTGTTTATTTTTTTCATCTAAAAATATATTATAGATAACTTCATACATCACTAGATTATTTCTAGCCATTTTCTTAAACTTAACTAGTTGCGTCTCTATTTTTATATTTCCATAAAATGTACTATAATCACTAACTTTTCTAATATATTTAATGTGTGTTTTTAAGTTATCTTTCTCTATACTAACACTTTCTTTTATTTTGTCAATAAAAATATTTATTTTTTTTCCATTTTTATCATTATACTCAATTATTTCTTGTGTTGCTTTTTCTTGATAATTCCCAAAGTGAACTTCTTCTGCTATTTTTTCATTATCTACATATGTTATAATTTTTATTTTCATAATTTATTGTAAACTCTCTAGCTCTTCTTCTATTTCTAACCATAGATTATTTAAATTTTCTAATTCTTGATTTAGATTACTTAATCTTTCTTGAAATTTTTGTGTTTTTTCGGCATCAGTGTAAATTTCTTCTTTTATCAATTCATTATTTATATTGAAAATATTTTGTTCCAATTCATCTATCTTTTGAATTAAATTATCTCTCGTTCTCTCAAGTTTTCTAACGCGTTTCTTTTCTTCTTTTCCCAATATATAATTATTTACTTCCTTTAATTCAGTAAATTCATCTTTTTTTGCTTTTAGTTGTTCGACTATCTTTTCTTGCTCCCTTTTTTCTAGATAATAATCATAATTACCCAAATAAATACTATATCCTTCCTCTGTTATATCCAATACTTTATTTGCTATTTTATTTATAAAATATCTATCATGACTTACAAATAAAATCGTACCTTCATAATTTTCTAAAGCCTTTTCTAATACTTGCTTACTGGTTATATCAAGGTGATTGGTAGGTTCATCTAGTATTAAAAGATTATTTTTTTCCAACATCAATTTAGCAAGTTGCAATCTTGCCTTTTCTCCCCCTGATAAATCCCTTACTATCTTTAACACATCATCCCCTCTAAATAAAAACCGTCCTAAAACTGTTCTCACTTCCGCTTCTTTCATGGTAGAGTATTCATCCCACAACTCATTTAAAATGGTTTTGGAAGACTCAAACTCTGCTTGTTTCTGATCATAGTATCCCACCGATACTTTACTTCCATACTGGATATTTCCGCTAATCTTATGATGTTTTCTAGCAACTGTTTTTATAAGTGTTGACTTCCCTATACCATTTTTCCCAACTACTGCAACTCTATCTCCTTTATAAATAGAAAAATTGTATTTGCTACCTATCCTTTTATCGTTATAACCTACTTCAAGATCATCTGTTATTAAAACATCCCGTCCACTCTGCTCTTTTATTCTAAACTCTATATTAGCCGCTTTATCATCTTTTTTCGGATTATCAATTAACTCCATTTTATCTAAAACTTTTTGTCTACTTTTTGCCATTTTGCTAGTTGAGGCTCTTGCTATATTTTTTTGAACAAAATTTTCAAGTCGTCTTACATCTTTCTGTTGGCTATTATATTCTTTTAATTGTTTTGCATAATCTTCTTCATATTGACGTAAAAAATTAGAATAATTACCTACATATTTCTTTAATTTACCAAACTCTAAGTTATAAACAATATTGACTACTTTATCTAAAAAGTACCTATCATGACTTACTATAATAATAGCTCCGTTATACGAACTTAAATAATTTTCAAGCCAAGCTACATTCTCCATATCTAAATGGTTAGTAGGTTCATCTAGTATTAGCACATCTGGCTCACTTAGAAGAAGCTTTGCCATGGATAGTCTAGTTTTTTCACCACCTGAAAAAGTACTTATTTTCTTATCAAAAACATCTTTCTTAAAATCTAATCCATATAAAACACCCTCTATTTTACTCTTGTAATGATAATCTTTATGCGTAAAAACCTGATTTTGTAATCTATCATATCTATCCAACAAACCAGAATCATTTTCTATATTTTCTGCTGTTAATTCATACGACAATTTCTGCAAGTTATCTTCTAGACTGGTAATTTCTTCGAAACAAGTTATCATTTCCTCATAAATGGACAAATCTTCTCTAACTATAAATTCTTGTGAAAGATAGCCGATAGTGGTATTTTTAGAAATCATTCTTTCTCCACTATCGAAACTAAGTAATCCTGCTATTATTTTCAACAAAGTACTTTTCCCAGCACCATTTCTTCCAACAATTGCAACTCTATCTTTATCATTTATTTCCATTTTAACATTAGAAAAAATTTTGTTAACAACAAAATTCTTCGTGATATTATTTAATTGAATTAACACACTACCTCTCCTTTCAAATTTATTTTTTTACTACATGTGATATTTAACTAAAATATTATACCATAAACTTTTGACTAGCGCTATTATTCTAATAGTTTTTTATATATTTAAACTAAAAACTTAATGCACGTTATCTAGTTGATATTTATTATCATTTATGACGGATGTTTTTATTTGTTTTTTTATATTTTTAATTATAATTTTTATAAGATTTTCTTTTTTATTCTATCTGTCTTTTTATTTTTAAATTAATATTCTTTATTTTTTCTTTTTTATTTATAAAAAAATATTTTTTAATAAATAATATATAATTAAATATTTTTTTTCATATACAATTTATTTCCCAAAATCTCTATTGTTGTTATTTTTGATAAATGTTATAATACAAATATAAAGTAATTTTATAGGAGGATTTCTTAATGAAACTGAAAAAAATATTATCCGTTCTTATAGCTGCAGGACTTTTAACAACTGCTGCTGGATGTAGTAGCAAATCTAATTCTACTACACAAAATCAACCTGCCGATTTTGTAGCTGGAGTATCTCTAGACAAGCCGATTAAAGTTGATAAAGAGGCTGGCACTGTGACTGTGCTTACAAAAATTAACGGAAAATACTTCAATGAATCTACTAGACATAATTCTGTGGAGCAAAGTGGAACCAATGGTGCTAAATCAGTTTTCACAGCTTATGCTAAACCAGAGGAATTTTACAATGCTCTTATTGAAATAGGTGCAAAACCTGGAGAAAATATGAATCCTAATAATGCAACTACTACTCATGTTGAAGGAAGCCCTATTAAAGTAGAAGTTACCTGGAATGGTGCTGAAAAAAAATATGATATTAATGAAGTAGTAAAAGACAGCAATGGTAAACAAATTGATTTTCGTTTTGGAGGAAATTTACAACGTGCCATCGAGAAAAATACTGGTTGCCTATCTTGCTTTGACAGTTGCCCAGTTGGAATTATTTCCAATACAACTTATACCTATGGTGCAGTAGAAACTCGTAAAGAAGTTAAGTTTACAGGTAATGAACAAGTTCTACCTGAGGATGGAACTTATGCTGCAACTATTTATAGCATTAAAAAATAAATTTCAAATATCGGGGTTTCATTTTTGTCACCCCGATATTATAACTAAATTAATGATTGGAGAGATTT
Source organism: Gemella cuniculi DSM 15828 (assembly GCF_000425665.1). Classification (GTDB taxonomy): domain Bacteria; phylum Bacillota; class Bacilli; order Staphylococcales; family Gemellaceae; genus Gemella; species Gemella cuniculi. Next base: position 14,873 of record NZ_AUDW01000022.1, read on the forward strand.
AATGCAACGTTTAAGACTATTATTTTATTTTACAAGTGTTGGAGTAGCTATAGGTTACTTCTTTGCATTCTTGCTATTCTTTTTTGTTCAATTTGAAATGCTTGCGGATCAGAGCTTAGTACTTTTTGTTTGGACAATTTATGGGATTATGACAGGATTATATTTCAAGAGAATTAATAGAAAATACACTTTCTTTATTATAGAAGCAATAATTATAACTCTTGCTGTTATTTCTGGAAAAACTACTACCCTTCTTTATATAGCAAGAGAAGTTCTTCATGCTGGCTCTCTTAGCCAAATAAAAGTACCATTTCTTATTGGTGTAGTTGTGGTTAACTTAATTAACATCTATATTATTGCTACACTTCCTAAGTATCAAAAAGTTTATACTAAAGAAGAACGTAAAGCTCTTAAAGAAAAAGAAGTTAAACTAAGCGACCTACGTGAAGTCAATCCTGAAGAAGAAAAAAGAGAAAAGGTTCAGCGTAAAACAGCTCGTTACATTACTATAATCTGCTTTGCTGTTTTCTTTGCTTTCTATTTTACCGTTCCTAGTTTTAAAGAGGGCATTAATACGGCATTTGCTACTTTATCACAATTTGATACTAACGCAGTTATCGAATATTTACGTAGTTGGGGAGCATGGGCTGCTGTTGTATCTGGTGTTCTTATGGTGCTTCAGTCAATCGCTGCACCTATACCAGCATTCTTAATTACCCTATCTAACGCCGCTATTTTCGGTTGGGTGATTGGAGCTGCACTTTCATGGTCTACAGCCATGATTGGGGCTGCTGTATGCTTCTATATTGCACGCGGACTTGGTCGTGATGTAGTAGAAAAACTTACAAGTAAAGGAGCTATGGCTAGTATCGATGTATTCTTCGAACGTTATGGAGATAAAGCTATTCTTATTTGTCGTCTGTTACCATTCGTATCATTTGACTTTGTAAGTTATGCTGCTGGTCTTACTAACATGGGATTCTGGAGATTCTTCATCGCAACAGGTATTGGACAACTTCCTGCTACCATCGTTTACTCTTATGTAGGTGGTACATTATCGGGTGGTGCACGTAACTTATTTATTGGTCTAATGTGTCTGTTTGCATTATCAATAGTCATAGGTATTATGAAACGTGTTTATACTGATAAACATAAAAAAGAAGAAGAACTTAAAGCAACGAAAAATTAGAAAAATAAACGTGGTCTTAAATGAACCACGTTTATTTCTTATCCTGTACATCTTAAAGCTCCAAAACTATTTTTTTCTTTCGAATATTTTTTCACCTTATCTAATTTTTATTTTTGTTATATCTCCTATTCTATTGCTTTGAGAGATTCTACCATATTAACTTTTCTTAATCTTCTGTGCATTATGGCCACCACAAATATTATTATTAATAATGTTACTCCAGTTGATAATGCATATACTGCTATAGGAACCCTACTATTAAACATCATCGTTCTACTTGCTAATTCTAATATTATTTTCAAATACAATTTGTATGCTATATAGTTACCGACAATAATACCTATCATACTTAAATAAAATATTTCTCTGAATATATAAATTGTTACTTCGCGAGGATAAAAACCAAGAACTTTAATAGTCGACAATTCTCTTTGACGTTCTGACACATTGACATTTATCAGATTATAAAGTACTACAAGTGCTAGTGCTAGTGAACATAAGACCATAACAATAACTATAATATCTATACCTTCAATAGAATTGTCAAGATTTTCTTGAATTTTTGAATTGTCGCTCACATTCACCACATGGGGATTGTCTTGAAGTTTACTTGCCATTTTTTCTACTTCATCTGGATTATTCATTTTTATTACAAAGCTATTGTCTGAGTACGTTTTATTAAATACTTTAGAAAAGTATTCTCTATCCATATATAAAATATTACCAAAGTAATTTTTATTAATAGCACCTATCTTCAACGTATATTCTTTTTCATTTATAATAACCTTAAAATCATCACCAACCGACAAATTATGCAAATAAGCTAGTTTTTCATTTATTACAATCGAATTTTTAGGTAGCTCTATGCTACTTCTGTTATCCATTAATGTTATATAATCCCTATAGTTATCCCGATTCAAGGTAACTAATTGTGCTGTATCTAATATTTCATGATTTTTCTCTACTGTAGCTTTTTGTACATTTACTTTAGTAAAATTTTCTACATTGGAAGTAGCTTCTATTTCTTTAGTTATTTTATCTACATCCTCTTTTCCTACGTAAGAGTTATATGTTGCCAAAATATCAATCTTATTAATTGTCTTGAATTGCTCATTTGAAATATCTACAACCCCAAAACGGATAGCAAATCCAATAAACATTAATGTCAAACATCCCATAACTCCAAATACAGTCATAAACATACGAATCTTATAACGAAAAATATTTCTAAAAGTTACTTTCCTTAAAAAAGATAATTTCTTCCAGATAAAACCTATATTTTCTAAGAAAATTCGACTACCACTACTAGGAGCTTTAGGTCTCAATAGATATGCACTTCTTTCTTTTAGATTTTTTCGAAGGGGAATAAATACTGCTATCAGTATACACAAAATAGATATTAAAAATGCTAAAGTAATTATGTGTAGGCTATAAACTACAAAAGGTTTTTTCAACGTATAAAATCTTGCGTATGAATCATATATTATTGGAACAATAACTAAATAACCTGCAATAATACCTAGGATAGTTCCTATTATAGTTGATATTCCTCCATAAATATAATATTTTTTAAAAATCTCTCTATTCAAATAACCTAGCGCTTTATAAGTACCTATATTAGTTCTATTTTCATCTATCATACGCGTTAATGTTGTTAACGATACTAAAATAGATACTGAAAATAAAAATATTGAAAAAACATTTGCTAAAAATGACAAACTATTTGCAGAATCAATAAATTGAGCATAGTGGATTAACCCTCTTATATTTTCTACATTAAACCTGGGATAATTAGTTTCTTCAAAAGCTCTTTTAGAAACTTCCAATTGTTTTTTATTATCCTCTAGTTGTTTTTGTGCTTCTCTTAATTTTAAACTTTGCTCGGTATATTTTTCTATGTCAATATTTTTCAAGAATTCTAGTTGTTCTAAATTAGATTTTAATTCTTTTTCGATAGAAAATAATCTTTTTTCATTTTCTGAAATTTTTTGTGATGTTATAGATTTATAGTTTTTCTCGTCAACTAATTTTCTTTCTTCTAATATATTTATAATCTTATCACGATTTTTATTTACTTTTTCTATATAATTCTTATCGCTATATTTATATGGTATACCTTTTAATTTTATATTAACTCCTGTCATACTATCAAATTGGAAATTTTCTCTATTTACATAGCCAAAATAACTATTATTCGTAGGATTATTATTAGATACCTCAATATGATCAGCTCCATAAACATATCCTACAACTTTATATGAATAATTCTTTAATTTCTTTTCTTCACTTTTATCGTCCATCAATTTTATAGTATCACCAATTTTATAAAATTTTTCCAATGAATCTACTACAGCAATCTCATTATTATTAGTTGGCAATTTCCCTTTAACTAGCTTTGGTGTTGCTAATTCTTTTGGTAATGTTTCTATATCGATACTATTCGTACTATTTTCCAATTTATAATTTTTTTTATAATATATTTCTAATTTATCGATATTATCTAACTTTCTTATTTCATTAATATCTCCATCATTGATTCCAAAATCATTAGTTACTCTCAAATCATATATATTATGCTGTTCTAATGTTTTATTATAGGTATTTATCATTGCTGGTGTTGTTTCTTTAAGCCCTACAAAAACAAAAACACCCAAAAAAATTATAGTCATAATTGATAAAAATTTAGATTTTGTTTTTGATATCTCTCTTATTATATCTTTATTCAATGCTTTCATAATTTCTACCACTCTATTTCGTCTATGTTTTTTGGCATTTGATTAACAACAACATTCTTTACTTTTGCATCATAAATTTCTATTACTTTATCTGCTGTTTGTGCTATCGAACTATTATGAGTAATTACTATAACTGTTTTCTTCTCATTTTTGCAATATTCTTTTAAAATTTTTAGAATATGTTTTCCTGTTTTATAGTCTAGGGCTCCTGTAGGTTCATCACAAAGTAATATCTTAGGATTTTTAGCGATAGCACGAGCTATTGCTACACGTTGCTGTTCTCCTCCTGAAATTTGGCTTGGAAAATTATTAATTCTATTTTCCAGACCAACTAATTTTAGAATTTTTAGTGCATCTTTTGAATCTTTTACAATCTGATTTGCAAGTTCAACATTTTCTAAAACAGTTAAGTTGGGTATTAAATTATAAAATTGAAAAACAAACCCAATATATTCTCTACGGTATGTAGTAAGTTCTTTCTCACTAAGGCCTACAATTTCTTTATTAAATATTTTTATAGAACCACTAGTAGCATTATCCATTCCTCCAATTATATTTAGAAGCGTACTTTTACCTGCACCACTGGGTCCTAATATTACCACAAATTCACCTTCATCAATTTCAAAATTGATTTTATCATTCGCTATAACCTTATTGTCTGATATTCCATATACTTTTACCAAATCTCTTACAATAATTTTATCCATAATTATTCTCTTTTCTTTTTCTTTTTCTTTTTCTTTTATATTATATCAAATATTCACAATACATTCACTAAAAAAACGCACCTTCATTTCATATAGAAACAAATCTCTTTACATCCTATTTTTTTAGTATTATAATAACATCGTCTAAATAATAAAAAAGTTTTTACAATACTTTTTTTATCTTATCAAAACTATATAATTAAAATTATTAGAAAGGAGAATTTATGCTTTATATTTACGAATACCCTACTTGTTCTACATGTAAGAAAGCAAAAAAATTATTGACTGAACACAATGTTGAAGCCATATATTTTAATGTCAAAGAAACAACACCAACAGTAGAAGATTTCAAAAAAATATTAAATACTTTTAATATTCCACTAAAAAAATTATTTAACACTAGTGGTTTGGTTTACAAAGAGTTAAATTTAAAAGATAAACTACCTACACTTTCTATTGAAGAATCACTTAAACTTCTTACAGAAAATGGAATGTTAATCAAACGTCCCTTAGCGTTTGATTTTGAAAATGACATATTACTTCTTGGCTTTAAAGAAGAAAACTGGGAAACAGCACTTTTATAAATTAAAAAGTATCAAATAACTCTTGCTATTTATTTTCAAAAATGATATAATCATAAAGATGTGAAAACATTAATTACGATGTTCCTCTGCTAATCTAAGTATTAATAATGAACATTTTGTAAAAAAGGAGAAAGATAATGAGCAAAATCATTGAAGCGATTACTAAGTCGCAATTAAGAACAGATATTCCTGAATTTAAAGCTGGGGATACAGTAAGAGTACACGTACGTATCGTTGAAGGTGGACGTGAGCGTATCCAACAATTTGAAGGAGTAGTTATTAAACGTCGTGGTGGTGGAATTTCTGCTACTTATACTGTACGTAAAATTTCAAATGGAGTTGGTGTTGAAAGAACATTCCCAGTACATACTCCAAAAGTTGAGAAAATTGAAGTAGTACGTAAAGGTAAAGTTAGACGTGCTAAATTATATTACTTACGTAATCTACGTGGTAAAGCTGCTCGTATTAAAGAAGTACGATAAAAAGAATTTATAAAAAGCCCTATTACATCAAGTTTTAGGGCTTTTAATTTTGAAATAGTAACTATATTGTAACTACCTACCACGTATTAAAGAAATAAGATGAAAGTAAGACGGATTTTAAACCGTCTTATATTTATACTCCTAACTCATTTTTCAAAGCCTGCTGCAATACTTGCGAAAAATTAACCTTTCTTTCTTTTCCTAAGTCTACCAACCATTTTGGTAAAGTAACCATTTTATTAACTGATTTATTTTCTTCTTTACGTCTGACAAATTCAGTATCAACATTGATTAATTGTAATTGCTGATTTTCGTTTAAATTACTTTGTAATTCTTGATAAGTACTTGATTTAGGTATATTCTTTTTTTCATCTTCCAACACTAATAAATAACCCTCTAGTGCGTCCTTACTCATATATAAAGCTTCTTCCAAATTATCTCCAAAAGTGATACATCCTTTTAAGTCTGGAAATGTAATATCTATATAGTCATTTTCTTGAGTAAATACTGCATAATACATATATTTCATGTGCTAACCTCCTAAAAGTCAAGGGTCTTTATTTTAAGCCCGCTTGTTTTAATATCTTATCTGCTGTACCTTTTGGTAAGTCTTTTTTAGGGTGTGGTACAGTAATAAGATAATCTTTGTTAGGGTGCTTAAAATGGTGGGGACTGCCTTTTATTCTGACTTCTTTCCAACCTAGTTTATTAAGCTGTTTTATTAATTCTTTCGAACTCATGAGTTTTACCTCCTAACAATATATATTATAACATATGTTAAAACATATGTAAAATTTTTAATATAATTTTATAACAACATTTTTTCGGGCATTATATTTTATACCTAAGCAATTCTAAGCATTATATATATTTTTTACCTTAGCATTTCTTAGCAATTTTTATCTAAATATTAAGTTTTGCATAGTTTCCAAAAGATACTTATTGATATAATAACCTTTATAATTCTACTTAAAATTAAAAAGCTTTTATTTGGGTTTTAAGCTGTGTATTTTATCGTTGGTAGTTTTCCCCAATCAAAAAACTTTCTGAAAGGCTCTGACGTTTAAATTATGAGGTGTTTTTTTGTGTTATTGCTAGCAAAATGGAAAAAATAAAAAAACATTGCTAATATTTAGTAGCAATGTTAAAAATTTATAAAAGGTTTTTATTTTTTTAATAAGGGAAAAACAACAGTTTTGGCAAAGTTCACTATCATTATATCATGTTTTTAGAAATATAGATACGTGCTTTATTTATATTACTTTCAAAAATATCAAAATAGTTAATACTTACTTTTTCAACAATGTCGTTCATTTCTTTTATTTCTTTGAAAAAATCATCATGCTGTTTTTTCTGTTTCTCGTCTAGTTTTTTAGCTTCGTTTGTTATTTCCTCTAATTTGCTATTAATCAAACTTTTTAAATTCTCATTAAATGTCTTTTCTTCGTTCTTTTCTTTTTCGTTCCGTTTTTTTGCTAAATAGTCGCTTATTACTTGAACTTGAGAATTACAGAAGTTTTCTTTTTCTACTTTGATATTTTCTAAAATTTCTACCAATGATTTTACTTCTTTTTCTAATTCTTCTATTTTTGTAGATTTATCTTTTCTTTCTTGAATTGTACTAACTTCTGACTTTTCCACCTGTTCCAATTCGTTTTTCTTCTCTTGATATTCATTTTCAAGATTTGAAATATCACTATTATAGCTATTTAATTTTGATTTTATTTCTTGAATTTCCATTTTTATTATCTCCTATATATTTAATTTTTTCAATAACTCTTTATACATATTATCCTTTACATTTTCTTTGTTTTTTTCTTCTAATTTTTTAAAATCTCTTGTATCTCCATAGGGTGTTTTTTTAAATTCTATTTTTTCATCTAGATTAGTAACATTAGTATACAGTGACCACTCCCCGTTTTTAAAATAAATACCAACCTCTTTTACCATTGTTTGCACCTCCTATATTGATTTTTACCGTTATTTATAGTATAATGAAAGTAATAAAAGAAGTAATCTTGTTCCCCTTAATCACTTTTGGTGATTGGAATGATGGTTACTTCTTTTTAGTTAGTAAACTTACTAATGAATTTTCACGTTTTACTATAACTGTGTCAACTTTTCTACGACCGCTTTTATATATACTATATAGTTGATTTAAAACTTCTTTATCGCTAAGTTTTGTTTTCGTCAAATCTAATATGAAATTATCTGCTTGTTTTTTTGATTTTCTCATATTATTATCTATTACATTTTTACCTTCACCCTCAATTTCTTTCAAATCAAATTTTTTATTCTTAATTATGTAATCAGGTGTAGGAATTCCCAGCGGATAATTTACCCTAGGTACCATTTGAACATGAGTACCTAATTTATTAGCTAACCATTCAGCTACTTCTTTTTCTTTTTTAGAATAACTTAAAACAACATGTTTCTCATCAACAAAATACTTTATTCCACTATGTTCCCAATATTCCATATCGGTTACTTTAGGTTTATCAAAACTTTTCAACCATTTAGTTTTTACACTTTTATAAGGCAATTCTTTTGTTTCTTCTTTTTTATCATACCTTACTTTTTTTGTATGAACATCTTGCCTTACACCTTTTTTAGAAATATATTCAACAGTACACCTGCAATTCCTATGCCGCCTGTATACATCTCTATCCTATTGATTTTTCGCGCGAGAAAAAATGTACAGTGACGGCGTGAAGGTCAGCCGAAACCGAGGGGAGGGAGTCACCCCCCCATAAACCTTGATAAATCAATGTTTTTGAAATTATTCTTCTTCAAAACCTTGATAAATTAGGTTTTTTAGACCAAAAATCACTTTTTTTACATTTTTTTCGATTTTTTTTCAATTTTTTTGTGATTTTCATTAAAAATTGTATATAATTCTTCTTTTATCACCTTTAATTGCCTTTGTACTGTTCTTTCAGATGTATACATTATTGTTGATATTTCTTTTATTAAAAAATTTCTTGTTTATCTCAACTCAACTATTTTATACTTGAGTTCATTAGTTTCTTTTAAATGATTTTTGTAACTATCTAATAAGTTCAATACGTTTCTATCTTTTTCATAATCATAGTCGCTAAACTTACTAATTAGATTATTATCATACTCATTACTATTATTGTTGCTTATAAGATTATCATTGTTATTATCTAGTTTATTGATTAAATATATTTCTAGTTGTCTTTTTATTTTCTTATGTGCTTCTAAATAAAAGTCTATATCGTTAAGGGTGTATTTAAAATCATACATAAGCTATCTATTTTCGGCGATATAGTACAGCTGTAACGCTATCATGTGCGTATTGAAATGCTTTTAATACTTTTCTAATGGTGTGCGTTGTACCTTGTCCGTTTAATATATTATCGTTGTTTATTAATTCACTTTTCATTACTTCAACTAGTTGGTTTGCTTTATCATCTATTCTCCTTTCACGCAACAGAATATTTTCAAGGTTATCAACTAATGGTTTAGCTTGTTTATATAGTTCTTCTATTTCTTCTGTAATTGAATTTTCAATTTCTTTTATTTTTGAAAAGTATTCATCGCCATTATATATGGGTTGATTCAGGTTTTCAAGTCTATTTTGGATAAATTCTTTTTCTTTCTTTTTTTCATCGATTTTTGTTTTTATTTTATTGAAAGTTTTAAAATCATTGTTTCGCTCTGCTTCTGTACGTTCTTTTATTAAATTACTGATTTCATTTTGATTTTTTTGTAACTCTTTTTTTACTTCTTCTTTTGCTTTTTCTCTATCCTCAATCAAGCTATTTATTTCTTTTTCTAAGTCTTCTATTTTCATTTTTTTTAATCCTTTCTTTTTTCTTACTTAAAATTACAAGCCATTTAAAAGCCGTTTAAGCCGTCTATTTTTATTTTTGATTAATATATTAGTCTAACAACTTACTACGTTGATATTTTCTATCGATTTTGACTTTTAACGGCTTGTTTGTTTTGTTCCACCTATTTCCTCAATTGCCTTTTTAGTTTCGATAATTTCATCTAAATAATTAAGATTAAAGCTATAAGGCCTGTTACTGCTCTTAACCTTATCACGTGAATAGTCCATGGGTTTTATTTGGTTAGCTTCTGATTGTAACTTTTCTAACAACTCAAGTCTATCTTGTAAGATTTCTAACAACATTTGGTTTTGGTCTAATGAGGTAGTCTCGTTGTTCATTCGTTGTTCAACTGCTTTTTTCGTTTTTCGTTCACTGTTCAACCGTGGGGTGGTTCTCTCATTCTCATCTTGTTTAATTAGTCCTTTCTTTTCTAAATAGTTGTTTAATTTCTCAATATGCTTATTTAATACCCTAAGTTCAGAAGCGGTTTTAATTTGCCTTTTCATTTCAATAAATATAGTTTTCACAATTTCTTTATCTTCATCAGTAATTGAACTTAAATATCCGTCCACCGCTTCCGTTAGTTCCTCGGTGGGGTTGTCTAAATATTTCTCAATCAAGTTATTTAATTGTGAATATCTCATTAGTGCTTTTCTCCTATATGTAATATTGCTTTAGTCGGTTCTTTCCTAACACTTTCAGATATATATTTAATATCTAGCAATAACTCATCTTCTGCTAATTCCTCTTGTATATATTTATTAACACAAGTAGTAAGACTGTAAAACTTCTTAGGTCTTCCGTTGATTTCAATTAATTCTTCTGTTATTTCTTCAACTCTTTTTATCATTTAATCACCACCTTTCTATTTTTTAGGGAACTTTTTAAGAATACTATTACATCAACGTTTATAAAGGTTTTTCCTTTTTTTGTTCCATAAAGTTCACCTAATTTTTGCAACAGTGAACCTTGTTCAGCTTTGGTAATATAATGTTTTCGCTGCAAAAAGTTCGCAGTTCCCTTTTTTCGTTTAAATTCTTTTTTATATTATGTATATGTATTGTAAGACTATTATTTTTATTTTCTTATTAATTTAATAAAAATAAAAGAACCGTGAACTTTTTAAACCATCAATGTTGTTATACCAGGGTTTTGAGTCGGTTCACTTTTCGTTTTTTTTAGTGAACTTAGGAGAACTTTTGGGGAACTTTCTTTTATTTGCTCTTTATTTCTTGCATTAAACTCAACCTACTATCTCCAACGTGTAACATATCAACTAGATGTTTTCCTAACATATCGAACCTTTTCAATTCCTCCAAGTGGGCTAAATTATATTTAGCTTTTTTTGTAACATAATAATAATCGTTATTCTTAAATATTTTGTTTAACCGTTCTTCTACCTTTTTAACAGGTCTTTTTAATGAGTTATAACCGTTATCGTGGCAAAACTGTTCATAGTCAACCTTTAATATATTAGTAGGTATTCTACTAATATGGTGTAAATTCCTATCAACATAATCAAGAAAATAGGCGTGGATACTGTCATTATCCTTTCTGTATTCCTCTACAACATCTTTTACTACTTTTGGTATTGTGAAGCTCTCAAAGTCTAAATGTAAAGCCTTATATAGTGCGTATTCAAGTATTATCTTATTATTTAACTTATTATCTTTTATAGATGTATCTTCCTTACCTTTAAAATCAGCATTGAAAGGGACAATTAACAACCTTTCCAGTACTGCGTCCGACTTTTCTTTAATGGCTGGTAACTGATTACTATTAAACATTAATAATGTTTTAAAATCGTAGTATCGAACATCTTTATTTTTTCGCTCGTATGCTATTACTTCACCGCTTGCTATTGATTTTATTTTATCAACCTCATCAAGTGGCTTTGTTCCAATCTCATCAGCATAGTTACATATTTTACCCTCTAGCCCTCCAACTCCAAAACGTTGTTGAATTTCGTGGGGTGTTATCGAACTTACATTATTAGCACCTATTAAATTCACTATAAAACTTTGAAATGTTGATTTTCCATTTTTCCCCCCTCCGTACATTATGGCAATTTTCCGTCTAGTCTTGTTAGGATTAACCGCTTCATTGATTAACTGCCAAAGTAACTCTACTACCTCACTATCATTACAAGCAATTTCATTAAACCAGTTATCTAGATTAAAAAATTTCACTTTTGTTGCTTCGTAGTTCTGTAATGCTTTAAAATTATAATGAGTGTCAACCTTTGCTGTAATAAAATACTTAGGGCTAAACGGCTCTAAACTCTTATCATCAAGATTAAAAATTCCATTCCCTACAGCTATTGTGTTAGGATTTCTGACAGGTCTTTCAAAGTTTAATTTAGTTTTCAAACCCTCGACTATAGCTTTAACATTATCTAGCTTATACCTATACTCTAGTTTTATTATAGCTTTTTTTAATACATCTTCGTTAGGGGTGTAAATACCTTTGTCAAAATCATAGAAATATAATAATGCTGTTTGTTCATCGTATCCACCATATTTACAAGGTAATAACTTTATTATCTTATTAGCAATAGTGTAATGTTGCATTAATGGCACTTTTTCAACTCCAGTTTTTTCGTTTACAGTCGTATGTTCTTCTCTCCACTGTTGCCCTATTATATTAAGTCTATAATACAGTTCGCTGTTAGATATGATTTCGCTATTTAACTTATATCTGACTAGATTAATTAAATTCTTATCCTTAGTGGCTTTTACTTTTTGCCAGAATGTATATGATTTTGGATTATCAAGGAAATACCTATTATTATCACCATAACTTTTTATTGCGTGGTTAATCTTAGCTAAATTATCATTAATGTATTCATTTTTAAAGTTAGGGTCGTTATTAGCTAACAGTTCTGAACACTCCAAAGCTATGTCGTAACTGATTTCTTTTTCGCAAACTGCTCTAGCTAATGCTAGTAATACGCTTAAACATCTATCGTATGTGGCTTCATTGTTGTATAGGTTATTATAATCAACCTTAATATATTCTATAAATATTTGGTAAAAATCATCATTCATTAGGGTATTAGGGTATTCATCTTCACTTGGGTGATGTTCTTTTTTGTCTTTAACTACTTCTTTTTTAACAGCTTCTTGAACTGGGAAAGGCGTACCCTCTAAATGTTTTATACTAACTGGCTTGATACCTCTAACGGCAATCGGGCCACCTTGTAGTTGTGCCCACGTCTTACTACTATAGTCATAATTCAAACCTACTAATTTCATTACTGCCTTAATTGTCGGTTCGTACTCATCTTTTAAAATGTTTTTATTAGGTTCTAATATAAGCCTTAATCTCGGGTTATCATCTCTATGAGAAATAGTTGAGTATAAGTAGTATATAAACCCCTCTAATGCTCCTGTTACACTCTCAATAGCTTCTTGTGTAGTAACTTTGGTATCTTCAATGTCTATTATTATTAAATCTCTGAATTTTAAACTTTCATTACTTCGCTTATATGTACCATCCTCACCTGTCTGTATTTCTCCACTAATGAAATATATCATTTCATTTTGTTTGTATTGCTTCTTGTCTATATTGGTGTCTATCGTAGGTAAAAAACTATCTGCTAATATCTCTATCGGTTTCTTCCCAACTACTTCTACTTTGCTTAGCTTATTACTCTTAACCCCTATTTGTTTGAAGATTGCCAACTATTCCACCACCTTGTTGTAATAACTATTAAGTAACTCGTTTTGTATATTTTCAATAGATTTAATTAAATCTCTAACCAGTATTAATAGAGTTTCGTATTTTTCTTTCTCGACTAAAAAGTCGATATAATCATACTTATCTAGCTTCACAATGTCGTCATAACTCTTTTGGTATAGGTTTTTACCCAAGGTCTCTATGTAAGTATATATGTATATATCCAACAGGTTGATTGCCTCTTCTGTTTTAATGTTTATATCTTCTAATTTCGCTATCATTTTTAATTTCCTTTCGATTATTACTAAAAAACATATTGCAGTATATTATAGAAAAACTTGCAATGTTCTCGTTACTTTATTCTAAATTTTGGCCATGCTCGACTAATAAAGTTTTTAATTTTTCGTTAAGTAAACAACTTAAATTAAAGTATTCTGATTTACCTAACGTTGTTTTTACAAGAAGTTCGGTAGCCTTGTTTTCTTCGTTAAGTGTTGATAAGAATTGTACTATTAAAGCAAATACCTCTTTGAAACATTCCAATTCTCCGATTAATTTTTCATATTCTATATAATAATCATGTTGAGCCACATATTCCACCTCATCCATCTTTCATTTAGTTATTTCTGTTAAAATTTGTTTATTTATAAATTTTCGTGTTACCTTATTAATCTGTTAAATTTTGGCAATAGGGTAGCAAGTTTTTTTATTTTGTCTTTGTTGTGTATATCATACTAGAGTATTGCAGTACTCTTCATTTACTTCTTTAATACGTGGTAGAGGGATTATTTATAATTGATGTTCTCTTAAAAAGTTGTTTACTTCGCTTTCTAAATAAATGTATTGCCTACCAACTTTTGTTGGCCTAAGTCCTTGCTTGTTAAGTTCTATTAATGTATCAACTCCGATATTTAAAGATTGGCACAATTCTTTTTGGTTATAACGTTTATCTTGTTGTAAGTCCGCCAAACATTCCCTAATAATTTCTTTTATCTCTTCTTTAAGTGCTGTTTTAAAATTTTCTGTTAGCATTGTGTCCACTCCCTATCCATGTAATATATCCATTAATAAAGCTACTGCATAAGTTATTAATATTGTAATAGGTGTTAGGATTATAAACGCTCCTAACGTGTTTTGTAATAATTCTTTTGTTTCTTTATTTTGACCTGAGTCGGTAAAACGCCTTGTCAGCTTAGCTAATTCTTTTCTAGTTAGTCCCTTAGCGTTCCTATAGTCTTTTAGTTTTTTCATCTTTTTTGTTCCTTTCTCATTAATTTATGTTATAATTAAAGAAAGTATTTTTGTTAAATACTTCTTTTAAACCTTTTAAACTGCTTTAAGTTGGTAGCTTGTCAGTTTAAGAGGTTTTTTTATATTTCATCTTGATTTTTTTCTTTGTAAAAATCTACTGCATACTTGTTGTTTTCGTACTTGTATTCTCTTTGCCTTAATTCAATAGCTTTTAGTTTGTCTTTTGTAATAGTAGTACTATTAAATATAATCTTGTCTAGTTCCTCGATAACGTTAAGATGTGAATATATAATCTCACGTTCAACCGCTTCAAATTCTGCACTAGATTTATACTTGTTTATTATCTTTTCATCTGTAACTACTAGATTGATATAGTCTTGATTTTCACTATCATATTGATATATAATTTTATTCTTTTTCGCTAGCTTCCACATTTTAGTTTTAACGCTGTTATAGTTATAATCAACATTGTAATGTTTATATATCTCTTTAAGTGAAGTGGTTGGGTTTTCTTGTAAATAATCGTGTATTTGTTTTAAACTCATTTTTGTTTGTTTCATGTTGTTAGCTCCTATTTTTATTTTTTATTCTTTGTAATAAATATTTCATATATGTATCTAAAAAATGATGTACTCCTCAAACTGCGAACTTGTCGACAAACTCCCAAAACAAGTCGATATTAGTATATAACATAATTTTTAGCGTTGAGTAGTTGTCTTGAGTTTGTTCTAGTTCTAAAATCTCAATCACTTTATTTATATTTATTCTTTCTACTGCGCCTGTTACTATATCAAACTGCAAGGGTTTTTATATATCGTTATATTTATTCGATACTTGGTATTTACTTTCTAATTCATCTATTAATTGTAGTGTTCGCATGTTGTTATCTACTATTTTGAGTATTTTTTTCTACTTTGTATTTAAAAAAATAATTCCTCTATGTTTGTACTTGGAAAATAAGGTTTAAAAAAGTTTAATAACGCTACTTTTTCGGCATCTTTAAACGGTGCCAGTCCTCTTTCTTTTCTTCCATAAACAATTTTATTTATATTTAAAACTTCGCTTATCTCTTTTTGTGTTTTCCCTAAGGCTTCACGATATGCACGAACTTTATTTATTTTGATTCCTTCCATTTGATTCACCTCCTATATTAGTTTTTGAGTATTTTTTTCTACTCTACGATTAGATAATAACACTACTTAAGGAAAAAGTCAACACTTTTTGAGTTCTTTTTTCTACTTTTTTCGTTTATTTTTTCACTTTATTAGTGTATAATGTAAATATAAAACAAGTTTAGAGGACGTATAAATATATGAAAATAAACATAAATAAAAAAGCTGTTGGCGGACGTATCAAACAAATAAGGACAAATAAAGGTTATACCTTGGAAAGCTTCGGTAAACTATTCGGTGCTAGTAAAAGTAATGTTCAGAAGTGGGAAACTGGTTTTACTCTACCCAATAAGGAAAGGTTAGCTAGTATTTCTAAAATATCTGATATCACAGTGAACGAACTTCTATACGGCTCTATTGATGAATTTGTCACTAATAATTTTGAAAACTTGGTACTAGATAGTCAATATCCTTATCCAGCTTCATTTGATGTGTGGAAAATCTCAAGAAGATTTAAAATAGATAGTGAAGAATTTTCTATAGATGTGAATGATTTATCAAGGCTACAACGATTTTTTAATAGCTATGTTAATGAAGAAGTGGAATATATATTAAAAGAAATACATATCTATTGTGATTACTTTCTAGAAAACAAAGAAAAACTTGGGAATACTTACCTTGGACATATGCAAAGTATAAATTTACTAGATAATACTAGAAATGTGCTTGAAAGGTCTTTTAAATTAGATTTAGAAAAGCACCATTTTTACGACAGTTGGGATTTTTTAGACTATTCAACATATGATTTTAAAGATAAGATAAAACTTTATGTGAAGTACTATCCATTACTAAAAGAATTGTATAATAAAATGAGAATTTCACATTATGATGAAAAAACGGATATAGAAAAAATAAAAAATGAGTATAAGTCTTGGGACGTTATACTGAAAGATTATAATCAAGACGAACAACAGATAATACTTGAGTTTTTCGACAAATTAGAAAACAAAGGTACTATTATAAAAGAAAATGACTTTGACGAAGTCAAGAAGATAGTTACTAATAGACTTGATGAAGTAGAACAGAATGGAAAAGAAAAAGTCGTTATAGATTTAACTAATGATATAGTCAATTACTATAAAGGTAAGTGAAAATAAAAAAACATTCAACATGTGCAATATTTCCCACGTGCTAAATGTGAATTATATTATATATTTCTATACGTTATTATTCAATTATTTTGTTCAAAAAAGTATAATTTTATTTTCTGTGTTTTTCTATGTGTTTCTAAACTAATTGTCACTCTTAAATAATAGATATAAATAAAAAAGTAAAAAAATGAGGGTAAATAATTGACAATATTTAAAAATAATACTAAAATATACACAAGAGGTAAGCATATAGATAGCCTACTTTTAGTTCATAAGGGGCTCTATGTGTGCAATACACCGTGTATATTTTAAATATATACGGTGTTTTTGTTTTAATTTAAAGGAGAATAAACGTGAAACCTTTTAAAAATTTAGATGAACAATTACAAATTTTAGAAGACAGAAATCTAAAATTTGAAAATAAAGAAAAAGCTAAACGGTATTTACTCGAATATAATTACTATAATGTTGTAAATGCTTATAGTAAATTTTTTATAAATACTGATACAAATACATACTATAATAATGTATATTTTGAAAATATCCTTGAAATACACCATTTTGATAAAGTAATAAAAACAGTTATCTTTGAGGGGATAATAGAAGCTGAAAGGCACTTCAAGTCGATTTTAGCTTATTGTTACTGTAAACATTTTAAAAATGATTTATATTCATACTTAGACATAAAAACTTATGCTAGTAAAGATATTATAAAAGTAAGTAGACAAATTTCTAATTTTGCTAATACTTTAAATAAATACAAAGAAAAAATAAATAATAACTCTATAAAACATTATTATAAAGTTCATTCAGTTGTACCGTTTTGGGTTTTAGTTGATTATCTAACACTTGGAGAAGTTACCTATTTTTATAGCTTATTGCCTGATAAAATAAAAAATGATGTTGCTAAGGAAATGTCAAAATTTGTTAAAGATAATTTAAATACTAATTCAATTAAAGATGTACACTTCAATATAATACAAAAAGGATTAGAAAATCTTACTGAATTAAGAAACATAACGGCACATAATAATAAAATGTTAGGCGCTAAACTTAGAAATGATTTACCTTTCTATTATAATTTACATACCCCTCTAGATATTCTTAATAGTGATAATAGACAAAGTATTTATAACACTATACTATATCTTAAATTTTTTATTAATTATAAGCAATATGCAAAAGTTAACAACACAATAAGAAAACGAATGATTAACCTTAAGATAAAAATAAAAAATGATAGTTATACTGACAAAGTATTTTCATCTTTAGGGTTACCGGCTGAATTAGATAAAATAGTATTGAAATAACAAAAAAAAGCACCTGTAAAAAACAAGTGCTGAAAAACAAAAATGATATATGTTAACAAAATACATATAAGACCTAACAATATAATGTCATTATATCATATTTATGTAGTATTTTCTACTTGAAATTAAAACACATTTTAAGCGCTTCTAAGCGTTCAGATATTTAAGAGGTAATAATTTTTACTTTTTGAAAGGTTCTAACGTGGACGTGGTAAGCTGTATTATGGAAATATCTCCCCTTTTTTCCGTTTTGATTTAAAAATCATAGTCCAAAATGGAAAAATCAGCTATATTTTCCATTATCATTTATTTCTTTAATACGTGGTAGGTACTAAAGAAAGGAAAAAGAAAAATGATTAAACAATACACAAAAAACGGAAAGAACTACTATAAGTTTAGAAATATATACATAGGTATTGATACTACAACTGGTAAGGTAATACAACGGTCAAAATCAGGGTTTAAAACTAAAAAAGAAGCAGAATTGTACATCGCAAGGCTGCGAACAGATTTCGAAAACAATATTTACTTAAACAATAATATCACTACATTTAAAGAATTATTTGAGTTATGGTATGACGGTTATAAACATACTGTAAAAGAAAATAGCTTAATAACCTCTAATGCTGTATTTAAAGTAATTTTAAAAGAATTTGAAAACTGGCCATTAAAAAAAATAACTCCAACTTACTGCCAAAAAATTTTAAATAAATGGTATAAAGAATATAAAACTTATAAAAAACTAAAATCTTATGTTGTAAACATTCTTAACTATGCTATTGATTTAAAACTAATAACTACCAATGCTATGGCAATTACTAAAACTCCAAAACAGATTAAAGAAATAAAAGACAATAAAGAAATATATTACACAAAAGAAGAATTACAACGATTTTTTGAGTTGTTAGAAAGTTCAGAAGAATATTACACAATAGTTATGTTTAGGTTATTAGCTTTTACCGGTATGAGAAAATGCGAGTTACAAGCCCTTGAGTGGACAGATATTGATTTTACAAACAGCACCATAAATATAAATAAAACACTTGCTTATAATTTAAAATACGAACTTATCTCTCAAACTCCAAAAAGTGTAAGTAGTATAAGAAAAATAAGTATAGATAATAAAACCAGCCAAATGTTGCGAAAATGGAAAATACAACAACGTGAATTATTATTTAAATTAGGTTACCATACTAATAAAAAACAGCCTTGCTTCACTAATCTAACTACTAACACTTATTTTAAGAAAAATTATCTCAATTATCGACTTAATGCCATCTGTGAAAAACACAACTTTAAGAAGATTAAAATACATGGGTTTAGGCACACCCATTGTAGTTTATTATTTGAAAGTGGAGTTAGTATCCAGGAGGTACAAGAAAGGCTAGGACATTCAGATATTAAAGTTACAATGAACATTTACACACATGTAACAGAAAAACAAAAAGAAGAAGTCGGCAACAAGTTTCAAAAATACGTTAACTTTTAAAATAGTAACTACACGGTAACTATATTTAAAAATTAACTGTTATTGATAGGAAATATAAAAAATAAAAATGTTGATGTAATAGGGTTTATCAACGTAAAATATTTCATAGAAAATAAAAACTTAAAGAAGTACGATAAAATTATTAAAAACCTGGAGCATATAAGTTCTAGGTTTTTGTTTTTGTCTAAAAAAACAAAAAACTGATTATAAGGCAGAAATATTTTCTCTTACCTAATCAGTTTTTTTATTTTACCTATTTTTCATTTTTATTTTTATTTTCCTGTAGGAGTAAACTACCAAATTCATTACTACACTCGCAAAGAATATTGGCATATAAACATTTAAAAATGATACTCCAACTTCTTTACCTTGAACTATCTTAAAGTATATACCCAAAAATAGAACTAAAAGTGCTATTGCATTTATCAAAAGTGGTGATAACCATAATTTTTTAAAAGCTATGTTCATAATGTAAGTTATAAACCATGATCCTAAAATATACCATTTACTATAAGTATACCAATACGCAAGTAAAAATAAAATATTCATTATCTTAATTCCGCTAAAAACCTTGAAGTAATTTCTTGTGGTCTTGTTATAGCTCCACCAACTACAACACAATGTGCCCCAGCCTCTAATGCTTCTTTAGCTTGTTTAGGTTCATGAATTTTCCCTTCTGCTATGACAGGAATTTTTACATTTTTTACTATCTCTTTTATCAAATTAGAATCGAATTTTTTGGATTCCTTAGTATAAGGGGTATAGCCATTCATTGTAGTTCCTACATAATCTACTCCTGCTTTTTCCGCTTCAATAGCTTCTTCTAAATTCGAGATATCAGCCATAAGTACTACATCTGGATATTTTTCCTTAATTTCTTTTACGAATTCACTTGGTGTTTTCCCATCACCACGTTCTTGTAAAGTACAATCAAGTGCAATAATATCAGAACCAACGCCCACTAATTTATCAACTTCATCCATAGTAGTCGTAATATAAGATGCATAACCTGGATAAGATTTTTTTATAATTCCAATAACAGGCAAGTTAGTCTGCTTTCTTATCTGTTCAATATCTATAATTCCTTGTGCACGAATAGCTTTGACTCCTGCATTTTTCGCAGCTTGTGCCATAAGGCACATTACTCCACCGTTTTCTTTATACAGTGGTTCTCCTGGAAGTGCTTGACATGATACTATCAATTCACCTTGTAAATATTCAAATAACTCTTGTTTATCCATAGATTTATCCTTTCACTGCTCCTAGCGTTACACCTTGTGTAAAATAATTTTGGAAACATATAAACACTATAATCATTGGTAAAGATGCCAAAGATGCACCAGCCATCAATAATCCATAATCATTAGAAAATTCTTGTCCTTGTGCTAATGCCGCAAGCCCAAGTGGTAATGTAGACATATCTGGTGTATTTGAAAAAATAAGTTGTGAAAAATAATCATTCCAACTAGCAATAAACGTGAAAATTGCTAAAGCGCCTATACCTGGTTTAATAATTGGTAATGCTATATTGGTAAATGTTCTAATCTCTCCACATCCATCTATTCTAGCTGATTCTAATAATTCTCTAGGAATTGCTTGAGAAAATTGTCTCATTAAAAATACTCCAAAAGGCCATCCTACGGCTGGTAATATAAGTGCATAATATGTGTTCATTAAATTAAGCTCTGTTATTAGATTTAACAAAGGAATCAATATAACTTGTTTAGGTAACGCCATAGCTGCAACAAATATCATAAAAATAATTTTTACACCTGGAAACGTTTTTTTTGCTAAAGCATACCCGGCTAATGCTGAAGTTGCACACACCAAAAACGTTGTCATTACGGAAATAAATACTGAGTTAAAAAACCATCTTAATGTATTTGGTGTGAATAATTTTTCATAATTTTCTAAAGTTGGAGATGTTGGCCACCATTCTGGAGGAATAGTAATCGCAACATCCTGAAGTTTAAATGACCCAGTTGCTATCCAATAAAACGGAAAAATAAAAAATATAGTTAATCCTATCAAAATTATCATGGATACAATTTTAAAAATACTAATGTTTTTCATACTAAAATCTCCTTAATCATCCTCACTAGATAAGAACTTAAATTGTAAAATCGAAATTATGCCAATAATAATAGCAAGTATAATTCCCATGGCACTAGCAACACCATGATTACCATTTTTTATGGCAGCTTCGTAGACTAAATACATTATTGTACTCGTTCCATAGTTTGGTCCTCCTGCAGTTAATAGCTGAATCAAAGCAAATATTTGGAACGAGTTAATTGTTGTTACCACAACTATATACAGAGTTGTAGGTTTTATCAAAGGCCAAGTTATTTTAGTAAATACTTGCCACTTCGTTGCTCCATCTATTTCAGAAGCTTCCAGCAATTCTTTGGGTACATTTCCCAACGCCGCTACATATAAAATTATAGGTTGTCCTAAAGAAGTTGTAATAAGTATTGTTATAATGGCGTACAATGCTGTTTTAGGATTTCCCAACCAGTCAATATTTTCATTTATTAAATGCATAGATTTAAATACATAATTCAATATTCCATATTCTGGATGATAAATCCAAGCCCATACAACAGTTACAGATACAACTGATGAAATTGCAGGAATATAAAATACTCCACGGAAAAATGATCTCACTACTGCACTCTTATTATAAATAGTTACAGCCACAAAAATAGATATAATTACAACTATTGGCACAGCTACAATCGTAACAATAACCGTATTAACTAATGATTTCATAAATGGCTCATGTATGGTTGCACCATTTCCACTAAAAAGTAAATCTGAATAATGTTTTAAACCAACAAAAACTGGATTTTTTTTAGCAAAACTATACAAAGATAATTGTAATCCACGTAACATTGGAACTAAAACAAATGTTATAAAAAATAAACTAACTGGTAGTATAAATAAATACCCACTATAATCTATTTTTCTTTTTTTCTTTATAGCTCTCATAAGACCTCCTCAAATAATAATTATTTTATGGTATAAAAAAGGGATAGAAGCAAATCTATCCCTTTTGTTAAATTATAATGCTTCTTTTATAGTTTTGTCTGCATCTGATACAAATTTATCTAAACCTTCTTTTGGTGTAGTTTTTCCATTTAATACACCTTGAACCATGTTAAACCAAAGCGGTCTCATTTTAGCAAATCCTGGTATAGTATTATAATATGGCCCATATTGTTCTGTTAAACTTTCTGCAAACTTAAGTTCCTCTGAATCATATAAACCTGTTTCTCCTTTTTTAGCTGAGAAATTTCCAGATGCTAGTAGAGTACGTTTACCCCAATCCTTATCATTTATCATAAAATCAACGAATTTTTTAGCTGCATCCGCTTTTGCTTTATCACCATTATCAAAGATAGCTGGTCCTGCTACTAGGTATTCATACTGTGCTTTTCCTCCACTATTTGGGAATGGTAAAAACTTATAATTGAATCCAGAAGCATGTGAAGCTGCTGTCCCTGGTGAGAAAAGAATAGTGGTTGCTGCACGACCAGACTTAAACGATTCTAATGCGTCTTTACCTTCTAGTGCTACCCCTTGTCCTAATAGACCATCATCATACGCTTTTTTTACCCATTCTAATCCTTTTACACCATTTTCATCGTTTATAGTATATTTTGTAATATCTTTATCTGTAATCCAAGAATTATAAAGGTTAGATACAAAAGCTCTTGGCCCTTGATCACCAGCTTGTGATTTAGTATAAAATAACGCTGGATTGATATTTGGATCTTTTTCTTTTACAGCTCTTAAGAATTTTTCGTACTCTTCTACTGTCCAACTTCTATCTGCTTTATCTAATGGCAGCAAATGACTTACACCTAGTTTATCTGTTAAATCTTTGTTTACTCCCATTAAGAAAGGTGCAACACCTTGTGGATACATATAAAGCTTATCTTTATAGGTCGATGCTTTCACTGCTGCATCATTTAATTTTGATGTATCAACATTATCTAATGGAACTAACAAGTCTTTTGCAGCCCATGAAATAACTCTTCCTGGAGCATCATAAATTACATCTGGTGCCGTTTTTGATTGAATTGCCGTCTCAATTTTAGCTGGTCCATCTGTAAACTCAATTTTTTGATAGTTTACTTTAATATTAGGATGTTTTTCTTCAAATGCTTTTATTAATGCGGCATCATAATCCTCCGTTTTAGTAAACTCCTTGTCTTTTGTAAATTGTGGAAAATCCCAATAAGTAATTTCTACTTTTTGATTGGGATCTGAGGTTTTTTCTTCTTTTTTACCTCCCACACACCCTGTAAGAACAATAGCTGTTGTAGTAATTACAGCCAATATTTTATTTATTTTTCTCATAATTGAGTCCTCCTTATTTTTATTTATAAAATTTAACTCCTTAAATTATTTTTACCTTAATCCTAAAATAAAACTCTAATCTAGTATACTTTTTTCTGTTTGTGCATCAAAATAGTGTGCTCTATTCATATCAAGTGCAAATGTTATTTCATCACCCATTTTAATATTTTGTCTCGAATGAACTATCGCTTTTACATTTTCTCCATTCAAATCTGTATGAACTATATATTCTGAACCTAATAGCTCTGCAACGATTACTTTCGAAGTTATTTTAGAGTGCGAATATGTTTCTAATACTAGAGGATCATTTGAAATGTTCTCTGGTCTTATTCCAAGCACCACTTCTTTTCCTTCATAGCCTAAATCATTCAATTTATTATAATGTGCTTCTGGTATTTCTATTGAGCCTCCATCTTTAGTCAAAAAGTTCTTATCAACAATTCTCCCATGTAAAAAATTCATTGTTGGTGCTCCTATAAAACCAGCTACAAAAAGATTCTCTGGATGATCATATATTTGCTTTGGACTACCTACTTGTTGAACAACACCTTTTTTCATTACAACAATTCTATCAGCCATAGTCATAGCTTCTGTTTGATCATGAGTTACATATATAGTTGTCGCTCCAAGTGTATTATGAATTTTTATTATTTCGGCACGCATATTACTTCTCAATTTTGCATCAAGATTAGATAAAGGTTCATCCATCAAAAAAACTTTGGGACTTCTAACTATAGCACGCCCTAATGCTACCCTTTGTCTTTGACCACCAGACAATGCTTTTGGTTTTCTATCCAACAATTCTTCTAAACCTAAAATTTTAGCAGCTTCTTCCACTTTTGCTTTTATTTCTTCCTTAGGAACTTTTCTAAGTTTTAGGGCAAATGCCATATTATCAAAAACAGTCATATGTGGATATAGCGCATAACTTTGAAATACCATAGCTATATCTCTATCTTTAGGTTCAACATCATTTACTAATTTTTCTCCTATATAAAACTCTCCTTTTGTAATGTCTTCCAATCCCGCTATCATTCTTAGCGTTGTTGATTTACCACATCCAGATGGACCTACAAACACAACAAATTCTTTATCAGCTACTTCTAAATTAAAATCCGTTACAGCACAGAAACCATTATCATATTCTTTATATATATTTTTTAGTGATAAACTTGCCATGTCAACCTCCTAATTTTTATATTATATATTTAATGTGTCAACCACATGGTAGCATATATTTTTTATTTTGTAAAGGCTTTTATTTATTCATTTATTACTTATCAATAAAATATTAATTTTATTCTTAGTATATTATTTTTTTATTTCTATAAAGTAATTCTTTAACTTATAAATACTGGAATTGTATTTTATAATTTCTAGAAAAAAATCAAATAAAACAAGATAAAAAAAAGAAAATAAAGTAAATATTAATACAATATTGAATTTAAATAAATCATATTTCTTAATTTAATGCATTAATCGAAATAAAAGTTTATTATTATTTTTTCTTATATTACAAAAAATATATTTTATCTAATAATATCATAGAATTCTTCTTACTTTTACTTTTGCTACACCTTACAAACTTAACACTTTTTATAAGAAAAACACATATAATTTCAAATAAAAAAAGAAAATTCATAGACTAATTAATAATATTTTTTATAATCCTATATAATTTTTTATTATTATCATATTAAGAATATAAAAAAAGATGAATCTTCAACTAATAAAAATTTTCTAAAATTCATCTTCTCATATTTATACAGCAAAATTATAAATTCTAAATTTTAAACTGTTAATTCTATTTTTAGATTATATTGTTTTCCAAACCTGAAGAAAAATAAATTTCTCCTTTTTTTGTTATAACTATACCTTCTATATCTTCGTTATCTTCTATTTCATCCATCACATCTTCAATGTCTCTCCCAAATAATTTTGTTGTCCAAATCTCCCCGTCTACTGATGAATTAGAAATAATGGTAAGTCCTGCAACTTCTGATTCAATCGGATATCCTGTTTTAGGATTTAAAATATGATGATAAACTTTTCCATCTTTTTTTAAAATTCTTTCATAAATACCAGATGTAACTACAGATTTATTTTTTACTTTTAAAACACAAACATAGTTTCCCCTACTTAAATTTGGATCTTGAATTCCTACTCTCCAATATTTATCTTCACTATGCAGCGCTTCGCCAAATGTTAAAAAATTTCCTCCCAAATTTATAAAACCAGATTTTACACCCACACTTTTCAAATAGTCTATTATAAGATCTGCTATATAACCTTTAGCTATTGCTCCTAGATTTATTTGCATACCTTTTCTTAAAAGATAGACACTCTCTTTTTTATCATTTAGAATTATATCTTTTGGATTAGTAATTTTTAATAAGTTATTTATTTCTTCCGAAGTAGGTACTTTGGCATCAAGGAAACCAATTTTCCAACATTGAATAATTGGTCCTATAGCTACGTTAAAAAAACTATTTTTTTCATCACTATGTTTTTTAGCTAATTTTATTAAATTATATAAATCAGGGCTTACATTTAATTCTTTAATCCCCGCATTATGATTTATTTCCATTAATTCAGAACTATCATCATTTGCACTAAATCTATGTTCATATAAACACAATAAATCAACAACTTTTTCCAAAATTATTTCTGCATTTTCTTTATGATAAATTGCTATATCAATAGCCGCTCCCATTAACCTTATAGACTTTGTTTTCAATTTCATATGATACTTCACCACTTTTATTTTATATTTTTTCATGAAGTTGACTTAAAATCTCAAACTTTCACTAATTGTAAATAAGTATAATAGTTTATCCATTTTCTAATCTACTTCTTAAAAATTCTTTAAAAATTTGACAAACTGCGTAGAAACTGTTTAATAAACTCCCTATCAAGATTGCACAAATTGAAATTTTCAAGAAAACTTCTCTTATTATAAGGCTTTATACACCTGCATGTTTTTAAAATCTAAGTTTGCAATCTTAATACAAGAACAATCCTAAAAATTTCTACGAAATTACGATTTTAAGTCTTTTCCTCTAAAAGTATACTAGAAAAAGGGATAGAAATCAATACGATTTCTATCCCTAATATTCTCTTAAATAATTAACGTTTTATGTTGTAGAATGCTTTAACTCCTGGATATTCAGCTGTTGCATCTAATTCATCTTCGATACGTAATAATTGATTATATTTAGCGATACGGTCTGTACGGCTAAGAGAACCTGTTTTAATTTGACCAGCGTTTGTAGCTACTGCGATATCAGAAATTGTTGAATCTTCTGTTTCTCCTGAACGGTGAGAAATAACCGCTGTGTAACGTGCACGTTTAGCCATTTCAATGGCATTTAGAGTTTCAGTTAAAGTACCAATTTGGTTAACTTTGATTAAGATTGAGTTCCCAACCCCTTGCTCAATACCTTGAGATAATTTCTTAGTATTTGTTACAAATAAATCGTCTCCTACTAATTGTACACGATCTCCAATACGCTCAGTAAGCAATTTCCAACCTTCCCAGTCGTTTTCATCCATACCATCTTCAATAGTGATAATTGGATATTTGTTTACTAACTCTTCTAAATAATCAACTTGCTCAGCTGAAGTACGGTGTGCTCCACCATCTCCTTCAAATTTAGCGTAGTTATACACTCCATTTTCATAGAATTCAGATGATGCACAGTCAAATCCTAAGAATACATCTTTCCCTGGTTCTAACCCAGCCGCTTTAATAGCTTCTAAAATAGTTTCAACTGCATCTTCTGTCCCCTCGAATGTTGGAGCAAATCCACCTTCATCTCCAACTGCTGTTGATAATCCACGAGCATGCAATAATTTTGCTAAATTATGGAATACTTCCGCTCCCCAACGTAATGCTTCTTTAAATGTTGGCGCCCCAACTGGTAAAATCATGAATTCTTGGAATGCGATTGGAGCATCAGAGTGTGAACCACCATTAACGATATTCATCATTGGAGTTGGTAATTCTTTTGAATTTGTCCCTCCTAAGTATCTGTATAAAGGTACTCCTAGTGCATCAGCTGCTGCATGTGCCACTGCTAGAGATACACCTAATATTGCATTAGCTCCTAAACGACCCTTGTTTTCAGTTCCGTCAAGTTCAATCATAGCGTAGTCAATTCCTACTTGATCAAATACATCGAATTTACCTTCCAATAATGGGGCAATTTCTTCATTAACGTTAGTTACTGCTTTAGTTACACCTTTACCTAAGTAACGTCCTTTATCTCCATCACGTAATTCAACTGCTTCATATTGACCAGTTGATGCTCCTGATGGCACTAATGCACGACCAAATGCCCCTGATTCAGTTGTTACTTCAACTTCAACAGTTGGATTCCCACGTGAATCTAAAACTTCTATTGCGTATACTTCTGCGATAATATCAAATGTTTTTGCTAACATTAACTTTCTCCTTGTTATTTAATTTATTTACTTACTTTTCTTAAATTAAGCTAATTTCCCGCCCTCTAAAAGCGCTAAGAATGAATCAACTTTTAGAGAAGCTCCACCTACTAAAGCACCATCAACATCTGGGCATGCTAAATATTCTTTTACATTTTCCGGTTTTACTGAACCACCATACTGCACACGAACTTTATCAGCTACTTCTTTGCCATAAAGTCCTTCTACAATATCACGTACAGATTTACACATTTTTTGTGCATCTTCTTTAGTTGCAGATTTACCAGTTCCAATAGCCCAAATTGGTTCATAAGCCACCACTAATTTTTCTGCTTGCTCTTTAGTTAACCCTGCCAAGTCAGCTTGTAACTGAGTAGTAATAACTTCTATTGCTTTTCCAGCTTCATATTGTTCTAAAGTTTCTCCACAACACACAATAGGTACCAATCCGTTTTCGAATGCAGCGATAGTTTTTTTGTTGATTAATTCATCAGTTTCTCCAAAGTACTCTCGTCTTTCAGAATGGCCTAAAATGACATATTTTACACCAAGGTCACTTAATACAAATGGAGAAATCTCTCCAGTAAAAGCTCCACTTTTTTCAAAATGGCAGTTCTCTGCCCCAATATTTAATTCACTATTTTTAGTTAATTCTACTAACGAATCTAAATGTGTTGCTGGTGCACAAATAGCCGATTCCACTTGCGTTGAAGTTGGAACTTTACCAATCACTTCTTTTGCAAATTCTCTTGCTTCAGCTACTGTTAAGTTCATTTTCCAGTTTCCTGCTATAAATGGTATTCTTGTCATAGTGATACTCTCCTTGAGTTTTTTATTATTTGTTTGATAATGAGTCTATACCTGGTAATACTTTTCCTTCAAGATATTCTAATGAAGCCCCACCACCAGTTGAGATATGTGAGAATTTTTCTGCATACCCTAAAGAAATTGCAGCTGTTGCACTATCACCACCACCAATAATAGTAGTAGCATCTTCTAAATTTGCAATAGCTTCACAAACACCAATAGTACCTTTAGCAAAATTAGGCATTTCAAATACACCCATAGGTCCATTCCAAATTACTGTTTTTGCTCCCACAAGAGTATTTTTAAATAATTCCACAGATTTAGGTCCAATATCTAGTCCTTCCTCATCTGCTTGAATGTCATCTTCTGATATGCGGCTTGGTGCATCATTAGAAAATTCTTTAGCTACAACAGTGTCTACTGGAAGCACCAGCTTGTCACCCGCTTTTTCCATTAACTCTCGCGCATAATCAACTTTATCATTTTCACAAAGTGATTTACCAATTTCTTTACCTTGCGCTTTCATAAAGGTATATGCCATACCACCACCGATGATAACTTTATCAGCTTTTTCTAATAAATTCTCAATAACGGCAATCTTATCAGAAACTTTTGCTCCACCTAAAATTGCAACTAAAGGTCTTTCAGGATTATCAACTGCTCCACCAATAAATTTAATTTCTTTATCTACCAAGAAGCCAGATGCAGAATTACCTTCTCCAATATTAGAAGCAATACCCACATTTGATGCGTGAGCGCGGTGTGCAGTTCCAAATGCATCATTAACATATAATTCCCCTAGCGAAGCCCAATATTTAGCAAGTTCAGCATCGTTTTTAGATTCTTTCTTACCTTCTACATCTTCAAAACGAGTATTTTCGAACATCAAGATTTCACCATCTTTTAGCTTCTTAACAGCCGATTCTAATTTTTCCCCACGTGTTTCAGGCACAAATACAACATCTTTTCCTAATAATTTCGATAATCTTTTTGCTACAGGTGCTAAAGATTTAGAAACTTTATCAGCTTCTTCTTTTACACGTCCCAAATGAGAAAATGCAACAACTTTTGCTCCTTGATTTAGTGCATACTCTATTGTTGGAAGTGCAGCTGTAATACGATTATCATTTGTAATTTCACCATCTTTTAAAGGTACGTTAAAATCAACACGCATCAAGACAGTTTTTCCCTGCAAATTACCTAAGTCTTTTATAGATTTTTTCATGGAAAGCTCCTTTATTAAAATATTAGAATATATGAGACAAGATATAAGTTAATTAAACTTATATCTCATCTTACTATACTTAATTATATATTATTTAATTAATCCTGCAAAGTATTTTAACGTTCTTACTAATTGTGAAGTGTAAGACATTTCGTTATCATACCAAGAAACAACTTTAACTAATTGTTTATCACCTACTGTTAATACTTTTGTTTGAGTTGCATCAAACAATGATCCAAATTCAATTCCCACTATATCTGATGAAACGATTGGATCTACATTATATCCAAATGATTCGTTAGCAGCAGCTTGCATTGCAGAATTAACTTCTTCAGCAGTAACAGTTTTTTCAACTACTGCTACTAATTCAGTTAATGATCCAGTCGGTACTGGTACACGTTGTGCTGCTCCATCAAGTTTACCATTTAATTCTGGAATAACTAAACCAATCGCTTTTGCAGCTCCTGTTGTGTTAGGTACGATATTTTCTGCAGCTGCACGTGCACGACGTAAGTCTCCACCACGGTGAGGTGCATCAAGTGTATTTTGGTCACCAGTATATCCATGAATTGTAGTCATTAATCCTTCAACTACTGTGAAGTTATCATGTAATGCTTTAGCCATTGGTGCTAAACAGTTTGTCGTACAAGAAGCACCTGAGATAACTGTTTCTGAACCATCTAAAGTTTCATGGTTTACATTGTATACGATAGTTTTAATATCATTTCCACCTGGAGCTGAAATAACAACTTTTTTAGCTCCTGCTTGAATATGAGCTTCTGCTTTTTCTTTAGAAGTAAAGAATCCTGTACATTCTAATACTACATCTATTCCTAATTCTCCCCATGGTAATTCAGCTGGATTTGGATTAGCAAAGCCTTTAATTTCTTTTCCATCAACTATTAAACTTCCATCCTTCTCAAATACTTCACCTTTAAAACGCCCTTGAGTTGTATCATATTTTAATAAATGAACTAGTTGATTAACTGGTGTCAAATCATTAATCGCCACTACTTCAATTCCTTCTACATTTTGAATTCTTCTTAATGCTAATCTTCCGATACGCCCAAATCCATTAATTGCTACTTTTACTGTCATTTTTTTAGTTCCTCCTAAAAAGTTTTATTAACTTTATTTATAATTTTTTTGCAAATTGCCTCATCAATAATCAGTGTAGCATTTTCAGGTTTAGTATTCAAATAACTAAACACTGCATCTGACTTTTCACTTCCACCAACTATTGTAAAGACATCGTCAATGCCATTAACATCTTTAAAACTCATACCTATAGTAGAGGTTTTAAAGATTTCTCTGCCAGCTTCATCAAAATAACTTCCGAATGATTCACTAACAGCATCTTTTTCTTCCAATACTTCTAAAACTTCTTTAGAAGATCTTCTTCTAAAGGCCATCTCAAAAGCATTCCCTATACTATGAATAATTATTGACGTCTTATCTATAACATCAAGTGCATTCCTTACGACTGGTTCTTTAACAAGTTCATCTAGTGCTTTCTTACCTATGTTATCTGGTGCGTGCAACAACTGATAATTATTTTTAGAATTATTAGCCATTTTTGTTGCAATATCATTTGCTTGATATTCTGTATTAACCACAGATAATCCACCTCGAATAGGTGTTATAGTAACATCTTTTCCATAACCAAATGTTTCATCAGCCTTACTCGCAACATAGTACATTGTACTTCCGCCGCTAACTCCAATTACGCATTCTTTTGTTATTTTTGCATTAACCTTGTCTAAAAGTAAATTTGTCATCTCCGTTCTAGTTGCTTCATTATTTACAAAATCACCAGCAACTATATAAACCTCTTTCACAGAAAAATGTTTTTTTATAAAACTTCTTTCTTTACCAAAGCTATCATTCATCAAAGAAGATTTTATTTCCGTAAGGATTTCTTCTCCTTTTTCTGTAATACTCATTCCTGTTGTTTTTTTAGAGATTAATCCTAACTTAGATAACACTTCACATTCTGTACGTAATTGTCTTTCTGTCATATCTACAAAATTTAATAATGTTTTTCTTCCAACAGGTTGATTAATTTTTATAATTAACAACAACTCATAACGATTATTAAATTTCATGAACATCTCAGGTACAAGTTTACTTTGCATATGTAACAAATGTAAAATATCCATCTTAATCATGCCCCTATTTTTATGAAAATTTATCACTGGTCAATACTCGTCCTAATAGGTCGAATTATGACCAACAAATGATAAAAAAATAAACTTTCTGATTAGAATTATAACAAATCCTTTTGGAAAAATCAAGATATTTAGCTATAATTCTATCAAAAAATTTAAATTTTATTTTAAAATCGCTACCAATTCCACTAAAATTATAAAATAAAAGACGAAAATCATTTCATATTCTTTATAATCTATTGGAAGTTCTGATAAAAACTGACTTGGATAGTCTAACTCTATTTCTTTTCTCAATCCTTCTATTTTAATATTCTCGAAATTATATCTATTCAAAATAGAATTCAATTCTCCTTGATTGTAATAAAATATTTTTCTTACCTTTGAAAAAAACAGGCTATCTGATGCATTAATATTTTCTATAACATTTAACACTGATAATAATTCTTGTGCTGCGTTTAAAGAATTTATTTTTATAACATCATAAATATTTTTTATCAACAGATTTGGAATCTGATATTTTAATTCCAATTTTTCAAAGTCAATTTCTTTTTTTATTTTTTTGTTTTTTTCTTTGATATTTGCCTTTATTATATTGTTCTGTTCCTTCTCAAAGAAGATTACGTATTCATCAGGTATCACGATAATTTCATCTTTTTTAAAATCTATTTTTTTCCCCAATTTTTTTATTGTCTCTTCTTGAGCTAGTTTTTGGTACGGGCGCTTAAACTTCTCATTCTCTAATAAATAGAACCCTCTATACGACTTGTGATACTTAAATTTCAAAATTACACCTCTTTACATTAATAAAATCCCTATCTATACTATCATATTTAGAACAATTATTCAACGTAGATTTTTTAATATTTTATAAATTTATTTTAAAAGTATTCCTTTAGTTCCTTTTTTGTTATCCCCGCTTCTAATAAAACCAGTAGCTTTATTCTAGCTTTTTGTCCACTAAGTCCCGTGGTAAAAATCACTCCATCTTGATAAAATCTTTTTCCTCCACCTTCATAGTCATATACATCCTGTGTTACTCCATTAAATGCTCTTGATACAAAAACCACCGATATGTTTTTTTCTAAACATCTCTTTATTGCTGGAACAGTTTTTGGTGGGAGATTTCCCGCACCAAGTGCTTCTATTACTAACCCATCAACATCCAATTCACACACTGCATCTATTAACTCACTTCCCATTCCTGCATATGCTTTTAATAAAAATACTTTTTTACTATTAGTACTTACATTATAATGTTCTTCTTTTATTAATTTTTGAAAATATATAACTTCGTTTTTTGATAATAATCCTATCGGTCCAAATGTTGGAGTTTGAAACGTTGCTACATTAGTAGTATGTGTCTTAGTAACATAAGTTGCTGTATGCACTTCATCATTCATCACTACAAGAACACCTTTATCACAACTTTCATCGCTAGCCGCAACTATTAAAGCACTTCTTAAATTAGCTAATCCATCTGAGCCAATTTCATTACTAGATCTCATAGCACCTGTTATTACAACTGGAATATTTAAATCCAAAGTTAGTTCCAAATAATACGCTGTCTCTTCTAACGTATCTGTTCCATGTGTAATTACCACACCTTCATATCCTTCATCTACTGCTTTTTCAATTCTTGTTTTTATACTTAACATCTCTTTTTCAGTAATTTGTGGGGATGCTAAACGATATAATTCTTCTACATTGATATTTCCTATATACGAAAAAATATCACCACTTATTTTCATCGGATTATCGTTCGTTGGTGCAACTTTTCCTGTTGTGTAATCTTCACTCATTGATATAGTTCCACCAGTATTCAATATTAATATTTTTTTCAATTTATCATACCTCTTATCCTTTTCATTTTAATTCCTAATCTTTATAACCATTTACTATTAAATCTACTTTCCCATTTTCTGGATTTATGACAAGTCCATGTACTGGTACATCTTTTGGAATAAGTGGATGATTAGTTATCATATTTACATCATGGCTAACACTTTCTTTAACATCATCAAAACCATGAAG
Source organism: Gemella cuniculi DSM 15828 (assembly GCF_000425665.1). Lineage (GTDB taxonomy): Bacteria > Bacillota > Bacilli > Staphylococcales > Gemellaceae > Gemella > Gemella cuniculi. Next base: position 49,457 of record NZ_AUDW01000022.1, read on the forward strand.
CCATTTATTTAAATCAATTCCTGAATATCTAAGAATATCCAGAGTTTCTTCATTAACTCCTCGATTTTTCATTTTTTCCAATATTAAATTAGTATCTATATTTTGCATTCCACAATCGTGATGTCCCATAACTATAATTTCATCCGCTTTTAACATATAAACTGCAATAATTAAACTTCTCATTATTGAACCAAATGGATGCGTTAAAATTGCTCCTGCATTTTTTACAACTTTTACATCTCCTTGTGATAAGTTTAAGGATCTTGTTGCGAGTTCCACAAGTCTTGTGTCCATACATGTAAACATTACCATTTTTTTAGCTGGGTATTTATCTTCTGTTTTATATTTTTTATATTTTTCAAACTTAACAAAATATTTATTGTATTCAAGCATTGATTCTAATAACTTCATTTTTTCTCCTTTAAATTCTTAATAACAACAGTTCTAAATATCAACTTACAAAACTATTTAATTTTCTTCATTTTATAATTATAAACATTTTAAACCTGTCTTCCAATTATACTATACTTAATTACTCACGTAAACTTTGAATACAGAGATTTTTTATAAATGGTGAATTGCAAATAAAAGTGCAACACCTAACTCAATAAATTAATCTCGTGTAACAATGCTTCGAATGGTGTTGAAAAATTTAGACATTTTCTTGGTCTATTATTCAATTGGACTAAATTTTCAATTAGTTCAGTCAAATTAATATTACTCAAATTAGTCTTTTTAGGGTAATACTCCCTAAAAAGACCATTACTATTCTCATTAGAACCTCGTTGCCAAGAAGAATATGGATCTGCAAAGTAAAAATCTATTCCCATCTTTTCTACATCTTTATAGCAAGAAAATTCTTTTCCTCTATCAGAGGTAAAGGACTTTAAAGCTTTATTAGGAAGTAATAAACATAGAACTTTAATAGCTTTAAACATAGAAGACTTACTTCTATCAACCATAGGTATAGCTATATAAAATCTAGTTTTTCTTTCTACAAATGTGGCTAAACAACCTCTACTCTCTCCTCTAGAAGA
>NZ_AUDW01000023.1 GCF_000425665.1 Gemella cuniculi DSM 15828
AATTCAAGGCAAAAATCAAAGACGGAGCGAATTTATCAAAATACATAGAAGAAGGAACAATAAAAGTACCAAACAAAGCGAAGTATAAAGTAAATAACAATCCAGAAAAAGACTCAAACACAGTAACGGTGACACCGCCGCCAACAAACCCAGAAATTAAGAAGACGGTAAATGACAAAGAGCACGACCAACTAGGAAATGTAGAAGACGAGTTCACATACAAAATCGAAACGAAAGTACCAAAAAATGCAACAGCATTAAAAATAACAGACGAATTAGAAAAAGTATTAGAATTCAGCGGAGAAGTAAAAGCAACAGTAGATGGCAAAGAAACAAAAGGGGAAATCAAAAAAGAAGGACAAAAACTTACAGTAGAATTAACCCAAGAAGAAATAACAAATAACGCAGAAAAAGAAGTAAAAATCGAATTCAAAGCTAAGATTAAAAAAGATGCGGATTTAAGTTCGTATGTAGACAGTAAAGACGGAAGAACAAAAGTACCGAACAAAGCGAAGTATCAAATAAACAACAATCCGAAAATAGAAAAAGAAACGCCACCAGTAACGGTGACACCGCCACCGACAACACCGGAAATAACTAAGAAAGTAAATGAAAAAGAACACGTAGACTTAAACAAAGTAGACGAAGAATTCACATACAAAATAGAAACAACGGTGCCAGAAAACGCAACAGACTTTGAAATAACAGATACAATAAAAGATGTATTAGAATTTAGAGGAGAAGTTAAGGCGACAGTAGACGGTGAAAAGATAGAAGAAGTAAAAACAGAAGGAAAAAAACTAACAGTAAAACTATCAAGAGAACAAGTAGAACAAAAGGTGGGCAAAGCGGTAGTAGTAGAATTCAAAGCTAAGCTAAAAGAAGGAGTAACGCAAGAGGAACTAAACGCATATCTAACAAAAGAAGAAGTGCGAGTACCAAATACAGCAGAGTATAGAATAAACCTAAGCGATGATCCAAAACTTAGAAAAGAAACGCCACCGGTAACAGTAACACCGCCACCGACAACACCGGAAATAGAAAAAACAGTAAATGACAAACAAGAAGAAACATTAGGAAGCCTAAGTGAAGAGTTTACATACAAAATAAAAACAAAAGTACCATATAACGCAACAAAATTCAAAGTAGAAGACGAAATAAAAGACGTACTAGAATTTAGCGGAGAAGTAAGTGCGACAGTAGACGGAGAAAAAATAACAGACGTAACAAAACAAGGACAAAAACTAGAAGTAAACTTAAGCGAAGAGCAAGTAAAACAAAAAGCAGGAAAAGAAGTCTATGTAGAATTCAAAGCGAAAATAAAAGAGGGAGCGAATTTAACGCAATACATAGAAGAAGGAACAATAAAAGTACCAAACGTAGCGAAATATATAATAAACGACAATCCAAACAATCAAAAAGAATCAAATATAGTGCCGGTAACACCGCCACCAACAACCCCACCAATAGATAAGAAAGTAAATGGAAAAGACAAAGAGATTCTAGGAGAAAGAAATCAAGTAGTAACGTACACAATAGAAACAAAAGTACCAGCGGCGGCAACATACTTTGAAGTAGAAGACACACTAGAAAAAGTGTTAGAATTCACAAGAGGAGAAAAAGCAAAAGCAACACTTGATGGAAAAGAACTACCAGAAAGCCAAGTGGAAATAAGAGGAAAAACAATAAAACTAAAACTAACACAAGAGCAGGTAGTAGAGAAAACAGGAAAAGAAGTAAAACTAGAATTCAAGGCAAACATAGAAGCAGGAGCAGACTTAAGTCCATACATAAAAGAAGGAAAAACAAGTGTACCAAACAAAGCAAGCTATGAAATAAACCACGAACCAAAACTTCGAAAAGAGTCAAATATAGTACCGATAGAACCACCTACAAGACCAACACAACCGCCAATAACAAAAGAAGTAAACGGGAAAGAAAAAGAAGAGTTGGGAAGACTAGACGAAGAATTCACATACACAATAAGAACAACAGTACCGAAGAACGCAACAGAGTTTAAAGTAACAGATGCGTTAGAAAAAGTATTAGAATTCAGAGGAGAAGTAAAAGCAACAGTAGATGGAAAAGAAGTAGGGAAAGAACAAATCCATATAAACGGACAGAACTTAGAAGTAGAACTAACAAGAGAACAAGTTTTACAAAACGGAGAAAAAGAAGTTAAGGTAGAATTCAGGGCGAAAATAAAAGATGGAGCAGATTTAACAAGATACTTAGTAGAAACAAAACCAAGTATACCGAACAAAGCCCAATATATAATAAACAATAACCCAGAATTCATAAAAGACTCAAATATAGTGCCGGTAACACCGCCGACACCAGAGCCACCAAAACCGGGAGAAAAAACAATCAACTCGGAAAACGGAGAAGAACAAGAAACAATAAGACAACTAAAAGTAGGAGAAGAAGTATTCAGATACGACATAAAAGCAAAACTAGAAGAAAATTCATACTACAAACAATTTAGCATAGAAGACAAACTAGAAGAAGTGTTAGAAGCAAGAAAAGCGACAATAAGAATAAGCGGAGAACAAATAGAAGAAGACAAAGAACTAGTAGAGTTAAAAGAGCTAAAAGAAAGAGAAAAAGAAATAGAAACAAAACTAGGACAAACAAAAGCTAACGAAGCAGAAGGGAAGCAAAAAGAGCTAGCAAAAGCAGAAGAGAACTTAAAAGAGCTAAAAGAAGAGCTAGGAAAACAAGAAGAAAAAGAAACAAAAGAAGCAAAAGAGCTAGAAGAGAAGATAGCAGAACTAAAAGCAGGAACAAAAGAGTTAGCAAGCAAAGAAAAAGAAGAACTAGAAAAAGAACTAGAGAAGCTAAAAGAAGAGATAAGAAAAGAAGAAGAGACAGAAAAAGTCAAAGCGATAAGGGAAATAAACAAAGCGTTAAGAAGCCGAAATGAAAAAGGAGAAATTTCGGAAGAAGAAGCAAACAAACTAGGAAAACTAGAAAAAGAAGGAAACAAAGTAAGATATGAGATAACAAATCCACAGATTCTAAGACAATTAGAAGGAAGAGAGATAAGGTTATCGATATATGCGCAGATAAGAAACGGGGCGGACATAAGTAAATATAACCTAAAACGAGTACCGAACAAGGCGACGATAGAATTTGATCACAAGCCAAAAGAAACAAATGAGGTATATGTAGTACCGCCAGTACCACCGGTAACCCCACCAGTGGTGCCACCGAAACCGCCAGTAGTACCACCGACACCGGAAGTGCCAGCTAAGCCAAAAGAAGAACCTAAGAAACCAACAGAGCCGAAGAAAGAATTACCAAAAACAGGAGAAGGGCCAGTAGAAGGAAGATGGATAGGAGTAATAGGATTAGCGATAGTGGGACTAATAGGAAGAAGGAGAAGAAGAGAGAAATAAAGAGAAATAGAAAAAGGGAATAGACCTAGGAAAAAGTTTCAAAGTGAACCCAAGATAAGGAGGAGACTCTGGATCTTGGGTTTTCAGATGGGAGAAAGGGAGAAAGGTAAGGAAGAGGATGAGCTTTTGGAAGAAGTGCGAGGAAGAAATAGATAAGAGTGGGAAAATTCCTACACTTCTACATTAGTTTTTTAATCAATATATAATAAAACAAAAAAGAAAGATTGAATTTTATAACTAATAAAATTCAATCTTTCTTTATTATAATTTATAAAATATAATAATATACTTTAGTTAATTTTAGTTTTTAAAACTTTTATATCTTTTGATTTGTAGAACATTGCATAAAGAATAGTAACGACTACAGTAATTACTGCACAAAGAATATAAATTCCTCTATATGATAATAATCCTTGAACAGTTCCTAATGCATAAGGACCAAAACCAAGACCAAGGTCTAGACCGATAAAATACGTAGAAAGAGCAATTCCTACTTTAGTAGGTTCTACAAGTTTAAGGCATACAGCTTGTCCATTTGACATAAATGTTCCATATCCAAGACCAATTAAAGCTCCCGATAACAATAACATAAAACTGCCATTTGTAAAACTTAACATTAGTAATCCTAGAGTCAAGAATACAAAACTTGGGTACATTACTGCATTTTCACCACGAGCGTCAAAAATTCTTCCAGCAAATGGTCGAGTAGCTGTGATAATTAGAGCGTAGATTACGAAGAAAAATGCACCCGCTGTAGAAAGATTTAAACTATCTGCATAAATTGACAAGAATCCAAGTACACTAGAGTACGCTAACCCTATCAAAAATGCAATAAATGAAATAAATAAAACTTTATATTCAATGAATGTATTTAATGACCAACTATTAAGTAATTCTTTTTGTTTTTTAGACAATTCAATATTTTGAACAGGGAACATAAAGCAAGCTCCAGTAACTATTATTGATAATACGATTGCCAAAATTATGACTGCATTGAATCCAACCATTGGTAAAAGTAACATACCAATAAAAGGTCCGATAGCAGCTGCTAGGCTTGTACTAAGACCATAGTAGTTTATACCTTCACCATTTCGAGATTTTGGGATATATGTTGTAACAATGGCGTTAGCAGCAGTGGAAATAGTACCATAAGCAAATCCATTTAAAAATCGTACAGTATCTAAAATAACGATATTAAAAGAGATTAGGTATGCAGCGGTTGTTATTAAATAAATAAATGCCCCGAAACGAAGTATTTGTCTTCGACCAATAATTTCTAATTTTTTCCCAATATATAATCTGGCAACTAGAGTACCTATAATATAAATACCAGCAGCAAAACCAGCCTGTGATGCGGAGGCACCTAATTCTGCTGTAGCAAATTTAGCGGTAATAACTACAAAACAATAATAAATTAAAAATACAATAAAATTAATTGCAGTTATAGTAATAAAACCTGAGTTAAATAATTTTTCTTTCTGTATACTGTCACTAGATTGAGTATCCATAAAACGTCTCCTTAAATATATTTATTTTTAATTAATACAATATCTATGATACTCCTATGAAAGCAAATTTTCAATACTAAATTTTTCATAAAAAGATAGAAATTCAATTTTATTTTTATGTGTAAAATAAGAAAAATACACAGGCGATTACTTATCATAATAGTGTAAATTAATAGTTGAAATATATATATCATTATAAAAAATAATATGAAAACGAATTACTTTCAAAATTTTCAAAAATTGTTTTTTATTTTCAATATTTAATTTATAAGCAAATAAATTAAATATCTACATTAATATATTTTTAATATTTTCTACATACAATTATTGATGATATCAATAAGAATGAAAGACTATAAAATGATAGATTTATTTTGGGTAATTTTATAGAATAATAAATTGTCAGAATTTTTTAATTTTTTCATAAAAACATATTGACAATAAAAAATACAATTGTTATAATAGAGTCAACAAAAACAAAGATAAGGAGAAAAGGATTTATGAAACTGTATCAAGTTAGTACACTACAACTAAATATTCGTTGGCAAAGCCACTAGATACAGAGTCGATCTTGTTCTTTATACGTAGATACGACTCTTAGAAGTTAGTATCTATGTGGATTATTTGTGATGATTAAACGAGGACCACATAGTAAATAATCTATGTGGTCTTTTATATAATGTTTTTATGGTAGGACCACTAGATATTTAACTAGTGGTCTTTTTATATAGATACTCTTCTAAAATTATAAGTTATTATTAAGAAAATAATTTATTAGATTTAATGGTGGTATAAGATAATTTTGGATAATTTTTTAGAATGAATTTTTTGGATTTTGCAGATAAAAAAAGTAAATAATTTTATTTTCACCATTATATAAAAAATATATTTTAAGGAGATTAAGAAAATGAAAGTAAATAAAATTTTTGTAGCGTTTGCGGTGTTATTAGTTTGTGTTTTAGGTTATGGACTATATGCAAGTAATAAGGGAGAAGATACTAAGAAGGAAGAAGTTAAAGAAGTCAAAGTTGGGGTGCTTCAATTATTAAGTCATCCGGCTTTAGATCAAATTTATAAAGGATTAGAGGAAGGATTAGCAAAAGAAGGCTACGAAGTAGGGAAAAATTTAAAAATTGATTTACAAAATGCTCAAGGTGATCAAAGTAATTTGGCAAGCATGGGACAAAAATTAGTAAGTGATAATAATGATATTTTGGTGGGGATCACAACACCAGCCACGTTATCTTTATCAAATTCTACTAAAGATAAACCTATTATTATGGCAGGTATTACTTATCCAGTAGAAGCAGGACTAATTAAGAGCGAAGATAACCCAGGAAATAATATTACTGGTGTAAGTGATAGAACACCAATAAGACAACAATTAGAGATTATGAAACAAGTTCTTCCTAATATGAAAAAAGTAGGTATTCTTTATACAGCAAGTGAAGATAATTCTGTAAAACAGGCACAGGAAGCAGAGAAATTAGCAAAAGAATTAGGTTTTGAAACAAAAGTGGCAACTGTGGCTAATACTAATGATATTCAACAAGTAACGGAAAATTTGGCTTCGGAAACTGATGCAATATTTGTACCAATTGATAACACGATAGCTAGTGCTATGGCAACAGTAGTAAAAGTTACTGATGCTAAAAAAATTCCAGTGTTTCCATCAGCAGACACAATGGTGGCTGATGGAGGATTATTAGGAATTGGTGTTGATCAGTACCAAATTGGTGTAGAAACTGCTAAAGTTGTTGCTAAAGTATTAAAAGGTGGAGATACAAAAACAATGCCAATAGTTTTAGCTAATGAAGGAGTTATTTACTTAAATGAAGAAAAAGCAAAACAATTAGGAATAGAAATTCCACAAGATATTAAAGAAAAAGCAAAAGTAGTAGATAAAAAATAAGTGTAGAAGTTTGGAATTAAAATAGTTAGTAGTGGATATAAAATAAAAATGATATTAAAATTGTTTATATTAATTTTATATCTACTCTGAACTATAGATTAAGAAATATAAAAATTGAGGTGTAAGATGGATTTAATTATTTCGGCAATATCACAAGGAATGTTGTGGGGAATATTGTCATTAGGATTGTTTATAAGTTTTAGAATTTTAAATATAGCTGATATGACAACAGAAGGAGCATATCCTCTAGGGGCAGCAGTGTGTGTCATTTGTATTCACAATGGCATTAATCCAATATTAGCAACATTGATATCAATATTAGCTGGAATGATCGCAGGTCTTGTAACTGGATTTTTAATTACAATTTGTAAAATACCAAGTTTGCTTGCTGGTATTCTAACTATGACGGCGTTACTTTCTGTAAATTTAAGAATTATGGGAAGACCAAATTTAAGTTTATTAAATAAAGATACTATTTTTAGCAAATTAGAAAATTGGAATTTACCTACACATTATGATACTGTTTTGATAGGTTTTGTTCTTTCAACGATAATTATAGGGGCGATGTCCTTATTTTTCTCAACGGAGTTAGGGCAAGGTTTAATTGCAACTGGTGATAATGAGAAAATGGCAACGGCATTAGGAATTTCAACTAAAACAATGACTATTTTAGGTTTGATGTTAGCTAACGGAATAATTTCATTAGCGGGTGCGATTCTGGCACAGAATAATGGATACTCAGATGTTAATAGTGGTATAGGGGTAATAGTAGTTGCACTTGCTGCTATAATTATAGGAGAGGTAGTTTTTAAAGACGTTAGTTTTACTCAAAGACTTGTGTGTGTAATTTGCGGTGCAATTATTTATCGACTTCTTTTGGTAGGGGTACTAAAATTAAATATAATAGGAGCAAATGATTTTAAATTAGTTTCAGCACTTGTTATCACACTATTCCTAACTTTACCTCAACTTAAGCTGAAATCTACGAAAAAGGATGTGAAATAGATGGCATTTATAGAAATAAAAAATTTAGATAAAACTTTTTTTCCAAATACAAATAGAGAACAACACGCTTTAAAAGATGTTAATTTAAAAATAAATGATGGAGATTTCATTACTATTTTGGGAGGAAATGGAGCGGGGAAATCTACGTTTTTGAATGCTATTGCAGGATCTTTTTCTTTAGATAGCGGAGAAATTTTAATAGATGATGTTAATATAGGAAACATCGTTGAACATAAGCGTGCTGAATTTATAAGTAGGGTGTTCCAAAATCCGTTAGATGGAACGGCACCTCGTATGACAGTTGCACAAAATATGTCTCTTGCACTTCGACGAGGTAAACATCGTGGTTTAAAAAAGGGGACTACAAAAGAAGATAGAAAGTACTTTAAAGAATTGTTAAAAACTTTAGATTTAGGTTTGGAAGATCGATTGGATAGTGAAATGGGATTGCTATCAGGAGGACAGCGTCAAGCAATCGCTCTACTTATGGCAACTATAAACACACCAAAACTGCTATTATTAGATGAACATACAGCAGCACTAGATCCAAAAACTCAGAAGAAAATTATGGAACTAACTCGTGGAAAAATAGAAGAAAAAAAATTAACAACTTTAATGATAACCCACAATATTCAAGATGCTGTTAAATATGGTAACAGAATAATTATTCTGCATAGAGGTGAATTAGTTCGTGATATAAGTCGTGTGGAAAAAGAGAAATTAAACGCCAAACAATTATATGAAATATTATATAGTTTAGAAGAAAGTGAATAGAAAAAAGTCCTTAGGGTATAATCAATATACCCTAAGGACTTTTTTCTATTCTATCTATTATTTTTTAAACAGAATATATTTATAAATTAATAGTAGAGTAAAGGATGTTCTACATAATATGAAGTTTATTTATGAAATAAAAGTAACACGATATATAGCCAGAATATAATTAATGATTTAACATAGTAAGTCTCTTTCGTTTTTTAATAAAAAGATGTGTTATATATTTTTTTGAGATTATGAGTTAGAAAATGATAAATAGTTAGTAATAAAAATTTTTTCATCGTATATTCATTTTTTAGCGGTATAATTTAGTTTACAGTTTGTAAGTTATTAAGTACAATAAAAGAAAATTAGTTTTAGGAGATAATTTTATGAAAATTTTGGTTGTGGAAGATGAAAAAGATTTGAATAGAGTCATAACTAAGCATTTGAAGAAAAATAATTATAGTGTAGATAGTTGTTTTGATGGAGCAGAGGCATTGGATTATGTGGATTATAGCGATTATGATTTGATTATTACTGATATTATGATGCCATATGTTGATGGTTATGAGTTTATAAAAAAACTACGTGAGGCAAATAATAGTACACCTGTTATAATGCTGACAGCAAAGGATAGTCTCGATGATAAAATTTTAGGTTTAGATAGTGGTGCTGATGATTATATAGTTAAACCTTTTGAGTTTGATGAGCTATTAGCAAGAATTCGTGTTTTAATGCGTAGAAACTATGGTTTAGCAACTAATGTTATAGAAGTAGATGATGTAGTTTTAGATATTTCTAAAAAATTAGTCACACGTGGTGGAAGAATTATAGAACTAACGGGAAAGGAATATGAAGTGTTTGAATATTTAATGAAAAATAAAAATAGTATTATAAGCCGTGATCAACTTCTTACTCATGTTTGGGACTATGATTATGAGGGCGCATCTAATATTGTAGATGTTATTATAAAAAATATTAGGAAAAAATTAGATATAGGTTTAAAAGGGGCAATTATACATACGAAAAGAGGTTTAGGATATTTTGTTAAACAAGATTAAAGAAAATGTATTTTCTATATTTAAAAGAATACCTTTAACATTTAAAATAACTTTATGGTATACGTCATTTATAGTAATATTAATAAGTTCAATAATTATAGGTGGATTCATCGTTAGGGATAGTATTGTAGAAAGTACAGGCAAAAAAGATTTAATAAAAGAAGTAAATAAGATTTCTTTAGGAACAGATAAATTTTCTCCGTATGAAGATGGTGTTACTTTATCGATATATGATAAAGAAGGAAACTTAATAGCGGGCTCAATTCCTAAAAATTTTGAAGTTAAAGATTTTAGCTTAGGTATGGTTAGTGAATATACGGATATCGAAAATAACAAATATATGTACTATGATTTACAAGTTAATTCTGCAAAATTAGGGAATGGAAAATATGTAAGGGGAATAGTCCAGATTTCTAGTGGGAAAATTAATTGGTATATAGTGCTATTAATAACTGTGGGAGGACCTCTTATAATTGCAGTTATTATGTATGGTGGTTACAGAATTATTCGTAATTCGCTAAGACCTGTTAGAGAGATGACTCAAGCGGCAGAAGAAATTTCTAAAAGTGCTGATCTTAGTAAGAGAATAGCAGTGTCTGGTGGGGATGATGAAGTCCATAGACTCTCAATAGTATTTAACGAGATGTTGGAAACATTAGAAAACTCTTCTAAGAGAGAAAAACAATTTAGTTCAGATGTTTCACATGAGCTTAGGACACCAATATCAGTAATCATGTCAGAAAGTGAGTATGGTAAAAAGTATATAGATTCTGTTGAAGAAGCTAGGGAGTCATTTGAGGTCATAGAACGTCAAAGTAAAAGAATGAACACAGTAATAAATCAAATATTAGAAATAGCAAGACTAGATAGTAATGTAGCAATAGCAAAAGAAAATTTTTCATTTTCTACTAAACTAAAGAAAAATCTTGAGGATTATAAAAAGCTATTTGAAAGTAAAGGGATAAATTTAATTATTAATATAGAAGATGATATTTCAATATTTGGTAATGAGGTTTTAATAATGCGCTTAGTAGATAATTTATTGTCGAATGCTTTGAAATATTCAAATTCGGAAATATCTATAACATTAGCAAAGAGGAATAGTATTATTTTAGAAGTAAAAGATGATGGAGTAGGAATCAGTGATGAAGAGAAACAAAATATTTGGAATAGATTCTATAAAATAGATAAATCAAGAACAACAATACAAGATAATTCGTCTGGATTAGGTCTAGCTATTTCAAAAAAAATAGTGGAACTTCATAATGGGAAAATAGCGATTTTGGATAATAAACCTAAAGGAGCAAAATTTGTAATAAATTTTTAGTTGTATTACTTTCACATAATTTTTATTATTAATTATATTTTATTATGTAGAATTTTTAAATATTAATTAGCGAAGAAAATACGAAAATAAAATAAGTTGTTCATTTTATATTCATGAAATTAATATAAAATAAAATTACCAAGTATAAAAGATTGTACTTGTAAAGCTAGATTATAATAAAAATATAAAAAATGAGAGGTAAGAAAAATGACAAATAAAATTGATGATAACAAAATTGAAACTTTAGACGGAAATTATGTAGAAAATGTAAATAATTCGGAAAATATGAAGTATGCAAACAATCAGGAGATAAAAAAACAAAAAAGAAATTTTTTAAAACCTTTTGTTATTGGAGCATTGGCAATTGTAGTAACTAGTGGAGTAGGAGTATATGCTTATGATAAATATGAAAAAAGTCAACGAGCAAAAATTCAAGATGCTTATTCCAAAGTTAAAATGAATGTGGGGACACAAAATAATTCAGAAAATAAAGATGAAAATAATAGTCAGACAGAAGATGTTAAGGCAAATCAAGAGACAACAACTAATGTAAAAGGTGCGGATAATGTAGAAAATCAAAGCCAAAATATTAAATCTCAAGCAGAAATTCGTCAAATAGTGGCACAAGCGATTTCAACACCAGAATCTAACATAAGATTCGATAAACTTCGTACAGAATATGAAGACGACTATGCATATAAAAACAATGGAAGAGCATTGTTAATTTATGATGTAGAAGTTAGAGCAAATGGTTTAGAGTACGATATTGAGATAGATGCGATTACAGGAAAAGTTTTGAAGGTTGAAATAGATAACTAATAAATAAGAAGTGATTTTAGATAAAAACTCTAAAATCACTTCTTATTGTTATAAATGATATATCCGACAAAAATTGCAACTATAAGATAAAGTGTGAAATTTGGATTTGTAAGATAAAAAATCATAGCACGATTTGATACTCTCATTAATATTCCTTGAATAATAGAAGGAGCAAATAGAATAACTAAGAAATGATAATTACGTATGTTTCTTGCGAAAAATAGCAATAATCCTAAAATAACAATCAGTAAAATAATAGCTAGATATTTGTTAATAATTATATTAAATCTCACTGGGAAACTAAAAGGATTATAATATAATATTAAGGCAAGAAGCATAATTATAATAGTAATAATTCCATTTTTTGTACGCTCATCTAATTTACTTTTATTAGTATATAAAAATATATAACTAAGGTAAAAACCACCAAAGATTAGTAACGCAATAACAAATGCTTCTGCTAAGTTTAAAGTTGCGAATGGATTAACAAGTATAGGTCCAAGGTAAAAAAGTATATAAATAGCTATAGCTATTAAAAAATTTCGTTTAAAAATAGTCATAAATAAATCTCCTATAAAATTATTTTAACAGGCTAGAAATAGCATAACCTAGAAAAGAAAAAATAAAGATTATACCAATTAGCACGGTTACAGTATTATTGAAAATAAAAACAAGAGGTAGAGCGAAAATAATACTTGAAATTGGAACGTATATTTTTCTTTCCAAAAAGAAAGGGATAATAACATTAATTGCAAAAGCAGCACAAATATAAAATAATATCAAAATAAATCCTGCTTTATCGGACGTACCATTGTAAAATTTTAGAAACAATAATGGTATAACATAGTATAAAAAACTAGTTAATGATAATGTAATTAATAAACTTTTATTCTTCATATCAACACTCCAAAAATACTTTTTCATTCATTTTAATATTTTACAATTTATAAGTCTAGTATTTTGAATGAAATTATAAAAAAATATTTTTGAATACGATTAAATTATTTTCAATTATTGCTTGTGAAAATATGTTAATTAGAGTAAAATAGTATGTAATAATAGTAAAAAGGAGAATTATAATTATGTCAAAAGTTCATGTATTTGATCATCCATTGATCCAACATAAATTGTCTTTTATAAGAGATAAGAAAACAGGATCTAAGGATTTTAGACAACTTACAAATGAAGTAGGGTCTCTTATGGCTTATGAAATCACAAGAGATTTACCCTTGGAAGATGTAGAAGTCGAAACTCCTATCCAGAAAACAACTTGTAAAAGATTGGCAGGGAAAAAAGTAGTTTTTGTCCCAATTTTGCGTGCTGGATTAGGAATGGTAGATGGGTTAATGGATTTAATTCCATCTGCAAGAGTAGGACACGTTGGCTTGTATCGTGATCCAGAAACTTTGCAACCTCATGAGTATTTTGTAAAAATACCAAGCAATCCGGAGGAGCGTTTGTTTATAGTAGTAGATCCTATGCTTGCTACCGGAGGATCAGCTATTGCAGCAATAGATTCTTTAAAACAACGTGGAGTAACTGATATTAAATTTATGTGTTTAATAGCAGCTCCTGAAGGAGTAGAAGCATTACATAATGCACATCCTGATGTTGAGATTTTTATAGCTGGATTAGATGAGAAACTTAATGACCACGGATACATCGTACCTGGACTAGGAGATGCTGGAGATAGAATTTTTGGTACTAAGTAAAAAATTAAATTTTTCAATAATTCATATAAATTTTAAGAAATAACTAGAAAATATCTAAAAAAGGTATTATAATATTTATTAGATATTTCTTGATTTTATCATAGTACAGATTTAGAAATATAATAATATCTAATGAAAAGAGGTGAGGGAAATATATGGAAAAGCATACATATCTTATTACCAAATTATTTGGGTATGATATAACAATCAATATCCCCAGTGTAATTACGACATTAATAACAGTTGCTTTGACTTTTGTTTTTGTGATGTTCATAACGAGCAGAATAAGACTAAGACCAGACAGTAAACGTCAAAATATGGCAGAACTACTCGCAGTCTTTGTAGCTGATAATGTTATAAAAGCCAATGTGAGTTGGCGAAAATATGGTAAAGGATTATGGGCGACAGCGCTTACTCTTATTTCTCTAATTGCAGTAGCTAACACTATTGGTGTCTTAATAGAAGTTAGCTATAATGGAGTCGTGTATGTGAATTCGGTAACAGCCGATCCTACATTCACATTCTCACTTGCATTGTTGGTAATTCTATTTACTCATTATGCAGGATTTAAGTATAAGGGTAGTAAACATTATTTGGGGACATATACTTCTGCCGGTATTGGTATAACACCATTTAAAATACTGGAAGAGTTTACTAACCTTTTAACATTATCAATGCGTTTATTTGGTAATATTTATGCAGGAGAAGTTCTTCTAGCATTGTTAGGCTCACTCGCAACAGTAGGGGTATTTGGAGCTATTGCAGGGGTGTCTGGTTTAGTTGTTTGGAAAGGATTCTCTTTATTTATTGGAGTTATCCAAGCATATATTTTTACGATATTATCGTTTACGTACTTATCACATAAAATTAGTGATGAGCACTAAAATAAATATAAAAAATAAGAAATTAATAAATATTTAATATTCAAGGAGGAACATATTATTATGTCAGCATATATTGGAGCAGGAATAGCAGCAGGATTAGCAGCATTAGCAGCAGGGATTGGTAACGGATTTTTATTCGGTAAATTTATGGAGAGTGTTTCTCGCCAACCAGAAGTAGAACCTAGATTAAGATCTAACGCGTTTGTTATGTTCGCACTTGTTGAAGCGGTACCTATCTTAGCAATCGTTGTAGCGTTTATTCTTTCATTCAAATAATTTTTTAGTATTAAGATATGAACTAAGAGTAAAGAAGAACAGGAGCAGTTAAAATATGACAAACTTAGTATTTTTAGCTACAGAACATTCTTCTCATCAAGGTTTCAATTTAGGAAACATGGCTATAAATGTAATAGCAGTGTTAATCCTACTAGTATTACTTAAAAAATTTGCTTGGGATAAACTTATTGATATGTTAGATGAACGTCAAAAACTTGTCGAAGGACAGTTGGATGATGCAGCTAAAAATCAAAAAGAAGCATTGGTATTACTTGAAGAAAATCAAGAAAAATTAAAAAATGCTCAAAAAGAAATTAAGGCTATGATGGAAGATGCTCGTGAACAATCTAAGATTGAAAAACAAGCTATTCTTGATGAAGCACGTACTCAAGCAGAACAATTAAAATTGAATGCACAAAGAGATATCGAAGATGAGAAGAAAAGAGCACTTGAAGAAATCAACAAACAAATTGCTGAATTATCAGTGCTTGTAGCTTCTAAAATTTTAGAAAAAGAACTTGATGAAAGTTCACAAAGTGAATATGTGGATAAAGTCATAAAAGAGGTAGGGGTGAAATAATGAGTAAATCAGTATTAGCTAATAAAATAGGTGATTCTTTATTTGATGTGGCACGTAAGAGTAACTCATTAGAAGAAGTACTTGGCGATTTGAAAGTGGTTGCCAAAGTTATTTCAGAAAATGCCGATTTTATTACTTTGATGAACAACCCTAATATAGAAAAAATAAAAAAAATAGAATTAATAGATTCTTCGTTCATAAATGCAAATAAAAGCGTTGTGAATGTTATAAAAATCTTAGTAAGTAATTTGCAAATTTCTCTAATAAATTTTGTATTAGAAGAATATGAAGATTGTTTCAACAGACATAGCAATAGTGCTATTGTGAAAGTTGAATCTGTTACTAAATTAACAGATATGCAATTAAGTAATTTAAAAGAAAAAATTAAGAGTGATTTGCAACTAGATAAAGTAGAAGTTAGTAATGTAATAGATAAGAGTCTTATCGGTGGTTTGAAAATAACTTATAACAATAAGATTATTGATGCCAGTGTGAAAGCAAGATTGAATAGTATTAAAAATAGAATTTCTAATATCTAGTAGAAGTTGAAACAAGGAGGGACATAAATGGCTATTAGAGCTGAAGAGATTAGTGCATTACTAAAATCACAAATAGAGAATTATCAGTTTGAAGTTAAGTCAACAGATGTCGGAACAGTAATTGAAGTTGGGGACGGTATAGCACGTGTATACGGTCTTAATGAAATAATGAGTGGTGAACTTGTTGAGTTTACAAAAACTGGGGTTATGGGCTTAGCTCAAAACCTTGAAGATACAAACGTTGGGATTGTAATACTTGGTCCAACAACAGACATAAAAGAAGGAGATGAAGTTCGTCGTACTGGACGTGTTATGGACGTTCCAGTGGGTGATGAGTTAATAGGCCGTGTAGTGGATCCTTTAGGACAACCAGTTGATGGACGTGGACCAGTAACTACATCTAAAAGAAGAGCAATTGAATCTCCTGCTGTGGGAGTTATGGGACGTAAGTCAGTATCGGTTCCTTTCCAAACAGGTATTAAGGCGATTGATGCTTTGGTTCCAATTGGACGAGGGCAACGTGAACTTATAATTGGAGATAGACAAACTGGGAAGACTGCAGTAGCTATTGACTCGATTTTAGCACAAAAAGGTCAAGATGTTATTTGTATTTATGTAGCAATAGGTCAAAAAGAATCTACAGTACGTAGTGTTGTTGAAACTCTTAAAGACCATGGTGCGTTAGATTATACTATCGTAGTAACTGCATCAGCATCACAACCAGCACCGCTTTTATATATTGCACCTTATGCAGGAGTTGCAATGGCAGAAGAATTCATGTTCAATGGAAAAGATGTAGTAATAGTGTATGATGATTTATCAAAACAAGCAGCAGCTTATCGTGAGTTATCATTACTATTAAAACGACCACCAGGTCGTGAAGCATATCCAGGGGACGTATTCTATTTACACAGTCGTCTTTTAGAGCGTGCAGCACGTGTTAGTGAAGATTTTGGAGGAGGAAGTATTACTGCTTTACCTTTTGTAGAAACTCAAGCGGGTGATATTTCTGCCTATATTCCAACTAATGTTATTTCTATAACTGATGGACAAATCTTCTTACAATCAGATTTATTCTTCTCTGGTATAAGACCAGCGATTAACGCAGGACTTTCAGTATCTAGGGTAGGAGGATCTGCACAAATTAAAGCGATGAAAAAAGTGTCAGGAACATTGCGTTTAGATTTAGCTTCTTATCGTGAACTGGAAAGTTTTGCCCAATTTGGTTCTGATTTAGATCCAGCTACTCGTGAAAAATTAGAGCGTGGTAAACGTACGGTTGAAGTTTTAAAACAAGATTTGCATAAACCTATTCCAGTAGAAAAACAAGTAATGATACTTTATGCACTTACTCATGGGTATTTAGATGATGTAGAAGTAAATGATATTCATAGATTTGAACAAGAACTTTATGCGTATTTAGATGCACATGAAAATGATGCAATAAAACATATATTAGAAACAAAAGATTTACCAGAAGAAGAAGTAATGAATGGTGTTATTGAAGCATTCAAAAAAACTTTTTCTTAGAATAGATGAGTAGAGAAAAGGTGGTGAATTAATTGGCGTCACTTAGAGATATTAAAAATAAAATCAATTCTACCAAAAAAACTAGTCATATAACTAAAGCGATGGAGATGGTTTCTACCTCAAAACTCCTTAAAGCACAAACTAATACACAAAAATTCAATCCATATGTACGAAAAATGCAAGAAGTTATAGGAACTATTTTTTCAAAAGAAAGTAATGCAAAACATCCTATGCTAGAACGTAGAGATGCTAAGAAAACTCTTTATGTTGTAATCACTAGTGATAGTGGATTGTGCGGTGGTTTTAACGCTAATATTATCAGAAATTTTGTTAATATTGTAAATGAAAGACATAAAACTACAGAGTATGGAATAGTTGCTATAGGAAATTATGGAGCAGAATTTTTCAGGAAAAATGGCTATAATATAATTGATAGTTATAAAGATATACCAGATGAGCCAAGTTTCACACAGGTTAAAGAAATAACTAATAAAGTAGTAGGATATTTCATAGATAAAGAATATGATAAAATTTATCTTCACTATAATCACTTTGTTAGTATGATTCAACAAGTAGTAACAGAAAACCAAGTACTACCTATAGAGGATACAGATCAATTCACAAATTCAGAAAGTGTTGTATCAGGAGCTTATGAATTTGAACCTGGTGAGGCAGCGGTACTAGATGTACTATTACCACAATATGCAGAGAGTATGATTTATGGTAGTATATTAGATAGTAAAGCTAGTGAACATTCTGCAAGAAAAACAGCGATGAAAAATTCGACTGATAATGCGGGAAATATTATTGATACACTTACGATTAAATATAATCGTGCAAGACAAGCTGCAATTACTCAAGAAATCACAGAGATTGTAAGTGGAGCAGCAGCTACAAAATAGTTTATGAGAAAGGAGAAGCTATTAAGTTAGCAAACATCATATGAATAAAGGTTATATTCTCCAAGTTATGGGACCTGTAGTAGATGTTAAATTCGAATCAGGGCATATGCCTAATCTACTGAATGCTCTTGAAGTTTATGTAGACAAAGGCGATGGAAAAAAAGAAAAATTAGTTCTTGAAGTTTCTCTAGAAATTGGTGATAATGTCGTGAGAACTATTGCGATGTCATCAACTGATGGTTTAAATAGAGGAGCAGAAGTAGTTGATACAGGAGCACCGATAACAGTTCCTGTAGGGAATTACACACTAGGGCGTGTATTTAACGTACTAGGAGAAGCGGTTGATAATGGTGAAGAAGCAGGAGATGATGTACAAAAAGAATCTATCCATAAAGAAGCACCAACTTTTGAAGAATTATCAACGCATGTCGAAGTATTAGAAACAGGTATCAAGGTTATTGACCTTCTTGCTCCTTATATCAAAGGTGGTAAAATTGGTCTATTCGGTGGTGCCGGAGTTGGTAAGACAGTTCTTATTCAAGAGCTTATCAATAACGTAGCACAACAACATGGTGGACTATCAGTTTTCACTGGAGTAGGAGAACGTACTCGTGAAGGAAATGACTTGTATTACGAAATGAAAGATTCGGGTGTTATTAATAAAACAGCCATGGTATTTGGACAAATGAATGAGCCGCCGGGAGCACGTATGCGTGTTGCATTAACTGGTTTAACAATGGCGGAATATTTCCGTGATGAAGAAGGGCAAGACGTATTATTATTCATCGATAATATTTTCCGTTTTACACAAGCAGGATCTGAGGTTTCAGCGTTATTAGGACGTATGCCTTCTGCCGTTGGATATCAACCAACACTTGCTACAGAGATGGGGCGTCTTCAAGAGCGTATTACTTCAACTAAAAAAGGTTCTGTTACATCTATCCAAGCGATTTACGTTCCTGCCGATGACTATACTGACCCAGCACCAGCAACAACATTTGCTCACTTAGATGCAACAACTAACCTTGAACGTGCGTTGACAGAAATGGGTATTTATCCGGCTGTTGATCCGCTAGCTTCTACATCAAGAGCATTGGCTCCTGAAATTGTAGGAGAAGAACACTACCAAGTTGCGACTAAAATTCAAAGAACACTTCAAAAATATCGTGAATTACAAGATATTATAGCTATATTAGGTATGGATGAACTTAGTGATGAAGATAAAAAAACTGTTGATAGAGCACGTCGTGTTCAATTCTTCTTATCACAAAACTTCCATGTTGCTGAACAATTTACAGGACAACCTGGTTCTTACGTTCCAGTATCAGAATCAGTAGAAGCATTTAAAGGAATTTTAGATGGTAAGTATGATCATATTCCAGAAGATTGCTTCCGTCTTGTAGGTGGAATTGAAGATGTATTAGAAAAAGCTCGTAATTTAGGAGTAGAAGTATAATACAATAGGAGGATAAAAGATGAATACTTTAAATGTAAGTATTGTTACTCCTAATGGAGAAGCTTATAATGCGAAAGAGGCTTCTATGGTTGTGTTGGATACTCCAGGCGGCCAATTAGGAATAATGGCGAACCATGTTCCTATGGTAGCTTCATTAAAAATTGGGCCATTGAAAGTAGTCTTTCCTGACGGAAGAGAAGAAGCTCTAGCTATAAGCGAAGGATTTGTAGAAACACATAAAAATAAAATAACTGTAATAGTTCAAACTGCAGAGTTGGCAAAAGATATAGATGTTGAACGTGCTAGAAGAGCTAAAAAACGTGCTGAAGAAAGATTAGAAAAAAAGACTAATAGTCTAGATGTTCGTCGTGCAGAGTTAGCACTAGCAAAAGCAATAGCTCGTTTGAAAGTTACAGAAAAATAAATTTTTAAAAAAAGATATGAAATCTTACAGAAAAATTTGACTTCATATCTTTTTATTTTTTAAAGATTATAAGTTAGTAGTGGACAAAAAATAATGGAGAATTGGAAAATTTTTTATTCTAAAGTTTAATACTAATCTTCTGCTAACTTTTTTAATAAAAATTCATCAAAGGCATGTTGAAATATTTTTTTATACTCCAATTTTTTATAATTTATTACTTCTATATCCTTTATAGAATTTATAAGTTTGTTTTGAGAAGTTTTAGGAGTAATTATATCAAGATGTGAGTAGCAGTAATATACTTTAGCAAGAACCTTATTTGAGTAACTGAGTATATCAATTTCTTTTAATTGCTTTAGCATATTTTTTTCTTTGTGGGGATAAGCTCGGATGAATTCTCTTATACTTGAATAGAAGTTTATATCATTATCTGAATTATAAATATTTTCTAAATCACAAAGTGAGACATCAGCAACAAATATTTTTTGAATAGCTTTATTTATTGCTGAACATACGATACTAATTGCTCCTCCTTGTCCAACTCCACATAAGAAAATTGGAGAATTAGGAAACATCTCTTGAGTGATAGATATTACATCAAGACAATCTTGAAAGACATAGTTGTAATATGGTATGGACTGGTAATTATTTAATAGTGGAAAATGCGAACAAGATATGTTATTTTCACTATTACCTGCTTGTCCTCTTATATGGACAGATATAACAGTATATCCCAAAAGACAATATCTACTTAAACTTAGATAATCTTTATTTAAAACTTTGTACTCTGGGAATTCTATAATTACACCTTTGATTTTATCTTTTGGTATTATCATGTCAAATTGAATTTTAGAATTATCTATTGCATAAAAATAAACTTCGTAACAATTTGCACAAGGGTGATTTTTTAAAATTTGTTTTTTTGAATATAAAATATTTCTATTTTTTTCTAATTTCATTTGTATTATTTCTCCATAAAAATTTTGTGTTAGATAGAAATTTAAATTAGACAATTATTGTTCTAATAGAAAACTTAAGACTTCATTTCCAAAAGGTGGAATGTCTTCATGAGAATATTTTTTATACAAGCATAATTTTTTTTCGGAGCTTATATTATTAAAAAGAGCATATTGTGTTTCAACTGGACAGTCTGAATCTAAGGCACTAATTCCAAAAAGTACTTTTGCTGAAATTTTTGGAGCAAAATTTTTACTATCAATAAAGGATAGTTTGTTAAAAAGATTAGAATCTAATTTCCCATCAACATTAAACCACCTTGAGTACAATCTAAGTTCTTCGTATGCTCCGATATCCTTATCAAGATCATAAATTTTTTTAAAATCAGAAAGAAATGGATATAGTGAAATACATTTTTTTATATCTTTATTTAGTGCGGCACAAATTAATGAAAAAGCTCCTCCTTGTGATGCTCCAAAAGAATTTAAATTGTATCTATCAATATCAGGAAAAGTTTGTACAATTTTGACTAAAAGACACATATCAAGAATATTTTTAACATAGATCATATTGCTAATATCATCATCAATACCAGCTATTATGTGCCCAAATGCAGTCGCTCCTTTAACACCGCCGATATCTTCACTAAGTCCACCTTGTCCTCTAAAATCCATAGCAATTATGTCATATCCTAATGAACAGTATGCTGTTTTTTCAAGCCAGTTTCTACTTGAGGCAGGATATCCATGGAAATAAAAAAGGACAGGGATTTTTTTATTTTTGGGAATATTTTTTCTAATTTTTTTATTTTTTAAATATTTGGCATAAATTTTTGCACCGTCAAAGCTTGTAAAGTACAGATCATAATATTCTATATTATCAAAAGTAGAAAATGAAGTTTTAGTAAGATTATAATTTAGTGAAACAGTATTTATAAATTCTATTTTTTTATTCCAAAATTTATTAAACTCATCGTTTTTGTCCATATAAGTTACTCCTTAAAAAATATTTTTAACTAGATTATGTATTTGTGCTTTGTAAATTTATAGTAGCACATAACCTTTAAAAATTCTATAAAACTATATATTATATTTTTTAACTTTTTATTGTATGATATTTTTAAATTATTTTATTAGAAAATTATTAGAATTACTGCAAAATTTTTATCATAATATTTGAAAAAGTTTATTATATATAGTAAAATTATTTATTAATATATCAAGAAAGAGGTTAAATTAAACCATTATGGATCTCAGTATCTTATTTAAAATTTTAATTATAATATTTTTACTAATGGCTTCTGCAATATTTGTTATGTTCGAATTTGCACTTGTGAAGTTAAGACCGACTAGAATAAAAGAATTAGCAGAAACTGGCAATAAAACAGCCAAAATACTGCTAACTATGGTAGAGCAATTAGATCATTATTTATCAGCAACTCAGTTAGGAATTACTATCGTATCATTAGGTCTTGGATGGCTAGGTGAGTCAACTTTTCATGCGTTGTTCAATCCATTATTTGAACTGTTTAATATGAGTTCTACTCTTACGCATACAATTTCATTAGTTTTCTCGTTTGCTTTTATGACACTACTTCATGTTGTATTAGGGGAGTTAGTCCCAAAAACTATTGCGATTCAAGAGGCAGAGAAAACATGTTTTAAAGTAGCATGGCCAATGTATATGTTCGATAAGTTAATGCGTCCATTAGTTTGGTTGTTAAATTCATTAGCAAATCTTATAGCGAAACTTTTTGGAGTTGAACCAGCTTCAGAGCATGATGATATTCATAGTGAACAAGAATTAAGAACAATTATGAAATCATCAAGAGCACATGGTCAAATTAATGATACAGAGTATCGTTATGTTGAGAGAGTTTTTGAGTTTGATAACAAAATTGCTAAAGAAATTATGACACCAAGGACAGAAGTAGAAGCTATTGATATGAGCGATTCATTAGGAATCATAATGCGTCAATTAAAGCAGGAAGAATATACAAGATATCCAGTTATAGAAGATGGTGATAAAGACCAAATCATAGGTATTTTGAATGTTAAGAAACTTTTGTTTACCGATAAACCATTAGAAACAACAGAAGATTTAACAGAGTATATAACACCAGCGATAAAAGTTTTTGAACATACACCAATTTCTCAAGTGCTTTCGATAATAAAACAAAATCGTGAGCATATGATAGTTATTACCGATGAGTATGGAGGAACTAGTGGTGTTGTAACTCTTGAAGACATTGTAGAAGAAATTACTGGTGAGATTCGTGATGAATTTGACGAAGATGAGCAAAGTTTAATAAAAAAATTAAAGAATGGACATTATCTTGTAGATGGATGGGTACCAATCCAAGATATTAATGCACTCTTCAAAGTCAATCTTCCACATGAAGAAGTGGATACAATAGGTGCTTACGTGTATATGGAAAAATATGAGGCTAAGGTAGGTGCTGTGTATTCAATAGATAAACTTACTTTTGTGGTAAGAAAAGTAGAAGAAAACCAAATAAGAACACTAGAAGTTTGGAAAGAAAAATAAAAATTAGGCTTTAAGCGAGGAATTTAAAAGGAAAATATTGAATTTAATACTTGAGTAAATTACTTTAAGATTTTTCCTGAAAATGTTTAGATAATAAAAAATATAGAAAACTACGATTAGAAAGAAATCGTAGTTTTTTATTTGACAAATTTTGAAATAAATTATGTGATAATTTTAGAAGAATTTTTATTAAGTAGAATGAGATTTTATATTGTTATTACAAAGCGGTGATATAATGAGTTGAAATTTAAAAGTATTGAATTTAGTTTTATATAAAATTTATTTTATGAAAGGAGAAAAAAATGTTTTTGATTAGAACACTTGTATTAAAAATAAAAGAATACTCTAAAAATAATATTCCATTTGTTTATGCAATAGCACTTTTTATTAGTTTAATAATTTGTACAGCGATATATTTTCTTTTAAGAGGAGAATATTTAAATATTGAACTCTTAAAATGGTTATCAACATTTGTTTTGGCAATACCTGCGATAGTAACTTATATTTATGATAAAAAATTTAAAGAAAACGACTATTATTTTAAAGAATTAAAAAATATGATAGAGGTTACTGATAATTACAATAAACAAATTTCTGAAATTGTAGATAATATTAAAGAAAATAATATTACTATTTATGATATTTCAAAATTAAGAAATATTCTAACAGCTTATGAATATATTTCTAGTAATCATGAATTTCAAAATAGGAAGAAATCTATAGAAGAATGTCAAAAAATAAATAAAGGTGCTGTTAATGTAATTAATATGCTAAATTATGAAGGAATATTAGCGGCACTCCACACTGGCAAAACCGAGAGTATCAAATAAAGAAGAAAATATTGAAAATATTGCTAATGATGATAAAATTACGAATTGGGCTAATAAGACAATGGATTTAATTAATCAACTGATAAAAACAATAGTGAAAACTAAAAATGTGAATTTAGAATTTCTTTCTAGTGAGGAGTATGATGTTTTTATTGGTATTGATTTTTCATTAATAAGAAATTTAGAATTAAAAAATAAAAGTTTTATAAGATGTACTTTTAATAGTGATTTTAACTGTGAGAATTTTATAGGGTGCGAATATATTGATTGCAGTATGTTTAATGGCAAAAATTATTATGAATTTTCTAATGAGATAGATGAATATATTTTTTGTGATTATATAGAGGATTACGTGCTTCCTGATGTGAATAAATCTACCAATATTATAGAGATAAAGGAAAAGCTGTTTATAGAATTAAAAGATAAATTAAAAGATAAATTAAAAGATACTTTGGAGGGAGAATCTGAAGACTATATTTTTTATAGTAAAAATTATGAAAAGATTATTGGAAAATGGAAGGGGTGGTTTTCAAGACCTAGAGAAGCAGACAGACAAATCTATATATTTGTAATAAGAGTAAGCGATAATGTTTTTCAAATATTAATCTTTGATTTTAAAAACTACAAAAAACTTATAGAAAGAAAAAAAATAGAAAGTAATAATAAGTACTGGTTTTATTTTATAAAATACATGAAGGATAATATGATTTATGAAACACGTAATCGAGAGAAAATTAAAATAATAACTAGAAAAATCTAAAAGTAAAGAAGTAGTTTAGAAGTCTTAATGGTGAGTTAGAAATAAATAAAACACTTTATAGAATTTCAATAATAAACTTTTATATTTTCAGAATTTTTTAGAACTTTTATGATAATATTTTCAATATTCCATATTTAGTCCATATCAGAGTGATATAATCTTAATAGGGATTTCTTATATAAAACCTCTTTCTTAGGGGTGGAAGGGGATTTATATATGTAAATTTAGAGAATTTATTGGTATAGGGTTATATATCATTGATTCTCGAATTTTTGTAGTAAAGGAGTGTGAGTGAGAATGCAACTATCAGAGCAAGAATATATTGAAAAGCGCGTTAATGCTCAGATAGAAATTTTTACAAAAAAAAGCATACAGCATAGACGGCGATATAAGGTGCTAAAAATAACGGAAATATTATCGGGGTTTCTTATAGCGGTGTGTTGTGCTATTCCTATGGAAAGTAATAAATACAGAGTTTTGTCTGTTTGCTTGGCTAGTTTGGGTTTGTTATGTGAAGGAATTATTAGTTTGTACAATGCAAAAGAACATTGGATTTCTTATCAACATACGGTTCAATTATTAGAAAAAGAAAAGTATTTATACAAAGGGAAAGCGGAGAAATATGAAAATAAAAAAAATTCATTAACTATTTTTATAAGTTCTTGTGAGGCTATTATTTCTGAAGAGATAAATAATTGGAAAGTTATTCAAAGTAAGGAAATTAAAGTACCCACACCAAAAGAAACTAATGTAGCGTTGTAAATATAGCGTGAAAATATATTTTTTCTTTAGGTGTATTAATGATGTAATTGAGGATTTAAAAATAGAATAGTGTAGAAATAAGGGGTGGATATAAAAATATTGTCGTATAATTACTAAAAAAGACTAATTTGAATCTATGATGATTTGCTTGATTTAGATAAAAAAGTTTTATTTTAAATTTTGAAAATAATTTATTATGATAAAAATGATAAGAGTAAAATCAAGAAATTTAAATTTTTGTTTTTACTCTTGTCTATAATTATCTACGGCCTACTTTTTTATATAGGTAGTGGAGTAGAAATTTTTTTGTGGAAGGTAGTAAGATAGAAAGGTTAGAAATGAATTATAATATATTAGTTGTAGATGACGAAGAACTTATTTTAGAAGGTATAGGTGAATATTTAAAAGAAGCAGGATATGTTGTTTTACGTGCGATGGATGGGATTGAAGCTATGGAATTATTCGATAAGTACAGTATACATCTAATAGTTCTGGATTTACTCTTACCCAAGAAAGATGGATTCGAGGTATTAAGAGAAATTCGTAGTAAAAGTGCAGTTCCTATCATTATTTTGAGTGCACTCGAAGATGAACCAATACAATTAAAAGGTTTTGATCTGAAAGCAGATGACTATGTTGTAAAACCAGTTTCTCTAGCACTATTACAAAAAAGAGTAGAAGTTTTGTTAGAAAGACATTATAGAGAACATGATATTTGGAAATATAAAGATTCTGAAATTTTTCTTGAACAATGTAAACAAAGCTGTTACGAGAGATACTATATTAGATGCTGTGTGGAAAGATAAAGATGATATACCATTCGATAGGATAATAGATTCTTATGTGAAAAATTTGAGGAAAAAGTTGGGTTTAGATTGTATAGTTACCATAAAGAATGTAGGATATAAAATGAGCCTATGATAAAAATTATGATAAAAAACATAAAAATTTTTCCTAAAACATTTTTCAAAATTCTGGGAATCTTAAATAGTATTATCATTTTTATACATGTGATTATTTATATTACCTTTCCATCGTATTATATAAATAGTCAAAAAGAGAAAATTTGTCGCAGTGCAGACATTATGGTGGAATATTTAAAAGGAAAGAGTGAAGCTGATATAACAGAAATACTAATTGCTTATTCCAAAAACATTAATATAACCGCACATTTAAAAAAAGATGTAGCTAATGGGAAGCTCCCTCTAGTTCATGATTTAACAATAGATGAAAGAGACCATGCTGGTTATATTATTGTTGAGGAAAGAATAATAAGAACAAAGGAAGATAAAGCAGTAACTGTTCAGTTTGTGGTAGGAAGTAATTTGCTACAAGATGCTATTGATATAACACTACTTTATCTTCCTTTTACATTAATTTCAACTTTGATTTTTTCAATTATTTTTTCGCATTTCTATTCAAAAAAGTTAGTTACGCCATTGTTGCATATAGCAAAAATAACTAAAAAAATGGAGAATATGGAGTATGATGCGAAATTTAATGAAGATAATAAAGATGAGTTAGGGGAGGTGGGTTTTCAAATTAACAAAGTTTATAAAAATTTATTATCAACTATTGATGAACTTGAGAAAACAAACGAAAATTTATTAAATCTTCAAGAACAAAAAGTAGCTTTTTTACGTGGAGTTTCTCATGAATTTAAAACTCCACTGACAAGTGTTAGAATATTATTGGAGAGTATGAAGTGTAATGTAGGAAAATATAGAGATCACACTACTTACTTAGAAAAAAGTATACGTCAAATTGATAATTTAAATGAATTATTAAAGAATATTTTAGAGTCATCAAAATTTGAAGAATGGACAGAGGATAAAGAAAAGCTATATTTAAAAGAAAATTTGGAACAAATTATAAAACGTTATAGAGAACTTTATGTTGTGAAAAATATAGTCATTCATAATGAAGTTTTTGATGATATTGTTGTTGTGATGAATTTTCATGCATTGGAAAAAATTTTATCAAATGTTATAAGTAATGCTATAAAATACTCTAATAAAAATACAGAGGTATCAATTTATGTTGAAAACAGTTGTGTGATAATAGATAATGAATGTGATCCGTTAAATGAAAAGGAATTAGAAAATTTGTTTAATATATTTTATCATTCACAAGTTGTTAATAAATTACAAGAAGGAACAGGGGTAGGGCTTTATATTGTAAAGAATATACTAGAAAGTTACCAAATGGAATATAGTTTTATGCCTTTTGAAAAGGGGATGAGATTTAAAATAAATTTAGAAGGAGTTTTAGATAACACGCACGATACAGATCAGAGTATTTAAAGATACTCTGATTTTTTTATTGGAAATTTACTTAATTTAAGGATATAATAATTTTTTAATATTAGCTTAGCAGGCTAATTTATTAGCTAATTTTTTTCTTTATGATAGTTATCTAAAATGAAATTATTATGAATATATATTAAAAAAGTATATAAACTATTTTTTGCTTTACTAATACGAACAATAATGGTATCATTAACGTATAATATACGATTTAAGGAGTATAAGATGAAACTAAAAAGAAGTGAAAGAATAGTAGTAATGACGGAATATTTACTAAATAATCCGAATAAGCTAATACCATTAACTTATTTTGTGTCAAAATTCAATCAAGCAAAATCCTCTATAAGTGAAGATATCCATATAATAAAAACAGGATTTAAAGAAGAAAATATTGGAGAAGTAAAGACATTAGCCGGAGTTAGTGGTGGGGTTATTTTCACCCCAACTTTAGTAGAAGAAGATGCTAAAAAAATTCTTGATAGTTTTATAGAAAAGATAAAAGATGGAGATCGACTATTAGCTGGTGGATATATTTTTATGTCCGATATAATTGGTAATCCTAGTTTAATGAATAAATTAGGAAGAGTTATAGCAACTATATACAAAAATAAGGATATTGATGCTGTAGTGACAGTAGCTACTAAAGGTATTCCGGTAGCATACGCTATTGCTTCTATATTAAATAAACTGGTTATAATAATAAGACGTGATAATAAAGTAACTGAAGGGACAACTGTGGCGATTAATTATGTTTCAGGTTCAACCAAAAAAATAGAAACGATGATTTTATCAAAAAGAAGTTTGAAGACTCATTCAAAAGTTTTATTAGTTGATGACTTTATGCGTGGTGGTGGAGTGTTGACTGGTATGGAGAGTCTTATGAGCGAGTTTGATGCCGAAGTAGTAGGAAAAGTAATAATTACCCAGTGCTTCGATTCGCCAAGAGAACATGAGGATGATTATCTATATTTGTCAAAAATAGATAACATTGATGAATTTAATGGAACCTTTAACGTGAAATTAGGGAATGTTATAGATAAATTAAGAGAGGTTAGGAAAGAGGAATTTAATAATGAATAATAGATATGCGGTAATATTGGCAGCTGGTAAAGGAACAAGAATGCAATCAAAATTATATAAAGTACTTCATAAAGTATGTGATAGAACGATGGTTGAACTTGTTTTAGATAGTTTAAATGACCTAAAAATGAAAGAGATAATTACGGTAGTAGGTCATGGAGCTGAACGTGTAAAAAAGGTGCTGGAAGGTAGAACAAAATTTGTTCTTCAGGCTGAACAATTAGGAACCGCACATGCTGTAAAAGTAGCCAAAGATGAACTTAAGGATAAAGAAGGAACAACTATTGTAATGTATGGTGATACACCACTTATTAGATCAGAAACAATAAACAATATGTTGGATCATCATGAAAATACAAATGCAAAAGCAACAGTTTTAACAGCTTATGCGGAAAATCCATTTGCGTATGGAAGAATTATCCGAGATGTTAATGGAAAACTTGTTAAAATAGTAGAAGAAAAAGATGCGACAGAAAAAGAAAAGCAAATAAAAGAAATTAATTCTGGAATATATTGCTTTGATAATAAACTTTTGTTTGAAATGTTAGAAAAAGTAAAAAATGATAATAAACAAGGTGAGTACTATTTGCCGGATGTATTAGCATTAATAAGAGAGCGTAAAGAGATTATCGAAACATATTTATGTGATGATTTCGATGAAACTTTTGGAGTAAATGATAGGGTAGCACTTGCATATGCTGAAAATGTTATGCGAAATAGAATTAACACAAAACATATGCTAGCGGGTGTAACTCTAGTTGATCCAAATAATACTTATATAGCTCCAGATGTAGAAATAGGTAGAGACACTACCATCTATCCCAATGTAACTATAAAATCAAATACAGTTATCGGAGAAGACTGTCAAATAAAACCTAATTCATATTTAGAAAATGTAATTATAGGAAATGGGGTAAAAATTTTGTCTTCGACAATAAGTGATTCAAAAATAGGAAATAATACTAGTGTCGGTCCATATTCTCACATTAGAAATAATTGTGAACTAGGAGAAGATGTTCGTGTAGGAAATTTTGTAGAACTGAAAAAAACAACATATGGGGATGGTTCAAAAACAGCTCATCTTAGTTATTTAGGGGATACAACTGTCGGAAACAACACAAACATCGGTTGTGGAACTATCACTGTAAATTATGATGGAAAAAATAAATATAAAACAAAAATAGGCAGTGATACTTTTGTTGGATGTAATTCTAACTTAGTAGCTCCATTAGAAATCGGAGATGGCGTAGTAGTAGCGGCAGGAACGACAGTTACAGAAAATGTTCCAGATGATTCATTAGTAATAGCGAGAGTGAAGCAAGAAAATAAAATGGGTTACGCTAAAAAATTACCAGCTGGAAGAAAATAATAATATATTTTAAAAAAATTACAAAGTAAGTGTTATAGAAAAAATATAAAATATTATACTGTAATAGTAAGAAAAAAAATATATTTCATATTATGAAATAAAAAAATTAATATAAAAAAATTATATCAAGAGAGTGAAATGTAAGTAATTTAACTGAAATTTCACTCTCTAATATCTTGAAATAGATGATTAAAAAGTATATAATTACTATAAAGAGAATATGTTGTAAATAAAAACTTTGTATTATAATAAAAATATAAGGAGGAATAACATTGAAATCAAAACACCAAAAAATATTAGAATATATAAAAGGCCTACCAATAGGTAGTAAAATTTCAGTTCGTCAAGTTGCAAAAGAACTAAAAGTTAGTGAGGGAACTGCTTATAGAGCGATAAAAGAATCTGAAAATAGAGGTTTCGTATCTTCAATAGAAAGAGTGGGAACTGTAAGGATTCAGAAAAAAGAAAGAGACAATGTTGAAAAGTTATCTTACTCAGAAATCGTAAATATCGTAAGTGGACAACTTATTGCAGGACGTGGTGGAATTCATCAAATAGTTCAAGATTTTGCAATTGGAGCAATGGATTCTGAACAAGTAGGTCAACATATAAGACAAGGAACATTGTTGATAATAGGAAATCGTCCGAAAATTATAGAAATGGCGTTAGAAAAAGGCTGTGCTATTTTAGTAACAGGTGGATATATTCCAAATGATAATATAAAAACACTTGCAGATAGCAAAAATCTACCACTTATTATAACACCACATGATACTTTCTCTGTTACTCATTTAATAAATCGTGTTACTAATGATCAAATAATTAAAAGAGATATTATTACTGTAGAAAGTATTTATATAAAAGTAGAAAAATTATACACAATAAATCTTAATAACACTGTAAAGGATTGGTATGATCTTCAGTTAGAAGCAGGTCATACGAGATATCCAGTAATAAATGAGTATGGAAAGTTAGTTGGTATTGTTACAGCACGTGATGTTTTCTTACAAGAGAAGGACGCTCTTATCAAAGAAGTTATGGAAAGAAAAGTAGCAACAACTACATTGGATACTCCGATTTCATCTGTAGCGAATACAATGCTTTCAGAAGGTTATGAACTTATGCCGGTTATTGACGCCAAAAATACGCTTCTTGGTGTTGTTACTAGAAAGATAGTTATTAACTCACTATTAACAAATAATAGATTCCAAGAAGGGCATAATAACGATACATTTGATGAAATTATGCGTAAAGGAATTGTACCGAGAGCAGACGGTTTACAGGTGAAAGTTATTCCGCAAATGTTAGACCAATTTGGTACGTTTTCAAGTTCGGCACTACTTAGCATTATAGATGAATCAATTCATATAACAAGTTATAACTATAATAGAAGTGAAGTACTTATGCAAAATGTTTCATTGTATTTCTTAAAATCAGTTCCTTTAGATAGAACAATAACAACAAAAACTATTATTTTAGATATTGGAAGAAAAACGGCAAAATTTGATGTGGAAGTATATGATAAAACAGAATTGGTTGCTAAAGCTATGGTAACATGCCAAGTATTCCAAAGAAATTAAAAGAAAGAAGAAGTTTAATGAAAGAAAACTACGAAACTTTATATGAAGAGATCTTTCTTAAAATAAAAGAAAGTGACAAAATAATTATCCACAGGCATGAAAGACCAGATCCAGATGCTTATGGTTCACAAGGAGCTATGTACCAAATAATAAAAACTAACTTTCCGGAAAAAACAGTAATAACTGTAGGAAAAGACTCGCCATCACTTAGTTTTCTATTTGAGAATAGTGAAGTAACAGAAGAAAATTATGAAGATGCATTAGTTATTGTTACAGATACAGCAAATTTCCCAAGGATTGATGGAAAATTATTCACAAAAAATAATTTTTTAATAAAAATTGATCATCATCCACCATTGGATAATTATGCGAATATAAATTTGGTTAATACTGAAGTTTCGTCTTGTAGTGAGCTAATTTATAATTTTTACACATATCTAAATAAAAAATACAATATTATCTTAAATGACGAAGCAGCGAAATTATTATATCTTGGAATTGTGGGAGATACTGGAAGATTTTTATTCCCTAATACCTCTGCTGATACTTTAAAAGTTGCTTCTGAACTTATTAGATATAACTTTAATATGAGTGAACTCCTTGATAAAATGGAAATTATTGATGATAATCTTATGCGTTTTAGAGCATTTATCTTTGAAAATTATAATGTTTATCAAGACGGTGTAGCATATTTGAAGATTACTAAAGAAGATATGGATAAATACGAGGTTGACCCGGGGGAAGTCTCTACTGGAGTTAATTTAATAAGAAGTTTAAAAGGACTTTATGCTTGGTGTTTTGCAATAGACGAAGGTAATAAAGTTCGTGTTAGGTTGCGTTCAAAAGGACCAGTAATAAATACACTTGCAGAAAAATATGTAGGTGGTGGACATCCACTTGCTAGTGGTGCAACTGTCAAAAATTGGGAAGAATTTGATGATCTTCTTGATGATTTGGCAAGAGTAGTTTCAGAATATATAAAAACTAACGAAAGATAACTTAGTGTTTATTCTTTGAAATTATAAGTTGATTTACTTTGCTTGACAGCAAAGTAAGATAATGATATACTTTAGAGAACTTAATAAAAACCGATACTTGAATAAGTATTAAATATTTGTGATTTTAGAGAGTGCTGTTCGCTGAAAATGCACATTACAAAATTTAGGAAAATGGTTCGAGTGGTTAGTAAAGTAAACGATTTTTGTAAACTTTATTCGTGTGTCCACGTTACAGGATAAGCTATGTTAGTAGCCTAAGTGAAAATTAAGGTGGTACCGCGTTATGACGCCCTTATTCTATGTTTATAGAGTAAGGGTGTTTTTTAATTTAAAAAATTATAGAAAGGATAATAATTATGATAGAGTTAAAAAATGTAAATAAAATATATAATAATAAAGTTCATGCACTAAAAGATATTAATTTGAAGGTTGAAGAAGGCGATATTTATGGAATAATTGGATATTCAGGAGCAGGGAAGTCAACGTTAGTAAGATTATTAAATGGTTTGGAAGTTGCTACCGATGGAGAAGTCATAGTTGTTGGTGATGATTTCAATAAAATAACTGAAGAAGAAAGACGTCTAAAATGTCAAAAGATAGGAATGATTTTCCAACATTTTAATTTATTATGGAGCAGAACTGTTGCAGAAAATATTGCTTTTCCGTTAGAAATTTTAGGAAAGTCAAAAGCTGAAATAAAATCAAGAGTGGAAGAATTGGTAAAATTAGTAGGATTAGAAGATAGAAAAAATGCTTATCCTTCCCAACTATCAGGTGGTCAAAAACAAAGAGTAGGCATAGCACGTGCATTAGCAGGAAATCCTACGATTTTACTTTGCGATGAAGCAACAAGTGCACTTGATCCAGAAACAACAGCAGAAGTGTTAAATCTAATAAAAGAAATTCATGCAAAAACTAATATTACAGTAGTATTAATTACCCATGAGATGAATGTTATAAAAACTATTTGTACGAAAGTTGCTGTAATAGATGGTGGGACGATAGCAGAAGACGGTTTGGTTTCGGATGTGTTCTACTATCCACAAAAAGAGGTTACAAAAAAATTCTTAAGTCAAACATCATTTGCTTCACAAATAGAAGAAAGAGAAAATATAGAAGAATGGAAAAAAATCTTTTCAGAAGGTACAATTATTAAATTTACTTTTAATAATAATACATCTAAAAAGCCAATTCTTAGTACCTTAGTCAAGGAAATTGATTTTGATTTTACAATAATTAATGGGCATATAGATAAAACGGCAGATGCGAATATTGGAACTTTGTTTGTCCAACTACTAGGAACTGATGAAAATATTAAAAAGGTAATAGCTAGATTAAATGAACTAAGTATTTTAACGGAGGTGTTATAATGTTTGATTTTTCAAGAGTTAACTGGGAAAAAGTTCAAGATAAAACAGTAGAAACATTAATTATGACATTTGAGTCATTAATATTGGTATTTATAATAGGTTTATTTTTAGGATTACTTCTTTATGTAACTTCTAATAGTAAAAGTGCTTTTGGTAAAGGATTTTATACGATAGTAACAGCAATAGTTAATATTTTTAGAGCAATACCATTTATTATTTTGATAGTATTATTAATTCCATTTACTAAAGTATTAATAGGAACGATTATTGGTGTACAAGCTGCCATACCTGCACTTATTATTTCTGCTGCACCATTTTATGCAAGACTTGTTGAAATTGGTCTTCGTGAAGTCGACAAAGGTGTAATAGAAGCGGCACGTGCAATGGGAGCAAAAAATTCAACAATTATTACCAAAGTATTAATACCAGAAAGCTTGCCTGCTATTATTTCAGGTTTAACAGTAACAGCAATAGCACTTGTTGGTTCAACGGCAATGGCAGGTGTAATAGGAGCAGGTGGACTGGGGAATCTAGCCTATCTTGACGGTTTCCAACGTAATAACAGCACTTTGACATTTGTTGCAACTATTTTAATTCTAATTATTGTTTTTGCTATCCAAATTTTGGGTGATGCAGTAGTTAAAAAAATAGATAAAAGATAAATTTAAAATATAAAGTTAAGAATAAAAATACTTATAGATAAAATAATTAAAAATTAATTTTTTTAATTATTTAGAGGTTAGTTTTTCTAACCTCTTTTTTCTTTATTTTTAATAACAATATTGTCTATATAATTGCATAAATTTCATATCAAATTTATATGTGAAAGGTAGAATATATGTAGGAAAATAAAGGAGAAAATAAATGTTTAGAAAGAGAGAGAATAAAAAAAATATATATTCGATAAGAAAGTATAGTGTAGGAGCTGTAAGTGTAACGGTTGCTGCATTAATTTTTGTTAGCGGTGGAGCAACTGCTCATGCTAACTTAAGTAGTAGT
This sequence comes from Gemella cuniculi DSM 15828, assembly GCF_000425665.1. Classification (GTDB taxonomy): domain Bacteria; phylum Bacillota; class Bacilli; order Staphylococcales; family Gemellaceae; genus Gemella; species Gemella cuniculi. The sequence continues at coordinate 35,651 of NZ_AUDW01000023.1, forward strand.
TCTGATAGTTCTGCAACTGCAACTACTCAGGAGAAAGCAGATGGTGAAAAAACAAAAGAAGAAAAAGTAAAAGATGAAAATCTAATTGACAATAATGCAACTGGTACTTTAGGAACAGTTACATGGAAAGTTTTAAAAAATGGAACTTTAGAGTTTTCGCCAACATCAGGAACGACAGGAAGCTTTGATAGTGGGAATAAAACTTGGGCCACTAGTGATTCTGATATGAGTACTGCTACTAATTATGGAAAAGAAATTAGGAAGTATAAAGAACAAATAAAATCAGTAGTATTTAAACCAGGTGTTAAAGCTAATGGATCTTTAAATTATATGTTTTATGAATATAATAAATTGGAAAAAATTGATTTTAGTGGTTTTGATACCTCAAATGCGACTGGTTTTAAAGGAATGTTGCAAGGAACTGCATTAACGGAAGTTGATTTAAGTAAATTGAATACAAGCAATGTAGGTGATATGAGCTATATGTTCCATAAAGCTACAAAATTAACAAAAATAAATTTCGGCCCAAACTTTAATACTTTAAAAGTAACAGATTTTGCAAATATGTTTGACGGTGCTTCATCATTAAAAACATTAGATTTAACGTCTTTTGATACAAGTAAAATACAAAATACACTGGCGGTAGATGGGAATGAAGATATTTTTAAAGATACTACTAGTTTAACAACAGTGGCTGTGCCAAGTAATTTTAATATGAAAATGGAAGGTTTTAAAACAGTTACTTTTAAAGATGGTGATCAAGTACTAAAAACACTAAAAGTAAAAGAAGGCAAACAAATAGATCCAAGTTTTATTCCTACAGATCCAGAAAAAGAAGGTAATAAGTTTGAGGGGTGGAGCGAATCTGATATTACAACAAAAAATATTACAAACGACACAGTGGTGTCTGCTAAGTGGAAAGCAGAAGAAAAAAGCGAACTAGAAATTGCTAAAGAAAAAGCTAAAAAAGAACTAGATGAATTGGTTAAAAAAGCAATAGAAGAAGGTATAAAAAACATTCAAAATTCAGATGATGAATCAGATGTCAAGACTAAAAAAATAGAAGAATTTAAAAAACTAAAAGAAGAAGCTAAGAAAAACTATGAAGATTTAATTATGGGGTCAGCAACAAAAGAAGAATTAGAGGAGAATTTGAAAAAAGCAAAAGATGGATTTACTAATCTCCCAGTTCCTCCAAGACCACCAAAAAAAGATGAAAAACCTGAATTACCTCAGCCACCAAAAGAAAAAGAGGAAGAAGGTAAGAAACCGGAAAACAAAGGTGAAGACAAAAAACCGGAAAAACCAGAACAATCTAAGCCAGATAATAAAGATGAAGGCAAAAAGCCAAGTGAACCGAAACAACCACAACCACCGGTAGAAAAACCAGAGGCACCGAAACCGCCAAAAGCAGAAGATAAAGAAAAAGATAAAAAACCAGATATGCCGGTACCACCAAAACCAGAAGAAAAAGATAAAGGAGAAAAAACTCCAGAAGCTCCAAAACCGGAAAACAAAGGTGAAGACAAAAAACCGGAAAAACCAGAACAATCTAAGCCAGATAATAAAGACGAAGGTAAAAAGCCAAGTGAACCAAAAACACCACAACCACCGGTAGAAAAACCAGAAATGCCACAACCGCCAAAAACAGAAGAAAAAGGTAAAGAGGAAAATAAACCAAATACACCTCAAGCACCAAAAGAAAAAGAGGGAGGAGAAGGTAAAAAACCGGAAGCTCCAAAACCAGAAGAAAAAGATAAAGGAGAAAAAACTCCAGAAAAACCAAAACCGGAAAATAAAGGTGAAGACAAAAAACCGGAAAAACCAGAACAATCTAAGCCAGATAATAAAGATGAAGGTAAAAAGCCAAGCGAACCGAAACAACCGCAACCACCGGTAGAAAAACCGGAAACACCACAACCGCCAAAAGCAGAAGATAAAGAAAAAGATAAAAAACCAGATATGCCGGTACCACCAAAAACAGAGGAAAAAGGTAAAGAGGAAAATAAACCAAACACACCTCAAGCACCAAAAGAAAAAGAGGGAGAAGAAGGTAAGAAACCGGAAGCTCCAAAACCAGAAGGAAAAGATAAGGGAGAAAAAATTCCAGAACAGCAAAAACCAGGAAATAAAGGTGAAGATAAGAAACCAGAGGCACCAAAACCACCTAAAGCGGATGATAAAGACCAAATGCCACCAAAAGACAATATGCACAAAGAATTTAAAATAGAAAATAGTGCAGGAATAGTGACAGTAGTTTATGGTGAAAAAGTGGATGCCGATGGCTTAAAAGTCAGAAAAGTAGAAGACAAGTCACTAATAGAAAAAATTAAAAAACAATTAAATGCTGATACAGTAAGAGTATTAGATTTGAAAATGACAAAAGGTGGAAAAGAAGTAAGTGTAAATAAAATGCGTACAGTGAGAATAGCATTAGCCAAAGGGGAAACTAATGTAGAAGTATATCACGTAAAAGAAGATGGAACATTAGAAAAAATTCCATCAAGAGTAGTAAACGGTGAAGTAGTATTTGAAGTATCACACTTTAGTAAATTTGCAATAGTAAGTAAAAAGGCAAACCAAATGAATAATAAAGTTCAAACAGGTGCAACTAATATTAATGCAAATGGACAAAAAGTATTATCAAATACAGGATTAAAATCAATTTACACTGCAACAGTAGGTGTAGTAGGTCTAGCATTCGGATTATTAATAAGTTTAATGAGAAGAAGAACAAAATAAAAATAACTAAAAAAATGTAAAATACTTCCCAAAAAAATGAGAACTGCAACTTGCGGTTCTCATTTTTTAACTATATAATAAATTCTAAAGATAAAATTAAAATCATTAAAATGAGAAAAGATAGAGATAATTCTTGTTGATAAATTTATATTATAAAATACTAACTTTTTGAAATTTATTTAAAACTATTATTTGTAGACTATCAAGTTTTAAATATTAAAAAAATTTTTAAAATATTCTTGACTATAACGTTACGTAATAATATATACTTTATATTGTTAGGAGGTAATAAAATTGTATTTAATAAAAAGAGTAAGTGAAATTAGTGGTGTATCGGTGCGCACTTTACATTATTATGATCAAATCAAACTTTTATCACCACAAAAATATGAAAATGGGTATAGATATTATTCAGAAGAAGATATATCAACTTTGCAGACAATACTATTTTATAAATATTTGGGATTTTCTTTAAAACAAATAAAAAAATTATTGATAGAAGAAGATAGTGATTTACTAATTCATTTAAAAAAACAGTTACATTTAATGCAAAATGAAAAAAATAAACTTCTAACACTAATAGATACATTAGAAAAAACGATAATATCACAAGAAAGGAAGATCGCTATGACTGCAGAAGAAAAATTTACTGGTTTTACTTATCAACATAACCAAAAATATACTCAAGCTGCAATTGATAAATATGGAGAAGAAGTTATAAGAAAAGCAATTGATAGACAAAAAGGTAAGGAAAAAGAACTTACTGACGGATTTAATAAAATATTTTTTGCTTTTGCAGAAAATATGGAAAAAGGAGTACAGTCAGTATCACAAGAAAATATCAAGTTAGCTCATGACTTGCATAAACATATATGTGAATATTCTTTTGATTGCTCTTACGAAGTATTTGGATATATTGGGTGGGGTTATGTGAAAAATCCTGAATTCAAACAAAATATGGATAAGTTTGGTGAAGGTGTTGCTCAATATGTATGTGATGCAATCCAAGAATATGTAAAAAAAGAGAGTAAATAAATATTATAAAAAAGCTGATGCAAAAAGCAAAGTTAATGTTAGTTTTTGAAAATAAAAGATTATGATGAGTAAATATCATTTTTCAGTAGAAACAAACTAGTCGTATAGCTTGCTTTAGTTACTTCTTTTGAGGAACTTTCTCTTATTAAGTGTTTTCAGTATTTGTATAAATTACCTATCCTTGAGTAGGTGAAGAGAAAAATTTTATAAATTGTTTTATTCTTTTAAGATTAATAGCATAAATTTATAAAGGAGCGATTCTAAAAAATTATGATTTTTATAAAAATCATAATTTTTGAGTTGCTTCTTTTTTATTATTAGAAAAACTTAATATTATAGAAAATAAATAAAATATTGTATAGAAATATATTGATATTGATTATCATTTGTAGTAAAATAAAAGTGACGGGAACGTCAGTTTTGTTTTAAAAAGTAGAAAGTATAGGAAAAATAAAAATGGTTAGTGAAAAAAAATATATTGGAGAAATTAGAAAAAAAGAAATATGTCAAGCAGCTATCAAATGTTTTGTAGAAAAAGGATTTCACAACACTACTATGGAAGATGTGATAGGCAAGACAAATCTTTCTAAAGGTGGTGTATATTACTACTATAAGAGTACTAAAGAAATGATATTTGATATTTTTATGGAAGGAAATAACTATAGGATTGATTTGATAAAAGATTATATTAGAAAAAATAATTTATCAGTAGGTGATTTGGCTAATGAAGAAATAACTGCGGAACTAATGGTAGAAAAAATATTGACAGACAATCCGCTTATGAAGGTTTATGCTCAATTTTTAATAGAAATAAATTATGATAAAGAATTATATGAAACTTATCAAAAAATTGTATTAGGAACTAAAGAAAGTTTAACTAAGTTGCTCCCATATTTTGGAAATAATAAAAAAAATTTAGATAAGGCATTTGAGTTTATTACAAATATAATTAATACATTTATTATGGGGGTAAATATTTTAGATGCAAGAGAGAACTTTGAAGAAAATAAAATAATATTAAAGGAGATGATAAAAAGTGGACTTACATGCTACAAAGAATGAAGATAAGAAAAAAATAAAATTTCATCCTTTAGTTATTTTATTAATAAATGTAACTTTACCATTTATTAATACGATTTTTCCTTCAAACAAGGCAATATTTTTCACACTTATATTCTCTCTAATTTTGCTAGCATTAGTAGGATGTTATAAAAGATTGTTAAAATCGTTGATATATCTACTTATATTTTTTACTTTATATGAATTGGTGCTTCTGTATACTGAGAGTGTAGTATTTTTGTCTGTATTTAGGATGATGATGTTGTTTTTACCTTGCATTGTTTTAGCTTCTTTACTTGTCTTTGAATATAATTCATCAGAAATTTTATCAGCGTTACAACTACTAAAACTACCCAAAATATTTATAATAGGACTTACTGTAGCATTAAGATATATTTCAACTTTTGGAAAAGAGTTTAGGTTAATTAAAGAATCAATGTATATAAGAGGAGTTAAAGTTTCTATTAAACATCCGTTAAGGAGTTTTGAGTATTTACTTGTTCCTCAGTTGTATAGATGCTTAAATCTTAGTTCAGAACTTACATGTGCTGGCTTAACTAAAGGGATAGATGCACCGCATAAAAGGACTAGTTTTTATAGTCAGAAGTTTTCATTTGCAGATTATATGATTATCCTTTTCTTAATATTAGGATATGGTTTGATTATAGGAGGTGTATTATGAAGAATTTTGAATTTAGTAATGTAAATTTTGCTTACGAAGATGGAAGAGAAGTCTTAAAAAATACTAATCTTTCTGTGAATTCTGGAGAAATCGCATTGATAGTAGGAGATAGCGGAAGTGGTAAGTCAACTTTGCTTAATATATTAAATGGAATGATACCAGAAGTGATAGAAGGAAGATTAGATGGAAAAGTATATATAGAAGAAAAAGAAAATTTAAAGATTTATGAGAGAAATTTAGTTTTAGGAAATGTTTTTCAAAATCCAAGAAGTCAATTTTTTACGAATAATACCACAGCTGAACTTGTATTTGCGATGGAAAATTATGCTTTTTCTTTTGAAGAAATGAAGAAAAGATTGGAGGGGGTAGTCGCTAAGTTTAATGTAAAAAATTTATTAGAAAGAAATATTTTTGAGTTATCTTCAGGACAGAGACAACTTTTGGCACTTTTAACTGTACTTATTATGAAGCCTAATGCTGTAGTGTTTGATGAACCATCTGCAAATCTTGATTATGGAAATGCAATGCGACTTAGAAAACAAATTTTAGATTTAAAGAAAGAAGGGAGGGCAATTATTGTTGCAGATCATAGATATTATTATCTTGAAGGAATAATAGATAAGGTATTTTTAATTAAAGATAAGACGGTGATCGAATTTAAAACAGAAGAAGATTTTGAAAATAGTGATTATGGGAAACGAGTCTTTAAACTTTTTACACATAATTTTGAAGTAAGAGAAGTAGCTAAAAAAGAAAATGCAACTGTATGCCTAAATAATGTAACTTATAAAGATATTTTAAAAAATATCAGTGCGACTTTTAATAAAGGAGAGGTTACTACGATAGTAGGAGTAAATGGTGCAGGTAAGACTACTCTTGCTAGGATTATATCAGGGCTTATAAAAGTTGATAAGGGAAGTGTCAGCGTAAAAGAAAAAGTTTTTTATATTATGCAAGATGCAGATTTCCAATTATTTGGAGCATCAGTTTTAAAAGAATTGGAAATAACTTCAAAAAATAGTATAAAAAATGAAAAAGCTCTAAAACTTTTAGAGTTATGGCATTTAAAAGATAAACATCCACAGACTTTATCAGGTGGCGAAAAACAAAGATTACAGTTAGCGATTAGTTTGGTGAGTGAGGCAAAAATTATTATTTTTGATGAACCAACTAGCGGGCTTGATAAAAATTCTATGGAAAGGGTACTAAATCTTCTTAAAATTTTAAAAGAAGAAAAAACATTAATTGTTATTTCCCATGATTATGAATTTATAAGAAGAAGTACAGATAAAGTAATATATATAAAAGATTCTAAGATAAATGATAAGTTTTATCTAGAAAAAGATAATATAAAAAAATTAAACAGTATTTATAAACAAATGGAGGATTATTATGAATAATAAATTAAAAATTAAAGATATTTTATTAATAGCACTACTAACAGCAGTTTATTTGGTAATTTATTTTTTTAGTATGTTGATTATAACACCATTAGGTGCTTTAGGTCATGCTATTAGTCCAGGAATTAACGGTTTATTCACCGGAACTATTATTTATTTTATGGTAAGGAAGATAGGAAAAATGTGGCAATTTTCACTATTTACTCTTTTTGCTATGGGGATATTTTCACTTATGGGTGGAGGTTATCTTCCTTGGTTAATAACTTCTATGACAACAGCAATAATAGCAGACCTAATTGCTTCTAGGTCAAAAGATACGCCTGTGTTTAAAATTGCTATAGCAGCAGGACTTATGCACATGGGACAAGCTTGGGGTGCAATTATACCAGCTATGTTTTTCCTAAACAGTTATAGAGAAACTTGGGTGAAACGAGGAGAAACAGTTGAAACGATGAATGAGTACATAAAGTATACTTCTAGTTATTGGGGAGTTATTTCATCTATAATTGTTTTCATCTTAGGAATTATAGGAGTTTATGTAGGTTATGCTATTTTGAAAAAGCATTTTAAGGAGGCATAATATATATGGAAGCACTAAATAGATTGTTTAATTATGCAAAAGAAAAAAAGATTTTTATGATTTTAGCTTTAATTTTCTCTGGGATAGCAACAGTTTTATCTTTCTTTCCATACTACTTTTTTTGGAAAATTTTAAAAGAGATTACTACTACTGCTAATGCTTCAGTGATAAAACAAATTTCTTTTTATATATTTTTGACAACAGCTCTTTATGCGATAACTTATGCACTAACTCTTACATTTAGTCATGTTTTTGCGTTTAGATTAGAGACAAATATGAAAAAAAGAGGACTTAAACATCTTTTGAATGCATCTTTTTCTTTTTTTGATATTAATCCATCAGGAAAAACTAGAAAGATTATTGATGATAATACGGGGAACACTCATACGATAATTGCACATATACTTCCTGACTCAGTAAATGCCGTTTTATTTCCGATTGGTGTTCTAACTTTATCGTTTGTTGCAAATTGGAAAATAGGTATTTTGGTATTAATTGTTGTTGTTCTTGCATTAATATGCTTTAAGTTTATGTTTACTGAAGAAGATGGAATGAAAGACTATATGACAGCATTGGAAGATATTAACTCTGAGACAGTAGAATATGTAAGAGGAATACAAGTTATTAAAGTATTTGGTTTAGGATTAGAATCTTTCAAAAAACTTCACAAATCAATATTACATTATTCTAAAGTTGTTAATAATCAATGTCAAAAGTGTAGAACTCCCTTTGTACTTTATCAATGTCTTATGATGAGTTTTGGAGCATTAATTATTGTTATAGCTTATCCTTTAATTGAAGCTAATACTTCTACAAGTGAAGTTATTAGTTTGGTAGTATTTTTTATGACATTTGTAGGACTTCTAAATAATGCGTTTATAAAAATAATGTATTTTAGTAGAAACTATTCTATGGCAAAAGACGCTATAGATAGATTAGATGATTTATTTAAAAAGATGGATGAAAATAAACTTATAACCGGAAATATAACATCAATGAAAAGTTATGATATAGAATTTGAAGATGTAACTTTTGAGTATGAAAAGGGTGTTAGTATTTTAGATAATTTCAGTTTAAAATTAGAATCTGGTAAAAAATATGCTTTAGTTGGATCGTCAGGTGGAGGTAAGTCCACAATAGCAAAATTAATCTCCGGTTTTTATCCTGTAAGTAGTGGAAGGATAAAAATAGGTGGTGTTGATATAAGAGAATATGAAAACACAACTCTAGAAAAAAATATAGCTTTTGTATTCCAACATGCTAAACTTTTTAATAAAAGTATTTATGAAAATGTAAAAGTAGGAAATCCAAACGCCAGTCATGAAGAAGTAATGCAAGCTTTAAAAATAGCAATGTGTGAAAGTATTTTGGATAAATTCGATGTTAGAGAAAAAACAATTATAGGAGCCGAAGGTGTTCACCTATCAGGTGGAGAAATTCAAAGAATAGCAATAGCAAGAGCTATTTTAAAGGATGCACCTATTATCATTTTAGATGAAGCAAGTGCAGCTAGTGATCCTGAGAACGAATATGAAATTCAAAAAGCTTTTTCACATCTTATGGAGAATAAAACGGTTATTATGATTGCCCATAGATTATCAAGCATTAGAAATGTTGATGAGATTTTAATTGTGGATGAAGGAAAGGTACTTGAAAGAGGAAGTCATAATGAGTTGATGACAAGCAACACAAGGTATAAACGTTTTAGAGAATTATCTAAATATGCAAATGAATGGAGGGTTATTAATGAAATCTAGAGTACAAAGATATTTTGCCCTTACAGATAAGGGAATAAATGACACAATTAAGGCTGCTATTTTTTCTTTTTTGAAATTTTTTAGTTTCATTTTGCCACCTATGTTAGTATTTATGTTTTTGCAAGATTACTTAAACGGTAAATTAAAAAGTCTTACAATCTATATGGTTATTTTGACTATTATAGTACTTGTTAAATATTTAATAATAAGAAAGGAATATATATTAACATATGATACTACTTATGAAGAAAGTACGGCATTAAGAGAAAACATAGCCAATCATTTTAGAAAATTACCACTTTCTTATTTTTCAAAGCATAATTTATCTGATTTATCGCAAACAGTTATGATGGATGTTAATAATGTTGAGATGGTAATTAGTCATGCATTGCCGCAAGGAATAGGATTTTTACACTTTTTCACTTTAATTAGTATTATGATGATTGCGACTGTTCCGCTTATGGGGTTAGCTGTAACTGTCCCTATATGGCTAGCTATATTAGTAATGCTTTTAACAGGGAAAGAACAAACAAGAGGGATTAGAAAATACTATAAAACTTTACTCGAAAATTCTGCGAGTTTTCAAGAAGCGTTTGAAATGCAACAAGAAATAAAAAGCTATTCTATGCAAAAAGAAGTTGAAGAAGAAGTTTGTAAAAAATTAGAAAATAGTGAAAAAATACATATGAGAGCAGAGTTGAAAATGTTTTTTATGTCATTTTCAATAGGGTTGCTACCTTATCTTGCCCCAGTTCTTACAGCGGTAATAGGGGTAGTATTATTAACCAAAGGTGATATAAATGTACTTTATTACGTTGGATATTTAATGGCAGCAACAACTATATCTTCACAATATGCATCAATAAATGAATATATTTTAATGGCACTATTTTTTGAAGATTCATTCAAAAGAATTAGAGATATTCAACAGGAAAAAATTCAAGAAGGTTTAGATAAAAATTTAGAAAATTTTGAAGTGGAATTAAAAAATGTTAGCTTCTCTTATGGAGAAAATAAAGTAATAGACAATATAAGTTTTACTGCAAAACAAGGAGAAGTTACTGCATTGGTAGGACCATCCGGTTGTGGGAAAACTACTGTGTTGAGATTGATTTCTAGATTATATGATTATGATAAGGGGACAATCACTATAGGTGGAGAAGATATACAAAAAATAAATACAGAATGTTTATTTAAAAATATATCTATTGTATTTCAAAAAGTAGAGTTGTTTAATAATTCTATTTTGGAAAATATAAGAATAGGACGAAAGGATGCCACTGATGAAGAAGTTATTTTAGCAGCAAAATTAGCTAATGTTGATAAAATAGTGGAGAAATTACCAGATGGCTATAATACAATTATTGGCGAAAATGGTTCAAAATTATCAGGAGGAGAACGCCAAAGAATAGCAATAGCAAGAGCTTTCCTAAAAGACTCTCCGATAATTCTGTTGGATGAGATCTCTGCCTCTTTAGATGTCGAAAATGAAATGGAGATACAAAATAGTATCAATAAACTTATAAAAAATAAAACGGTAATTATTATATCTCATAGACTAAAATCTGTTGAGAATGTAGAACAAATCGTAGTAATGAATGAGGGGAGAATAGATACAAAAGGGAAACATAATAAAATATTAGAAGAATCAGAAGTTTATAAAGTAATGATTCAAAAATCAGAACTTACAGATTCTTACATATATTAAATTTTTAAAAAAAATTAAATTTAGAAGCTAAGTATTTATTAGAATTACATCTTTTAGTATAATTCTTAAAAAAATACTTAGCTTTTTCTCTCATTTAGTCCAACTTGGACAAAATAAGAGGAAAGTATCATAATCGTTTCACAATACTATGCTACAATACAAGTGTATAGTTAGGAAAGTGCATACATTGTAATTTATTATTTTAGGTAATAAATTATAATTCAATATAGGGAATAAAAAAAATTATGAAAGGATGGTATTTATGTAAGTATAGGATATAATACCTGTTTGTTTTTGATATTACTAATAGTTTAAAGGTTTTTTTTATTTGGTGTAAAAAATATTAAAAACAAAATAGGAAGAAGAGAGGTTGTTTGGTAACAAATAATAATTATTATTCAGTAAGGAGGATATTTATGAGTACAAGACTCAAAGAAAAAGGACGAAAGGCAGCAACCTTACTCTTATCAATGTTAGTTATGTTGAACGTATCATCACAAGGTTTAACAGCATTTGCAGCAGATAAGGATAAAGGGATAGAGGTGACAGTAGATAGAACAGCACTTGACAAGAGTGTAAAAGAAGCACAAGATGCTGGTGTAAAGGTAAATAAGGAGCAAGATGTTGATAAAGGGGTGGCAACATCAAAAGCAGAATTAGACAAAAAAGTAGCTGAGATTCAGGATGATTACAATCAGCAGATACAAAAGTTAAAACAAGCAAAACAAAATTTGGATGAATATAATGCCAAAAAAGCGGAGTATGATAAAAAGAAACAAAAGTATGATGAAGATTTAGCGAAATATAATAAGGCTAAACAAGATTATGAAAAAGCATTGGAAGAATATAAAAAAGCAATGGCTGAACTTGAAAAACGTAAAAATGAAGATGGTTACCTAACTAAGCCACATTCACAAACGTTAATTTTTAAATCAGAGCCAAATGCAAATATGAATGTGTCTACCACCACATATACAAAAGAAGAATTTCCTGGAGTAGTACGCAATATTGTGGGAACACAAGTAAATCAATTGGGATGGGCTTTTTTCGAACAGCTTAATAATGGACTTGGTTCAGGTGAAAAGTGGATTAATTCAAAAGATAGAAGGGTTGTGTTAACGAAAAATCAACCCGTTACAGTAACATATACTAATTTGCAACATTCTATGTACAATGGGAAAAAAATTTGCTAAAGTTGAATACACTTATACATTAAAAGATACAGGAGTAGGTCCAAATAAAGATAAGGTTCCTGTAATAATTAAACAAAATCCTAATGATACAATTTGGTATACAGACTTCTTTACACATACTCGAATCAATATGAAAGTAAAATTTTATGATGAAAGTGGTAATTTAATCAATGCTAAGGATGGGTTACTAAGCTTTAGTTCATTAAATCGTGGAGAAATAGGAAGTTATACAGATACTTGGGAGAAAGTTAGTTCTTTCAATGGTGAAATTCTTGAAATTAGTGGTTCTTCAGTAAAAAATCATTCAGATGGTGCATATGCTAATGGTAACAATGAAAATATTTCTAAAGGATCAAAATTTGACAGAAACAGTTGGGATGAGTCTAGTTCTAAAAATCAATGGTATGGTGCTGCAGTTGGTAAAATAGCTGGAACAGAGGTGAGCTTTGATATTTCATCAAAAGAGAGAGGAAATATTTGGTTTGCTTTAAATTCTGATATTAAAGCACTTGGTGTTCCAGTAAAACCAGTAGAGCCAACACCACCAACACCACCAGTAGAACCTAAAAAACCTGATGTTCAAGCTACGTATCACTATGATATTTTGCATGTAAAATCACAAGTAGAGAAAAAAGTAACTGATGAAACTGGTAAAGATATAAATAATAAAGCAGTACAAACTGGTTCTGTTGTTAAGTTTAAATTAGAAACTTCTAATTTCCCAGCAGGTCATGAAAAAATAAATTCATTAGTTTTCAATGATACATTGCCAGAAGGATATGAACTTAATCTAAATGATACTAAACAAGCAAGTCCAGATTATGATGTAGCCTATGATAAAGATTCTAGGTTACTTGTATTTAAGGCAAAAGATACTTTATTAAATCAAATAAATAAAGATTTAACAAAAGAAGCTGCAGTTCCATCACCCATTATTATAGGTAAAGTTACAAAAGAGGGAACAAGATATGAAAATCATTTTGATTTAGATATCAACAATGCGTACAAAGTAAAATCAACACCAGTTAAAGTTACTACGCCAATAAAACCGAAAAAAGATGTAGTAAATGAATCTGGAACAACTATTAATGGAAAAGTAGTAAAACCAGGAGAAGTTCTAACATATGTTGTAGATTATACAAACACAACAGATCAAGATAGAGATGTAACAATCAAAGACAAAATCCCTGAGTATACAACATATGTAGAGAATTCAGCGGATAATAATGGTAAATTTGCAAATGGAGAATTAACATGGACTAAGAAAGTAGAAAAAGGTAAATCTTGGAAAGTAACATTCAAAGTAAGAGTTAATGATGATGCAAATGGAGTTGAAGTTAAAAATAAAGCACGTGTTGCAGATGGAATATTAGATATTGATACAAATCCAACAAATAACCCAACACCAAAAAAACCAATAAAAGATGTAGTAAATGAATCTGGAACAACTATTAATGGAAAAGTAGTAAAACCGAGAGAAATTTTAACATATACTGTTGATTATACAAATACAACAGATCAAGATAGAGATGTAACAATCAAAGACAAAATTCCGGCGTACACAACATATGTGGAAAATTCAGCAGATAATAATGGTAAATTTGCAAATGGAGAATTAACATGGATTAAGAAAGTAGAAAAAGGTAAATCTTGGAAAGTAACATTCAAAGTTAAAGTAAATGATGACGCTGAAGGAATCGAAATTAAGAATAAGGCGCGTGTTGCAGATGGAGTAATAGATGTTGATACAAATCCAACAAATAATCCAACACCGAAGAAACCGAAAAAAGATGTAGTAAATGATGCTGGTACGACTATTAATGGAAAAGTAGTAAAACCAGGGGAAATTTTAACATATACTGTTGATTATACAAATACAACAGATCAAGATAGAGATGTAACAATAAAAGATAAAATTCCAGCGTATACTACATATGTAGAAAATTCAGCGGATAATAATGGTAAATTTGCGGATGGACAAGTAACATGGACTAAACGAGTAGCTAAAGGTCAATCATTAAAAGTAACATTTAAAGTTAAAGTAAATGATGATACAGATGGTAATGTAATTAAAAATATAGCACGTGTTGCAGATGGAGTAATAGATATTGATACAAACCCAACAAATAATCCAACACCGAAGAAACCGAAAAAAGATGTTGTGGATAATGGTGGAACAAGTATTGATGGAAAAGTAGTAAAACCAGGAGAAGTTTTAACATACGTTGTAGATTACACAAATACAACAGGAGAAGACAGA
>NZ_AUDW01000024.1 GCF_000425665.1 Gemella cuniculi DSM 15828
TACTTCCTAATAAAGCTTTAAAGTCCTTTACCTCTGATAGAGGAAAAGAATTTTCTTGCTATAAAGATGTAGAAAAGATGGGAATAGATTTTTACTTTGCAGATCCATATTCTTCTTGGCAACGAGGTTCTAATGAGAATAGTAATGGTCTTTTTAGGGACCCTAAAAAGACTAATTTGAGTAATATTAATTTGACTGAACTAATTGAAAATTTAGTCCAATTGAATAATAGACCAAGAAAATGTCTAAATTTTTCAACACCATTCGAAGCATTATTACACGAGATTAATTTATTGAGTTAGGTGTTGCACTTTTATTTGCAATTCACCATAAATAAAAATATTATAAATTAATGTATATAAAAGAAAAATATCAAAAATTGTTAAAAAATATATTTTTTGTTTTAGATTTAACTTTACAAATTAACCTTTAAATGATAATATAAATTTAAGTTAACACATTAAATTTTAATAAATTATTTATACACTATTTTAGAATGGAGGAAGCATTTTGAAAAAATATGAAAAAATTATTGGTGATATTATCTTAAAGATTCAAACTGGAATTTTTAAAGAAGGCGAACAACTCTATACAGAAAAAGAAATAAAGGAAATATATAATGTTAGCAGTACAACTGCTGTTAGAGTTTTAAACGAA
Source organism: Gemella cuniculi DSM 15828 (assembly GCF_000425665.1). Lineage (GTDB taxonomy): Bacteria > Bacillota > Bacilli > Staphylococcales > Gemellaceae > Gemella > Gemella cuniculi. The sequence continues at coordinate 658 of NZ_AUDW01000024.1, forward strand.
TTAGAAATTGCTGGGTATATTTTTAGGGTTCAAGGTAAAGGGAGTTTTGTTAACAAAACATTAGTTAACAAAAAAGTTTACGTCACCGAAAATAATAATTTCCATAAACATTTTAAAGAATCTGTATCTGAACACTCTGAAGTTATCGGAGTTGAAATCATTCAAAATAGAGAACTTTGTGAAAAACTAAAATTAAAAAATCAAAAATTGCTTAAAATTATACGCATCAAATATATTGGCAATGAAATATGGGCACATCAAACAAACTATATACCTATAAAATATCTACCAGATATTAATATTTCCGATATTGATAGCTTTAAAGAATTGGCGACTATGATTAGAAAAAAATATCGCATAGATATTCACCAAGAAAAATCTAAAAAAACTATGAAGGTTATAGTTGATGTTCCTGAAGAAATTTCTAAATATATCGCTAAAAATGGAGAGCCTTGTTTTGAATTTGATAGATACACTTACTTTTCAGATGGAAAAATCTTTGAATATGTCAAAATATACATAAACTACAAATATTATAGCTTAACAATTAAAGATTAGCCATGTAGATTGGCGATACTCAGGAGTAAAAGGACGAATCCATTATCCTAACATGCCAAAGCAGCCTATAAAGCAGGAGCATTTAGTGTTGTTGGCGGTGCTATTACGCGTCCAAGAGAAATCGCATCTAGATTTATAAATGAAGTTAAGAATCTACAATTATGTAAAAAGACTATGATTTTTTCTTAATTTTTATTTCATTAGAATATTTAATTTAAGGCAATTAAGATTTTTTCTTAGTTGCTTTTGTAAATAATACTCCTTTAACTATCTTTCAATGTTTTATTATATCAATCAAAAATAGTTAAAGTTATTTAATTTCAAAAAACTATATATTTAAAAATTGTTAATCAACCTACAAAAAAAGTTAGCACTACAACAAAATATTGATAAAAATCGCTTTCTATATATTTTTTTGATTTTAGTTGTATTTAAGTTTGTTACATGATAAAATTAATTTACACGTTAAGTGTATATTTTTTTAATCGTTTTAATTGATACTAATTATCTGTATCACATTATTTTTATATTAAACTTTAGTTTTTAAAATAAAATTTCTCCCCTTTTTATTTTAAATTACTTAAGAAGAATAAAACATTATACACTAATATTATATATCTTTAATTATAAAAAAATTATTTGAGGTGAAATTAATGAAAAAAAGTAATTTATTTTCTTTGATTTTTGTGAGTGCTATAGCAACTGGTACCCCTTATGCTGTTTTAAATCATAATGTTGCTTATGCTGGTGAAGAAGTATCATCTACTTCTGATACAACCATGAAAAATGAGAATTCTAACAGTGAGAATCCAAAAAATAGCATAGAATCAAAAGAAGAACAAGAAAATGAAAACTCTGTAACTAATCCTACAGAACTTTCTAATCCAAATGCTAGTATTAATAATATCCTAAAAGATGCTGTTAATACTGCTAGTAATTTGGATGTTAAAAACCTAAAAGATGGTGAATATAGCCTTCCTATTTCAGTGAAAAACTTCTACACTGGCGCTGATTCTATGGCAAACGGAGCAGTAGAGAAAAGTGCTAAACTTATAGTCAAAAACGGAAAATATTCTGTCCAATTAACTTTTAAACCATTAGAACAAAAAATGGGAAGCAATACTTTTAAAGGCTATCTAGGCGATCTAAAATATTATGACGGAGACAAAACTGGTAATAACATTCAGGATAGCGACTTTAAAGATACTAAAATTGTAGAAAGTTATTCAACTTCAGAAAAAGACGATTACTTCGATACATATAAGAAAAAATATCCAAATAGAACTGCATATCCTAAGGTTTTAGAATATGATATTGATAAAAATAAAATAGATAACAACACTCTTAACAGCCATGTACAAGTTTTTGTTCCTGTGATGGACTTATTTAATGCCGGAACTCAAAAAGCTACTGTTGTTTATGATTTCAAAAATATAAAAACAGTTAAACTTGATGAAGCTGCTAAAACACAAAGTAGTAAGTTTGTTGAACTTAAGGTTAAAGATGATACTATCACAACTCCAAAAGTAAGAAAAAATGTCGATACTATAGGTAAAATTGTTAAAGAAGGAGACAAAGAATACTTACTTCTTACTTACTACAGTAAAGTGGGAGAAGATAAGAATAACGATGGTATTCAAAATATTAAGTACAGCTATGATGAAAAAGATACATCTAAACTTACACCAGAAACAAAAGTTGTGGAAACTATCGTAGCCAAAGGTGATGACAATAAAGTTTATGAAATTTCTGAAGCAAAAATTCCTATTACTGGAAAAAATCAAGTTGTTATTCATGGAGATTTCCAATATCCAGCAGGCCTTAAAGGACAATATGGAACTATAACTTGGAATGAAAAAACTAACCTTGTAAAAGAAAAAACTAACGTTGATGCACCAAAATTAGTAGCTATTAAACCAGTATTAAAAGGAGTAACTATTAAAAAAGATGGCGAAGCAAAAAGAGAGCTTGATTTCTCTAAAGATGGAATTAACTACTCTCCGTACAACGGAATTAATGGAGATAAGTTCAAACTAGCTGATAACTATTTCTTTAATATCGAAGCAGCATTCGAAAGAACTAATCTTGTAAATACAAAAACTCGTCACATCAAATATACACTTGATGGTAGTGAACCTACTTTTGATTCTAAAGAAGCTAGTGTAAGATTCGCTAATGCTGACCCACACAAACCTGAATTTTACTACAGCTTAAGCATAAATCCTTATGATGAAAGTTCTAAGGTTCCTACCAGTGGTGGAAATCTTACACTTAAGGTAAAAAGTTTTAATGCTGATGGTAGTGAAAGTAGTGAAACGAAAACTTATACTCTACCTTTTGATAAAGAATCACTTGACAGCGTAAATTCTAAAGCTAGTGTTGGTGGAACAGAGTATGATACTACGCTTTCTTCTAACAAAAAATTCTTGCTTGATAATGATGTTGATGTCAAAGTTTCTAATATATCTGAAAAAATATTAAATCAAACATTGGATAATAAAGTTCACGAACTTGGTTTAGCAGATGCTAAGGCATTTAAACTTGATATTACAAAGAAAGATGGCTCTAAATTTACACCTATTGATAAAGCAGGTTGGAATATTGACAGCAATCCTATCTTTAAATTAAAATTATCTAAATTCGCAGCAGATAACGATACTCATACTTATATCTATGAAAATGGTAATTTACGTCTAATTCCATCAAGTAAACTAAAAGATGGCTATGAATTTAATGTTAATAGCGATGAAGCATACTTTGTTATAGCGAAAAAAGATACTAAAACCCTAAGTGCTGAAAAAATAAACGAACTTAAAGAAAAAGTAGAAGAAGTTAAAAAAGCTATTGCCTCAACTACCAATATTTCTACTGCAAAATCAAACTTGGAAACTGAATTAACAAAAATAGAAAAAACTCTAAAAAGAAAAACCATTCCACTTAATACTGTGCTACTGCATTTAGAAACTTTGGATAGTAATCTTAAAACTCTAAAATCAGACAAAACTGCTGATCTTGCATATCTACAAAAAAATGCAGCTGCATTGACTAAAATAGTAGATTCTAAAATACTTAGCGATTTATTAACAACGAATAAACTAGCTAAACTTCAAGAATTAAAAAATAAAGTTAACAGTTCTTTAAATACTGCAGCAGACCTTGCCAAAAACTTAAAAGATTTACAAAATGAACTTAACAACCTTGAGTACAAATATCCTACTCAAGATGTAGATTTCACAATAAAAAAATTCTATCGTCCAAATGAAACATCAATGGCTAACAATGTTTTTGAAAATAAAGGAAAACTGATCTTCACACCTGACAAAACATATTTAGACATCGATTTGAAAACTATGATTTTTGGAACAATGCATGCTCATCTACTAGAATTAGATGTTTTCAAAGACAAAATTGATGGAGAAAAACTTCCATACCACGTTGTAAACAAATACGATGATTTAAGCTCATTAACTGGTGAGATTGGAAACTTTGACAAAAAATTATTAGTAGAATTAGAAAAAAATGTTAAAAATAGTTACGATATTCGTGTACCTAACGACGGAATGGGAACTTCTCGACCAGAAGCAAAATTAGTAATTTCTACTGCAATCAATCGTCCTGAAGTGCCTAGTGACAACGAAAAAGCCGAAAAAGAGCGTCTTGAAAAAGAAAAAGCTGAGCAGGCTAATCGTGAAAAGGCCGAAAAAGAACGTCTTGAAAAAGAAAAAGCTGAGCAAGCTAATCGTGAAAAAGCCGAAAAAGAACGTCTTGAAAAAGAAAAAGCTGGACAGGCTAATCATAAAAAAGAGATTAAAAAACCAGAAACTACTACTCAAGATAAAAAATCCACTAAAGCTACAAATGAGAATCAATCCGATGAAAATATCTCTAAAAAATCATCTTCTACTAAAATATTAGCGAAAACTGGATTGAATACTTCTACAAGTTTTGGTGTTGGAATATTAGGGATATTCTCAGCTTTACTTTTAAATAAAAAACAAAAAAGCAAAAAATAAAAATTAAACAAATATTATTTAAAAGATAAAATATAACAAAAAAAGATAACTTTCTATTGAAATGAACCCCATTTAGTATACCATAATAAAAAAGAACACTATGGCTAATCTAAATGGGGTTCACTTCAGTTTTTACATCTTTTTTGTTAACGATTTTAGTTAATGCAAAATCAAAGCCTCTGAAATAAATTAAAAATCAGAAGCCAAGATTATTTTTCTTACTTGCTCCTGATTTATTAAATATTTCTATTGTCTTTTTTCCCAAGCTCGACCATCTACATAACTAGTCTTTTGATAATTAGGCTTAACCGGTTTTTTCGGCATAACTATCGCAAATAAAATATATATTAGTATTGGGCTACCAAATGAAAATATACTTGCCAACAACCAAAGTACTCTTATCAAACTAACACTAACCCCAAATCTTTCACTAAGCCCGCTGCACACACCTGCTATCATAGCTCCATTCATCACTCTGTAAATCTGTTTATTTTCCAAAAAATTAAGAAATTTATCCCACATTTTATTCAACATATTCACCATAATAAACTCCTCCAATCTAGTATGAATCATTATATACTCTTGACTTAAAACATAGTTAATACGTATGTTTTTTTCCTCTTATCCTACTTAGGATTTTCATATTATTCTGCTTCTTTATTATATTTATCGGTATTATTCTTCATTAACTTCCACCTTGATTTTTTGGCTTTTCTTTGTCTTATCTGTTAATTTTCCACCCATAATCATCCTTACATGTTCCAGTCCATTACTTGACGGATATTTACTTAGCACTGTTTTGATTATTTCTTCTTCATATTAACTACAATTCTTATATCTATTCCTCCCATTGGGTTTCTTTTACTATACCTATAATCTATCCCCTGTTTCTTTATACCTCGCCTTAGATAATCTTTCATCGCTTTTTTATTTTACCACTTAGATTAATTTCTATCAACTTTCCTCCTATTTTTCTCATAAAAAATAGGCTATTACCTTGCGGTAATACCTTAGCTTGTTTCTCTCTGCATATCCTTGTTTTCTTATATTTGTTCTCCGTTCCCACTTCGGTTATTGTTGAAATCGACTGTATAACCTATCAAATCATTATTTTGAGTTTTTGCATTTTTGCCAATATTATAACTATTATATTCAGACTCTGCTATTTCTTTATGTACTTTGTCTGTCATTTCATTCATTTTTTCTTTTCCTCACTTAATTTACCTTTAGGTGGTGTTAATTTTGACATTTTTGGTGATGTTATCATTACTCCATGCTCCAAAACACCTCTTGAAGGATATTTATTTAATGTAGTTTCCACATCTAATTCTTCATCATCATTTATTACAACTCTCACTATTACTCCACCCATAGGATTTTTTTTAGTGTAGCTGTCATCTATTTTATAACTCTTTATTTTCCCTTCTGGTGTCAACGCTTTTTCATCTAACACCTTTAACATTTTTTCTATTGCTGCTTTCCCTTCTTCACTTTTTACTATTGTTTCTACTTGTTTATTATCCATATATATCTTTCCTCCTATTAACAATCCTACTACTATTGCACTTCCTAGTATTCCTAATATTATCTTCTTTAGCACCTTTTCACATCTCCTTTAAGTAAACTTTTTTATTTCCTTTTATATTATTTTATACTATCATTTTTATTTTATCAACTCTTATCTTCATTTATCTCTTCCTCAAATAGCTTATTTTTCCTATCTGTTGCGTATCTTTTTTCTGCGTTTGTGTGTATATTATTTTATTCTGACTGTCTTGTATATTTTGTACCAAAATTTTTATAAATTTGATTTATAAACTTCTCATTATTTTCAGCTACTTGATCAGTAATTTTTTATTTCTTCAAAATTCTTTCGCTTATCTTTAGTATCTCAGATAATTCTAGAATACGTCAGTTTGATTAGAATTTTATTAAATTATCACTTCAACATTTTTCAAAATCTATTTTTAAGATTTCTTCCCTAACTTAATTGTTACTAAAAATCTTATAAAGTATATCAAACCTACCATTTTAACATAACATTCTTTGTAAATTTACTATAAATATGTTATTATCTAAAAAAAGAAAAAGGAGATTATTATGGTGCGTATTCTTATAGCTGAAGATGATTCAAGCATTTTATTACTTATTAAAGCAAACCTCGAAAACAAATATACTATCTTTACTGCTAACAACGGACTAGAGGCTCTTGAAATTATTGAAAACGGAAAAATTGATATGCTGATTACCGATATTATGATGCCTATTATGGATGGGGTAGCATTAGTAAAAGAAGTCCGTTCTTTTAATAGTAAGATTCCTATTATCATGTTAACTGCAAAAGCTGCTATTTCTGATAAAAAAGACGGATTTAATGTAGGTGCTGATGATTATCTTACAAAACCTGTTGACTTCGAAGAATTAGATTTAAGAATTTCCGCTCTTATGCGTCGTGCTAATATCGCTGTTAATAAAAATATTACAATAGGAAAAACTACTATTGATGAATCTAGTTATACGATAATTTCTGGTAACAAAAAATTAGAACTACCTAAAAAAGAGTTTGAACTTCTTTTTAAACTTCTATCATATCCTAATCAAATATTTACACAACAACAATTATTAGACGATATTTGGGGGCTAGACTCATACTCAAGTGAAGATACTGTAAAAACTCATATTAGCCGTATTCGAAAAGCATGTAACGAATTTGAGGATTTTAAAATAACAACCGTTCGTGGGCTTGGTTATAAAGGAGAATTTAATGATTAAATTTTTAAAAAAATTTTATTCTTGGCATCAAAATAAATATTTTCTTTGGTGGCTACTAGTTAAATTTATAATGCTTTTTGTTTTTGTATATTTGTTTTATTATGCCGTTTATTTCGCAATGTTAAAAATGAATGTTGTTGATTGGGAAACTTTTTCTAGCCTTGTTTGGGTATTACTTCCCTACACACAAATATTATTAATTGGCGTTTTATGGATGAGTTCTTCTATTGAAAAATACATCACCCGCCTTACCGATTCTATCAGCAAGGTTGCTCATGGTGATTTTAATACCCGAATTTCTCTTGATAAATCTGGACCTTTTAAAAAAGTTTATGAAGATTTTAACCTTATGGTAGATGAACTAGAGCACGTTCAAAGTCTACGAGATGATTTTACCAATCAATTTTCTCACGAATTTAAAACACCAATTACATCTATTCAAGGATTCGCAAAACTTTTAAAAAATCCTGAACTATCAGAAGAAAAACGCCAACTTTATGCACAAACAATCGAAAAAGAAGCAACACGACTTGCGAATCTTTCTAGCAATGTTATGACTTTAACCTCTTTAGAAAGGCAAGAAATTATTAGCAATAAACATGACTTTGATTTAACAGAACATATTAGACAGGCTGTGATTTTAGCATATCCTAATGCGATTAAAAAAAATATTCAAATAGACTTAAAATTAGTTGAAAATTATACTTATTATGGTAATCCAGATTTACTTACACACGTTTGGAATAATCTAATTAACAATGCTATAAAATTTACTCCAAAAAACGGTAATATCTGGATAAAATCTTGGATAAGTGATAATAGTTTTAAAGTTAGTTTTATTAATGATGGCCCTTTGATTCCCGAAGAAAAACTTTCTTATCTTTTTGAAAAGTTTTATCAAGAAGATACTTCTGGTTCGAAAGAAGGATTAGGTCTTGGTCTTGCTATTACAAAGCGTGTTCTTGATCTCTCAGGAGGTAGTATTTCTGTTAGTAGTTCTATTAAAAATTTAACACAATTTACAGTAACATTAAAAATTTAATATTATAGCACCAAGTTGGCTAATAAAAAAAGAAGGAAGCTCTCTTATTTCATGAATTTCCTTCTTAAATTTTTTTATTTTTAATACTACTTTATTATTAAAAATAAGTTTATTTATTCACATATCTCCCCCATTCAAAAAGTTCTCCCATCATTCCTATTAATTCTTTTCCTAAGTCTATTAAATGATAACTTACGGTTTATAAAATATTGTCTTTTCGTTAATTTCCAAAACATGTTCTCAAATTATTATTGAAATTTTTCACGTCATAAAAATCCAAGGAGGATTTTCTTTAAAATAAAATTATGATTTAATAAATTTCCTACTTGGATGTTTATATTATTTTTTTGTGTTTTCGTGTTTATTACGAGTTTGGGATATACTTTCAACATTAACGCTTGTCTGCTCTGTTATTTGATTCCCCGCTATTTGATTATTTGTTGGCTGTGTGTAAATGTAACTCTCTAGTCCTAATGTCATTACAAGACTAGCTAATATGAATGTTTTCTTTGCATTTTCCATAAAATCCCTCCTACATAATGAATAATAATGGTAAGATTAAAATAATCAAGGTCAGTATTGCAAGGGTGATATTTTGATTATTTAATATTCTTCGTTCCTCATCTTTTTGATTCATAAAATTATCCTTTTATTACTTTCTTACTGATGTTCTTCCTAAAAGTTTTCCCTCTATATAATCAAATACTACTTCTGGTAACGCTGTTTGTTTTAACGCTCCTACTCCTGCTGTTATCAGTAATGGTGCAAAAAATATTGCTCCTACTGTCGCCACTGTTGCCTTGTCTACCCATTTTGAATTTCCTATTGTTACGCTTAGTATTTCATCTTCTTGTTTTAATTCTACTGTTACTGATGTTTCCATTCCCAAGTATTTTTTCCATGCCGAGTCATCTTTTAACGCTTGAATTACTATTCTGTTACTTTCTTCAAATTTTTGTACCTGTAGTTGTTGATCGTAGTCTAAGTAATTTGTTACTTCCTCTCCTAGTACTTTTATATTGAAGTCTTCTGTTGTTATGTATGTTCTAATTTCTGCCATTATTTTTTTCCTTCTTTCTATATTTCTTGTTTTTGGTGTTTTTTCCTCTTCTTTATGTTTTTATTATATTATCATTTTGTAAACTCTTCGTTAACTCTTTGTAAACTTTTGGTAAAGTCTTACTTATTATTTTTCTTCTTTTTGAACTTTTTCGTAACATTATATTTTTTTATATCTTTTACTCCTGCAATATAGTATAATGTATTAGATATAATTGATAACTAATATCAACCAAAAGGTTGTAGGTTGCCTTTTAATGAAGTAAAAGAAAAGTTGAACTTTGAAATTGAAATATTTTCTACTTTTCGGTTTTGTATATACAAATTTATTGATGAAAATTTTTCTGAGGATTTATTTAAAATACATTTTTAAAAGAATATATTTTTACAAAACTTTTTACTTCTTTTAACCTAAATATATTTTTTAAGGAGATACTATGAAGATTGACAGTAGAGCCCTTGCTCTCTTTAATATTAAAAAAGAAGTTTATCTAGTTGCACTATGTAAATTACTTGCCTTTTGGTGTTCTTTGTTTTTTGTTTATAATTTTGTAGACTTACTATTCTATCTATTAAAACAAAACTACAATGATAATTTCATACTTAGCTTTACATTAAGAACAGTCATAAGTTTTGTAGTTTACTATTTAGCGACTACTGGCGATAATTATTTTAGCCACAAAATTTCAAAAAAAGTTAGAAATACCCTTCGCCATGAGATTTATAATAAGGTGGAAAAACTTTCTCTTAACTATACGCAAAGTGTAAATACTGGCGGACTTTTAGTTATGAATTCTACTTCAATAGTAAATATTGAATTTTATTTCAACAAATTTGTTCCACAGATGTTTGCAACATTGCTTATAGTTTTAAGTTCATTTATAATTTATGGAAAAATCCACATTTTGCTGTTTATAGCAATGTTAATACTTTATCCATTAATTCCTATTTCTATTATAGTTATTATTAGAAAATCTAAAAAGGCTAATAAGAAAAACTTTAGCGACTTCCTTAATCTTTCTGAGATTTTCTATGACAGATTGTCTGGATTTACCACTGCCAAAATTTATGGAAAAGAAGATAGTGTAGCAAGTGATGTTGATACTCGCAGTGCTAAGTACAGAAAATCTACTATGGCACTTCTTCGTCATCAACTTAATTCTATAAATGTTATGGATGCTATTACGTATATCTCTATCTTTGTCCTAGCAATAATTGCAATTTTTGTTGTAAAAGATAGTAAGTACATTATTTTTGTTATTGTGGCAAGTCTTGAGTGCTTTAAACCACTTCGAGCTTTGGGAGGTTTATTCCATATTTCTATGAAAGGAAATGTTGAATTAGACAATATTTATAAACTACTTGATTATCCTGAACAACAAAAAGATAGTGAAATAAAACTAGAAACTGGAAAAAATATTGTATTTTCTAATGTAAGTTTCGCTTATAATGATAAACCGACATTAGAAAATATTAATATGATATTCAAACCAAGTACTAAAACTGCACTCGTTGGAGAAAGTGGAAGTGGAAAGTCTACAATTATAAAACTACTTCTTGGACTTCATTCTAATTATTCAGGAAGTATTAAATATGACAATACTGATATAGATATAATAACTACAGCAGAAATGTCAAAAGTTGTCACTCTCATAACTAATGATAGCTATTTAGTTCAAGCAACAATACGAGAACATTTAACTGTTAACAAAAATATTAATGAAGAAGATATGTGGCAAGCGTTAGAAAAAGTTAACTTAAAAGATTTTGTACTTGAAAACGGTGGTCTAGATTATAAACTTTCAGCAGGTGCTGCTAACTTATCAGGTGGACAAAAACAACGACTATTAGCTGCAAAAGCAATTCTAAAAGATAGTTATATATATATTCTTGATGAAGCAGTTTCTAATATAGACGACTACAGTAAAAAAATTGTTCTTAAGGCTTTTGACACAATAAAAGAAAATAAAATAATAATTACAATTTCTCACGATTTAGAAACTATTACTAACTCAGATAATATTTATGTTATTAAAGACAAAAAAATAATTGAAGAAGGTACTCATAAAGAGCTAATTACCAAACCTTCATTATACAAAAAATTATTCAGTGAACAACAAGAATTAAAATCAAAATTTTTAACTAAGGAGGTAGAGTAATGACATCTTTAAAAGAACTAAAACAACTTTTAAATATCGCAAAAGATTTTAAAAAACCTTTACTACGTGCAACATTGTTCGGAAGTTTAGGTCATCTTACTTTAGTAGTATTTACCTACTTCCTTTCTCTATTCTTTATAACAAAAATCACAACAATTGCAGCAATGTTATTTATTGCAATCTTTGCTTTAGCAATTTTTAAAGGATTATTTAGTTATACAGAGCAACTTCTTAATCACTATGTTGCATTTAAAGTACTACATACGCTACGAGTAAAAGTTTTAGAAAAATTTAAAAAAATCTCAATAGATAGTTTCACGCAAAACACATCGGGTGATTATATGACTATGATTACTACCGATATTGAATTGTTAGAAGTATTTTATGCACATACAATAACTCCGTTTCTTATCTATATTATTCAAAGTTTAGTAGTAACAATTTTCCTAATGTTCTTCAATATCAAACTTGCTATTTTAGCACTAGTAATTTATGTTATTATCGGACTTGTTTATCCTCTTGCATTCAGAAATAAAGGTCAGCAAGTAGGAGAAGACTACCGAAGAAAACTGACAAAAGTAAATAATAATTCTTCTGAAGAAGCATATGGAATTTTTGAAACTCTACAGTATAATAAAATAAACGAAGCAAAAGAAAATATAAAATCTGAAACCGAAGAACTTACAACAAGTTCTTACATAAAAAACAAATTTTTAATAGATTTAAATACCTTAAACATAATCACTTATAATTTTGGAGTGCTTGCATTTATTTATCTTGCAACAAAATTAGATAATCAAAATATTGCAATCTCTCTAGTAGCGATGTTTATAGTTTCATTTATCCCTATCCTTTATATGGGAAATCTTGCTTCAACGCTAAGTCAAACAATGGCAAGTGGTAAGAGATTTTTAGAACTTATGAATATGCCAGAAGAAGCAGAAAACAGAGGACAGCAAGTCGAATTTAACGAACTAAAAATAGAAAATCTTACCTACAGCTATTCTAATAAAAAAGTAATCGAAAATCTTAACTTCAATGCTAAAAAAGGAGAGATAATTGGAATAAGCGGTCCAAGTGGTTGCGGAAAATCAACAATAGCAAAACTTATTATGAAATTTATTTCTGATAAAAATATGCAAGGTTCAATTACTATTGACGGTGTTAATATTAGAGACATTGACAATAGATACTTTAGAGAAAATAGTTCAATTATCCTACAAGATAGTTATTTATTTAATACATCAATAAAAAATAATATCAACTTTTTTGATAAAGACATTGATAAAAACAAACTAGAAGAAGCATTAAAAAATACCAACTTAACAAATTTCATTTCAACCTTACCAAGAAAAACAAATGAAATAGTAGGTGAAAGAAGTTCTAATATAAGCTCTGGGCAAAAACAACGACTTTCTGTTGCAAGATCATTCTATAATGAAAGTAAACTTTTAATCTTAGATGAAGCAACAGCAAATATAGATATTTTCAGTGAAATCGAAGTATTAAAAGCCTTAGAAGAAAGTAAAGCCGATAAAATTACACTAATAATTTCTCATAATAAATCAACTTTATCAATTTGTGATAGGGTAATAAAATTAGGAGAGTAAAAAAGAACAAGTTGCTAATTATATGCAACTTGTTCTTTTTACTAAAATTAAAGATAATCCACAAAAATTTTTCTACTTACTAAGAATAAACTCTTTTTCTAATTTTTCATAACAAACATAGTCTAGAAAAAATCCTTTTTAGTTATTTTCTTTAAAACTAAATTCAAATTTCAACTAGAAAAAAAATTAAATAAAAATATTTAGATTGACCTTCTTTTAAATTATTTTCTAAATATTTCCATCCAAAACTTTTATTGAATCCACAATTTCTTTTTATTTTAAAGTATTTTTATTTTATCTCTTTTATATTGTATTACTAATAATTTCTTAATATTTTTATGTATGCGTTTACTATTTTATAGTAATTAACTAATATTATTAATAATTTTTCATATTTCGTTCGTTTAAAATAATTGACACACTATTTTCTATGCATTATATTATTAATATATCAATAATAATTAGGGAGGAATCATCATGAATAAAAAATTATTATTTAGAACTTTTTTTGTATTAAGTACTGCAAGTATTTTGCTGACTTCACAAGTTTTAGCTAATGATGCATCTCAACATTCTAGAGAGTCCGTCATTAAAAAAGATATTACTTCTTCTAATGACCTTAACAATTATCTGACTAGTCTTTCTTATAATAGTTATAATGTTTTGACACGTCAAGGTGAGAGCATTTCTAATATGTATAACAAAAGCGCCTCTAACAAAAATGGAGAGTTTGTTGTTATTGAAAAAATTAAACGTACATTAGCTCAAAAAACTTCTGATATTAGTATAAATGCAAATAATAGTAATGTTATTTTCCCTGGAGCATTATTTAAAGCAGATAATTATCTTCTTGAGAATAACCCTACTTTAATCTCTTTAAAACGTTCACCACTTACACTGAGTGTTGATCTTCCAGGTATGAATGGGGGAGATGGCAGTTTAGTCGTTAACAACCCTACTCAAAGTGCAATAAGAGATGGCATTAATACTTTAGTTGATAAGTGGTTTTCTAAATACGGTTCTTATTCTAATATCCCTGCAAAAATTCAGTACGATGAAACTACTGCCTACAGTATGAGTCAATTAAAAGCTAAATTCGGTGCTGATTTTGAAAAAGTTGGTGCACCACTTAATATTGACTTTTCTGCTGTTCACAAAGGAGAAAAACAGGTTCAAGTTGTCAATTTTAAACAGGTATATTTCAACGCTAGTGTAGATGCACCTAATAATCCAGCTGACTTTCTAGGAAAAGATGTATCTCCTACCGACTTAATCAATCGTGGAATTAATTCTCAAACACCTCCTGTCTATGTTTCTAATGTTGCTTATGGTAGAAGTATGTATGTAAAATTCGAAACCACAAGTAAAAGCTCTGAGGTGAAAGCTGCAGTCAATGCAGTTATTAAAGGAGTTGATATTAAACCTGGCAGTGAGTACAGCAATATTCTAAAAAACACTTCAGTTACTGCTGTTATTTTGGGAGGTAATGCTAATGGTGCTGCAAGAGTTGTTACAGGTACTATTGATGATTTTAAAAAACTTATAAAAGAGGGCAGTACTTTTAATAAAGAAAATCCTGGTGTTCCTATTTCTTATACAACAAACTTCTTAAAAGATAATCAAATAGCTACTATTCAAAATAATACGGACTATATTGAGACAAAAGTAACTTCTTATAAAAATGGTTATCTAACTTTGAATCACCGTGGTGGTTATGTTGCTAGATATTATATCACTTGGGACGAAGTTAGTTACGATTCTAAAGGTAATGAAATTTTAACTCCTAAAACTTGGATAGATAACGGCTATGGTCGTACAGCCGGTTTTTCTACAACACTCGAACTCAAAGGTAATGTCCGTAACTTAAGAGTTAGAATACAAGAGTGTACCGGACTTGCTTGGGAATGGTGGAGAACCATTTATGATAAATCTGGTCTACCTTTAGTTCGAAACAGAACCATTACTCATTGGGGAACTACCCTATATCCAGCATTATCCGAAGATGTTAAAAATAATTAAATATAATATAGAAGATAATTGATTAAGGAGCAAAATTTATAACTTAAGAAAAATATATTTTTACTTAATACAATCTATTTTATAAAAAAACCTACTTTATATTTATAAGTAGGTTTTTCTATTTCCAAAATTTATTATTACATTAATCTAGCAGACTTTTATAAATTTGTTTTTTTATTACATCCAAATCCTTTTTCTCATTTTGATAATGCTCATCTTCTAGGATAATGAACCTTTGAGCAAAGTATATTAATATCGGGCCTATTATTGTTCTGATAATTTCAGGTGGAGTTAAGTTTTTGTTCATATTCGGTGTTTTGCTTTTTAACTGTTCAAAAAACTCCTCCATTTTATTTTTAGAAATTTCATCTTTTATCTCAAAAAGCAATCTTTCTTTTAAATCTTTATTAATCATTACCTCTGAATATAAAATTTTTATTATATCCTGATTTTCTTTAAGAAATTCAAATCTATCTTCCACTACAAAATTAACAAGTTCTTCTAAATTTTTCTTTAAGAAAAGTTTAGCTGTATATCTTGAAAGAATAGTAGCTATTATAGGAGAAATTATCACAGTCAAAAGTTCATTTTTTGTTTTAAAATATTTAAATACAGTTGCCTGACTAACCCCTGCTTCTTCTGCGATT
Organism: Gemella cuniculi DSM 15828; assembly: GCF_000425665.1. Lineage (GTDB taxonomy): Bacteria > Bacillota > Bacilli > Staphylococcales > Gemellaceae > Gemella > Gemella cuniculi. Next base: position 16,537 of record NZ_AUDW01000024.1, read on the forward strand.
TGTACTGTTGATGTTCCATTATAACCATATTTTGCAAATAATTTTATCGCAGCATTTAAAGTTTTCTTTTTTCCTGCTGGCATATTGGTATCTCTTGCTAATTCTGAATATATTTTTAAAATATTATCTGTCATTATTTACCTCTAATTTATACTTTTCGATAACGCTTAAGACCTAAGATATTTAAGGCTACTAAAATTACAAAAAATATTAGTAATGTTAATATATCATTGGTAATATTTCCTAAATTTTTCCCTTCTAAAATAATTTTACTAAGAGCATCTCCAGAATAAGAAAGTGGTAATATCTTACTTATATGCTCTGCCCACACTCCCATAGTCTTTAGTGGTACTATACCTGAAAAGAATAGTTGTGGCATTATTATTAAAGGAATAAACTGCATCATTTGAAATTCTGATTTTGCTAACGTAGATAGCAACATTCCAAATGCTAAAGCTACTAATGCTAGCACCATATTTACTATTATAACATAAAAGATATTACCTGCAACTTCTACCTTTAATAAATAAATTGCAGATAGTGCTACTACTATCGTTTGGATAATTGCAATTACACCGTAAGATAGGGTATACCCGAAAACTATTTCACTTCTTTTTACCGGTGTAGCCAAAAGGCGCTCTAAAGTGCCACTTGTTCTTTCTTTTAATAATGCCATTCCTGAAATAAGAAATACAAAGAAAAATGCTATAAATCCTATTAATATTGGAACCAATTTAGTAAAAAATGTTGTATCTTCATTTCCATATTGATAACTCTCTTTTACCTCTACATTACTACTTTGAATTTTTTCTAAAATTTGAGGATTTTTTATGCTTTCTGCCAAACTTTTTATATTAGATGAAATAATTGAACTTTTTAACACTTGTCTGGCTTTCAAAGTTTTTGTTGAATCAATATTAGAGTAGTTGACCTCATATTTATCTTCCTTAAAAATTATTAAAGTATCTACTTGGTTATCTTTTAAATTTTTTTCAGCATCTTCTAAGGAAGAATACTCAACAATATTCACATCATCTACTTCTTTCATTGCAGCAACTACATTCATAGGAACATTTACTGTTGCTACATTTATATTTGTTGTTGTGCTAGCAGAAAACATTATGTTCATAAGCCACATTATAAATATTGGAGCTAAAAACATCATAGCCAGTGTTCTTTTGTCTCTAAATAACTCTTTAAATACTTTTTTCGCTATCATAAATGCTCTCATTTTTTCTATCCCCCAATCTTAAAAACACTTCTTCAAGCGTAGAAGTATTATTTTTTTCTTTTAATTTTTTCGGATTATCAAAAGCTATTATTTTCCCATCAAGTAATAGACCAACTTTATCTGTAAGTTCTGCCTCATCCATAACATGTGTAGTCATCAATATTCCAACTCCGCTGTCTCGAATTAAAAATAGTTCTTTCCATATTTTCTTCCTAAGTGCTGGATCTATCCCCACAGTTGGTTCATCTAATATTAGCAGTTCAGGTTTTCCTAATAATGCTATTGCTAAAGATAATCTTCTTTTCATACCTCCTGAATAAGCAGAAACGTATTTTCCTAAATGTTGCGTAAGGTCAACTACCTCTGCAATATACTTTATTTCTAGCTTTAATTTCTCTTTAGATAATCCTTTCATTCTGCCAAAAAATTCTAAATTTTCATATCCTGTCAACATTTCATACAATGCATCACTTTGTGCCATATAACCAATTTTTGACAAAATTTCTCTATTAGGCATATTTTTCTCCAAAATAAATGCCTCACCTTCATCCACCTTTTCCATTCCTAGTATACTTTTTATTAGAGTTGTCTTTCCAGAACCAGATGGTCCTATTAAACATACCATTTCTCTTTTTTTTAAAACAAAATCTATTTTATTTAAAACACACTGCTTGCCATAAGATTTTTTCACAGCTCTTATATTTATTAATTCATCCATCTTTTATCCTCCTGAAAACCAATCCACTTTCAGTGATTACTCACTCACCAATTATTCAAAAAAATATTTTTCTTAGTTTCTGTTAAACTAACTTACAAAAATCTAATTCAGGTCATATCTTTATCTGATAATTGCCTATAAATTATAAAATAATAATAAATTCGATGAGTGAGTGATTACTCACTTAGAATTATACCCATTTTTTCTTTTTCTGTCAAGAAAAGTTTTGCTTAATTGATAACACGAATACTAAAATAAATAATATTAAAATAGTAAATTTTTCACATAAAATAAAACGCTTATGCAATTATTTTTATAACTTATCACATAATAACTAGATCACCTATTATTTTACCTTTTTCTATTCCAAATGCTAGTATAAATTTTTAGATATAAAATAAAAAAATCTAGACTGAATTTTTTCAATCTAGATTTTTTATTTTATTCTTTTATTATTTTGTAGTACATTCTTGAAGTTATTAAATATACTATTAGATAAAAAATTGTGAATATTCCTATTGTAGCAAACATCGCTATTAAAAATATATTATTGTCTGTTGCTAAAAACAATTTTAATATTTTTTCAATAAATGGATAAGCAACTGCTGTATGTATTGTTGCTATTATTAATGGTGAGAAAAATATTAACAACACCTGAGATCTTATGGATTGTTTTATTTGTTTATTTGTTAAACCAACCTTTCTCATAATCTCAAATTTCCCTTTATCTTCATAACCTTCTGAGATTTGTTTGTAATACATTATTACTACCTGCGATACTACAAAGATCATACTTATAAAAATCCCGATAAATAAGAACGAAGCAAAAAACGCTCTAAATTCTACTTTATTTTCTGATTTTCCTTCTATTTCTACTGCTTTATTTTTTTCTAAATTTCTAAAATTTTCTATCACTTTTTTCTCTTTTGTTTTATCACTTATATTAAAAGCAACATAGTTGTTAATAGATCTTTCTTCTTCGTTACGTAATATTTCGTTGACTTTTGATGATAGTTTTTTTACTTCAGTATTATCTTTCACTATTAAATAATATGTATCCATAATGTTTGCCATAGCTGACCCTATCTCTCCTGGATATTTTGATAATTTCTCTTTTATATTGTATTTTATTCCCTGAATAATTAAGTCATTATAATTGTATACACCTTTTTTATCAACATACAACAGAGCTTCCGACGAGTCCAAAGTTTTTTTCTCTTTTGCTATTTTGTTATAATCTTCCAAATTTACAACAATCATTGTTTTTACTTTATCAGCACTGCTTAAACCAACATTATCATTTGTTATCTCAAATTTGTTATCCGCTACCTTACCGATTATGCCTAATTGATTATATGCAATTTCATCTTTTATTTCTACTCCGGCTTCTTTTGTTGCTTGTTTTACCTTTTCTTTTATTTCTTCTAATTTTTCTATATTAGAAAAATGCCCTGTTATTGCTATATCTCTAGGGTAACGTGCTTCATATGAGGCTTCACTTCCCACATATAATGCACTTGTAGTCCCCATTGTTACCAAGACCATCGTAGACAATATACAAATATTAGCAAGTCCTACCGAATTACGTTTCATTCTATACAATAATCCTGATATACTTATAAAATTTTTTGGTTTATAGTAAAAATATTTATTATTTTTCATTATTTTTAAAACTGCTATACTAACTGCCATAAATAGTAGGTAAGTCCCCAACATCACTGCTATCACTGCAAAGAAAAATAATGATATTGCTTTTACTGGGTTTTCAACAGTTTGCGCTGTATAATATCCATAACCGATTAGTGATAATCCAATAATCGCTAAAATCCATCTCGCTTTTGGTTCTCTTTCTCCTTTGTTTTCCTCTTTAAGAAGTGCCACTATTTTTAAACGAGATACTTTTATTATCGTATATATTAGTAGTAGAAAATAAATACCACCAAATACTAATATCGTTAAAATAATAGCTACCCTCGTAACATTAAAACCAAAACTAATTCCAGCTTCAAACAATTTTAATAAAGAAAGTAACAGTAGTTTATCAAATAACATACCTAGCACAAGGCCTAAAACTATAGTCAATGCTGCTATAAAAATTGTTTCTAAAACCAAAATTCTTGCAATCTGTTTTTTTGTCATCCCTAAAACTGAATACAATCCAAATTCTCTGACTCTTCGTTTAATTAAAAAACTATATGTGTAAAATAAGAATATTGCAGAAAATATCGCTATCACAACAACTCCAAAGCCTAAAACTTGCTTAATTGCTGAAATACCACTAGGTAAAGTATCCAAATTTTTACCTAAAGCGAGCGAACTCAGTATGTAAAAAGATATTATCGTAAACATCGCCGATAGTACGTAGGAGAGAACAAATTTTTTATTTTTAACCAAGTTATTTAAGGCAAATTTGCTATAAAAGAAGTTCATTTTACTCACCTGCCTGCATCAATGTTAATGTATCATTAATTTTTTGAAACATTTCCGAATTAGTAGCATTCCCTTTTCTAAGTTCATGGAAAACCACACCATCTTTTATAAATAAAACTCGCTTAGCTCGTGCAGCAGTTTTTACTGAATGAGTTACCATTATAATTGTTTGTCCTACTTCGTTTAATCTATCAAAAACTTCCAAAAGTTGATCTGTTGATTTCGAATCTAGTGCACCCGTTGGCTCATCAGCAAGTATTAATGCTGGATTAGTAATTATCGCTCTTGCCACAGCTACTCTTTGTTTTTGCCCACCGGATATTTCATACGGATATTTATTAATAAGTTTATCTATCCCTAATGGTTTAGTTACTTTTTCTAATCTTTTTTCCATATCGCGATAGTTTTTATTAGCTAATACTAACGGTAAAAGTATATTATCCTTTATTGAAAAATTATCTAATAAATTAAAATCTTGAAAAACAAATCCTAAATTATCGCGACGAAAATCCGCCAAATCTCTGTCTTTTAATTTACTAAGATTTGCTCCGTTTAATAATACACTTCCTGATGTTGCTTTATCAAATGTCGCAATTATATTTAATAAAGTCGTTTTCCCACTTCCACTTTCTCCCATTATTGCTACATATTCTGTATTGTCAACCGCAAAATTCACATTTTTTAACGCTTCTGTACTCTGTGTACTTAATCTCGTTGTATAAACCTTTCTCAAATTATTTACTTCTAATAACATAATATTCCTCCTTTATTTATCAGTATTCATTATATTCGTCTAAAGCTCGAACTTTTTTTTAATTAAATAAGTATATTTACCAAATTTTTTCTAAAATAACATCTCTTGCTATATTTATATTTTATCTCACTTTTTCTACTCTTTCTATCGAATTACCTTACAAAAAAACATCTAACCTTACACTTTTGTAAGATTAGATTAATTTATTAATAACTCTCAAAAATATTTCTATGATACCTTATTAAAAAAGGGGAGGCTTGGTAAAATTGATCAGCAGTGAACATTAAGAAAATATCATCGCCAATATGTGATTTTGTACTTTTAGTTTGACAATAGTTACTATCAAATTAATTTACTCATAAGTTCATATTCATTTTGCCAATCTTTCGCTAAGCTCTCTTGGAATATCTGTGTATACGCTATTCGTTGCTTTTTTTCTTTGGTTTATCACCTTTGAGAAAACTAACGACCACCACAGATCTAATTTTTTGATTTACGCTCTTTTGCTACTCTCTAAATTTATCTTCTTTCGGAAAAATTATTTCTACTTGTGTTCCATATCCTACTTCTGAAGAAATCTTTATTTTATGCCCAAGATTATCCAAGGTTTTTTTGCAAAGATACAAACCTAACCCACTTGATTTTTTCTCGTATCTTCCATTGAAACCTGTAAAACCTTTTTCAAAAATTCTCGGAAGATCTTCTTTTGTTATTCCTATCCCCGTATCTTCTATAATAAGTCTATTTTCATATAATTTTATACTAATTTCTCCCTGATTTTTAGTATATTTTATTGCATTACTTAATATTTGCTCCATTGCAAAAGCTAACCATTTTTTATCACTAACTACATACGTTTCATGTGGAACAAAGTTTAATTTTATTTTTTTATTTATAAAAAGTGTGGCATATTTTTTCAAAACTTCTTTTACTATATTAGCTAATTTAACTTTCGTTATAAGATAGTCTGTTGTTCTGCTATCTAATCGAAGATAAGTTAAAACCATTTCTACATATCGTTCTATTTTAAAAAGTTCTTGTTTCAAATGTTTTTCATCTATTGCATCATTGTCTAATAAAAAATTCATCGCCGCAATTGGTGTTTTTATTTGATGAACCCACATACTATAATAATCAACTAAATCTTCATGTTTTATTTTATTATTACTATTTAAATTTTCTATTTCATCATATAATTTTGCTATAATTTTATTATAATAACTTACTCTTATATCCCAACTTTTTGGCAAATTTTCTAAATTATAAAAAAGATTATTTCCCAAAAACTTAAGCGAACGATAACTTTCCCTATACTTACCATAGTCAATCACACTAGCAACTATAGCTATAAGAAAACAAAAACTCCCTGCATAATACAATGCTTCAAAGGGAAGGTTATACAAATAAAATATCAAGTAAAATATCATAACAAACGCAAAAAATAATGTATATATTTTAAAATTTTTCTTTAAATAACTTACAAAAATTTCCATCAAATTATATATCCTTTTCCTTTTTTCGTAGTTATAAAATCTTCTACTCCAATACTTTTTAACTTTGTTCGCAAGCGATTGATATTAACGGATAGCGTATTTTCATCTATAAAATTATCACTTTGCCAAAGTGCATTTATTATCTCATCACGAGTTACTATTTTCTCTCTATTTTCCAATAATACCGTTAGTATCTTACTTTCATTTTTGGTAAGAGTCGTCACATTGTCACTAAACTTAATCTCATCTTTATTCATATCAAAGATAACTTCTCTGTACACAACTAAATTACTTCCACTGTTAAAGTTGTACACTCTTCTTAATAATGCTTCAACTTTTGCTTTAAGAACAATTAGCTTGAATGGTTTTTCAATAAAATCATCCGCACCTATATTCATTGCCATAACTATATTCATATCATTATTAGCAGATGATATAAATATAATAGGTACCTTAGAAACTTTTCTTATCTCTTCACAAAAATAATATCCATCATAATAAGGTAAATTTATATCCATAAGCACTAAATCAGGAGATTGTTCTACAAACTCTTTAACAACATTTTGAAAATTTTGAACCTCATATGTGAGATAATGCCATTTTTTTAAATATTCTGCAACACTATTTGAAATAATTTCATCATCCTCTACAATCATAATCTTGTACATATCTATCCACCTCACTTGTTAAAATTATATCATAAAATAAAAAAATATGGGAGTAGTGCGAAAAATATAAATTATAGTGTACAGTATGTAAAAGTAAAGGCTGCGTTGTAGAATTATAAGCATGGAATATGCAAAATAATCTGTACGAGGAAACTTTGCAAAGTTATCAAAATGAATATGAACTTAGTAAGTATATTCATTAGGTGACAACTACTGCCTAATCACACGAAAGTGTATAAATCAAAGATTATTACAACTATTTATCTAATTACCTAATATTAAGATTTAGTGAGCTATTTTAATTTTTTGATTAATTATTGATAAACAAAATTCTTAAATAGAAAATTAAATCTATAAATTTATAAAAATAAAAACATTAAATCAAATAAATTATTTTATATCATTTTTTATTATTTTTATATTTAATTTTAAAAAAATTAATGACTGTTATTGACGTTAATTATATTTCACAAACTTTTATTTTGTACTTTGTGTAATTTTTTAATATGATAATTATGATAATTGAGTTTTTTGGGTTTTATTTTATAATTTATATAATGAATTAAACTAACGAGTATACATTTTTAAAATCATAAACAAAAAGAATAAATAATGTAAAAAAATATAAAAGTAACATTATTTTGTTTAAATTGGTAAAACTTATATCTTTTTTTTAATTACACCAACGAATTTAGTGAAGAGGAAATTTAACAATCTTATATAACTTGTTGCTTTTACCTAAAGTTATAAGGAAAAGAACGTGCTTTATATACAAAATCCATTAGATTATTGTAAAAGAAAGAGAAAATCATCTTGGAATATTAAATCAATTATTACCTTCAATTTCTTATATTTCCAAAAAACTAATCTCCAAAGAGGGAAGAGGTTTTATGATGAAAATTTCAAAAATGGTCTATAATACAAACCCAAGTACATTTATTTTTAGTAGTATATTAGATAACTAGGCTATTTTGTTTCTTTAATCACTAAATAGCTTAGATCTCTAACAAAAAAAGATTAATCATTATAACTAAGTACACTGATTAATCTTTTTTGTTATAAATTCAAGTAATGTTAAAAAAACATTTTTCATCACTTTGTAATTAATTTTATTTTATAATATAAAATTATTGTGAATTTTTTATTTTTCATATTTTCTTGGTTAATATTAATTAATTTTAAATTTAAAGAAAAAATATTTTTTCAGTAAAGATTAATATCAAATTAATAAGAGCGTTTTATGATGAATCTCTAAAAAATAACAAATGAACTTTATCTCATGTTTCTTTGAAGTAATCTACTTAATAGAAAAAGTTTATGTGTATCAGTTTCCTTAACGATATCTACGGTGTCTTTTATATACTTTTGTCTTTTGAAACAAATCTACAAATCCTTTTATTATTGCCAAAAAGTTACACGTCATTTTTCTTATATAATCAAACCTACAACATATCCAAAGTTCCGTTTTTTATAGCTGTTTTTTCCATAAATTTCAGCATAAATACTCCTAATGTTAGAAATATTCCAGCTAATATAAATTCTCCTCTTACTAGATAAATATTATCTATCATTGATTCTCCTTGAACCAACTTTTGTGCTAACAGAATCGATCTCGTTAGTGGTAACATATAAGAAAATTGTTCTACTATGTGAGGAAGATTATTTACAGGGTAATTTGCTCCTGTAAATATTAATAATACTTTATCTAACGTATTGGTTACTAGATGTATCTCTGTTGTTAACAATATAAAGCATGAAAATAAAAATCCAAAACATGTTGATGAAAAAATCGCCAATATTAAAACCAAAACAAGTTCTATTATTTTTTGAGCAGTCCATAAAACTCCAATTAAAATACTTATCACACTTACTCCAAAAATTATTGAAATAAAACTAATAAACATAGACGATATTGCACTAGAAAGTAATATTTCTGATATACTGGTTTTTGTTGCCAGCGTTAGAGCTAATGTACCACTCATTCTTTCTCTTGCAAGTTGCAATCCTACTCTATAAATCGCTGAAAAAGAACTCGTTACTATTGCATTACTAATAATCCATTTTTCTACATCTTCTGCACCGTAAACATAATATCCAACAAGAGAATAACACAGCATTTGCATCAACGGGAGTAGTAAATCAATGGTGAAAAAAGCTCGCCAATCATTTAAAACCGAAGACACTTTATACGAAAAACTAACTCTTCTAAAAAATCTTAAGACATTTTCCATTCTAAAACACCTCCAAAGTCCCATTGATAACACACAATTTTTTAATCTTTCTAAATGAAACAATACTAATAATAAAGTAAATAACTGTTATAAAAATAAGTACTATTGCTATCTTTAATAATTGGTCATTGCTTCCACCTTGTATAGCTAATTTGAAGCCTTTCATCGCCCATGTAGGGCTAAGAAGATATGATATATATTGAACAAATCTAGGAAATATTGAAATTGGAAAAATCATTCCTGCTAATATTATTATTGGATAATCTATAACATTCATAAGAAGACTTATTTTTCTTGATAGGGTGAATAAACCTGCCATCATAAAGCCAATCGCTACCATAGATATTATCATGAGCACTGTTATTAAAATAAAATAACTAAAATTTGCAAAAACTATCGGTATATTAAATAAAATTTTTACCGTCAGCATATTTAGACAAAAACTAAATATTCCCCACAATGTATTCCCTATTATCTTGCCAATAATAATATTTTCAAACCCTATAGGGGAGGTAAATATTATCGGCATCGTACCTAACCATTTTTCTCTATCCATGTCACTTGCTGATGAAAAGCAGATACTTCCCCAAAACGTACTAATTCCCGCACCAATAAAGGCATAGAGCATAAAATCTTCTACACTTCGGTTTCGATAAATCATCCCAAGTAAAAAACCACTTAATATCGGATTAATAAATACACAAAATCTGAACATTGGACGAGCTATTGATTGTTTCATCTGAACTTTTGCACTCATAATAATTGCTCTCATACTATTTCCCCTCCAGTAATTCTATATAAATATCCTCTAAAGTTATTTCTAAATTCTTCTTATTTTTTTCTTCTTGCTCTTTTTCTTTTTTAGCTTTTATTTCTTCTTTTCTTTCTCGAGAGATTAAGTTTTGAAGACCTACTACATCATCTAGTGCAATTATCTCTCCCTCATTTATTATCGCTATTCTATCACAAAGTTCTTCTGCTTCTGGCATATAGTGTGTCGTTATCAATACTGTTACACCTTCTTTTGCGAAATCCTTTATTAACTCACGTAGTTCAACGGCACCTATTGGATCAAGACCAATACTAGGTTCATCTAAAAAAATTATTTTAGGATTATTTAATAAAGCACGAGCAATCTGTAATCTCTGTTTCATTCCTTTTGAAAAAGTTTCTACTCTCTTATCAATCACCTCACTTAACCCTACACGTGTTACTAAATCTTCTATAAGTCCTTTCTGTTCACCACGAGGAATTTTATAAAGGTCAGCAAAATATGCTAAATTATCTCTCGCAGTAAGTCTCCAATAAAGATTCCTTTCTCCTCCAAAAACAAAGCTAATATGCTCTCGGACTTTTTTCGCTTCTGAAAAAGTATCAAAACCCAAGACTGTTGCTTTCCCCTCACTAGGTGCAAGCATCGTTGTTAAAATTTTTATAGTAGTAGTTTTCCCTGCACCATTAGGACCAAGAAGCCCAAAAACTTCTCCTTCTTTTACAGAAAAATCAATTCCTTTTAATGCAACAAACTCACCTTTTTTCGATTCTTTAAACGATCTTTTTAAATTTTTAACGGTAATTACATCAGACATTTTCTCACCTCTAACAATCTTATTAAATTAGACAAAGCAATTCGTTCTTATTCTACTGAATTAAATTGTTTGTAGTTCTTGTTTCGTTTTCTTTTGCTATTTCTATTCTTTTTATTTTTTCTAAATATATTTTTTAATATTCTTTGTTTATATACTTAAACTATCATTTTATCTTTTCCTAATTATACACATATATTGAATTATGGAAAAAAATTGATTTCTTTTATTAAATCAATTTTTTTCCTGCACAATTCATTACACAATCTTCCTTAACTTATTTATGTTTCACACAAAACATTCTTTGTTTATAATTTTCTAGATTTTTTCTAATGCTAATTTTAAATCTTCTATTAGATCATCAATATTTTCTAATCCGACAGAAACTCTTATTTGTGATGGAGTTATTCCAGTAAATTCCAAATCTTCCTCACTTAATTGAGCATGGGTCGTAGAGTAGGGGTGTACTACCAAACTTTTTGCATCAGCAACGTTAGCTAAATTAGAAAATATTTCTAAACTATCTATAACTTTTCTTGCAGCTTGTTCACCTCCAACTACATCAAATGAGAATATTGAACCACTTCCTTTTGGTAAATATTTTTGTGAAAGTTCATAATATTTACTAGTAGGTAATCCTGGATAATTAACTTCAGCAACTTTTTCATGATTGGTTAAAAACTCTATGATTTTTTTCGTATTCGCAACATGACGCTCCACCCTTAGAGATAAAGTTTCTAAACCTTGAAGTAATAAAAATGAATTAAATGGTGATAGCGCTGCCCCTGTATCACGGAGCAGTTGTGTTCTTACATTTGTTATAAATGCTGCCGCTCCACCATCTCGTGTATAACTCAAATTATGGTAACTTGGATCCTCATCGACTAATTGTGGAAATTTTCCGCTGGCTTCCCAATCAAATTTTCCACTATCAACTATAACACCTCCAATAGAAGTCCCATGCCCACCAATGAATTTAGTTGCAGAGTGAACTACTATGTCAACTCCATGGCTAAATGCATTTATTAAGTACGGGCTTGCAAATGTATTATCCACCACCAAAGGAAGCTTATATTTATGAGCTATTTCAGACCATTTTTCTAAATCTGCAACATTGGCATGTGGATTCCCCAAAGTTTCTACAAAAAGCAATCTTGTATCTTCTGATATTGCATTTTCAATTTCTTCAAAATTATCTGGATCAACAAATGTGGCATTTACTCCGTAGCGGGGTAGGGTAAGTTTTAATAAATTATATGTTCCACCATAAATATTTTTTGACGAAACTATATGACTGCCTGCATGTGCTAAAGTTAAAAATGTATAAGTTAAAGCCGCCATTCCCGATGCTGTAGCTAAAGATCCAACACCGCCTTCTAGTGCGTTTATCCTTTCTTCAAAAACAGAAGTAGTCGGATTAGTTATACGTGTATAAATATTCCCAGATTTTCTTAACGCAAATAACTCTTCACCTTCAGTTGTATCATCAAAAACATAAGACGTTGTTTGATATATTGGCACTGCTCGTGATTTTGTTTCTTTGTCTACTGATTGTCCTGCATGTAATTGTAATGTTTCAAAACCAAATTTTCTTGTCATAAAATTTCCTCTTTTCTTTTTGTAGTTAACGTCTTTGTTTATATTTTGTATATAGATAATAATGTGTGATTTTTTATAAAAAATCACCCCTATTGCTAATGCAATAGAGGCGAGTACATTATTATTTCGCGTTACCACTCTACTTTATACTAATCTTACGATTAATACCTTATCCAGTACAATTATACTGTGCGCTATATCGTGCAACAGACGTGTCTACCTATTAGATAAACAAAACTCTAAGACCATTTTCAATTAATCCTTACTGCATTACTTCGCACCACCCAGTAACTCTCTGTTCTAGCTCGTTTTAATTTACTTATCTTTTCAACGTTTTTTATTAAATTAAACTAATTGTACCTCTATTTATTTTATTTGTCAATAATTTTTTGAAAAATTTTATATTAAATTCCGTCCCGCTATAAAAATAAACAATATAAAAATATAAAATTATTTCAATTTACTATCGTTTTTTATAAAAAATATTTTTAGAAATTTTTACGTTATTTTAATTTTACGTTATAAAATTTTTACTTCATTCAGAATCATCAAAATTAAGGAGAAAAAATAATAACCAATTTTTCCTAAGAACACGAACACTTGCTTCCAAATCTTTCACTAGATTAATTCTTGAGATAACTGTGCATACACTATTCGTACGAGACAGTTATAAGATCTCCAATGAATAAAACTATAAAAAATCTTACTGGATACTTAAACAAGAGCTACTTTAATCTAAAAGAATTTGCCCGAAAATTCGTCAGCAGTTACTGAAGAATTGCTTCATAACATTATTACTAAAAATTCTAACATACTACGTAATTTACGATTTTTGAGTTACTCACTTTACCTTATTTTTTTAGAATGATATAATTAAGAAAAAAGCAATATACCAATTTTTAAAATTATCATGTAGTATATTTAATAATTGGTAGAGGAGGTTAATATGGAATTTATTAAAACTGAGAATGGTTTTGCTAAATACGACGAGGAAGGGAAATTAATTGCCGAAATCACTTATGCTTCTACATCTGATCCAAATGTCGTTGAAGCTAATCATACATTTGTCGATTCATCACTTCGAGGTCAAGGCGTTGCTGGAAAGCTATTAAATACTCTTGTTAATGATATGAATAAACAAAACAAAAAAATTAAAGCTACTTGCTCTTATGTCGTAAAAAAATTCGAAGAGGACTCTTCTTACGACTTTATAAATGCTGAAAAATAGCTTTCCAAACAAAAAAAGAGTGACAGGTTGTTGGAAACAACTCAAGAGGAAGAAAATTTTTAAAAATCTCACAAAATAACCTATATGCAGTAGTTTATTGATATCAAAATTTACTTTACAAAAATCTTTTTTGATATATAAGTAAACTGTGTAGCGGGGCTCGACAAAATTATTAAGAAATTGCAACTATAATTTTAAAGAAAAGATTATAGTTGCTTTTGCATACACTACGTTGTATAAGTTGAACAATAAGATTTTTCCGCATTATTTTTCTCTTTAAAAATCTTATCAATCATTTAAAACAACACTCACTTAAATCTTAGACATTTACGGTGTGAAAATTTGTTACTAGTCATCGAAAGAATTCTTCATAATATTTATAATTCTAGCGTACATCCTAACTCACAATTTCGAGTCTCCTCCTCAAACAGTCTAGAATAGCTAAAAGCTGATTTCTATCTTGCTAAGCTATTTTTTATTTTATAAAGAATCTTTAAGCACAAAAAAGTTCGTAAATAATATCATAAAAAATTATCCTTAACTAAAAACTCCTTCTTTTTCTTTTTTTATTCTATAAACATAAAAACAAAGAAATATTTTTATTATTTCTTTGTTTATTTTTCTGTATTTATTTTTTAAATTTTCATTTATTTTTATTTTTGTTTTATATGAAACATTTTTTCTGCCATACTTATTAATACTCCACTATATGTAGTACTCCGCTATCATATTCTGCTAAAAATATTTTTGATGTATCTTCATACCCCATTTCTTTTAACGTTTCTCTTAACCAATCTTCCGTTCTATCCATCGATTCCAACGTATTATGTTGAATTGTTCCATCAGTTATTACTGGATATTTTGGGTTTTCTTCTCCTTGTTGAACAATTATTAACTGTCCATTTTGTTCAAGAACTGCTCGTTTTACCTTTTTTATACTATACACTCCTTGCGTACGTAATTTAAAGGCTATATCTTGTGCTGTTAATCCTGCTTTTCTAGTTATTTCTACATCTATCTTTCCATTTTTTATAACGGTTGTCGGTTGTCCATCAACTATTTTTTTAAATTGTGAACTATTAGTTTTTAACCATTTTAAAGCTAACACCAATATTATCCATATTAATAATATATTAAAATATTGCAAAATAGAAATTGATGGACTATAAATTACACCTCCTATAATACCTCCAAGTACATAATTTTGTACCTGATCGCTAGCTGAGGTTGGTGCCAAATTCCCTTTTCCTGAGATATTTATTACTAATATTAGCGATACTAATCCTAAAGCAAGTTTTATTGCTATTTCCACATAAGATAACTGCATTATTTAAAAACCTCCACCTTTTCTACTATAGGATCTACTAATTCTATTTTTTCTAACAAATAATCATCCTTTTTCCCACTGCTTATAACTCTATAATAAGCATCATCAATTTTTACAAATGAATTTTCTATAGACGCCTCACTATTAATATATATCGTCTCTTTATCGATTTTTAGATGATTAGCTATATTTTCTATGAACTTTACTGAACTTTTATATTGATCTGTTGAAATGCTTGATTTTTGATAACTACTAACTTCTATACCAACTAAAAGAAATATTCCAAATATAAAAATTATTGCTAATTCTCTATATTTACTATCTTGCTTATTTCGATAGTATTTAAATAGAGAAAATATCAAAAATAAAACCAGTATTCCTCCTAATATAAATTCCATCATATTACTTTGTTCTACCTTGCTTAGTAGATATTTATAAGAATAAAATTTCAATTTATAACATTCCTTTCCTTAATATACTTTATACCATTTTAATACCAGAGTTATTGTTTGTACATATTTATTTTAATTTTTTTCAAAATAACACCTAGTTTTAGCAAAGTTTTATTATTTTTGTTTATCATGTATTACCAAAAATATTTTTATTATTATACAAATTTTATTGATTTTAATATTTCTAAAAATAAATAAAGATATTTTTATTGTTTTATTAACAAAAAATTTTTTTATTAAAAATAACGATATATATTTAATAATTTTTAAAATTATTAAAAGAAACTAAACACAAAAAAGGACAGCTAAATTAGCTGCCTTTTTCACATGCTACATCTTTTATTTTTAATAAACCTTTGCTAATTCTTTTTTTCAAATTCACTTAAATTTTTTGTTAATTAAACTCTGTTTTTACATGACTATTTTTTATCTATATTTATCGTTCCAATCAATTACGCCATTCTCATATACATCTTTTTGAAGTAAATCTGATATTTTTAAAGTTTCTAACTCTTTATAAAAAGCTTCTAATCCGTTTTCTAATGTTGTTTTAACTTTATTTTCAGCCTCATAAACATGTTCTTCTTCTTCATAAACTTGATGCGCTATATGTTTAAACTCTAAAACATCTGCATGAATTTCTAAAGCGAAAAAAATATCTTTTAATGTAATATCATTTACCGGTTTTGCTAATTGGTATCCTCCTATTTTACTCGCGTTTGATGACACCAATCCTGCTTTTGATAATTTATTCAAAACTTTTTTTAAATATGAATCTGATACTTGTAATACCTGACTAAGTATATGACTTTTAATGGGCTTATGTTCTTTTTGAAGAGCTAACATTGTAATAACATATGTTGCTTGCTCTAGACTTTTATTTAATTTCATTTATTCCTCCATTGATTTTTCCAACTCTTTTTTTCCAGCAGTTAAAATAGTTTTATATAATGTTTTCGCCATTTTTCCTGCTAGACGGTTAGCTAATTTTTTCCCAACAGGTGTTGGAACTTCTATCTCAATTATCCAAGTTACCTTGGTTGTTTTTTCATCTATTTTTTTAAAGGCGATTTCTGTAAAATCTTGGCGAACAGTTGGAAAAGAGCGATTTACTTTATAACGAATATAAATATCCTTTTTTACATCTGTTATTTCCTCAAAATACCAACCAGCTATCATAATAATATCACGTTGTGAACCTTTTATCCATTTACTAGATTTTTTTCTCCAATCTGCCTTAAAGACAATAGGGGACTTTATAAAGTTTTCTGACTTAAAAAACCAAGAGAAAACTTGTGGAGTAGGTGCTTTTATTTCTTGAGTAATTTCTACACGTTCTATCATTATCTTACTTTACCATTTTAGAAACAAGCTCGTCTGCTACATCACTCACTTGAACTGGTTTCATATTTTTAATGAATATTCCTAAACATTTGAATATAGGAATCATTTTAGCTAAAGCATCGCTACGACCATTTCCATAAACAACAGTTGGCTCAACAATTTCTGTACGAATACCACTGACACGCAATTTTTCTGCTATACGTTTTTTTCCTTCCAGGAATTTTTTAGGGCCTAAAAGATCACCAATAAACCCCATTGCTTTTACTTGATTTGCTTTTGCTATTTGCAGCATGACTTCTGCTGGTTTATCATTTACTTGTTTAAAAGCTTCATCATCACTTTCAGGTCGTCCAACAAAATCTACAATATAGTCTATTTTTTCTGGTAATTTACTTGCTACTTCTTCATAATTTGTTACATCTGCTGCTATATTTTTTATGCGATCATCATTTAAATCATTTTTTCCTGAACGAGACACTACATAAAATACCGCACTAGAATCTTTTTTCATCCAAGATTCTGTTACATTTCTTCCTATATATCCATTTCCACCTAATAATACTACGTTTGTCATTATTTTTTACCTTCTTTCTTTTTTATAAAATGATAATACTATCTTTTTTGTTTGTATCGTGATTAAAATAAATTCCTTTACAATTATTTTTTTGTGATAAGTCCTTTAGCCACACTAATGAACTAACCGCTGCGGATTTATCCGCTAATACCCCTGGAATTTTTAATTTTTCTAATGAATCGCCTGCATAACCTACATCCGAGGCTAGGACAATAAATTCACCTTTTGAATTTTTTACTACTACACTGGTTAGACCTAAGCTATGTCCTGGTGTTTCAACTAAATGAACACTATCATCTCCGAATAAATCTAAAGATTTTTTTCCAAATATCTGTGAAGTATCTGTTTTAAACTTTGTAAATTCAACCCCTTGCCAAAGGGAAGACATATAGCGGATTTTATCTTTTTTAGCTGATTCCCATTCTGTCTGATTTACTAAGATTTTTTCCACATTTTTAACATGTTCTAAACCACCAACATGATCCAAATCCAAGTGAGATAAAAGTAGGTAGTCAATGTCTTTTTCAGATAAACCTAATGCAGATAATCTTTCATCTATTGCCCACCCCTCCGGAAGATATGGTTTGCTAAAAAATAGACGATACCCTAAATGTTTCCGAGCTTCCTTTCGAACAGCCTTGCTCCAACCTGTGTCTATCAAAACTCTCCCTTTGGGATGTTCAATCAAATATGATGATACCGGTATTAATACCCTATGCTTAGAACTTCTAAATAATCCAGTATATGCGATAGGATTTGCTGATTCTTGATGATAGAGTAGTGCTTTATCTACTTCAACCATACCAGTTTTAAAATGTTGAATTTTTATTTCTGTCATAAGTTGCCTTTCTAAGATTTGTTATTTATTTCTTTATTAAATATTTGAACAAAGAAATTGTGTTCTTAAGATTTTTTTTATCTTGAGATAAGTATATAACTTAGGATAAAAAAAGTCAATAGTTTTTCGAAAAAAAATTAAAAAATATATTTCGTTTAGATTTTTAGCATGTTTTTTCGAATTTATACACAACGAGAAATATTAATTAGAACTGCTTTACTAGTATGTTTTTTATCCTTGTTATATGAATATTCCCTTAACTGCTTTTTACTTCGTACAATAATATCAGTATTCATATTGCAGTTAATTAATCAAAAAATAACTAATTGCTATATATAAAAAGGAAATCATTCTAGATAACTAAAACAATTTCCTTTTTGTATTTTTTATTAAAAAGATAATATATCAATTAAGTAATAATTCCACAAAAATTATATCCTTTATAATAAATTATTACTTAATACGACTTCAACAGGGCAGTGATCACTACCAAAAATATCATTATGAATTTTTGCATCTTCTAGGTAATTTTCAAGATTGCGGCTTACTAGAAAATAGTCTATTCTCCAACCTGCATTGTTTTTTCTTGCATTAAATCGATAGCTCCACCATGAATATACTCCTGTTACTTCAGGATTAAAATATCTAAAAGTATCTATAAAACCTGCTTCTAAAAGTTCACTAAATTTTTCTCTTTCCTCTTTTGTGAATCCTGCATTCTTAGTATTAGTTTTAGGTTTTTTTAAATCTATTTCTGTGTGTGCTACATTTAAATCACCACAAACCACTACTCCTTTGTTCTTATTTAGCTCTAAAAGGTAATTTTTAAAGTCTTTTTCCCATTTCATTCTATATTCTAATCTTTTTAATTCACTTCCTGAATTTGGAGTATAAACTGTTATAAAGAAAAATTTATCATATTCTAATGTAATTACTCTTCCTTCTGTATCATGTTCTTCTAATCCTATTCCATACGTTACATTTAGTGGTCTGTGTTTTGTATAAATTGCCGTTCCTGAATATCCTTTTCGCTCAGCATAATTAAAATAACTATAATATCCTTCAAATTTTAAATCTAATTGTCCTTCTTGCATTTTTGTTTCCTGTAAACAGAAAAAATCTGCATCAAAATTTTTAAAATCTTCTTCAAAATTTTTATTTACTATTGCTCGAAGTCCATTAACATTAAAACTTATACACTTCATCTATTTACCTCACTTTCTTTTTAACTCATCTCTTTTTATATCATTTTCTTTAATTATGTATATATATAAAATTAAAGTAACTATTTAAATTTATTTTTTCATTTTTATATTGTTTCTTATGAAACATTTTATTTTCCTAAACAAAATCTGCTGAATAATTCATTGATTAATTCATCACCAGAGTTTTCTCCAATTACTTCCCCTAATAAATTAAATGTAGTTGTATAATCTATAAGAATCATATCAACTTCTAAACCAATTTCCGCTGCTCCTATGGCTTCATTTAGGCTTATTAAAGCTTTTTTTATTAAGTTTATTTGACGAGTGTTTGATAAATATGTTGCATCTTTTGGTTTTGCAACTCCTCCGAAAAATAAATCTCTAATATTTTTTTCTAATTCATCAATTCCTTTGTAAGTTGTCATTGAAGTCTTTATAACCGGATGATTATATGTTAATTTTTCCACTTCTTTCATATCTATCTTTGTTTCTAAGTCTAGTTTATTCAATATTACTATCGTAGTTTTATTTTCTGTTAATTTTAACAATTCTTTATCATCTTCTGTTAGTTCTTCGTTACTATTTAGTAAAAACAAAACTAAATCTGCTTTTTCTAGAGCTTCTTTACTTCGTTCTACACCTATTCGTTCAACGACATCATCAGTTTCACGAATTCCTGCAGTATCTATTAATTTTATCGGTACACCTTTTATATTAACATATTCTTCCAATACATCTCGAGTCGTTCCAGCAATATCTGTAACTATCGCTTTATTTTCTTGTAATAAATTATTTAACAATGAACTTTTCCCTACATTTGGACGTCCTATAATAGCTGTATTAATCCCATCTTTTATTATTTTCCCTTGTTTAGAAGTTTCTAATAAATTTTCTAAACTACGCTTAATATTTGTTGATTTTTCTAAGATAGTTTTGGTAGTCTCTATCTCAAGGTCATCATATTCAGGATAATCTATATTTACCTCCACAACAGCTAATATATCTAAAATCTCTTTTCTCAATTTTTTTATCAAATTTGATAATCTACCTTGCATTTGATTATTAGCAATCATGCTAGCTTCATCTGTTTTACTCTTTATAAAATCAATCACTGCTTCAGCTTGAGTCAAATCAATACGTCCATTTAAAAATGCTCTTTTAGTAAATTCTCCTGGTTCAGCTAACCTTGCCCCATGTTCTAAACATAAAGCTAAAACTTTCTGGATAGTAACTATTCCTCCATGACAATTTATTTCTACTACATCCTCTGTTGTGTAAGTCCTAGGACCTATCATTTTCACAAGCATAATTTCTTCGATTTTTTCTCCAGTTATAGGATCGATAACATTTCCATAATTTATCGTATGTGTAGGTAAATCCTTTACTGTTTTTCCTTTAGGTAATTTTACTATCTTCTCTGCAATACCAAACGCTTCTTTTCCACTTAATCTTACAATTCCAATCGCACCTTCACCAAGTGCTGTTGATATTGCACAAATTGTTTCACTCATTCTTTATTCTTCCTTTCAACATCAAATAGACTTGATTAAAAATCTAATTTATAAATTTCAAATTAGATTTTTCTAACTAGTTCTTCTTAAAAATTTTGTAGATAATAATTTTCAAAAAAAAAACATTTATAAAAATTAAATTCTTATTCGTTTTAAAAAAAAGTATTATAACCTCTTAAAACAAATCTCCATCTATACAAAATTCATTTTTATTATCTAAAATTAAAGCGAGGTGGAACCAACTCTTATCCCGCCCATACCTTACTATATCCATATTTATATTAAATACACAAAAATTTACTTAAATACTTTTTATTTTTCTTAAAATTAAACTAAATAAATATTTTAATTTAACTTTAGTTGTAACTTTAACTTTATCTAAAGTACCAGTAATATAATTATAGTCAGAACAAAACTTAATAATATTTTTTTCATAATAGGGCTCATCAAATGATGGGCTTTTCTCCTTTTTCTTAATTATCATGTTGTTAAATAATATAAAGTACGAAAAAATATTACAAATGGATAATCTGAAAAAACTTTATCGACTTTTTTTTCCTTATTTTTAGTTTATCTTTTCGTACTCTATCATAACTATTTTTCTTTTCCTTCTCTTGAAAATATTTAATTCTCACTATCTTTCAAAATTTTCAATTCCGAAACAACAAAATTTAATTCATCTATATCAAATTCCTTTGATAAAACACCACTTGCTCCATTTTTAAAGGCTTCTCTTCTGTAAACAGGTACATTCCCAACACTACTACAAATTAAAATCTTTGCTTCAGGGTATAAAGAACAAATTCGTTTTGTTGCCTCTAAACCATCCATAATCGGCATACAAATATCCATAGTAACAAAATCAGGTTTAACCTTAGAATAAATTTCTAAAGCCTCTTTTCCATTTTCAGCAAAATAATACTCATAACCAGCTTCATCCATAAGAGAAGCTGCACGATTTCTATAATAAGAACTATCATCAACTATTAATACAGTCTTCATTATCTCTCCTATTTCGCGGTAATTACTAGATATCTATGTGGTTCTTCACCACAAGATTCTGTCTCAACATTTTTTATTCCTGTTAAAGCATTGTGCATAATCTTTCTCTCAACACTAGTCATAGGCTCTAACTCTACCGGTTTTCCTATTTTTTTAGATTTTTTTGCCAAATTTAAAGCTAATTCTTCTAATGTTTTCTTACGAGTTTCTCTATAATCATCACAATCTACCTCTATTCTAAAGAAGTGCGAACTAAATTTTTTAGCGTAATTATTTACCAAAAATTGCAAGCTATTTAGTGTATTTCCTCTTTTTCCTATAATTAAACTAGTATTTTCTTCTGTTTTTATATTTAGAGTAAAATGCCTGTTTCCTTCTTCTATAAATTCGACATCTGCATCTTTATATCCCATAGCAATTACAATGTTTTTCAGATACTTAACTATACTATCTTTATTTTTTACAATATAGTCTTCCCTTTTTTCTTTTTTATCTTCTAACTGAGCAACATCTGTTTTTTCTTCAGTAGCAATTTCTTTTTGAATATCGTTCTCTTCTAAATCTGCTGCTTTAGCAACATTTTTTCTTTCTGAAACTTCATCTTTTTTAATATTTTTTTGCTTTACTTCTTCAACAACAGTTTTTTCAATTTTTTCAAAATCATAATCCAGTGGAATTAATTTTACCTTAGCTTCTTTTTTAAATAATCCCAAAAATCCGCTGCTTCCACCATCTAAAACTTCTATTTTAACTTTTTCCTCTGTTAGTGACAAATCTGCCAAACCGTTTTTTATAGCTTCATCTACACTACCCGCTTT
This sequence comes from Gemella cuniculi DSM 15828, assembly GCF_000425665.1. Taxonomy (GTDB): domain Bacteria; phylum Bacillota; class Bacilli; order Staphylococcales; family Gemellaceae; genus Gemella; species Gemella cuniculi. Next base: position 39,546 of record NZ_AUDW01000024.1, read on the forward strand.
ATAAATAAAATCTTTTTTCATTTTTAAACCCTCTTCTCTTTTATTATAAGTTTTGAATTTTTTAATACATGATCCAAAGAATTTCCAAATTCTAAAAATGGTAACTCTTTAGCTCCTGCTCTAACAATAACTATTATATCATAATTTTTCACAAAATCTTTTCTTGTTTTAAAGCTTTCTCTAACATACCTTTTTAATTTATTTCGTTCATATGCTTTTCCTAATTTTTTACTAACGGAAATACCTAATCTCATATGCTCTAAATTATTTTTTTCATAATAAATAACAAACTGCCTGTTAGCAAAAGATTGCCTTTTTTTTATAATCTTATCAAAATCTTGACTCTTTTTTATTCTATATTCTTTTTTCATCCTAAACCCTTTCTTATCATTAATATTTTAGCAGTTTCTTACACTTTTTACAACTATCTTTATATATTAACTAAAAATATGAAATTTTTATTTTTTAGTTAATATCAAAAAAAAGAACACCGCCTAAGCGATGTTCTAATGCAAAACTATTAAGCTGAAAGAACTTTTCTTCCTTTTGCTCTACGTCTTGCTAATACATTTCTTCCGTTTTTAGTGCTCATTCTAGCTCTAAATCCGTGTACTTTTGAATGTTTTCTTTTATTTGGTTGATACGTACGTTTCATCTTAACCTCCTCGAGTTTTCCTTTTTTTCTTTAGATAGATGTAATAACTGATATAGTTTAACATATATAAGCTAATTTATCAAGAAAAAAATAGCTTTTATCAAAAATTTAATATTTTCTATTTTTGTTTTTTGATACTTAAGAAATAATTTTACTCTTTTTCTTTACTGTTAATAACTAAAGAAAATCAACAAAATTTTTAATAATTTTGTTGAAAACTCTTTAAAAAGTAAAAAATACTATCTATTTTTTAACTACATATCAACAATTTATTAACAGAATTAACAAAAATCATCTTCTTATTTATTAACACCTGTGAAATTAGTGTGAAAAATTATAGATTCCTTTTTATTTAAACATTTTATATTGTTAATAACTTATTAATTTTTCTTAATAACTTTATTCCTTCTTTTAAAAAATTGGGTTTTTCACAGATTTTAATTATATTTTATTAAGAGTTATTAAAAGTTTTTTCACAGGTGTTAATAACTTTATTTTTTCTTTTGTTTTATCTCTTTTTTTATGTTATAATTTAGTGTACATTTTTAAGGAGGGATATTTTGAGTAATTCTAATTTTTTATGGGAAATTATTCTTAGAGATCTAAAAGCTGAAGGATTATCTCCAGAAGTTTTTGAAACTTGGTTTTTAGGTGCTTCTATTGATAAAGTTGATTTTGTTAATAAAAACGTAATAATCACAAGCAAAGAAGTTCTAGTCTCACAATATCTTAAAGGAGCTTATGATGATAAATTAAAAGCTATTTTGAAAAAAAATACTGGCTTTGATTTTAATATTGAGTATGATTCTTTAGATAATAATTTTCCTTTACCTACAAAAAATCAAACAAAAGAAAATTCTATTCCAGCAGAAGAATTAATTAAACAAAATTTTCTTCAAGGCGATAAACCCTCAGGTGCTCAGCATTTTTATCAGAAACAAAGTTTTCCTCTAGAAGATTATAAAAAACCTGTTCCTAATAAAAATATTTCCAATAGCAAGAAAAATCCAACACTTAATAAAAATTATACTTTTGATAATTTTGTCGTAGGTGATGGTAATAGGTATGCTCACGCTGTTGCTTATGCTGTTGCTGATAGCCCCGGCGGAATTTATAATCCTCTTTTTATTTATGGTGGGGTTGGTCTTGGTAAAACCCATCTTCTTCATGCTATTGGTAATGAAATGGAGGCAAATTTTCCTGACTTCAAAATAGAATGTATTTCTTCTGAGAAATTCTTAAATGAATTTTTAGCTTCTATTAAACCTAAAAATAATAAAAATGATAGTGCTGACGAAGATTTCAGACGTAAATATCGAGACGTTGATGCTTTATTAATTGATGACATTCAATTTTTATCTGGAAAAACAGAAACACAAAATGCATTTTTCCACACTTTTAACGATTTGCAGATGAATCAAAAACAAATTGTTCTTATCAGTGATAGAGCTCCTTCTCAACTTAATGATCTTGAAGACAGACTTGTTACTCGTTTTGAACAAGGGATGAAAAATGATATAACTCCTCCTGACTTTGAAACTCGTATGGCTATTTTGAAGTACAAATGTGGACAGTTTAATATAGAACTTGATGAAGAAACACTTACTTATATTTCTAATAATGTTTCTTCTAATATCAGAGAATTAGAGGGTGTTCTTAAACGTATTAAATTTATATCCGCTACTAATCATGAAAAACCTTCTCTGGCTATTGCTGAAAAAATTCTTAAAGATGTCAGAACATCTCCACGTAAAAATATTTTACCTGAAAATATTATTAATGTTTGTTCTGATTTCTATAGAATAAAAGTAGATGATATGCTCTCTTCTAATAGAAAAAAAGAAGTTGTTCAAGCACGTAATATAGCTATATATTTATGTAGAGAACTTACTAATCTTTCTTTTCCTGCTATAGGTGAACATTTTAATAAAGATCATACTTCTATACTTTACTCATTTAACAAAATTGCTAAATTAAGTAAAGATGATTTTCCTGATATTTTCGAAAATATAGAAATAATAAAAGAAAAACTAGGGAAAATTTAAAAAAAATAGACTGTTAAAAAAATAAAAGTTTTTCTTTTATTTTCTAACAAGTTATTAACAAGGTGAATTTAGTATATTTAGCCAGTTTTCTTGGTTTTCCACAGTTTTTACAGGGCTTATTATTACTATTATATTAAATATATATTATATAAAGGAGAAAAAATGAAATTTACTATCCAAAAATCAAATTTTCTTGATGGACTTAATCACGTTGCAAGAGTAATTGCTCCTAATTCTCTTTTTGAGATACTAAAAGGAATTAAGATAGAGTTGTTTCAAGATAAACTTATTTTAAAAACTAGTGATTCTTTAGTTTCAGTAGAATTTGTTATAAATGCTTTTGAAGATGATAAGGAAATTATAACTATTTTAGAAACAGGTCAAGTAGTATTACCTTCTCGTAATTTTATAGAGATTATAAGAAAAGCTCCTACTGATCTTATAGAAATAGAAACTATAAATAATAATATTTTAGTTCGTTCTGGTAAGAGTGAATTTAATATAAAAGGTTATGATGCAGAAGATTATCCTGAATTTCCTACTATTTCTAAAGAATATAGTTTAAGATTAGATGCAAAGGTTTTTAATGATATTATAAAAGAAACTGTTTTTTGTACAGCACCTAATGATCAAAGACCTATTTTAGAGGGAGTTAATTTTACTCTTAGAAATAAATTTTTAACAGCTACAGCTACTGATTCTTATCGTTTAAGTAGAAGGCAACTTGTCCTTAATGATGAGGATAATGAAAAAGAATTTAATTTAATTATACCAAGAAAGGCTCTTCTTTATTTCCAGAGAATGATTGAGCAAGGTAATGATGAAGTTGAAATTTTTTATGAAAATAATAGAATAGTTTTATACTATCAAAATGTAGTTTATACTGTTTTGTTAATAAGTGGAAATTATCCTAATACTAACAAACTTATACCTACTATTTTTGAATGTTCTTTTACTGCTAATAGTAGAGAATTTTTTAATGCGGTTGATAGAGTTTCACTTATGAGTCGTGAGGATAAGGATGATATTATAAAACTAGTTTTAAAAGAGGGAGTTCTTGAAATTTCTTCTCAATCTAAAGAGTTTGGAAGTGCTATTGAAGAAATCAGAGTTAATTCTACTTTAGAAGAAGATAAATTTGAGATCTCTGTTTCTGGAAAATATTTAAAAGACGCTGTAAGTGCTATTGCATCTGAGGAAATAATTATTAAATTTTCAGGTGAACTAACTGCATTTATAGTTCAACCAAGTGATTATCATAGAGATATTATTGAACTTATTCTTCCTGTAAGAACTTATTAATAAAAGATTTTTAATAAGTTAAAAAAACAATTAAAGGAGATGGAAAAATTTGAAATTTTTTATTCAACAATTACCATTTCCTTTTTTGTGAGTTTAATAATAAAAAAAGAAAGGTTAAATTATGAAAAATAAAACAAATAAGTTTATTATTTTGTTAGGTGTTGTTTTTTTAGGAATGCTCCTTAGAACACCTATAACTTCTGTAGGGGCAATTTCAGGTCCTTTAAAAAGTATTTTAAGTATCAATAATACGACATTTGGACTTATTACGACTATTCCTCTTATTGCTTTTGCTTTGTTTAGTCCTTTTGTTACAAAATTTTCAAATAAGATAGGATTAGAGAAAACTATTGTTTATGCTGCTGTTATTATTTCAGTAGGATTAGCTATTAGATTTTATATAAATACTTATATTTTCTTTTTTGCTACTTTTTTGATAGGGATAGGAATTACTGCTGGTAATGTTCTGTTACCTAGTATTGCGAAAAAATATTTTCCTGAAAAATTGGGAATTATGACGGGTTTTTATGCTGTAATTATGACGATAAGTTCTTCTATTGCCGCAGGAATAAGTTATCCTATATCGAATTCTAATATAGGAGGAAAAAGTTTTTCTACTGCTCTTGCAGTTAATATTTGGATTGTAATAGCGGTAATAAACATATTCATTTATGCTGTTATTTCTAAAAATAATAGCGTAGGAAAAATTTCCGAAAAAAAACAGGGCATCTTTAATTATTTCAAAAGTTCAAAAATGTGGACTATTGTATTAAGTATGGGCCTTCAATCTGCTTTATTTTATTGTAGTGTTTCATGGTTTTCAGAAATTATGGTAAGTAAAGGTTTTTCTCCAGAAGCAGCAGGGGTATTATTATCAATAAGCCAATTCGCACAATTTCCATCTACATTTTTAGTACCTATTTTTGCGGACAAGTTAAAAAATAAATTAATTATTCCTGTAGTTATTACGGCAGGTTATGTTATTTCGTTAGTCGGTATGTTGAATATAGATGCTAATTTTATTGCAATGGCGATATTTATAATAATTTTTGCACTAGCAGGTGGCGGTTCATTTTCTTATGTTATGTATTTATTTTCAGCTAAGTCAAAAAATGAAAGTGAGGCAGCAAACATTTCAGGTTTAGCTCAATCTGGTGGTTATCTATTAGCAGCTATTTTTCCGCCACTTTTAGGTTATATAAGAGATATATCAAATTGGGATACAGCTTTATATTTACTAATAGCGACAGCCGTTGTTTTATTTTTAACATTGATGCATTGTAGTTCTAAAGGAAACATTATAGAAGATTAATAAAGTTAAAAAAGGTTTTGTTATATAATACAAAATCTTTTTTTACATTTTGAATGTAGTTTTGAAAATTATATCTTTATCATTAGAATCTAATTTTATATTTTGTGTTAAATTTTTGAGGAAATATTTATAAAAAAATATTTATTAAAAAAAATAAATATTATATTTATTTTTATTTCAAAAAATAAAAAATAAAAAACCACTAAAAACTATCTTTTAACAAAATAAATTAATATAAATATTTGTAAAACGCTTTTATTTTATTTAATAAAATTATAGTTAACACTTTCAAAATATATTTAAATTAAAAGAAAATAATTAATTTAATCTTAAATTAAACCCTATAAAAACACTTTCTTTTTTACAAAAACTGTGATATAATTCAAAGTGACATGAACGAAAATATTTTAATTAGTTTTTTATATTTAGTTCATAAATTATAGTAAAAATAATTACTTAAAATATCTAATAACTATAATAATTAATGGAGGTTTTTTTATGAAAGCGAAAAACAGAAAAGTAGTTTTAATAGGTGCAGGAATGGTTGGGATGAGCTTTGCTTATCAATTATATTCAAGTGGTCTTTGTGAAGAATTAGGATTAATCGATTTCTTTGCAGAAAAAGCAGAAGGGGAAGCAATGGACTTAAACCATGCTGGAGCTTTAGTACCACCTATTAAAGTAACATCAGGCGGATATGAACAATGTGCTGATGCTGATGTTATTGTTATCGCTGGAGGACTTCCTCAAAAACCAGGTGAAACAAGACTTGACTTAGTAGACAAAAACATTAAAGTTGTTAAAGAAATGTCTGAAAATATTGTTAAATCAGGATTTGATGGAGTTATCGTTATTGCATCTAACCCAGTAGACGTGTTGACAAATGCGTTACAAAAATTCACTGGATTCCCTAAAAATAAAATCGTTGGATCTGGTACAACTTTAGATACATCAAGATTCCGTTACATGTTAGGAGATAAATTAAATATTGCACCAAACAGTGTACGTGGTTATATCATAGGAGAACACGGAGATACTCAATTAGCTGCTTGGAGTAATGTTAACGTATATGGAAAACAATTTGATAAATTCTTAGAAACTTCTAACTACACTAGAGAAGATTTCGCAGATGTAGAAGAAAAAGTTATGAGAGCTGCATACGAAGTAATTAATCGTAAACGTGCTACTTACTACGCTATCGGTATTTCACTATTCACAATCGTTAAAGCTATCTTGCGTGATGAAAATACAGAACTTGCTGTTAGTGGATACTGTGATGGACACTATGGAATTGATGGATTATACATCGGAACACCAGCTATTATCGGACGTGAAGGTGTTCGTGAAGTAGTTGAATTAGTATTAAATGAAGAAGAAGCAGCTAAGATGAAACATTCTGCAGAAGTTCTAAAAGAAACTTTAGCAAATGCATATGCTTCATTAGAAAACTAATACTAAATTTTAAAAATTAAATAAAAATATGGGAGAGTTAGATTTTCTATTCAGTCCTAACTAAAAGGAAAGAATTAAAGAAAATTTAATTCTCTTTTTATTTTTTTAAGCAAGAGTTATTTTGTGATAAGATTAAATAATTTATAAGAATTATAATCTTTTAGCTATTTAACTAAGTAGGAGTCTTCATAAAAGAAAAAGTGAATTTTAAAATTTTTCGTTTAGTCACTAAATAAAAAGATGATTTTGAAAATTCAAAATTGTTTTAAAGATTGTTTTCAAATGCTAGACTTTTAAATAAAAGTTTGGTACAATATAGACGGATGAAAAGGTTTTAAAATTTTTAAATTTATTTTATTTTATTTAATTTATTTTATAATATAAAAATACGAGCAAAGGAGAGATACAATGACAATAACAATTTATGATGTAGCAAAAGAAGCAAAAGTATCAATGGCTACTGTTTCAAGAGTTGTGAATAATAATCCTAATGTAAAAGAGGATACAAGGTTACGTGTACAAGAGGTAATAAAAAAATTAAGATATACCCCAAACGCCGTGGCTCGTGGACTTGCAAGTAAAAAAACTACAACAATAGGAATAATATTACCAGATATAGCTGATCTTTCGTCAGCAGAAATCGTAAGTGGAATAGAGTCAGTTGCTAATATGTATAAATATAATATAATATTAGCAAATTCTTGTGATGATAAAGAAATAGAAAAGAATATTTTTAATTCATTCATAAGTAAACAAGTAGATGGGATTATATATTTAGGACATTCTCTATCAGATAGTTCGAAAAATTACCTTCATGATATTCAAATACCAGTAGTTTTAGCAGGTAACTTGGGAATAGATTCAGAGTTTTATTCAGTAAACATAGATTATGAAAAAGCTGCATATGACGTAACAAAAGAATTTATAGAAAAAGGTTCAAAAAATATTACTGTAGTAATCGATAAATACGAATCACAAAAAACACAAAGAATAATAAAAGGTTATAAGGAAGCATTGGCTGACGGGAATATAGAATTCAAACCTAATTTAATAATAGATGGATATAGAACCTATAAAGAGAGTAATAGGATTTATAAAGCCGTTAGTAATATTGAATCTGATGTTGTAATTACAATGTTTGACGAGGTAGCTTTAGCAATAATGCATCAAGCGTTGGATACAGGAGTGAAAATTCCAAATGAATTGGAAATAATTTCGTTAGAAAATACAAAATTATTAGATATGACAAGACCAAAAATTTCATCTGTGTTCCAACCTATTTTCGATATAGGTGCGGTTTCTATGAGGATTTTAACAAAAGTTATAGATATAGAAAAAGCTAAACGAAAAGGCGAACCATATGAAAACGAAGAATTAGATGAATTAAATGGTCATGAAAACGAAATGTATTTACCATACAGAATAATTCACAGACAGACAACAAAATAACAAATTTAAATATATTTTATAGAAGAAAAAATTAAATTTAATCAAAAAAAAAATAAATTCAAGATGTGAGTAATTATTTATATATAGTGATAAAAAAAACATTTTGAATTTATTTTTTTAATTTTTAGTATTGACATAAAAGAAAGTAGATGATAGAATAGAAAAGTCTTAAAAGATGACTAAAACAAGGATATTGTTGAGAATATTTGATTTAATATTTTTTGAAAAAAGTTGAAAAATATTCTTGACAGAATGAAATAAAAATGATAGAATAATAAAAGTCTTCTGATTAAGAAAGACGAACAATTAAACATTTTTATAAAAAGAATGTTAAGAAAAAAATAAAAAAGTTCTTGACAAAATGAAATGAAAATGTTAGAATAGTAAAAGTGTTCATTTTCAGTATGAACGTTATAAAATGCGGGTGTAGTTTAGTGGTAAAACCTCAGTCTTCCAAACTGATGTTGTGAGTTCGATTCTCATCACCCGCTCCATTATTTTTTTGAACATTGAAAACTAAACGAATTAAGTCAACGTTAATTCCAAAAAGGACAGTTTAGAAAAGAAACTATAAAACTTTTTAAGAGCTAAATCAAGCTAACAAATAATTTGGAGAGTTTGATCCTGGCTCAGGACGAACGCTGGCGGCGTGCCTAATACATGCAAGTCGAGCGAAGATATCTGGTGCTTGCACTAGATAACTTAGCGGCGAACGGGTGAGTAACACGTAAAGAACCTGCCTCATAGACTGGGACAACTACGGGAAACTGTAGCTAATACCGGATAACAGAATTAACCGCATGGTTAATATTTAAAAGTTGGTCAAGCTAACACTATG
>NZ_AUDW01000025.1 GCF_000425665.1 Gemella cuniculi DSM 15828
TAAAGCTATTAAAGTTCTATGTTTATTACTTCCTAATAAAGCTTTAAAGTCCTTTACCTCTGATAGAGGAAAAGAATTTTCTTGCTATAAAGATGTAGAAAAGATGGGAATAGATTTTTACTTTGCAGATCCATATTCTTCTTGGCAACGAGGTTCTAATGAGAATAGTAATGGTCTTTTTAGGGACCCTAAAAAGACTAATTTGAGTAATATTAATTTGACTGAACTAATTGAAAATTTAGTCCAATTGAATAATAGACCAAGAAAATGTCTAAATTTTTCAACACCATTCGAAGCATTGTTACACGAGATTAATTTATTGAGTTAGGTGTTGCACTTTTATTTGCAATTCACCAATAAAAATAACTAATATAAAAAGTGCAACCAACAAGATAAGAAGAGTAGCTTGGCTAGAAATTTCTACCTACTACTCTTTTTCTATTATCTCGCTAAAAATGAGAAAAATCCACTTATTATTGCTACGTTGAAAAAATCAATAAATAATGCACCAACTATCGGCATTACAAAAAAGGCAATATGTGAATATTTATATCTATCACAAACGCTTTGCATATTAGCAATTCCATTAGGTGTCGCTCCTAATCCAAAACCTGCATGTCCCGCTGAAAGGACTGCAGCATCATAATTACTTCCCATTACTCTGAATGTTACAAAATAAATAAATAGATAAGCAAGAACTACTTGTGCAATTAATAATAAAGCTAATTGTCCAGCGACATTACCTAATTCCCAAAGTTTTAAGCTTATCATTGCCATTCCTAAAAATAAATTTAATGATACATCTTCTAAAATATGAATTTCTTCATAATGAAGATCAAACTTATTCGTTGAATCAGAAATATTTCTTAAAACAGCTGCGACAATCATCGGCCCTATATAACTTGGAAAATTTAAAAATTGATTTAAATAAGCAGATACATAACTTCCTATAAACATAGAAAGTAAAATTAAAAAGAATGCTTTAGCGAAATTTTCTCCATCTAGTTTTTTCACATCATTATCAAATAAAAATTCATCATTTTTTATTTTTTCATCGTCAATTTTCTCTACAATAACTTCTATTTTTTTCCTTCTAATCAACCCATTAGCAAGTGGACCACCTATGCTAGAACCTGCAATTAAACCAAATGTTGCTGCTGCTATTGCAACACTTTTGGCACCTGTATGCCCCATCTCTTCAACTATTGGAGCCATTGCTGCAGCAGTTCCATGACCACCCGTCATTGCAGTAGAACCAGTAAGTAAAGCCACTAAAGGATCAACACCACTTAAAATTCCTACTCCAAGTGCCATTATATTTTGCAAAATTACCAAAACGATTGCTAAAATTAAAAATAATACTACCTTTTTTCCACCAACTTTTAATAATCTCCAACTTGCATTAAATCCTATGCTAGTAAAAAATAAAGTCATAAAGAAACTTTGTAATGTATTATCAAATTCAAAAATAATTAAATTTGTTTGTCTTAAAACTAAATTAAATATTGCAAATAGAAATCCTCCAATTACTGGCGAAGGTATACAATATATTTCAAATATTTTTACTTTCTTTCTTAAAAGTCGACCTACTATTAAAATAATAACTGCTAAGCCTACAGTTTGAATCATATCCATTTTTATATTGTACATATATTTCCCTTTCCTTGTTAAATTTTCTTTCATAAATATCTATAAAAGAAAACTTCGACTCGAAATCTGTTAAGTTTCTCGAATCGAATTTTCTTATTATTAATAGTTTTAAAATACCCATAATCATAATACTATTTATTTTTGTTTTTTTCAAAACTGCGTCAGATAATTTGACAGAATAGTTTTATTGATAAAAAAGAAAAGTTTTAAACATTAACTCAACAGTTTAAAACCTTTCTTTTTTATAATTCTAAAAATTACTATACACATATTCTTTTATATTAGAAAAATCCGTTACAAAACAGTATATTATAATTGTCATTATTAAAATATAAAAAAATATTGTCCATAAAATCATTTTTTGTCTATCATTAATTTTCTTTTGCAAGTTTGTAAAGATCTCTTTCAAAGTCTAACCATCCTCTCCATCCTAAGTGCATAGTATCACAAAGATAGTAGTTTTCATATTCTTTGCCCGTATAATCTAGAACATCCACATTATTTTCTTTCGCTATTTTCTTTAACTTATTATAAGCTACTTCTCTTTTATGTTTATCAATCCCTGTATAATCACTCCACTTGCCATTAGCAGGAAAAATAGCAAATTTCAACTTTATTCCTAAATCTTTTGCTATCGATAAAAATATATCTAAATCCTTATATTCCGGAGAATCATCATATTTTGTATTTTTTGAAATATTTTTCAATTTATCATATTGTGATTTAATGTATTTATCATAATATAAATTATCAATTCCATATGTATTATTATCTGTTTTTTTCTGTGCTTCTTTTGTAAATTTTTCTTTTAATTCATTCCAATTATAGTTAGGGGTGCTATCACCTGAGGTTGGATAATTCTCGATTGACTTATTTTTATAAAATTGATATTTATTTTTTAAGCTATAGATATAATTATCAAATTTCATAAATTGTTTAGAGATAACATTCCCTTTTTCTTCTAAAAAGTATTTTTTGTAATTTTTAAACTTTTTATGCATCTCTTTGTTCTCAGACGATAATTCTATTACTCTGTTAATAAATTTCTCTTTTGTAGACTTGCTAATTCTACTATTGTTCATAGTATTGTAGACATGTTCTTCTGAAATCCTTGATAAAAATGCACCTTTCAAAATCCCATTTTTATTATCAAACCATTGAATCGATTGAACCATAACCACTTGATTATTTTTTATATTATCTCCGATGGAGCCAAGAGTTGCCGCATGAATTATATTTTGCGAATGTCCCACCCCTATTTGCATTATATTAAAATCTTTATAATTAAATATTTTTTTAGGATGATAGCTTTCATTTATTGTTGTTGTAAGTTCCGAAGAACCTAGCAATACTGTAGTATTGTTAGTAATATTTTTTGTTATTATATCTCTACTCTTATATTTCTCATATGAGGTATTGTACCTTACACTATTATCTTTTACTTTGTAATAATTTTCTATCTTTTTTATATAAACCCGATCTATTACAATTAGCGATACTACAACCAGTATTATTGATACTAAAAACGCTTTCAATCTTATCATTTTACTTTATCCTATTTTCTAAGTAGTTAATAACCTTGTTTGGGGTATCAATATCTTCATAAGTTACTTCGGTTGGAGCAATATTCACTCCAAAATTCTCCTCTATTTTTACCAACATTTCCACAAAAGCTAATGAATCCATCAAACCTTCCTCTTTCATATTGATATCCAAATCCTCTTTTACTATTTCGTCCTCACAAATTTCCTCTAACATATCTAAAACTTCTTCTCTTAACATTAAGATTCCTCCTTTATCTTTTTCAAATTATTATGGTAATTTTTATCTTATTCATAATTTAAATATAAACCCTAAAATATTTGCTTACTATACAGTTTATTTTCTTACATCTTTAGTAAAATTGTTATTATTTTTTGTGCTTTCCCTGAGAAAATAAACAAACCTATAACTACAAGATTTATTGTGATAAACCAACTAAGTATTTTATACCATTTTTTATTTTTATTTTTTTTATAAAACTTTGATTTTTTTTGATAATATTCAAAACCAGCCATTAATATCCCATGATAAAATCCGTAAGCTATATAACTAAGAGTCAATCCATGCCATAAACCCATTAAAATCATATTTACCATATATGCATACATTGCTGTAGTGAGTCTTTTTTTGAAGCATTTCTTTTTTGTTGCTCCCATAAAAACTCTAGAAAAAACAAAATCTCTCAGCCATGTTGATAAAGTTATATGCCATCTATTCCAAAAATCTTTAATATCCACACTTAAAAATGGCTTATTAAAATTCATTGGTGTTCGTATTCCAAGAATATTGCTACTTCCTACTGCCATCAAACTATACCCAGCAAAATCAAAAAATAAATACAGTGTATATAAGTACATATATTTTACTGAATATAATAAAGTCGTCTGAAAATCTAAAGAAACTAAATAATGATAAAAAAATGTTGACAAAACCACTTTATAAAATAATCCTAAAACAAGTCTATAAAGACCTTCTCCCACTAATTCAAAATATTCTAAACGATTTATTGGAGCTTTTAAATCTTCTTCAAATCTTCTACTCCTATCAATAGGACCTGCACTTATTGTTGGAAAAAATAATAAAAATTGAAGAAAATTTTTTAAAGTAATTTTTTCTTTTATTAAACCATCATTTATCTCTATCATAATCTGAATAGTTTTAAATGACATATATGAAATCCCTATAAACCCTAAAATATGCAAAGAGGTCAGTGAAAATATCTTATTTACAACAAGTGGCAATATTGAAAAAATAACTAGGATTTTTAATATAATTTTCTTACTTATATTTTTTTGTGCTACTAAAACTAAACAATATTCATAAAGTAAAAATCCTATTAGGTAAGCAAACATAGCTTTACTTTTTCCATAGATTGCTACAGCAAAAATTAATGATAAGACTAATATATAATTTGAAATATTTTTTTCGAACAACCTTAAAATAAATCCAAATATTAGTGCTAGAAATAAGAAAAAGAAAAACTCATTTCCCTCAAAATAATTCATCTTACATCCCCTTTAATTTTTTCTTATCTATTTTTCCATTGTTATTAAGCGGCATTTCTTCTAGAAACACTATTTTTTTAGGTATCATATATTCTGGAATTAAATTTTTTAGTTTTCTTTTTATTTCTTTTATTTCATCAAACCTTTTTTCTATTTTTTTGTTATAGACGACAAACGAAACTAAATACTTTACCCTTCCATCTTGATAATTTGGGACAGTTGCTGCTTGTCGTATTTTTTCATTTTTTAAAAGGTTACTATCTATATCTTCTAACTCTATTCTATGTCCATGAAGTTTTATTTGAAAATCCATTCTTCCTTCACAAAACAACATAGAATCTTTATAATACCCTAAATCCCCTGTTCGATAGCTGCGATATTTTATATTATTTACAAAATCTGTATCAAAACTCTCTTTTGTTATTTTATCATTTTTAAAATACCCCTTAGCCACAGTATCTCCAATTATTACTATTTCACCTTTGCCATCTTCATCTTTATCTTTTAACTCTATTTTACTTCCTTTTTTTACCACCCCTACTGGAAGATTTGTAGAATATCTTTCATTTATTTCTTTTGTTATTTCTATCCATGTTACCATCACAGTTGATTCTGTAGGTCCGTAAGTATTTATTACCTGTGCCTTAGGAAATCTTTCATGTATTTTCTCTACTGTTGTACTGAACAACTTCTCACCACAAAAAACAAATTGTTCAACATGTGGTAACAAATTTTGATTAAAGTTCTCATCAATAAAACACATTTCTATAAATGAGGGGGTCGAAATCCAAATATTTGCATTAGATTTTTCTAACTCACTAAACATATCTTTAAAATTTTCTTGGTGCCTTTTATCAATTTGAATAAGTGTGCTTTTCATATAAATACTTGGCCACAACGACATCACCGAAAGATCAAACGAAAATGGCGGGTGTCCTAGAAATACTAAATTATCTTTTTCTTTGTAGTATTCAGTATACCAATCTAAAAAATTATTTAAATTGTTGTACGTAATGCAAACTCCTTTAGGTTTTCCTGTACTACCTGAGGTGAAGATTATATAATATAAATCTTCATCTTTTACATAGTGTTTCTCGTCTATCCTTTTCTCCGTCGTTGTAATTATTTCTTTTGCTTTCTTAATATCTATAATTTCACTTTTAACATTTAGTTCTTCTGTAATTAGTACAATCTTTGATTCAACAGTTCTTATTATCTCTTCGACTCTTTCTTGTGGTGTATTTATATCCACAGGACAAAATGCTCTTCCTGATTTTACACAAGCTAGAAAATAGACTACCATAAAAGGATGTTTATGCCCATAAACTACTATCGGTCCTTTGTCATTTTCTAATTTTTTTTCAAGATAATAAGCTAGTCTATCAGAATAATCCAACAGTTTTTTATAAGTTAAATTTTCATCTTTATATATATTATTTATATAGCAAAATTTTGTGTCATTTTCATATTTTTTTATTTGTTCTAAAAATGTCCCTCTCATATGTCTCCTTTATATACTAAAATCTGAAAAATTTAAAAGAATTTTAGTTCTATCATATTCTTATAACTTATATTATTTTCTTAAGAGTAAATAAATCGTTTTCTACAACCTATTATAATACAAATTTTAACAAAAGTTATTAAAAAATAATTAAAAAATAGACAGTTAAAAAAATTTTTTCTACTTTTTATTTTACTCTTTTTCTTTAAACAATAAAACGATAAAATATAGAAGCTATAAAGTAACTAACTGTTTTAACCCCCAGTTACTTTATAGCTTCACCCATAATTTTACCTCTAAATTAATTTTTACTTTCTAAGATTTTTTTTCTTAAATCCTTTTTACTAAGTTCTACTCTCTCAAGCAATTCTAACCGAGTATCTAAATTTGCTGCATAATTAAAAAGTGTCCACTTTTCAGTTAAATATTCATCTTCAATGTCATATTTTCTTAATGAATAATCAAATTTATAAATTTCTTCTAATAGCTTCATCATATTGTGCAAATTTTTGTTTATAAGAAATTCTAACTCATCACTATTATATACTTTATGGCTATCAGATGCGTGGATTCCTTTTTTTGTTGTACGAACATAAGCAATATTTTTAGTTTCATCTTTAAAATCACTTTGTAAAATCAAATCACTATTTGCAAGCCCTCGTAAGCGATAAGTATTAATATCTTTTCCAATCTTGGCAATTTCTCTGTAAAATATTCCTAGAATATCTTCAGATTTTTTATTAAATAATAATTCACAAGCAAGAGCATAAGTTAAGATTTGTGAAACAAATCCTAGCTCAATTTTTTCTAATTCAAAATCTGTCTTACTACTCTTATAGTCTATTATTGTTATATTTTTTCCAAAACCATCAACTCTATCAATAAAACCTACAAAATTTATATTTGGAATATTATATTCTCTATCCAAATCTTTAACGATAATTTCCTCTGTTTCTAAATCTTTACATGTTATTTTAGAGTTAGTAATTGTTAATGAGAACTCTTTTTCTAAAAATTCTGGACCATATTTCGTTATTGCTTTATACTTTATTTCTACACCTATTGCTAAAATCAACCTATTTATCATATTTTTTAAAATATAACTACGTGTTTTCAAAACCTTGATAAGGTTTAGTACTTCTACTATATCTTTATTAGTCTTTTCAAAAATAACATCCTCTACTATTTTTCTTATAGCAAAATTTTTAATAATGTCTTCATCACTTATAACTTCTATATCTATTTGATTAGCACAGTCACCTATAAAATCTATTATTCTTTTATCTGCCATAACTGCATGAAAAAATCTTCCCACTACTAAATTATCAATATCTACTTCACGCTCTTCCTGAATTCCCAAAATTCTTTTTACAAAAAATAAGTATGGATTTTTTTCATAATCTGAAATTTTAGAAATACTAAATTTTGAAAATTGTTTGCTTTTTTTATTTAAAAAATTCTCTATATTATTAAATGATAATTCAAATTTATAATTTCTTATTATCTTTCCTAAATAATTTTTCACTACACTATCTCTATCAAAATAAATTCTATCATGAAGCTGTTCATAAACCTTATAAGAATCTACTTCGTTTTCAATACTAGGTACTATATAATTTTCTAAAAATTTTGTCAGTAATATAGATAATTTTTCCGCTTCTTCTTGATTGCTAGTTTGAACTTCTAAGAAACGACGATATAATTTTGAAAATAGATAATTGAATTCTTTACTGTTTAAAATTTCATTCATATTATCTACATAATAGTCGTAATATGTAGTATTAAACTCTAAAATTTTATCAGTTGTCTTTTCTTCTAAATCCGACAATAATGCTTTCACTACAGCTAGATATGGCGAAGAAAAATTTTCTTTGAAACTTTTATCAAGTGTACTATAGGTAATATAGGTTTTTCGGATTGCTCTTGTCAAAGCTATATAAGCAACAAACTCCTCATCTATTAACGAACTTTTTACAGTTGGTGATAAAAATATATTCTCATCAGAAAAATTCTCTTTATCTTCATCATCCAAAAGATCAGCTTTTTTAGACATGGGTAGCACATCTTTATTAAAACCAATAACAAAAACTATTTTTTTATTCTCAACCTTAGCTAGATCCATAGTTGACATCACAATCGAATTATTAATTTCGGGTATTGATCTATATTTTATAGTTTTAAACCCCATAGTTAATAAATCTACAAACTTTTTGTAACTTATCTTTTCTTCCCCAAAAGTTTCAATTATATTGTTTAATAATTGCAATGTCTTCTTATAAACTTGTCTATCTATACTATCTATCTTTAATTCTTCTATATCATCATATTCACCATCTTCTTTATCTAGATACATGCGAATATTACAATAATTAAATAAATTCTCTATTTTTTTCACATAACGCTTGATTGGTATATTATCTTTTTTGGAAATATTTAAAATCTCATTATATAACTCAATTATTGTTTCTCTACATAATTCTAACTGTTTTTTATTGTATTTATATGTACTTTCTACGAAAAATTTCGTATCCAAATCTGAAGCACTAGTAATCAATTTTTCATTAAAAATATTCTCCAAATCAAATATAGAAATATATTTTACATTCGAACTGATCTCTTCTAGTGAATATTCAAAAAATTCGTTAATAACCAAGTCATTTTCTTCCTTAGTTATCCTATCTTGAATTTCTTCTTTACTTAATTCAGAAAAGTTTTTTAAAAAACTTTTTTCATTTAAATCTGTCTTATCGAATAGAATAGAAGATATTACTTTTCTTTTGTAGATATTTTCAAAATTACTAAGTTTTGTTTTTAGTATGTTTAAGATACCATTTTTAAAAGTCAACTTATCTATATTAAGAACTTGCGTCAAAAATTTTATTAACCGGTGATTACTCACATCAATATCCTTATCAATATGTATATCAAGACCATAGTCTTTAAAAATATATTGATAATTTTCATATACTTTATCTCTGTACAAAATGGCTACATCTGAATTAGAAATATTTTCTTTTATTTTTAACTTTAAAATTTCTCTAGCAACTTGTCGAATTTCTAGTTCCTTATTTTTTGCACAAATAAGTGCAATGCTATTATCATTTTTTCTTGATGATTTAAATGCTTTATAATATTCACTAGCTAAACAAAAATTTGCACTCCCCTTAAAACGACTTTCGTGACTATTTAATACTTTAAAATTAGTGACCTTATTTTTACATATCTCAAAGGCTAATGTATAAATTTCATTTTTACTTACCAAAGCAACTACCCTGTATCGGATATCAATATTTCGATAAATAATTTCATTAATGCTTGCAACTACTTCGTGTGATTTTCTAAAAATATCTAGTTTATATTTATCATTTTTATGCAAATCTGATAAATAAAATTGATTATATTCCAAATTACTTAAATCAAAACCAGCCGTAATTTGACCCAAATCAAAATTAAAATATCTGTTGGCATCAGCTATCACACTCAAAACTACCTTTTTAGAATTTAAAATCAATTTTTCTATGTAGCTATACTCTTGTGCAGTAAAATTATAATAAGCATCTATATAAAATATATAATCTGATAGATCTAGGTATTTCATGTAAAATAGTAGTTCATTAACATAATCTTCTTTATCAAAAACATTATCAATTTTTATTAACCTTGTATATTCTAAGTAAATTTCTAAAATTGCTTCCAATTTATTTTTTCTAGCAATTTCAAGATTAGGATTTTTTTCTAAATATTCTTCTAAAGTTCCCACAGTTACTTTATATTCTTTTAATTCCTTAATAATCTTATTCACAACTTCTATAAAGTTACTATCTTGAAGTATTCTTGCTACTAGAAAATTTTGAGTATTAGCAAGATTAATCGCCGCTTTATAAAAATAAAATGGTTTAACATCATCACTTAAATTTTTCAAGTTTTCTAGACCTAACATTTTTCCAAATTTCTTTGTTAAACTAGAAAAATTCATAACATCTATATTAAACGTTCCTCCAAACCTTTCACAAAGAATTTTTTCAAAATTGAAACTATTTTGTTCTGGTGTTAATATTATGATTTTATTATTATTTCTAGTTTTTTCTATATCATCCAAAATAAAGTGAGTTTTACCAAAACCGCTTGGCGAAACTACCAACTCCAATTCCATTAGCTACCTCCTCATATCAACTTTAATAAATTATCTATAACAAATTCTTTCTATATCTTATTTCAAAACATTACACTTCATACATAATAAAATTTACTTTCTAAATATTTATTTCTATCTTTTGCTAATACTTTTTATAGCAATTTTTATACAAATATGTTAATTACGCAAAAGTTCATCTTAAATCCCTGTTATTCTTATTTTCGCATAATTATTTTCTGAGTAAACTTCCATTTTAGGTCTTATATTTTCCTTTAATTCACTTACATGAGAAATTATGCCTATGTTTCTTCCATAAGATTGCAAATCTATCAAAGTTGAAATTGCTACATCTAATGTCTCTGTATCAAGTGAACCAAATCCTTCATCAATAAAAATCGTCTCTAACGAAATTCCTCCACTTTCATTTTGAATAACTTCTGCTAAACCTAAAGCTAACGATAACGATGCTAAAAACAATTCACCACCTGAAAGTGAGTTCACCACTCTAGTACTATTTAAATATATATCATGAATCTCTATATCTAATCCCTGTAAACCTCCACCTTTGGATCGCTCTATTCTTCTTTCAAAGCTATATCTATCGTTAGTCATCTGTAAAAGTCTTTTCGTTGCAGCTTCTAATATCAAATCTAAATAATACCCTTGTACATAAGTTTCCAAAGATTTTTTACTATCTGTCTTACCACTTATCACATTGCTAAGTCCAAGAATTTCTCTACTTTCTCTAACATTTTCTTTCCAAAGTTTAAATTCTTTGTATAAAATTTTGTAAAGAATTTTATTACTTTTAAATGTATTTTTTATACTTACAACTTCCTCTTTAACATCATTTACTTCCTGCTCTTTTTTCAGTACCTTTAAATTAGATTCTTCCAAATTTGGTTGTTCTCTATCAGAAAGTTCTTTTTCCAACCTTGTAATATTACCCACTGTTAATTTTTCTTTATCTTCAAACTCTAAAATTTCATTTCGATAGACATCCAATTTTTCAACAGCAGATAAATTTTCCTTAGCAACTTCTATGGTTGAATAATACAACTGTAGCTTTGAATTTTCAAAATTTTTGTCAAACTCTATTTTTTCAAAAGTCACCTCTTCTAAATTCTTTTTATTATTTTTTAGTTCAACTTCTAATTCTTTTTCTTTTATTAATAATTTACTTTCCACATTTTTATATTTCTCAATATCTTTTTCAAATAATAAAACTTGAGTTTCTATTTTCTTATAATACTTCTCAAATTCATCTGTTCTAATATCAATACTCTCTTGATATTGATTAACTTTTGAATTTGCAAGTGACAATTTTTCTTTATATTCATCTTCAAAAATAAGTTTTTCAGATAATATGTTTATTTTTTCTTCAGTAAAAGCTATTTCATCTGCTAAATCTTTCAAACTTTCATTATTAATTTCTAATTTTTTATCTGTAATTTCTTTTTTAGCTTTTAATTCTTTAAGCTCACTATTAGCTTCTTTGTTCAAAAATCTTTCTTGATCAACTTTATTTAATTCCAACTTATTAAGATTTTCTTGATTTTTTTTAAAATTTACTCTTAAAGTAATAAGATCAGTTGTAATTTTGTCTAAATCAATTTTTAAATTTTCGTTATTGCCTATGAAATTCTCTTTTTTTATTTTTGGTAAATGTTCTATTTTCTGCTTACATAGTGGACAATTATCTCCATCATGAAGTTTTTCTAAAAAAGTATTTAAAATTTCTTGATTTTTATTTCTTTCTAACTTCTCAACTTCTAATTTAACACTTTCTTGCTGCTCTTCTAAGCTTATTATCTCAACTTTTTGAGTTTCTATTTCTTCTAGCTCCTTAACAATTTCTAATTCTAGCTCATTATATTTTTCTAATTTTTCAACTTCTGATTCTTTTTTTAAAATTTCCAATTTCAAATTAATTAAGTTATTATTTAGTTTATCCCTATCATTACTAAGATTTTTAAATTGATCATTTAATTTTTTTAAATCTTCATTTAGGAAGTCTAACTTTTTCTTGTCAGCTTCTAAGTTTTTAATTTTTTCACTATAATCTTTTTTATCTGAAAAAGCTGTAGCATAGTGTTCAATATTATTGTAAAAATATGCTGTTTTAGAAATATAACTTCGGTTACACTTTATTTCTTCCTTAACTTTATCTAGAGACTTTTTTAATTTTTTATTTTCTTCAATATCCAATTTATGTAAAAGATTTTCTTTTTCTAAACTAGCCTTATCTTTTTCAAGTTCTCCTATTTTTTTTATAAGTTTATCATATTCAAATATTTTAGTTTTATTCTTTTCAAGTTCTTCTAACTTCTCTACAAGTTTTTTCAATTCTAAAATTTTATCCTTATCTTTTGAGAGTTTTTCAAAATCCTTAACTAAATTATTCAAAGTTATAAACTTATCATTTAATTTATCCAATTCAGTGTATTCTTTTTGTAAAATAGCTAATTCCATTTCCTTTTTTTGAAGTTCAACATCAAGTACTTTGACAGTTCTTTCTTGAATAGCTAAAAATTCTTTAACTTCTTGAAAATTATCTTCTTTCAAGAATTCAAAATTACTTAAATTTGTTTCAAAATCAAATTGCCCGAATCTATTAATAAGCTCTCTTTCTTTAATTTTATAATCTCCATCTAATTGTTTTGAATATTCTTGCAATCTATCAACAAATTTTTGGTAAAAGTATGTATCAAATAATGAACGTAAGGTCTCTTTTTTTTCACTTGATTTTGATAACAAAAATTCTTTAAATTTCCCTTGTGGTAATATTATAATTTGACAAAACTGCTTGTCATCTAAACCTATTAATTGTTCAATTTTTTCTTTTACTTCCTGCTCTTTTGTTGCGATAATTTTTGTTTCATTATCAAAAATCTCCATAAGGACAACTTTGGCAGATGTTAAATTTTTATTTCCCTGTTTTAAATATGCCAAAGTTCTTTCAATTCTATAATGATTGTTTTTTAACTCAAAATCAAAAATAACAATCGTTCTATCCTTATCATCTGCTGTTTTTGTTCTTAAACTTGATATATCTTTTCCTCCAGTAGTTTTATTATATAAAGCATAAGTCATCGCATCAAATAAAGTAGATTTCCCCGAACCAGTTTTTCCAGTAATTAAAAATATAGGTTCGTCTATTATTTTACTCCAGTCAATTATTTCATATTTATAAGGACCAAACTCTCTTAATTCAAGTCTAATTGGCTTCATCTACTTCAACCTCCCCTATAATTTTTATTAATGTTTCTTTTTGTTTATCTGTAAGTTCTTCGTTAACTTGCTCTTTATAAAAATTTTCAATTAATTCAAAAGGACTCTTAGTTAATACTTCTTTTGTTACTTCAGAAGTATTGTTATTATCTGATTTTTTAGATTTTGCTTTTAATAATAATGTATTTGGATAAAATTCTTTTATTCTTGGCATAGGATCTGTTATCCCTTCTAGTCCACTAAGTTCCATACTAAAAAATCCATTTTTACAATCAAATTTTTCTTGATATTTTTTTGAAAATATTTCATTATAGTCAGCAACTATATTGTACATCTTTCGTCTTGGTTCTAATGGAAGAAATTTTTCATCAAACCTATCCTTAGTTATTTCAACAATCCTAACTCCTTTAATCTGATTCGCCTCACCAAATGAATAAGCAAGAGGACTACCGCTATACTTTATCCTATCACTGCTTGCTGCATTAGGATTATGTAGATGACCAAGTGCGACGTAATCAAATTTTTCAAAAACATCTACTGCAACATTTTCTACAGTCCCAACAGAAATTTCTCTTTCTGAATCAGTCTCTAAACTTCCCGCAACAAAAGTATGAGCAATAAGAATATTTATTTTGTTGTCATCCATATTTTTATAAATTTCATCAATAACCCTCTTAGTTGCCAAGTGGTGGGATGTTAGAGTGTCATCTGAAAAATATTCTCTTGCCTCATATGGTTCAAAATAAGGCAACATATAAATATCAGCATTGCCAAATTCAATTTTTGAAAAAACCTGTTTCATTTCAGTATGCAAATAAAAACTATGCTGGCTAAACCATGCTTCCCCTACAGAAAGTCTCTCCCTACTATCATGATTACCACTAATTGCAAAAATAGGTAAGGCACATTCTATATTAATTTCGACCAAAATTTGCTGCAACAATGCTGTTGCTTCTCTGCTCGGTACGCTTCTATCATATAAATCACCCGCAATGATTAAAAAATCTGGATTATGTTCCTTTATAGTCTCAATTAACTTTTCCAAAATATATTTTTGCTCTTCTAATAAATCTACACCCTGCAATTTTCTTCCAATATGCCAATCAGCCGTATGCAAAAATTTCATAATGTACCTCCAAAAAATATCCTACCAATATATTATAACATGAATAATATGAATTTATAATTTTCTTTATTAAATAAGTTAATTAATAAAAATCTATTTATCTCACTTGATATGTAATTAAAATAATTATTATAATGTAAATAATCCCTATCCATTAAAAACCGTCAATATATTTAATAATAAAGTTTTTTCTGTCATGCTCACAAAAATAATGTACAACCTTCAGAATAACGACTTAGTTAGTGAAAAAATTTATCTTTATAATGATAGTAAATATCAAAGTGTTGAAAACATATTACTTCAAATATTTATTATTTGTACAATTAATAATGGAGCTGATTTTTTATCAGCTCCATTATATTTTTATTTTCCAAATAATCTTTGTATATCATTCCATGTTACTGCTAACATAAGGGCAACCATTAATAAACCAAACGCTACGGTCATATAGTACTGAGCCTTTTTATTAATTGGTTTTCTAAATATTGCTTCATAAAGAACGAACAATATTCGTCCACCGTCTAGTACTGGTATCGGAATTAAATTCATAAGTCCTAAGTTTACACTTAAAATACCTGTCCACTGCAAAGTAGTTATTAAGCCACTCTTAGCTGCTGCATTTGACATCTCATAAATCGCAACTGGACCTCCCAACTGATTCAAACTAAATCCACCTTTAAACAATGAAATAAAAAGATTTATTATCCCAACGAAAATCAAAGTTGCATAGTGAAGAGTTTGTTGAAAACCGTATTTTAATGATGCTAAGAAATTTTTATCAGTCTCTGTCCATTTTCCTATTCCAATTTTATAACTTTTTACCTCTTCACCCTTCTTATTTTTCGAAACTTCTTCTTTTGGTTTTACTTTAATATTATGAACTTGTCCATCTCTTTCAATTTTAAAATCAAGTTCAGAACCATTAGATTCTGTTATTTTAGAAACTAATCCCGTCCATGTATCTATCTGCGTTCCGTTTATTTCTGTAATTTTATCACCTGTTTTTAAGCCTGCCATTTGAGCAGGTGAATCTGCTGCCACTATTCCCAATTTTGCTTCATTATTTTCCACAGGTGCCCCTGTATAAAGTGCTAACCCTAAAAAAATTGCTAGTGCTAGCACAAAATTCATTAAAGGACCTGCAAATAGCGTCCAGAATTTTTTCCCCCATGAGTGTGATGAGAACATTCTTTCTACTGGAGCTACTTGCTCTTCCATTCCACCAAAAACAACACAAGCATCTTTTCTTACTTCATAGCGTTGAATCTCATCACCTACGAAACCTTCAATAAACATATTATATGTTAAATCAAATTCATTTAGTTCTAATGGTAAAAGATCCATATCGTTAGTTTTATCTAAAATAATTTTTTCAACTTTATCATTTTCATCAAGTTTCAACCTAATCTGTAATCCTTTTTTTAAGTCATAAACAGAAATATCATTGTTGAAATCAAAAACATTATCAGGCATCTTTACATAACCACCGACTGGAAGAAGTCTGATAGTGAAATTAGTTTCTCCTATTTTTTTATGAAAAATTTTTGGTCCCATACCTATAGCAAACTCTTGTGCTAAAATTCCTGATTTTTTCGCAACTATAAAATGCCCAAATTCATGAATAGTTACAACTACAAAAAATATTAATATAAATGCTATTATTCCCTGCATCTAATGCTCCTTCCTATGTTTATGCTACAAAATTTAATAATAAAATCAAACAAGGTGCTGACAATATCACCGAGTCGAATCTATCAAAAATTCCTCCATGTCCTGGTAGTAAGTTACTACTATCTTTCACTCCATATTCACGTTTGTACGCTGATTCTATTAAATCCCCAAACTGTCCAACAACACTCACTACTAATGTTACTAAAATTGCCACTAATACATTAGTGAAAATATTAGTTGTAAAGTAAAATGCTAGAGCTATAATAATAGATGATAAACTTCCTATTACTGAACCCTCTATCGATTTATTTGGACTGATTTTAGGAGAAAGTTTATTTTTTCCAAACTTCATTCCTCCAAAATACGCAAAACTATCCGTAAACCAAATCGTTAACAATAAATACCCTACGTGAACAAGACTCAAGTCTCTTAGCATGTATAAACAATAAAAACCTATAAAAATATATGCTGTTACAAAAATTATAGAACCTATTTCTACCAATTTAACCTTATGTCCAGTTTTAACTACTACTGACAACATCGCTATTACTAATAAATATACAGTAGCATATTGTGATAAACTTAAAATTTCATCCTTTAAATACAATAATGCACCTGCAAGTGATGATGCTCCCAGGATTACTATGTTCGTTTGTTTGAACGTCATTTTAACAATTTCATACATAGCCATAACCCCTAAAGCAAAAGTAGTATATTTAAAATATTCTCCACCTACGTACAATAAAGGCAGAAAAATTATTAAAGCAATAATTGCTGTCGTTACTCTAGTTTTCATTTAACCCTCCAAATCTTCTATCTCTATTTTGATATTCTAACAAAGAATTATAAAATTCATCCTCAGTGAAATCAGGCCAAGCAACTTCTGTAAATAAAAATTCACTATAAGCTATTTGCCAAAGTAAAAAATTAGAAATTCTTTGTTCTCCCGAAGTTCTAATTAACAAATCCGGATTTGGTGTATTTGCTGTATATAAATTACTACTAATAGTTTTTTCTGTTATATCTGAAACCGAGTATTTTTCATCTTTGATATCTAATGCAATTTTTTTCACAGCAGAGATTATCTCATCCTTTGAACCATAATTTAGAGCAAATATTAATCTTAATCCTGTATTATTTTTTGTTTTTTCTATTGCATCTTCAACTGCTTTTTTTGTGCTTTGTGGAAGTTTCTCCACAACGCCAATAACTTCGACTTTTACATTATTTTCCATAAGCTCTGGCATAAAACTATTAAACATTTTCTCTGGAAGTTCCATTAAATAACTAACTTCTTCTTTTGGTCTTGCCCAATTTTCTGTTGAAAAAGCATATAAGGTTAAATATTTTATTCCTAATTTTGATGCATATTTTGTTATTTTTTTTACAGTCTGCATCCCCTCATAGTGTCCTTTTATTCTTGGCATATTTCGTTTTTTAGCCCAACGTCCATTACCATCCATAATTATAGCAACATGTGTTGGAATTTTTTTTAATTCTTGTTTTCGTTCTTTAGGTCTGTTCTTCGTAAAAAATTTAAACATAACTCCTCCTATACAATACATCTCATTATATCATAAATAACTATATGCAACAAACTTAATATAACTAAATATTAAAAAAACAAAATTATAAAATAAAAATCTAGTGAATACTTAGTTACCTAAATCCTAACATATCCACTAGATTTTATTTATTTTTAATATTCTATTTTAGTATTGTTTAATACTTCATCTGCTTCTTTAAATAAACCTTCTACTACATCTTTTACAGGTTTTACTTTTGTTATCATTCCGCAAATTTGACCAGCCATTACAGAACCATTTTCTACATCCCCTTCATAAACTGCACGTCTTAATGAACCCAAAGTAAGCTCTTCTAATTCATCACGTGAAGCGTTACTATATTCTAATTCCAAATATTTTTTAATCATTGGATTTTTTATACTGCGTACTGGAGCTCCATTTCTTCGTCCAGTCACAGTTGTAGAAGTATCAGTAGCGTCTAAGACTGCATTTTTAAATGAATTTGGAACAGGACACTCTTCTGTTGCTAAGAATAATGTACCTAATTGAACTCCTTGTGCACCTAGTACGTAAGCTGCTGCTACCCCACGTCCATCAGCTATTCCCCCTGCCGCTATAACTGGAATAGAAACTGCTTGTGTTACTTGGGGTAATAATGCCATTGTAGTTGTTTCCCCAACATGTCCTCCTGCTTCCGTTCCTTCTGCAATTACAGCATCTACTCCAAGCTCTTCCATCTTTTTCGCTATTTTTACTGATGGGATAACAGGGATTACGATAATATCAGCAGATTTTAGTTTTTCCATAAATGGGCGTGGAGTCCCTGCTCCTGTAGTTACAATTTTTATTTCTTCTTCTATGATTACATCTATAAGTTCATCTATATTTTGCATCATTAACATAAGATTTACTGCAAAAGGTTTATCAGTTAATTTTTTGCATTCATGTATTTGATGACGTAATTCATCTGCACTCATTCCTCCAGAAGCTATAATTCCTAATCCACCTGCATTAGATACTGCTGATGCCAACTCATAACGAGCTATTTGAGCCATCGCTCCTTGAAAAATAGGATATTTTATCCCCAATAATTTTGTAATATTTGTTTTTGTCATTTTTTTCTCCTTAATTTTATATTTATTATTTTTCTGATATTTTTTTTGTGTATATTGTATAAATTATATTTAATACTAATCCTATTAGTACTAGCACTATTGATATATAAAATGCACCTGAAAAATCCCCATTATTTTTAGCTGCCATACCTGACGCAACCTTTGGTGCAAAAAACGCTGCAGTAGAATACCCTACAAATATTATTCCATAATTCACTCCTTGGTTAGCAGGTCCATAATTTTTCATTACAAGTGGTGGAAACACACCCATAATTCCCCCAAAACACAATCCTAATCCTATTATTCCTACAGTCAATCCAGTAGTATTTCTTATATTTACTAAGGCCAACAATGATAGTGCGATAACTGAGTATATAATCATCAACGTTTTTTCATGACCTAACTTATCTGATACACCACCCCACAAGATACGACCTAAACAATTTGATAGTGCATATACACTTACATAAGTTGCTGCAACTGCTGCAGTTAAACCAAACATAGATTGACTAATTACAGCTGCATTTGAAGCTATCATCAATCCTGAAAAAGCACCTATACCAAACATTGCTAATATCAAATAAAATGAAACTGTTTTTAACATCTCTTTCCAATTTTTATTAACAACTGCATGTTGTTTTGAATTAATTGGTGGCTCCCAACCTTCCGGTTTATAATCTGCTGGAGCAACTTTTATAAATATACTTGCTATTACAATTATAACTAGGTATACAATTCCCATGTAAATAAAAGCATTATTAACACCATTTTTCTGAATTATACTATTTGCTATTGGAGCAGTTATTACACTTGCTCCTCCCATAGCTCCTGTTATTAATCCTGCAGCAAGTCCTCGCTTATCTGGAAAAAATCTCATAGCATTACTCAAACAACCGGAATATGCAAAACCTTGACCTAATCCTGCAACAATACCATAACTTAAATATAACATTGTTTGAGTAGTAGACAATCCTGTTAAAATAAAGCCTATTGCAAATAATATTCCACCTAAAATAATTGATATATTTGCTTTTCCTTTATCTGTTATAAATCCTCCTAATATTGTGGGAATTGGTGCTATTGCCGCATTAATAGTAAATGCAAGCATTACCTCTGTCATTGACCAACCTCTTAAACTACTTAGTGGTTTTGCAAATACACTAAAAGAATATATAGCTCCCGCACACAATAATATTGCCATTGAAGCGTATAAAACTGCCCATCTAGTATTCTTATTCATAAAAAACTATTCTCCTTTTCTTATTTTATTTATTGTTATTGATATACTCTGAGAGTTTACCCCATTTTTCTTCAAAAATTCCGGAATCCATTTCTTTTAAGTTTTTCGCAATTACAGGTTTGAAATCCATTTGACCCAAAATATCTTTTTCTAAATCTATACCTGGAGCTACTTCAATTAAAACTAATTTACCTTCTTCTAATTTGAACACAGCTCTTTCAGTTACATAAATAACTTCTTGACCTGTTTTGGAAGCATAGTCTCCACTAAAAGTTATTTGCTGCACATTTTTTATAAATTTCTTGGCTTTTCCTTCATTCAAAATAACTAACCTTCCATCTTTAACTTCTGTTTTCAAACCACCTGCTGTAAATGTTCCAGCAAAAACAAGTTTTTTTGCTGTTTGTGATATGTTTATAAAACCTCCACAACCTGCTACCCTTGTTCCAAATTTACTAACATTTACATTTCCATTCTCATCGGTTTGTGCTAAACCTAAAACAGTTAAATCCAATCCTCCTCCGTCATAATAATCAAATTGTGCATGATGATCTACTATCGCCTCATTATTGTATGCATGGCCAAAATCCGCTAAACCAGCTGGTACTCCACCTACTGAACCAGCTTCGGTCGTTAAAGTTAATTGTTCACTTACACCTTCTTCTGCTGCTACTGTAGAAACATTAACTGGTATTCCTACTCCTAAATTTAAAACTGTATTCGGCTTTAATTCCGCTGCACATCTTCTTGCTATAACTTTTCTTTCATCCAATTCTAAAGGTTCTACTTCTGAAATCGGAACTTTTATTTCCCCTGAAAATGCAGGATTATATTGTGTATTTTCTGTTTGATAATGATTTTCTGGTGAAGATACTACTATATAATCTATTAAAATTCCTGGAACTCTAACATCTTTTGGATTTAGAGAACCTGCTTTTGCTATATTTTCGACTTGGGCTATAACTATTCCACCTGAATTTTTAGCAGCTTGTGCTATTGGTAAAACTTCCATATGCAATCCTTCTTTGTCCAATGTTAAGTTACCATTTTCATCCGCAACCGTTCCTCTTATCAAACCAACATTAATAGGAAATGATGGATAATATAACCACTCTTCATTTTGAAAATTTACAACTTGAACATAATCTTCTTTAGTTGATGGAGACATTTTTGCTCCTTCAATTCTTGGATCTACAAAAGTCCCTAACCCTATTTTAGTTATTACGCCTGGCCTTTTAGCTGCAATTTCTCTATATAACTGTGTTATTACTCCTTGAGGAAGATTATATGCCTCACATTTATCCTCCTCAATTAACTTTGCTAAACCTGGGGATGCTAATGCAATTCCTCCAATCCATCTTTTAATTAATTGTTCATGTCCCCAATGACTCATCCCTTTATTTCTTCTATCACCTAATGCACTTGCATGCATAACAGTAAGATTGATTGGGTGTTGTTCTTTCAAGAATCTTTCTTCTACACCTATTATAGTTTCTTCATTTACACATGCTAATCCAAAACCGCTTAAAGCTACAGTATCATTATCTTTTATTAATTTTGCCGCTTCTTCTCTACTTATTATTTTCACCATAATTTTGCTCCTTTACTACTTCTTTATTGTAATATAACACTTTTTCTGTATTATGTCAATAGTTACATGTTTATTTTTTAATGTTTTGAAAATAAAAAAAGATAAACTAAATGTTTACCTCTTTTTTATTGAATTTCTATTTCATTTAAACACCAATTCAACCATTCTATATAAGCGTCTTCCCTCATAATCGCACTTTTCAAAACCAAATAATCTGAAAATTCTGAAGAAAAAATTTTTGGTTTAATTTTATATTCATTAAATTTATCATATAGAAAAGCATATTTAGCTTGTCTCTTTTTTTTATAGTCTTTCAATATATTTACTAGATCTTCTTTTTCTAAAATTTCAGATAGGTATATTTGTAACTTGAACGAATCTTTTGAAGTTTTTGGTACACTTTGCTTTTTTAAAAGCCAAAGTACTAAATCTTCTCTTCCCTCTTTTGTTAAATAATAAATTTTTTTTTCAAGAATTTCTCCTGAAATTTCAACTTTGTGTTCTATTAGTCCCGATTCTTCTAATTTCTTCAATTCTGGATAAATTTGACTGTGTTTTGCATTCCAAAAGTTGACCAATTCTTTATCAAACTCTTTTGTTAAATCATAGCCACTCATTCCTTTTCTATTTAATAACCCTAAGATAGCATATTTTAACATTTTATTTCACCTGCTTTTTATATTATTTTATATTATTATTTATCGTTATGTACATAATCTAGTCTATCATAATTTTTAATAATTTATAAGTGAAATTAAATAAAAAAATCAATTATCTCTAAATACTTACAAGACAACTGATTTTTCCATTAATATTATAATTTTGGAATTTGTATTTTTTGACCCACAGCTAAATTATTATTTTGCATATTGTTAGCCTCTTTTATTTTCTCAACTCCATTTTGAGAATTAGATTCTCCGTATGCACTAGAAGCTATTGAGAATAATGTATCTCCTGATTTTACAGTATAAGATTGTCCTGCAATCGCTCTTGAACTGTCTTGATTTGCAGAATTTTGATTATTTAAACTATTATTTTGATTTTGTGTAGAATTATTTGAACTATTGCTGTTATTATCATTTGATACTTTTTCTTCATTTGCTTTTGGAATATTTTGATTTGTATTTTTATTCTCTTCCGGAACTTTAGCAGCTTGCTGAGTTACATTTTGAGTTGTATTTTTTGATTTTCCTGCTAGTGTATTTCCTAAAGCAGTTATTCCAATAAGAATTAACGGTGCAAGTACAATAAATAAAATTACAAGTACAATATTTTTTATCGGCTTTTTATTCATAAAAATCCCTCGCTGACTATTTTACTTCTTCAAAATAATCGTGGTAATAGCCACCAACTTTTCCACTATTATCTTTTATAAAAATATATTCTTCTGTTTCGTTTACTACCTCATAAACTTTTCCTATAGTTAACATATCACTAACTTTAAATTTTTTAGCATCTGTATGCTTAACCACCACTTTTTTTGTCATTTTATGTCCTCCTTGTATAACATCTTTATTTTATTACATTATTACTATTTTTTCAATTATTTTTCTTTTTTTATTTTTGAAACTATTATAAAAGCTATTAGTGATAAAGTTAACGAAATAACTACAGGTTCTATAGCTTTTATTACATAAATATTCTTTAAAATTATATAACTACTAAGCCCTACTAGCATAGATGAAATTGCACCAAATTTCTCTGCATCTTTCCAATATAATCCTAGAAGTATAGGCCATAAAAATGTTGCCTCTAATCCACCAAAAGCAAATAGATTCACATTAACAATTAAACTAGGTGGTCTCAGACTTATAAACATTATTAAAATTATAACAAGTATATTGATTGTATAAACGAAAATCGGTATTTTTTTTCCTACTACTTTTTCTTTTACCCATTTAGTATTGAACAATATATCTTTTATAAGTGCAGATGATATTAATAAAAATTGTGCATTAACTGTTGTTATAATCGCAGCCATAGGTGCAGCAAGAACTATCGCTGCTAGATACCATGGCAATACTTTTAACGTTATTATTGGAATTACTGAATCGTAATCCTTAATATCTGGGAAAACTCCACGTGCCATAACTCCAATTAAATGCACTCCAAACATCACGATAAAAATAACAATTGTCCCAATAATAATTGATTGTTTTAAACTTCGTTTATTTTTGTAAAGCATCGAATTAATTGCAATTTGTGGAATACCTATAACCCCAATACCTACCAATACCCAAAATGATGATACATAACTTGGTGTCAAACTTCCATCAGCACCAAAGGGAGTAAGTATTTTTTCATTTATAGTCAGAAGGTTATTAGTTATATTTTCTATTCCATCACCATAACTAATGATGAAATAAAGTAATATGATAGTAGAAAAGATCATTATTAATCCTTGAATCATATCCGTAATTAGAATATTTTTTAAACCACCAAACACTACACAAAAAATAATTATAACAGAAATCAAAACTATACCTGTTTTATAATTAATACCCATAAAAGCAGATAAAAGTTTAGCTCCCCCTACCCACTGGGCTGACATTGCCGCTATTAAAAAGACAATCATTGCAAGTGTTGAAAGATATGCTACTGTCTTCGACTTGTATCTATTTTTTAAATAATCACTTATAGTAATAGCATTAATTTCTTTTGCCGCCTTTTTGAATTTTTTTGCTAAAACCAATAATACAAAATATCCGGTAACTACTTGAATTACAGCAAGAAGAACCCATCCATAGCCAAGTTTATAGGCTACTCCTGGTCCTCCTAAAAATGTAGAAGCAGAACCATAAGTCGACATTAAAGTTATAGCTAAAACTATTCCGTTAACTTTTCTGTCTGCAAGATAATATTTTTCAAAAAAACTTCCATGAGAAGTTCTACTTATTCTATTTAAAATCAGAGGTAAAAGTATTATACTCAAAAAAATAATTCCAAATAACGCTAATATTTTATAATCAACTTCGTACTTCATTATTTTCCTCCTCTTTTATCTCATTATTAAATAATAAATTCGTAAAAATAATTACTAGTATTATTATAAATATACTTACTACTACCGAACTATAAAAAAACCACTCAGGAAGCCCAAGTACGTATTTATAGTCTTTTACATCCACATTTTTATATTTCACATAGGCAAAATAAT
This sequence comes from Gemella cuniculi DSM 15828, assembly GCF_000425665.1. GTDB lineage: Bacteria > Bacillota > Bacilli > Staphylococcales > Gemellaceae > Gemella > Gemella cuniculi. Next base: position 24,991 of record NZ_AUDW01000025.1, read on the forward strand.
ACCATAAAACAAAGTGAATAATTGCCAAAACTATGGCAACTATCCCCTCTTTTGATTTAAGTTTATCCATTTTTTCTAAACCTCATTATAATTTTGTATATATTTTTATAATATACTTTCATAAAATCAACTACAATACTACCTAATAACACTCCGGCAATCACATCTGATAAAAAGTGTGCGCCTAAAACAATTCTCGAAATTGGCACTAAAATAATTGCTACTGTAGCAATTATAGATAACAATTCTTTTTTATTAATAATAAATATAAGTGCCAAAAAGAATACCACTACTATTGTTGAGTGACCACTAGGAAAACTATAACCAGAAAATACGTCTGGGAGTGGTCTTGTTCTTTGCACCAGGTATTTTATCACAAAAAGGAATAAACCACCAAAACCTGCACTAAAAAACATAAATACAGCTTTGGGAATTTCTTTTATATAGACCAAAAACATTGACAGCAATACCATAATAAGAAGTAATAGTTTATCATTAAATACTGTTGATATTAACTTAGCAAATGTTGCTAATCCTTTTATCTCAACTAGATTTGCTATAATCATATCAAAGTCATTTGTTGGATAACCTACAGCAACTACTAATAATAAAATAAAACATATTACTTTTAAATAAGTTACAAGTTTTATATTTTTCATTTTATTTACTATCTCCTAACTATATTTAATATTTTTTCATAAAAATCTGTTACATCATTAATAACTTTTTTCTCTTCTTTATATTCTTTCATTGATTTTTTATAAATATCTAGATTATTGTAAAATTTATCAATTTCTCCCAGTTCCAAAGTAGAAAAATCTTCTTCAGAAAATACAATAGAAAAATTATTTTTCCCGAAAAATCTTGCATTCTCTATTTGATCACCACGGCTTTGATTAGTGCCAAGCGGAACCAAAATTGATGGTTTATCAAGTGCTAAAAATTCATATAGTGCATTAGCACCCGCTCTAGAAATTGTAAAATCTACTATTTGAAATACATCAAACAACTCTTTTGATAAAAATTCATACTGGTTATATCCGTCTGTGCTAATATTTCTATTAATTAAGCCTTTTCCTACTAAGTGGATTATTTGATATTTCTTAGTTAATTTTTCAACATTATTCCAAATGTATTCATTCAAAACCTTAGATCCCAACGAACCACCCATAACTAAAATAACAGGTTTATCTGATGTGAAACTGCAAAATTCATAACCTTTCTCTTTACTGCCACCATAAATATCATTACGAACTATTGCACCAATCAAACTAGATTTTTCTTTCGGAAGATATTTTAATGTGTCTTCAAAAGTTGTAAATATATGATTACAAAACTTTATATTTATTTTATTAGCTAACCCTGGAGTTAAATCTGATTCGTGAAGAACCACTGGTATCCTTAATAACTTCGCAGCTACACATACAGGCACACTAACGAATCCGCCTTTAGAAAAGACAAAATCAGGTTTCTCTTTCTTTAAAATAAATATAGAATCAAATATCCCTTTTAATACTTTAAACGGATCAATAAAATTCTCCAAAGAAAAATATCTTCGCAATTTTCCTGAGCTTATTTTGTGATATTTAACTTCTGAAATTTTGCCAATCATTTCCTTTTCTATCCCTTTTTTACTACCAATATATGAAATTTCATATCCATGTTTTTTGAACTCTGGAATAAGTGCAACATTGACAGAAACATGTCCCGCCGAACCACCTCCAGTAAAAAGGATTTTATTCACAACTATTCTTTCTCCTTCATTTTTATTTCTAATTTTTCTTCTACATTTTTAGGAACAAATTTCGATAAATCTGCTCCAAACCCTGAAACACCCTTTACGATGCTAGAACTAATAAACGAATATTGCTTATTCGCCATCATATAAAAAGTTTCTATATTTTCATCTAGTGCTTTATTCATAAATGTAAGCTGCATTTCGTATTCAAAATCAGAAACAGCTCTCAAACCCCTAACTATAACATCTGATCCCACTTTTTTTGCATAATTTACCAAAAGACCAGAGAATGAATCTACTCTTACGTTTTTAAATTCTTTTATTGTTTCTCCAATCATTTCTTCTCTTTCTTCAAGAGTAAATAAATACTTTTTATCAGGATTCACCAAAATTGCAACTATAACTTCATCAAATAACTTCGCACTTCTTTTTATTATATCAATATGCCCATAAGTTATTGGATCAAAACTTCCTGGGACAATTGCTATTTTTTGTTTCATTATTACTTCTCCATATATTTAAAGATTACTATATCAGTTATACCATACTTTTTCTCTTTTATTATTTCTAATTTCTCTGACTTTATAGTTATATTTTCATCATTACTTTTTTCACAAACAATTAAACATTCATCACTACAAATTTCACTAAATAGTATAACATCTAGTGCTTTGTCAATTAGATCTTTATTGTATGGCGGGTCTAGGAATATTAAATCGAACTTTTCTTCTTTTTTTCCTAATATCTTCACCGCTCTCTTAAAGTCATTTCTATAAACTACATAATCCGACTTAGGAATTTTGCATTTCTCCAAATTAGAGTAAATAACTTTTATTGAATTACTACTTCCATCTATAAAAGTAACATGCTTCGCATCTCTACTTAAACTTTCAATTCCTAATCCACCAGTTCCTCCGAATAAATCTAGAACCTTAGCATCCATGCACTCTAACATATTGAACAAATTTTCTTTTATTTTATCAGTCGTTGGTCTTGTATTCATCCCATCAACTGCATTCAGTTTTATTGATTTGTACTTTCCAGCTATAACTCTCATTTTTCCTCACTCAAGAATACAGTTTAATTATTTTAATAATAATTTCAAGGTAGTAATGTTTAATGATAAGAACAAAATTACTATATTTTGTTTTCATCCCATATATACGTACTTATTGTGTAATTTGGATATTTTTATCTAAATGTTCAAAACTAAGATGAAGATTTGACATTTCAGAAATTTCGATTTTTTTAACAAATTTCTTTTTCTTCAACTCTGAAATAATATTATCCATTCGATTTTCATCAACATATATACAAGCATATCTTCCTCTTCTTGAATATGAGATAAAATGTCCATATTTTTCAAGTTTATTCAGATCTTTAAAACTTTTGAAATAAACATATATTCCACGTCTTTCTTTTTCAAATAATTCCATAACATTCACCTAGAAATGTGCTGCTGCATCTACTCTACCTTTTTCATCAATTTTTATGACCTTAACTTTCAGAGTATCTCCAATTTTCACAACATCTTCTACTTTATTAACTCTATCTTTAGCAAGTTTTGAAATATGAACAAGAGCATCTACTCCTGGGAATAGTTCCACAAAAGCACCAAACTTCTCAATTCGTTTAACTTCTGCCAAATATATTTCCCCAACTTCAGCTTCTCGAGTTATATTTTCAATAATTTCGATTGCCTTATTTATTCCATCAATTTCGGGACTAGAGATAAATACTTCACCAGTCTGTTCAATATCAATTTTAACTCCAGTTTTTTCGATAATTTCGTTAATAACTTTACCACCTGAACCAATAACGTCTTTAATTTTTTCTGGTTTAATTTTAATAATCTTAATTTTAGGTGCATAAACTGAAACTTCTTCTCTTGGTTCACAAATAATTTCGTTCATGTGATCCAAAATTTGTAATCGTCCTACACGAGCTTGTTCTAAAGATTCTTTCAAAATTTGTTCACTAAGCCCATCTATTTTAATATCCATTTGAAGAGCAGTTATCCCTTCTTTTGTTCCTGCAACTTTGAAATCCATATCACCCAAATGATCTTCCATACCTTGAATATCTGTTAAAATAGTATAATGCTCATCTTTTTTAACAAGTCCCATAGCAATCCCTGCTACTTGTGCTTTAATTGGAACACCCGCTGCCATAAGTGCCATAGACCCTGAACAAATAGTCGCTTGTGAACTTGAACCATTCGATTCTAAAATTTCAGAAACAACACGAATCGTATATGGAAAATCTTCTTTGGATGGAATCACCTGTGCTAAGGCTCTTTCTCCTAATGCTCCATGACCAATCTCACGACGCCCAGGTGCTCTACTAAAACCTACTTCTCCCACTGAAAATGCAGGGAAGTTGTAATGTAGCATAAAACGTTTATTTTCTTCTTGTGTAAGATCATCAATAATTTGTTCATCAGATAAATTACCAAGTGTTACAACTCCTAATGATTGTGTTTGTCCACGTGTAAACAATGCTGATCCATGTGTTCGAGGTAAAACATCAATTCTTGAAGAAAGTGGTCTAATTTCAGTTAGAGCACGACCATCTGGTCTAATTTTATCTTCAGTAATCTCTCGACGAACTTCATCTTTTATAATCTTATCTAAAGACAACTTTGCTTCTTTTACTACATCAATCTCATCTTCATCTGTCGCTCTTTCCTCAAAAATAGTCACTATTTTTTCTTTAACTAAAGATATAGCATCATCACGTTCTTGTTTATCTTTTATAGAGATAGCATCTTTCATTTCGCTAAGTGATAGTTCTAAAACCTCATTGTAAATATTTTCATCTATAACTTTAAGTTCCACTTCCATCTTTTCTTGACCAATTTCGTCAACTATTTTCTGTTGAAATGCAATAAGTCTTTTAATTTCTTCATGACCAAACATAATTGCATTTAACATTATTTCCTCTGAAACTTCACGTGCTCCAGCTTCGACCATATTAATTGCTTCACTAGTACCTGCAACTTTTAAATCTATTTCTGATTTTTCTAATTGTTCTACATTCGGGTTAATTATATATTTTCCATCAATATACCCAACAGTTACACCTGCTATTGGTCCTTTAAATGGAATGTTGGATACGGATAATGCTAATGAACTTCCCAACATAGCAGCCATTACTGGATCACTATCGTATTCTACTGATAAAACAGTAGAAATTACTTGAACTTCATTTCTAAAACCATCTTCAAATAATGGTCTAATTGGTCTATCAATTAAGCGAGCTGCTAAAGTCGCCTCTGTTCCTGGACGTCCTTCTCTTCTTAAAAACCCACCTGGAATTTTTCCAACTGCATACATTTTTTCCTCATAATTAACTGTTAATGGGAAGAAATCTACATCTTTTGCTTCTTTAGAAGCAACTGCTGTTGTTAAAACCATAGTATCTCCATATTTAACAACTACTGCTGCATTTGCTTGCTTTGCCATTTCCCCCAATTCAACAGTAAGTTCTTTCCCAGCCCACTCAGTTGTATATACTTTTTTCTCTTGAAACATTTTTATCTCCTTCCAATAATTTTTTCTATTCTTTATATAAATCGACTATTTTATTATATCATGAATACTTTTATTTACAAAGAAAAAAAGAGACGAATAAATGGAATTCTACATTCCAAAATATTCATCTCTATGTGTTTTATCCTAATTGTATTTGATATAATTTGTACAAAACTAAAACAATTAGTAAAAAGATAATAAACAACATAAAATATATTTTTTGTTTATTTTTCATTTTAAATATTACCTTGAATTTCTTTTTCTAGTATGTTTCTCGCATGCTCACAAACTCTAGTAAAATGTTGAATTAAATCCATATAAACTACTCCAGCAGGTATTTCACACTCTCCGTCTTTCATACGTTGTGTATGTTTTTTTCTTGCATTTTTTTCTAGTATATAAATATTTTCACAAGCAGCTAATGCTGCACCTGCTAAAGCTATATTATCCTCTTCCAATGATTGAATAGTCTTTTCAATTACATCATTAGAAAGATTAAACATTTCTTTTACCTCTGCTTTTGCTTCATCCGAAAATTTTAATTTTTTCTTAATTTGATAATTTACAGAGCCAACAATATCTCTTGCATGATCTCCAATTCTTTCTATATCACGTGTACCGTCTAATAAAATTGAAGCCTGTTGTCCTTCTTTAGGACTCAACTTTTCTCTGAACAACAGCGTTAAATAATCCGTCATCTGCTCATCAAAATTATTAATTGCCTCTTCGTATGTTTCTCCTTTTTCATTAAGAGATTCCTCTCTTGTTAAAAAATAATCAACAGAATTTTTTAAACTTTTTTTAGAAAGAATCAGCATTTCAATAAATTCTTTTTGTACCTGACCTAAAGCAACCGCTGGTGCACTAGTAATTAAAGACTTATCTAAATATTGTGTACTATACTTAATTTGTTCATCTTCTCCTGGAATAAGTTTCGTGACTATAATTACCAGAAGCCAAATAAATGGAAATTGCAGTATCGTATTAAATATGTTAAATGTACCATGACCAACTGCTATAGTCATTTTTGGATCTAATCCTAAACTTGTTTCTACATATTGTATAAATGCAGTGTATGGACCTAAAATGATTAAACATATTACTGTTCCTACAATGTTAAATAATACATGTGATGCTGCCACTCGTTTTGCTGCAATATTTGTACCTACTATCGCTAGAGCTGCAGTTGTAATTGCAGTTCCTATATTATCCCCGAATAAAACTGGTAGTGCCCCATTTAAATTTAAAGCATTATCAGCATATAAATTTTGTAAAATTGCAATAGTTGCTGCTGAAGATTGAATCAAAACTGTTAGTAGTGTTCCTACTCCTACTCCTATCCATGCACTATCATCTATATGAGAAAGTACAGTTTGGAACCACTGCATATCTTTCATTGGACCCATTGCTGTTGACATCATTTTTAAGGCGTAAAAAATTCCTCCAAAACCAAAAATTACACGACCTATATTATTAATTAACTTTGATTTTGTAAAAAATAAAAATGCAGCACCTATAAATATAAGCGGTAACGAATATTTTGATATATTAAAACCTATAATAAATGATGTTAATGTTGTACCAATATTTGATCCCATTACAATAGCAATAGCTTGTTTTGTTTTTAACAAACCTGCTCCAACTAAACTAACCGTAATAACAATTGTTCCCGTACTTGATTGAATAAGAACAGTAACAAAAATTCCTGCTAAAACAGCCATTAATGGTTTTGATGTGTATTTGTCCAATACATATCTCATTTTATCTCCTGCAATTAATTGAAGACCATCTCCCATATACTTAATACTAAACAGGAATAAACCAAGTCCTCCTAAAAAAGAAAATAAAATTTCTTGCCATACTGTTGACACTTTTTTGTCCTCCTAATATATGTCTGTGTATCTAGTAATACACAAATAGATTTTATCATATAACCTTTAAAAGTACAACCAAAATATTAAAAGAAAAATATTAAAATATTATTACAAAATTTCAAATAAAAAAAGCTAATTCGTATATATTATTTTAGAAAATAAAAAAATAGTGTTTACATTAAGAATGTAAACACTATCTTATAATTAAGCTTGTGGATATACTGAAACTTTTTTACGGCTACGTCCGTATCTTTCAAAACGAACAACACCATCAACTAGTGAAAATAGTGTATCATCTCCACCTTTTCCTACATTAGTTCCTGGATAAATTTTTGTTCCACGTTGTCTATAAAGTATAGAACCTGCAGTTACGTACTGACCATCAGCTCTTTTTGCACCTAAACGTTTTGATTCAGAGTCACGTCCGTTTTTGGTAGAACCTACTCCTTTTTTAGATGCGAAGAATTGTAAATTTAATTTTAACATCATCTCTAATTCACCTCTCTTATTTCAATAGTTATATAATTCGAATAATTTTCTTCAATTGTTTTCAATGCAATCAACATTGCATTTAGAAGAAGTTGTTCTTTACTGGTAGATTGTAATGACCTATATGTTAAATGTCCTGTTTCATCTTCATTCGTTGAAATATCAAACTGAACTTCATCATCAAGCTCATCTACTGAATTTATTAAACCAAATACTATTGCTGACACACCTGCACAAACAATATCAGAACCATGTTCAGCAAAATCGGCATGTCCATCAACAGTTATCTGTTTAATCTTTTCAACTTCTTTTTTTATTTCCACCTTAATCATAATTAAGCGTTAATTTTTTCAACTACTAACTTAGTGAAAGGTTGACGATGACCTAATTTACGGTGATTATTTTTTTTAGGTTTGTATTTGAATACTGTAATTTTTTTACCTTTACCTTGAGCAACTACTTTTGCTGTAACTGTAGCACCTTCTACTAAAGGAGCACCAATTTTTGAAGTCTCACCACCAACTAATAATACTTTATCAAAAGTTACTGTTGAATCAACTTCAGCTGATAATTTTTCAACCAAAATTGTTTGTCCTTCTTCAACACGTAGTTGTTTCCCACCTGTTTCTATTACTGCGTACATATCTGCACCTCCTTAAATATTTTTTACTAAGACTCGCCATATAAGGTGGATTACTCTCTTAGTTACCCCATACGTGCGGTTGTAGTAGCTATTCTAGGAGCTACTCAACATTACAATTCTAACATATATATACTTTCTCGTCAATAAAAACATTTATTTTTCATTAAAATTCTTTTTTAGGTATACCCTTTAAAATATGTTGTCCTAAAATTTTTTCTTTAGTTTAGATTACAGTTAAATAAAGAACCTTAGATTTTAAGTTCTAAGATTCTTTTTCTATTATTTACGTTTTTTCTTATTTGATACTAATGTTACTTTATTAGGATCAAAAGTTTGTTTTTTCACTTTTTCTGGTTTATATGGTGGATACAATGCATGTCCTAAATATGTTTGGAATATCAAGAATAATCCCCCAACAATATAATAAACAGCTACTGCTCCTGCTACCCAGAATGAGAACATAGTAATCATTATTGGGCTTAACCATTGCATCATTTGCATCTGACCTTGCATTTGTTCTTGTCCAGGTTGAGTTACCTGTGGCATTAATTTCATAGTAAGTCTAGTTTGAATAGCATAAACTACAAATGCAATTATAGGAAGCGTATATGATCTAGTTCCAAGATTAAATACTCCTAAGAAAGTTGATTCTGTAATTCCTGCAGAATATAATGGATTAGATAATGTGTAGAACAACCCAGTTAAGAATGGCATCTGTAATAATAAAGGCAGACATCCGCCTAAACTTAAAGGATTTGCTCCATATTTTTTCATAATAGCCATTTGTTCTCTTTGTAGTTCCATAAGTTCACTACGTGCTTGCATTTTCTCTTCATTAGAAATAGCACGTGCTTCTTTTTCACGAGCAGCTTTTTGCTTAGCTTGCACAACTTCAAGTTCTGGTCGTGCTAATTCCTGACCACGTCGTGCTTCATTTTGTTTTTTATAATTATTAAGCATAAATGGTAAAATCACAAGACGCATTATTAATGTAATAATAACGATTGACCAACCCCAGCTGCCAACATATTCATGAAGTTTGCTTAAAGCAATATCCATAGGTTTTACAAAAGTTTCGTAAAATGTTCCACTTCTATCTTGAGGTGAACAACCAGATAATACGAACATACCTGCAAAACCTAATAAAAGTGCAGATAATTTTTTCAATTTCATTCTCCTTAATGTATAATTATTTTTTAAACAGAAAATTAAAATAAGATTAGCAACTTGCCACCTTATTAATAAATAATATTAATTTACCTAGTAAATTATATCAGATATAAAAGTGGTAGTCAAACACTATTGTAAGCTACCACTTAAAATTGTTCTTTTTTAATTTAAAATCGCAAAAAGATTCTCTTTCCTTCTAAATTTAATTTTGAAAAGTTTGCTTTAAAAAACAATTTATTCTAACTAAAAATCATTTTTCTTTAATTATAAAAATTGAACAGTTAATCTTTATTCTCTTTTGGTAAAAAGGCATTTAATAAAACTCCACTAATTGCAGCAAGCGCCATAGCTGGTAATTCAAAATTAATACTTTCAAATTTTAACATTGCTCCACCTACTCCAAGAACTATAATTACTGATGAAATTACTAAATTTCTATTAATGCTTAAATCTACTTTTTCGTCAACTAACATTCTTAAACCACTTGAAGCAATTATTCCAAATAATAGAATTGATACTCCTCCCATTACTGGAGATGGAATAGTTGAAATAAGTGCCGAAAATTTCCCGATAAAACTCAATACAAGTGCAAAAACTGCAGCTCCCCCTAAAACAAAAACAGAAAAAATTCTAGTTATTGCAAGAACACCTATGTTTTCTCCATATGTTGTACTTGGTGGACCTCCTAGTAAAGATGCAAACATCATTGCCGTTCCATCTGCTAAAATTGAACGATGAAGCCCTGGATCTTTTAGAAAATTCTTACCAACAACTTCTGATAAAACCATCTGATGACCAATATGTTCATTTATAGTCACAATTGCAATTGGTACCATAGCCAAAGCTGCTACATTCCACTGTGGTGTATAAGTAACAAACGGTACTGTAAATTGCGGTAAACTGAACCATGGTGCATCTAATACTGGTTGAAAATCAACTAGTCCCACAATACAAGCAACGATATATCCAAAAACTATACCTAATAAAACTGGAATTTGTTTTGCAAAACCTCTTAATGCAACACAACATACTATTGTTGCTGCTAATGTTATCAATGCAACTAAAAAATATTTTAAATCATAAACTTTAGTTCCATCTACAGTTTTGTACATTGCCATATTAACAGCGGTTGGAGCTATACCTAAACCAATAACAATTATTATTGGTCCAACTACAACTGGTGGCAAAAGTTTTAATAACCACCCTACTCCAAATTTATAAATAAACAGTGCAACTATCCCGTATACTAAACTCGCCAAAAATGCACCCAACATCGCGGTTTGCACATTATGAGTAGTTGATAATACAATTATAGGATTAATAAATGCAAATGATGATCCCAAATATGCTGGAATCTTCCCTCGCGTAATAAATAAATACGTTAATGTTCCAATACCTGATGTTGTAAGTGCTGTACTAGCTGGAAGTCCAGTTAAAATTGGAACTAACACAGTCGCTCCAAACATTGCAAATAAATGTTGCAAACTAAGCGTTATCCATAATGCCAAATTTGGTTTCTCATGAACATCTAAAATTGGTTTAACTCTTGTTGATTGTGCCATCCTTTTTCTCCTTTTCACACAAATTTTTTTCATTATATCATATATGTCAAGACATTTAAAGAAAAATTTTTTATTTTTTAAATTTTTTATTAAAAATTAGTTCAATACAAAAATCCAAATTAAAAATTTTTGTTCAAATTTAATAAAAAACTAAAAACAAAGTAGAGATCGTTTTAAAAAACAAAAACCTTAAATCTGTTTTTATTCCAATCCCTACTTTATTATTTTTATCCTACTATTATTTCTACAATAGATACGTCTTCTTTAGGTTTATCTTGTGCTCCTGTTTCCACTGCTGCAATTTTCTCTAGTGTTTCTACACCTTCTAATAACTGACCAAATACTGTATGTCTGTGATCAAGGTGCGGAGTTCCCCCTAATTCAGCGTATCCTTTTATAGCTCCTTCTGGCCAACCACCAGCTTCTAATGCTGACAATGTTCTACTATCCAAATGATTATTCTGAACGATAAAGAATTGACTACCATTCGTACTTGGACCAGCATTTGCCATACTTAATGCCCCATAAAAGTGGAAATAATCCATAGAAAATTCATCTTCAAAACTTTCACCCCAGATAGATTCTCCACCCATTCCAGTTCCAGTCGGATCACCACCTTGAATCATAAAGTCTTTTATTACACGGTGAAAAATTATTCCATTGTAATATCCATTTTTAGCATGTGTAATAAAATTTTCTACTGTTTTTGGAATATCTTTTTCAAAAAGTTTAAAAGTCATATCCCCTAATGTTGTTTTAATAACTACTTTTATTTCTCCATCTTTAATTTCTTTTGTTAGTTGTGGTAACATTTGTTATCTCCTTTAATTAAGTAATAGTTTAGAAAAATCTAACTACCTATTTTATGCATTTTTTTCTATTAATCTTTCTGCGATTTCTTTCAAAATATTTTCTTTAAACTCCATAAACGTTTTTTCTTTTTGATTTTGTGAACCAAATGTTCTCACATTTACTCCTCTATTATCAACTTCTTTATCTCCAATTACTAAAGTGTATGGAATTTTTTTGCTAGCTGCTTCTCGAATTTTATAACCAAGTTTTTCATTTCTATCATCTATAGAAACTTTTACTCCAGATTTTTTAAGTTCTAGCATTATTTCTTTTGAATAATCATAATGGTAATCATTATTCACTGGAATTATTCTTACTTGATTTGGCGCTAACCACGTTGGTAAATCTCCTTTATATTCTTCTAATAAAAAGGCAACCATTCTTTCCATTGTTGATACTATACCTCTGTGGATTACTACTGGGCGATGTGCTTTCCCGTCTTCTGCAATATATTCCAATTCGAATCTCTCAGGTAATAAGAAATCAAGTTGAATTGTAGATAATGTTTCTTGTTTTCCAATCGCTGTTTCTACTTGAACATCAAGTTTTGGACCGTAAAATGCAGCTTCACCTTCCGCTTCTACATAATCAAGTCCTAATTCATCAGCAGTTTCTTTTAACATCTGCTGTGCATTGTTCCACATTGCATCATCATCGAAGTATTTTTCAGTATTTTCTGGATCTCTATATGATAATCTATAACTGAAATTTTTAATACCTAAATCTTTATATGCTTCTTCGATAAGACCTACTGTAAGTTTAAATTCATCTTTAAGTTGATCAGGACGAACAAAAATGTGTGCATCATTTAAAGTCATACCACGAACACGTTGAAGTCCACTTACTGCTCCACTTGCTTCATATCTATGCATCATTCCTAGCTCTGCTATACGAATAGGTAACTCACGATATGAATGTCTTTCATTTTTATATACCATCATATGATGAGGACAGTTCATAGGACGAAGTACCATCGTTTCATGATCCATTTCCATAGGCGGAAACATATCTTCTTGATAATGTTCCCAATGACCACTAGTTATATAAAGTTCTTTAGATCCCATAATCGGTGTGTACACATGATCATAACCTAATTCTACTTCTTTATCAACAATATATCTTTCTATCGTACGACGGATTGTTGCTCCATTCGGCAGCCATAATGGCAATCCAGCACCTACTTTTTGACTTGTCGTAAAAATTCCTAATTCTTTTCCTAGTTTTCTGTGATCACGTTCACGTGCTTCTTGCAATCTTATTAAATGTTGTTCCATATGATTTTTTGTGAAATAAGCTGTACCATAAATACGTTGTAACATCTTATTATCACTATTTCCACGCCAATACGCACCAGCAACAGATAATAATTTAAACTCTTTGATTTTTGAAGTAGAACTTACATGTCCACCACGGCAAAGATCAGTAAAATCTCCTTGTGTATAAATTGTAATTACTTCATTTTCCGGAAGATCATTTATTAATTCTACTTTATATGGATCTTCTTTAAAAATTTCTAATGCTTCTGCTCGACTTACTTCACGGCTTTCAACAGCATGATTTTCACTAATAATTTTTTTAACTTCTTTTTCAATATTTTTAAAATCTTCTTCACTTACTTTATATTCCGCATCAAAATCATAGTAAAATCCTCCATCAATCGCCGGTCCAACACCAAAATGTACATCTTTTCCATACAATCTTCTCAATGCTTGAGCAAGTACATGCGCTGATGTATGACGAAGTACATATAAACTATCTTTGTCTTCATCATCTGCGACAATAAGTTTAAGATGCCCATCTTTTGTTATCGGTTTATTTACTTCAATATAATCTTCATCCAATTTTGCAGAAATAACTTTTTTCTTTAAACTAACACTTATACTCTCCGCTATTTCTAACGGTGTTTTATTATCGTATTCTCTTTCATTTCCATCTGGAAAAATTAACTTAACCATAATAGGATCTCCTTTTATAAAATCTTTACATACCTGGTTCGAAATAGTCTTACTTTGCGAAAATCAATTAAATGCACCATACACCATGTTATTTTTTACTTTCAAAAAATAAAAAAGCCCTTCTCTGCCGTAGCAAAGAAGGGACGAACTAATTTCTTTTCGTGGTACCACCCAAGTTCGAAGCATTATAACTTCCTCATAAGCGATTAAAGCTCGCAAATCTTATACTCTTTATATAGGTAGTAATAATATAATACTTATAGGTATTTGCAGCATCCATACCCTCTCTGAAAATAAGCTAACTATACATCGTATCCTAAGTATATAATTCTATTCATTAATGTAATTCTAGCACAAAGAAGAATTTATTGCAAGGGGAAAATTTAAAGATATACACTTTTAATACATTTTAAAATTATCTTCATTTTTTTGTGATTTTTCTTTTATACCTTCTTCTATGTTCTATTATTTTATTAATTTAAAACTCTAACACTATATTACTAGTTCACTTATATTCTTTTCTCGAAAAAAACGAAGAGTAACTGTAACTATTTCAAAAGTCTTTTAATTTTCAAAACAAATAGCTCCACTTCTTTGTTTCCTTACTTATTTCTTCTCCAATAGCTCCTTATCCCTGTAAATGTCAGTAGAATAATCAGCAACATAAAAATATAATTTTTCACGCTGAAATACTTCGCTGCTTCCGTTTTTATTACTTCTAATTTTTTATCGATATTATTTGATTTCTTAAGATTTGTATTAATTTTTTCAAAATTATCAAGGTCTGAATTTTTAATAGCCGTATTTTTAGCTGCAACATAATAAATATATTTTAAATTATTTAATGCTGTTATATCCTTCACTTTTGTATTTGAAATATCTAGACTAGCAAGACTTGGAAGATCCTTTAGTGGTGAAATATCTTCCAGTCCTAAATTATCATTAAGCATTAGTCTATGTAAATATTTTTTCCCAGCAAGTGGTTCTAAATTTTCCACATTGTTTTTGTATAAAAGTAACTCCTCAAGATTTTCCAATTTTTTGAGTGCTTCTATATTACTAATATTATTTCTATCTAAATATAAAGTTCTAAGTGTTGTTAAATTTTCAAGTGGAGTTATATCTTTAATTGTATTTTCTTCAGCAATGAGACTTTCTAATCTACTAGCATTTCTTAAAAATGAAATATTATCTAAGCCTATTCCTGAAATATTTAAACTCCTCATATTATCTAATCTCAAATTGTTTGGGATATAATCTTTTAACACACTATTCATAGAAATATCCAACGATTGAACATTTAAATCATTCAAAAAATCTAAATTATTCATTAGATTTTTTCTAAGCGATAGTTGTCTTAACATTTTTAATTTTGATAAGCTATGCGTATCTTTTATTTTATTGTTTGTTAAATTTAGATCTTCCAAATTTGTTAAATCTTCTAAAGGAGTTAAATCTTCTATAAAATTATTCGAAAGATTTAATGTTTTTAAATTCGTTGCATGCTCTAAACCACGTAAAGAAAAAATATTCATCCATGGTAGTGATAAACTCGTAAATTGCTTCATCATTCCTACAGTAATATCTTTTCCCTTATAGTTTTTATCAATATGAAATTTATAATACTCTAGCAAGGCTTCTTTTAAATTTAAATCTTCAAAATTTATTTTTTCTCCACTCTCCACATCAGAAAAATTTTTTTCACCAAATGGTACATAGACATCATTTGCCAAAATCATTGGTGTTGAAGATGTCAAACCTAAAGTTGCTATAGCGAGTATGCTAAATAGTACTTTTTTCATTTTGTTCCTCTTTTTCTTTTTTATAACTTTTAATTTTATTTCTAACAATCACTAAGCCATATGCAGCTAATGGTATTAAAAATACAAAATATGGGAATACATACCTACTCTTAGCTTCCCATATCATATGAAATATAGTACCTCCAATAAATGCTGTAGGTATAAGTGTAAGCAATTCTTTTTTTCTTCTATACATTATAACTGCAAACACAAAACTAAATACATAAACAAAAATTTGAAATACTTTCATTACAAAATTAACAACGCTATGAGTTTCATTAAAGTAAATTTGTTTTACAAAAAAATCTTTAACTTTTTCTAATTTTGTTTCATTGTCGAAATTTCTTTGTGGAGCTGTTACTAATAAACTTTGAAATGTTGGTTCAATAAATTGATTTTCATACTTTCTTTTATAAAAATCAACCATATATTTAGGATTATCTCTAAAAACATTTAATCTTTGTTTTATAGAATTTATAGAAATTTCTTTGATGCGGTCACCATTATAATCCTCTTCTGGCATAATATCGTAATTAAATCTATTCCACCAACCAGCTTCTCTATCACCTTCTTGCATTCCCATTGCAATCCAAGTTATTTTATTAACACCTGGAGATATTTCTTTTTGTGATTTTACTTCATAATAATTACTAATAATACTCTTCGAAGCACTCATTAAAAATAAACAACTAAATATAAACGCTATTATTTTTACATCTTTATTCTTTAAAAAATATATTACAGCTATTGCAAAAATTGCTAACATGTGAATTAAGTTATTTCCTATAAATAGCATTGCTAAGTTTATCGTAAATAAACTAACTACTAACATATACCATTTCTTTTTTTGTGTATACTTTATAAAATAATAATACGCCAAAAGAGTTAAAAACATCCCAGGCAAAATCCCATAAACAAATGCTACATAAAAAATAAGTGGAAAACATATCGCACTTAAAATTACCACAAGATAATTAGTATCTTCATCATTAAACAAAATGTTAGAAATCTTGTACAACATAAATATTATAAAACTTATGGAAAAACTTTGCATAATATAAAGTATAAAAGTTGCTCTCCCAAATAAAGATAATATTACCTGAAAAACAAAGACTGTTGTTATTTGATGAGAATAAATATACAAATAATTATTTCCTTTATCAAGACCACTATAATTTTCTCTTATAAAATTATTAGCTTGATCAATAACATTAAATGGATCAAATTGCACATAATCACGACGTAAAATAGCAAACAATATGCTAATTATAAATGCATATATCATAATAACTAGAACTAATCTTTTTACACTTATAATTTTTTTTAAATACTTCGTTAATATTAAGACAACTATACTAAATATTATTAAGAAAATAATATTTAGTATAGTATTATCATTTTTATAATATAGAGTTTCTTGATAATCTTTTGGAAATATTGCCGTTTTTGTTAATACTAATAGAGTATTTAAGCCCATTAATATGAAAAATATAATTGCGACTACTTTTACTAAAAAATTAGTTAGTTTTGTTGTTAATATTTCCTTATTCATCGATTATTCCTTCTCGTTTTTTTCTTCATTTAAGAATTTTTCAATTATAAATCTTGGACGTTCTTTTGTTTCTAAATAAATTTTCCCTACGTATTCACCAACAATTCCTAGAGAAATCATTATCATTCCTCCAATGAACCACATAGAAATCATCATACTAGACCAACCAGGTCTTGCAGATCCAGCAAAATAACTATACATAGTGTAGAAAAATACAATAACTGCTATAAACAACATTAATATACCACTTATCGTAATAAATCGAATTAATTTTACTGATAATGATGTAATTCCTTCAAATGCAAAAGCTAACATTTTTGACAATGGGTACTTACTCTCACCGGCAAAACGTTCTGCTCTTTCATACGTCACAATGTCAGTTGGATATCCAATCATTGGTACAATTCCTCTCAAGAATAAATTAACTTCCTTAAATTCTGCTAGACCTTCTAAAGCACGTTTACTCATCAAACGATAATCTGCATGATTAAATACTGTATTAGCTCCTAATTTTTCCATAATTCTATAAAACGCTTCTGCTGTAAATCTTTTGAAAAATGTATCAGTAGTTCGTGCTGAACGAACGCCATAAACTATATCACATCCTGCAAGATACTTTTTCATCATTTCATCCATGGCATTAATATCATCTTGAAGATCAGCATCCATAGATATACTTACATCACAATGATCTTTTACAGTCATAAGTCCCGCTAACAATGCATTTTGATGTCCACGATTTCTACTTAAATTAATCCCACTAAACAATGAATTTTTTTCGTGAAGTTCTTCAATCATTTTCCAAGTTTTATCTTTAGAACCATCATTTACAAGAACAACACGACTTTCATCAGAGATTAAATTTTCTTTGATCATATCATTCATTTTTACTTCTAATCTCTTTGCAGTTTCATTTAATACCTCTTCTTCATTGTAACAAGGTATAACCACATATAACTTTTTCATTACAAATCTCCTAGCTTTTAATTTTTACTTATCGCTTTATTAAGTCTATTTAATAACGCAACAGTTTCTTTTGTTTTTTCTATAGGTAATATATATATTTCTTCTACTTTTTCATTATCAAATTCTCTTAGAATATTATATAAATTTTTATTAGATTGTTCAATATCTTTCTCATTATCCGCTAAATATTTCACAGAAACATTTAGATTTTCAACAAATAGTTCTTTATTCTTATAAGTTATAAAACCCGTTTTTTTATTTTTTTTATTTAATAAATCTACTAAATTTTCAAAACTATCATTGTACAAAATCAATTCGGCTTCCGGCGAATAATGACGATATTTCATTCCTGGTGCTATCGGAACTTTCGTTTCACCTATTACTTCATCATTATATTTTACACTACCTATTCCTAAAACATTTTCTATATCCTCTTTAGTTATTTCACCTGGTCTTGCTATTACTAGTGGCTTCCTAGTACAATCAATTACTGTGCTTTCTAATCCTATATCTGATGGTTTATCTTCTATTATCACATCAATTTTCCTATTCAAATCATGATAAACATGCTCAAACTTTGTTGGTGATGGTTTTCCACTTGTATTAGCACTTGGTGCCGCAAGTAAAACTTTTGTTTTTCTTAAAATTTCTCTTGCTGTTTTATTAGAAGGCATCCTAATTGCCAGTGTATTTAAGCCAGCCGTTACCTTTTTTGAAATTTTATTATTATTTTTCAAATTTAAGATCAAAGTCATTGGTCCCGGCCAAAAATTTTCTATAAGTTTTTCTACTCTTTTATCACTACAATCAACGATATCATCAAGTTGCTCCATTTTGTAAAAATGTACTATTAATGGATTATCACTCGGTCTTCCTTTAGCTATGTATATTTTTTCTACAGCCTCATCACTCTCAGCATCTGCACTAAGACCATATACAGTCTCTGTAGGAATAGCCACTAGTTTATTATTCTTATAATACATTTTTAACTTATTATAAATTTCTTCTTTGTAATTACTTTTAGAAATATTTATTATTTCAGTTTCCATAAAATCTCCTTAGATTTATATCATAAAAAGTATTATTTAATTTCACAGTATTTACTAATCACTCAGATACAGTCAATTATTTAAAATATAACTATAAACATTGTAATTGTTATAATTAATACATAGCTTAAATAATCCAATTTTTTATATTTAAGTACTTTATAACGAGTTCTACTATTTGTTGTCGAAAAACCTCTAACTTCCATTGCTGTTGCAAGCTCATCTGCTCTTTTTAAAGTTGCAATAAATAATGGTATCAATATTGGAATAAATTTTCTAGTTTTTTGAATAAGGTTTCCCTCATTAAAGTCTGAACCACGTGATATTTGTGCATTAATAATTCTATTAGTTTCTTCCAAAATTGTCGGAATAAATCTTAATGAAATTGATAAAACCAATGCAAAAGTTGAAATAGGTATTCCTACTTTTTTTAGAAATCCTAGACTTTTTTCAATAGCGTGAGTTATTTCATTAGGTGAGGTAGTTGCCATAAAAACAACCATTATCATTACTACCAAGCAAAACCTTACAGTAATCAACAAAATACCCTGCAACGCTCCGCTATATAAAACAAAACCATAAAACTCAAAAATCACCTTTCCTGATCTGTTAAATACCAAATGAACTAATGAAGTAAATAAAATTAAAAAACTTATTGACTTAATGCTATTTAATAAAAAACTAATATTAGTTTTAGAAAAAATAGTTGCCAATAACAACACAACTGATAGTATTAAAAATTCTGCTATATTATTCGAAATAAAAACATCTATCAAATAACAAATAACAAAAAACAATTTCAATCTAGGATCTAAATTATGAATAACTGTGTTTAATGGCATATATTTACTTATAAAAGAATTATTCATTATTTTCTTTTCCTTTTAATTTTATTTTCAACTGTTCTATAAGTTGATCGTATTTCCTAGGAAATATGCCTATGTCAATATTTTTTTCTAGCAATCTTTTATAAAACTCAATTACTTCTGGTCGTCTCAAAGAATTTTCAGCAAGGATTTTATCATTTAAAAATAATTCTTCTACTTCACCCTCAAAAACTATTTGCCCTTTGTTTAGAACAATTACCTTTTGACCATACTCTAACACATAATCCATATTATGTGTTACTAAAACTATTGTCATATTAAATTTAGTCTGTAAATCCTTTACCAAATTCATTATTTCAGTTCGACTCTTATAATCAAGAGCAACTGTTGGCTCATCAAGAATTAAAACTTTTGGTTCCAACGCTAAAACTCCACATAAGGCAACTTTCCTCATCTCTCCACCTGAAAGTTCAAATGGAGATTTTTCTAAATAACTTTCATCTAATCCAACCAACTTAATTAAATCTTTTGCTTTTTTTACTGCTACATCTTCTGCTATACCATAATTCAGTGGTGCAAAAATAATATCTTTTAAGACACTCGTTTCAAAAAGTTGTTGTTCAGAAAATTGAAAAAGAACAGCTACATCTTCTCTAAGCTCCTTTAAAACTTTTGCGAGTTTTTTTCTCTCTTTTTTATTTTTAGGAAGGGTAATTAGAGTCGTTCCAACACTCACTTCCCCACTACTAGGAACGAGTAAGCCATTTATATGCTCTATTAATGTAGATTTCCCACTACCAGTTTCTCCTACAATAACTGTATAACTTCCACTTTCTATTTCTAAATCAATATCTTTTAATACTTCTCTTTTATAAGGAGTTTTATCGTTGTAAATATATTTCACATTTTTTAAACTAATTCGCATAATTTATCCACTACATCCTCCTCATTCTCATTTATTAGAAACACTTCTTTTTTCAAATGTTTATTTAAATCTCTTTTAATCTTTTCTAAAAAAGGTATTTCCAAAAAATATTCCTCAAGAATTCCAAAATTAGTGTACAATTCTTCATAGCTACCTTGATAAGCTATTTTACCTTTTTCCAAAACAACTATACTATCAGAATACACACTCTCTTCCCCATCATGCGTTATCGAAATAATGGTTATATTTTGAGTTTTATTAATTTTTTTTATATATTCAAGAATATTTTTTTTTGCATTTGGATCAAGCATACTTGTTGCCTCATCTAATATTAGTATTTCCGGTTTTAAAGCTAAAGAAGCAGCGATAGCAACTCTTTGTTTTTGTCCACCTGAAAGTGCTGAAGGTTCATATTTTCTATACTCTGGCATATCAACTATAGATAAAACCTCATCAATTATTTCATCCATTTTATCTGGTGAAATATTTTTATTTTCTAGCCCAAAAGCAATATCTTCTTCAACAGTCGCACCTACAAATTGATTATCAGGATTTTGAAATACTACAGCTACTTTATTACGAATATTACTATAAATCTCTTTAGAGTATATTCTATTCTCCAAAAAAATTTCGCCATCAGTAGCCAAGTTCTGCCCATAAAGTAGTTTCATCAAAGTAGATTTTCCACTACCATTTTTCCCAAGTATGCTAACCCATGTTCCTTTTTTTATTTCTAAATTAATATCTTCAAGTACATTTTCATTTGAATTTGAATATTTAAAAAATACATTTTCAAATTTTATCATTTTTTTATCCTTATCATTTAAAGTATCAATTAATTATACCAAATATCTACATATTTCTCAAACCAAAAAAAGATAAAAATAACTTATTTGCACACTACTTAAACAAATTATTAATTTTGACGAATATAAATAATTCCTAATTATCATTTTAAAAATCTATTCTACATCCGATAAACATAATGACTGTTTAACAAGAATTATATAATTTCATATGAATTAACTTTATATAAAATTTAAAAATCCTAAGCAACACATGTCGCCTAGGATTTTCATTTTTATTTTATTATTCTAAATTTAATAATTAATTTAGATATTTTTTTCTACCTATTACAAATAGAGCTAATACAGAAATTATTGCTCCTACTCCTCCAAGTCCACTATCTGTTAATCCTGTTCTTGGTAATCTTGGAGTTGGTGGCGGTGGTAATAATCTATTTGTTAAATTATAACCTTTAACTATTGTTTGATAACCAACTACTCTTTCTTCGTCTATTGTATACTTGATTTCTTTTCCATCTTTGTATTTATCTAAATTATCAAAGCTATATTTCCA
>NZ_AUDW01000026.1 GCF_000425665.1 Gemella cuniculi DSM 15828
TAACATTTACTTCTCTTTTCTTCTCTATCGTTCGTCTCTTCTCTAAGACTTTTTTATTCTATCATCTTCTTCCCTCTATGTCAAGGCGATTTTTATTATTTTTTAAAAAAAATATTCCAAATTGACATATACTCAGAAAGTTGACTTAGAACTCTTATATTTTATCATATACTTTTCAACTATGTCAAGATGTTTTGAGAGTATAAAGAAAAAATATAGGATATAGAATTATTCTTTATTTTCAAATTCTACTCCTACATTTTTCTACATAATTTACATATTATAAAAATCAAAAATTGTTACTGGCAAATTCCTTTTATGCTCAGATCTTAAATAATGGTTTTCTATTACTTCTTTTATCTCAGTTGAAACTTTACGTCCTTCTAAATAATCATCTATGTCATTATATGTCACACCTAATGCCACCTCATCAGCCAATGCTGGTCTATCTTCTTCTAAATCAGCTGTTGGTTTTTTTAAATATAAATGTTCTGGACAATTTAGGTATTTAAGCAGTGATTTCCCCTGTCTTTTATTAAGTCGATACAATGGCACTATATCTACTCCACCATCTCCATGTTTTGTAAAAAAACCTGTAATCGCTTCTGCTGCATGATCGGTTCCTACTACAATTCCTTTATTCATAGTTGCAATAGAATATTGTACTTTCATTCTCTCACGTGCCTTTTCATTCCCCTTAGCAAAATCTGTAATCACAATTCCTGCTTTTTTTAATGATTCTACACTTGCATCCACTGATTCCTTTATATTAACTGTATATATTTTATCAGGTTTAATGAACTCTAATGCATCTTCACAATCTTTCTCATCAAATTGCTCACCATATGGTAACCGCACTGCAATAAATTTATAATCTTGTCTATTGGTTTCTTCCCTCAGCTCTGTTATTGCTATTTGACAAAGCTTACCACATAATGTTGAATCTTGTCCTCCTGAAATTCCTAGCACCAAACTTTCTATAAAATTATTCTTTTTCAAATAATCTTTTAAAAAATTTATAGTCAATCTGATTTCTTCATCCACATTTATTTCTGGCTTACATCGTAATCTTTTAATTATATCTTGTTGTAAAGTCATATATATCACCTAATTAATTAGTTTTTTTAGTTATGTCTCTCAATATGGTATTTCTATTTTCCCAACACACTGGACTTAAATCTACTGGATAGAACTCCGGATTAAGTAGTCGTTGGTACTCATTCCACAATAATTTTTTGCTATCCTTAAAATATTCTGCACTTTCCCACACACTAGGTATATCATAAACTTGTTTCCCATCTCTAAATGCATCTATATGTAAATCTCTTGCTTCAAAAGTTTTTACTTCTTTTGTTAAATAAGTATGTGTTGGGTGAAATAGCTTAATACTTTCCTCTGAATAGACATCTTCACTCTCTAGTGCAATATAGTCTCCTGCCGCCATTCCAGTGCTTGTATTGATTATTCTATATACATTTTTTACACCAGGAATAGTAAGTTTAGCAGGATTTTCTGATATTTTTAATCTATCAACCATAGCTCCATTCTCATCTTCCAAACATACTAGCTTGTAGACTGCTCCTAAAGCGGGATTATCATATGCTGTTATTAATTTAGTACCTACTCCCCAAGCATCTATTTTTGCTCCTTGTTGTTTTAAGTGAGTAATAGTATCTTCATCCAAATCATTAGAAGCCACCACTTTTGCATTAAAATACCCAGCATTATCCAACATTTTTCTCGCTTCTTTTGATAGATAGGCTATATCCCCTGAATCTAGACGTATCCCTAAAAAATTTATTTTACCTTTCAACTCATTTGCTACCTCTATAGCGTTAGGTATTCCTGAACGTAATGTATCATAAGTATCCACTAAAAAATAACAATCTTTGTGTGCAGCCGCATATTTTTTAAATGCTATTTTTTCATCTTGATATGCCTGAACAAAGGAATGTGCATGGGTTCCGCTGCATGGTATATTAAACAATTTAGCTGCCTTTACATTACTCGTAGAATCAAATCCACCAATTATCGCAGCCCTTGCACCCCAAATTGCTGCTTCAAATTCATGAGCTCTTCTAGTCCCAAATTCCATACACACCTCATCTGGACAAAGATGCTTAATTCTGGCAGCTTTAGTTGCAATTAAAATTTGATAATTTACTATATTTAAAATTGCAGTTTCCATAAGTTGAGCTTGTATAAGTGGGGCCTCCACTCTAATAAGCGGTTCATTACCAAAAATAATTTCACCTTCACGAACCGAACGAATATTTCCTGTAAATTTTATATTTCTTAAATACTCTAAATAGTCTTCTGCATAACCTAACTCCCTTAGATACTCAATATCCGAATCTAAAAATTTAAAAGAATTTACATACTCTATTATTTTAGCGAGCCCTGCAAACACAGCATAACCCCCTCCAAATGGTATCTTTCTAAAATACACATCAAAATAGGATTTTCTTTCATGTATTCCATCTTTAAAATAAGCATACCCCATATTGATTTGATAAAGATCAGTATGCAGTGCATCGCCTTCATATCTATTCATAATTTCCTCCAATAGAATCTTTCTAAAATTAGTTACTTATATATTAACATTTTAACACACTTTTCACAAATATTACTATTTGTGAAAAAAATAAAATAGAAACTAAAAATTTTAGTTTCTATTTTAATTCGTTTTTCTATCATTATTAGCCGATGATATTGCTGAAGATGTAGCATTTTCAGTTTTATTTTCTATTTCTTCATCATCACTTTTTTTATCACTTGATGTTTTAGTATCTTCCTTTTTATTTAAGTCTGGAATTTTGCTATCATCTATTCGTCCATTATTATCCTGAGTTTTTTCTAGATTCCCCTGCATTATAGATTTAATAGCCGTTTGTAAAAAACTCTCCTGTAAAGGCAAATTAAAAATAATCTCACCTTCATAACTCAAACCATATTCTTGTCTCACTAAATCAGTTATAAAGTACGGATCTTTTAATTTATCAATGACAAGTTCGTTAACCTTATTTTCTTTATTAAGATTATCAATAGTTTGATTTTGCTCTTTTAGTTGTGCATTTATTTCTTTTTTTTCACGGGTGTACAAAAAAGTTTGAATTAACGTTACTACTAAAACAAGGCTCATAATACTAAGTATTACAAATTTCCTACGTTTCCTGTACTTTGCTTTTGCCTTTAATACATCTTTACGAAATTGTTTATCTTCATTTTGTCCTATCATGTTAATCTTCTCTCAATTTCTCAGATAAAATTTTAAACATTTTAGTAGCACCCTCTTTCTTTGTGCTATCTCTCAATTCACAAACTTCATAAGTAATCTCCTTTTTTGCAAAGAAAATAGTAATCTCATCACCAACTTTTAAAGTACTAGAAGGTTTTGCTTTTTTTCCATTTATAGCAATATGTCCCTTAGAAGAAATTTCATTAGCTATTGTTCTTCTTTTTATTATTCTTGATACTTTTAAAAATTTATCCAAACGCATTTAATCACCCCTAAATAATATGTACTAACTATTATCACATATTATTTAATTTTTCGCAAATATTTATCTTTAAAATGCACCTTCTTGTTCATTAAGTCTATCTAAAATCCTAAATAAATTCTGCAAAAAATCATATATAATTTTATACTAACCATACTAAAAAGAGATAATTTGATGTATCAAACTATCTCTTCCTTATTATTTATGAAATTTCAATCTATCAATTCTATGCCCAATTCCCATTTTTGAAGATAGCTATTTCTTTACCATCTGCTGTAACACCTACAATATTAGTAGTTGCTTCTCCTATCATAAAGTCCACGTGAACTAGACTATCATTAGCCCCTACATCAGCCAGTTCTTTATCACTCATTTCACTTCCTCCCTTAACACAAGTTGGATACGCTTTTCCTAAAGCAATATGACATGCGGCATTTTCATCAAAAAGTGTTTCTAAAAATAATATTCCTGTATTAGAAATTGGAGAATCATATGGAACTAAGGCCATTTCACCTATTCTTCTTGAACCTTCATCCGTATCTAAAATATTTTTCAAAACATCGTAACCACGTTCTGCACCAAAATCCACTACTCTACCTTCTTCAAATTTTAACCAAAAATTGTCAATTAACACCCCACCATGATTTAATGGCTTAGCATTATACACTATACCGCTAGTTATATCTTTATGGGGCATAGTAAATACTTCTTCTGTTGGAATATTAGCAACAAAACGTTCTGCTTTTTTTGCATAACTTCCTGCACTTTGCCAAATATGCCCTTCAGGAAGTCCTACATATAAATCTGTTCCTAAATCATTGGTAATATGAAGTTTTACTAATTCATTCTCATGTAAAAATTTTGCTTTTTCGTCCAATGTTTTAATGTGTTCTTCCCAATCAGCAACGGGATTCTCCCCTTTAGAACGACATGCACTCAGTATTTCATCCCAAAGTTTTAAGTATGCTTCTTCATCATCCAACTCAGGGAACAAACGTTTTGCCCAACCCACAGTAGCAGCACTAACCACACACCATGGACACTCATCACTCATTATAGCTTTCATATAATTGCGAAGTGCTTTAGAACGCCCTACCATAGATGCCTTTAATTTATTACTATCCGCTTCTGCCAAACCGTCTGGATCTTCACCTATCACAGATAAAAATGCAGTCCCTTCTTCTAATGTTTCTTGATATCTGTCTACATACCACTGACCTATATTACTCAAAGTATCTTCAGTTTGATATCTCAAATGTAATTTTGTTAATTCTTGATCTCTCCACTCAACGTCAACTTTTTTTGCACCAAGCTCATAACAAGCCTCTGCTATTTTAGCAATAAAATCTCGAGTTTCTACACTAGCTCTAATTAATACTGGTTGATTTTCTTGGATATTTAACCCTACTTTTGCAATAAGTTTTGCATAATTTTTTAATTTTATATTTAAATCCATTTTATATCTCCTTATTCTTTAATCCTTATTCTTTAATAGTTATCATCTTAGTTTAAAATTCCTACTAGGTAATCATAACAAATATTATATCACTTTTTACAAAATATTAGTAGGAGGTTTCAAGAAAACTTGAAACCTCAAATACTTTTATTTTAAACTTCTCGAGTAGCTTCTTTTAACCAAGCTAACTCATCACCTTCAAAGTGAGGTGCAAGAATTTCATAGACTTTTTTATGATAATTATTCAACTCAAATATATCTTCACTAGTAAGCATAGATACATCTATAGCTTCCAAATCCCATGGTACAAAAGTCATAACTTCAAATTCCATGAACTGACCGTATTCATTTTTTACACTATTTCTAATAATAAGCTCATTTTCCAAACGAATACCATGTGAGCCTGAAATATATAAACCGGGTTCATTTGTCATAGTCATACCATCTCTGAAAGGCTCTGCTGAACGGTAAATCCCCCAGTGTATACCTGCTGGGCCTTCATGGATATTACCAAGATATCCTACCCCATGCCCTGTTCCATGATTGAAGTTTTCATAGTCATACCATAATGGAGCACGAGCAAACAAATCAACATTAGCTCCACAAATGCCCTCCATAAATTTAAGTCTTGATAAACGAAGATGACATTGAAGCACTTTAGTATAATCACGTTTTAATCTATCACTAACTTCGCCCATTGCCGTTGTTCTTGTAATATCTGTAGAACCTTCTTCGTAGTGTCCACCTGTATCTGTTAAAAAGAATGTTCCTGTGCGTAATGGAATAGAAGTTTCCTCTGATGATGAATAATGTACTATTGCTCCGTTTTCAGCATGACCACAAATTGGTGCAAAACTTGGGCAAATAAATCCACCTTGTTCTTTTCTGAATTCAACAAGTTTATCAGAAGCTGATAATTCATCCTCTTGCTCACTAATTCCATTTTTTACTAGTTGTTTTAACCAATAAATAAACTTAGTATGTGCAATACCATCTTTAATATGTGCTTGAATAGTATTTTTTAATTCTACTTCATTTTTTATTGCTTTCATAAGTACTGTAGGGTTACGTTTTTCTACTAAAGTTATTTCTTTTGGAATATTATTAAATACCGCGTAGTTAAGACGCTCAGGATCTACAAAAACAACATCATTTCCTGAGAATTTTTTAACATCTTCATAAATATTATTATATGGTTTAATATTAACATTGTCTTCTGCTAAATGTTTTTTTATTTCATCAGAAAGTTTTCTTTCATCTACATATAAATCTACGCTATTTTCATATACTACAGCATAACTTAGAAGTAATGGGAAGAAATCCACATCCATCCCTCGGATATTTAATAACCAACCAATATCATCAAGAGTAGTAATCACATGAATATTAGCTCCTGTTTCTTTCATTTCTTTTCGTACTCTTTCTAGCTTGCTAGCAACTGTTTCTCCTGCACGTTCTATTCCTAAATAAAATGCCTTAGCCTCTGATAACGCTGGTCTATCAGTCCAAATTTCATCTACTAAATCTACTTCATATTTTATAGTTGCATTCTTTCTTTTTAGTCTTGTTGCTAAATCTTTCCCCTCTCCAAAAGTTACAACACGACCATCAAATCCCAAAACACCATTTTCTGGAATACTTTCAACTATAAACTCCGCTATCGTAGGAACCCCTGGTTCACGCATTTTTTGTAATTCAATACCTGTTCCTGCTAATTGTTGCTCCCCTTGTAAAAAATATCTTCCATCAGTCCATAAACCTGCAAAATCTTTTGTCACAACTAATGTTCCTGCTGAACCAGTAAACCCACTCATAAAAGCACGTGCTTTAAAATGTTCTCCTACATACTCACTATTGTGAAAATCTGCTGTCGGCACCATATAAACATCAATATTATTTTTTGTCATCAACTCTCTTAATTTAGCAATTCTTTCTTTTACTTCCATTTCCTTATACTCCTTTTATTTTATTTTTTATAAACTTTTCTTTTTCTGTATATCCTATTTTAAAACTTCCTTAAATTTATCAGTAGCTCTTACTAATACATCAACTATTGCTGGTTCTCCTGATGAATGTCCAGAAACAACAATATTTAAATCACAATCATTTAATCTCTTACTTAGTTCATAAGCACCTATAGCACGGCAATCTACATCATATCTTCCATGCGCAATAACTGTCGGAATATCTTTAATAACATCAATATTATTTAAAATCCAATTATCATCATCCCAAAACATATTATTCATCCAAAAATGGCATTCAATAGTTGCCATAGAGATTGCATAATTAATTTCTCCAAAACTTTGCTCAAGATTTGGATCCGGATATAACGTCACTAAGCTGCCTTCCCACATACTCCACTCTTTAGCAGCTAACTCTCTATCTTTTTTATTTTCACTAGTTAAACGTTTATAGTATGCTTCTATTAAATTATTACGTTCGCCTTCAGGAATTATGCTAATATATCTATCAAACGCTTCAGGATGGATGTTACTCGCTCCACCTTTTTCATAAATCCATAAAATATCCTCACGTCGCCCTAAGAAAATTCCACGAAGAATTAATCCTAAAACACGTTCGGGATGCTTAATAGCATAACATAAAGATAAAGTAGAGCCCCAGCTACCCCCAAAGACTAACCATTTATCAATATTTAGCTCTTCTCTTACTTTTTCAATATCTTCAATAATGTGCCATGTATCATTATCTTTCAAGCATGCATGTGGCGTCGATTTTCCACTTCCTCGTTGATCCAACATAATAATTCTATAAGACTTAGGGTCAAAATATCGTCTACAAGTTGGCGAAGTCCCACAACCAGGTCCTCCATGTAAAAATATTACAGGGATCCCACTTGGATTCCCACTTTCTTCATAATATATTGTATGAGTATCATCCACCTTCATCATTTTAGAAAAATTGGCTTCTATTTCTGGATATAAAGTTCTTAATTCTCCCATATTAAAACCTCCTATATATTTTTATTCTACATCTTAATTTTAACACAAAATAAAACGTTTTTCATTACTAACTTTAGATAAAAGTTTTTATTTATTACTCCTAGCGAAAATTTTCTTTATAAATATATTCCTCTGTAAATTATAACAACTTAATTATCATACGTAATGCTAAAAAATTCTCCTTAAATATATTTAAACTTTTACTTTTTGTAAAATATATTTTATTTACTAAAATTATATTTAAATATTAAAAAGGGAGTGACTCAAAATCGTGATTTCTCAGAAATCATTTTTTTAAGTCAACCCCTTTATATTTATTATTCCTCTACTAAAGTTTCACCTTCACGTAGTTCTACTAAACCTGCTAATTTTTTCTCAAATGCAAATACTAAAATAGCAACTACTAAACACACTGCTCCGATACCAATTGATAATGTCACCACTGGTACATCAGCAATAAGTTTATATAATTCTCCATAACCCTTAGCAGCTGCAAATGTTGCAACAATCCAAACAGCCATCATAATTGATAAGATATGTTTAGGAGAATATTTAGATACGAATGAAGCACCAAGTGGAGAAAAGAACATTTCTGCAAAGCTAAGAACTACGAAGAATAAAATTACCCATAAAAGACTAGCTTTTTGAGTCTCAGGTGCTCCAACTCCACGTGAAAGTTCAGTTAATGCTAAAATACCAAATGTTGCTCCTAACAATATTAATGCAATTGATGCTTTTTTGTATAAGCTCCAATCTCCTTGTGGACGACGTGCAAGTTTATACCATAATGCTCCTAAAACTGGCCCTAAAACAATACAACATAAACCATTAATTGAATCTAACCATGAAGTAGGTACTGTAAAACTTCCTATGTTTGCATCAACAAAAGTAGGCATATAATCATACAAAATTACATAGGTTAAGTACCAGAATGTCCAGAAAACAATTGATAACAGTGAAATAATAATAATTGACCAAACACGACGCACTTCATATTTTTCTAATGAACGTTTAACTTTCGGTTTATCTTCATGACGTTCTTCACTTTCAGCGAATGGACGTTTCCCTACTTCACCTAAAGATTTATAACCAAGAACAAACCAAATTGCTCCTATAAAACAAATCAATCCAGCTAATTTAAAACATTGTAAATATCCATTTGAAGTTGCTGTAGCTAATTTAACATACAAAATTCCTACAAATGTAGTTCCGATAAATGAACCAATATTTATAAATGAATACATAGTTGAAAAAGCATCATCTTTACGTTTTTGGTCGTCTTTAAAGATTTGCCCTACTACCGCTTGTAGGTTTCCTTTGAAAAAACCAGTTCCTAAAGAAACTAGAACAATCATTACCCATAGTGCTGAATACGTTCCTACAAAACCTGCATAACCATATCCTAATGCCATTAATAATAATCCCACTGGAATTAAATATCTAGCTCCTATAAATCTATCAGCGATAAACCCAAATAACACAGGAGCAAGATAAGTAAATCCAACTAAGTTCGATTGCATCGCAGCACCTTCTACTTTCCCTAAACCAAGACCACTTTCACCAAAACCGTTTGATACTACAGCTAACGTTACATAAGTAAATAATAGCCAACGAGAAGAATAGTACGCACAACGTTCAAACATGAAAGTCATAGAACTCATATAAAAACTCCACGGTTTACTTTTTTTAACCGCTACTTCTGACATAATAAATCCCTTCTTTCCTTATGTACACATTTGTACACTTCTAATATTTTTATTATATTATATCACAATATATTTTATCATACAATATTTTTTTTGAAAGCGTTGAGAATATTTTTATTTCAACTATTGTATTTAGTTTTTCTAAGTGCTATAATTAAATTAAAGTTCAGAATATTTTAAAGGAGTTGTATAATATGAAACTTTCACGAACTAATAAAATTTTATCTAAAATGAAAGAACAAGGTATCAACCAGGCTATCATTAGCGATCCTTATTCCATCTTTTACTTAACCGGTCACCTTGAACATCCAGGAGAAAGATTTTACGCTGTTCTTCTTGACGAAAATGGAAATCATAAACTTTTTGTCAATGCATTATTCCCAATTGAAAGGGATTTAGGATTAGAAAAAGTTATCTTCACTGATACTGATAATCCTATTGAAACTCTCTCTAAATATGTTCCTAAGGGATCTACTATCGGTATTGATAAAATTCTTCCAGCGAGGTTTTTACTTCCTCTTATGAATTATTTACCAGAAAGCAAATTTGTTGATGTTTCACTTATTGTTGACCGTGTCCGTATGATTAAGGATGAAGAAGAAAAAGATCTTATGAGAAAAGCTTCCTTACTTAATGACGAAGCGTGTAAACGAGTTATCGCTAGTATAACTGCCGAAAAATCTGAAAAAGATATAGTTAAAGATTTGCTAGCTATTCACGAAGAACTTGGGGTTGAGGGATTATCATTTGATCCTATTATTGGGTACGGTGCAAACGGCGCTAATCCTCATGGGACTGTTGGGGATAGATATTTAAAACCTGGAGATTCTATTATTGTTGATATGGGTGGAATTAAAGATAACTACTGTTCTGATATGACACGCACAGTCTTTTGGAAAGAACCTAGCCCTAAGGCACGTGAAGTATTTGAAGTTGTTCTTGAAGCACAAAAACGTGGTGTAGCACTTGTTAAACCTGGTGTAAAATTCTGTGAAATAGATGCAGCTTGTCGTGATTATATTACTGAAAAAGGTTATGGAGAATTCTTTACTCATCGTACTGGTCATCACATTGGTCTTGAATGCCATGAATATGGAGATATATCCAGTATAAATGAAACCAAATGTGAGCCTGGTATGATATTTTCTATTGAACCTGGTATCTACCTTCCGGGAGAACTTGGAGTTCGTATTGAAGATTTGGTACTTGTAACTGAAGATGGTTGTGAAGTACTGAACAAATTAAATAAAGAATTAGTCGTTGTTGGCGAAGACTAATTCTTTTATAATCAAAACTTTTTATATTTAAATAGGATTCCTCTTTCAAAAAAATAGCGGTAAGAAGAAATTTGCACAAACTAAAATGTGTAAATTCTTCCTACCGTTTTTATTTATTATCTATTTCCCAAAATTTTTATTTAGAAATTCTGTTATTATTTTCCAATATTCTTCTCTATATTTTCTTTCAGCTTGAACATGTTTAGCCCCTGGAAAAGTATGCAACTCTTTAGAAGAATTTATTAATTCATATGCTTCTTTTCCATATTCAACAGGAACAAAACCATCATCTTCACCATGAAGTACCAAAGCTGGAAGTTTTGTATTCTTTAATCCATCTGTAGCATTAACATCACCAAATAAATATCCTGCTCTTAATTTCGTTACAGTATTAGCTGCTGGAATCACTGGAAAACTTGGTAAATTAAATAACTTCTTCAGTTGATAAGTAAACTCTTGTTTCAAATTTACATATCCACTATCTTCTATAAACGCTTTTATGTTACTAGGTAAATCTTTGTTTAATGAATTCATTACTGTTGCAGCGCCCATGCTTATTCCAAACAACAAAGTATCAGCATTATTATTTTCTGACGAGATTTTTTTTACCCAATTTACCAAATCATCTGAATCATATCCACCCATTGAAATAAACTTCCCTTCGCTTTTCCCATGAGCTATTAAATCGGGAGCAAAAACATTATATCCCATATCATGAAATTTTTTTATATAATTTACCATTTTTTTTGCACTGCTAGTATATCCATGAACAACAACTATCCACTTATCCGATTGTGAATTTTCAAATTTATATCCTACCAATTTATTTTTTGTTACTGAGTCCATAGTAACTTCTTCTTTGTTATTTTCAAACCATGATTCTAGTACTTTTTTATCTTCTTTTTCTCCATCACTGTCCTGATTGACTATCGCACTTTTATCAACTTTTGGATTCAATGCGAAATTATAAAAATAATTTCCTACTAAACCAAATGCTATTACCAAAAACACTAATACACTAACTAATATTTTTTTTAAATGTTTTTTCACAATTATACTTCCTTTCATTATATCAAAACATAATTTTCATTATACTATTTAACAAAAGAAAAGTAAACTATAAAATATACTAATAGAGATATTTAATATCCCTTTTAATTTGCAATTCACTAAAATTCTACATCTACTCTTTCATTTATACTTAATTCTTCTTCAGATGATAATCTTACACATTTTAATACTCTTCCCTCTTCAGATTTTACAATATATTCAGTATACATTCCCAAAAAGATTTTCCCTATTATCGTATATTTTCCTAGGTTATTCAAGTTTAATTTTATTTGTTCTGGCCGAACATACTCTTTAGCTTTAATTCTATTATTCTCCCCTATAAAATTTGCAACAAATTCAGTTTTAGGATTGAAATAAATCTCTTTAGGTCTTCCTATCTGTTCAACGATCCCATTATTTAATAGAATTATTTTATCTGCAATTCTGAATGCATCATCCTGATCATGCGTAACAACTATAGTTGTAATATTAAACTCCTTTTGAATTTTCTTCAATTCTGTTCTCATGTCCACTCTAAGATTTGCATCGAGATTTGAAAAAGGTTCATCAAGCAATAGTACCTTAGGATTTAGCACTAAACTTCTAGCGATGGCTACTCTCTGTTGCTCTCCGCCAGAAAGCTCATCTATCCTTTTTCTCTCATAACCATACAATCCTACTTTTTCCAAAACTTCTGAACTACGTCTCAAAATTTCTTTTTTAGGTAACTTTAAAAACTTCAACCCATATCCTACATTTTCTATAACATTTTTATGTGGAAATAATCCATATGACTGAAAAACTGTTGCTATTGGTCGTTTTTCAGGAACAACTTTGCTTATATTTTCATTAGACAGCACCACTTCCCCAAAGAAATCATCAATGAATCCTCCAATAATATTAAGTAATGTAGTTTTCCCACACCCAGATGGCCCTAATATACAAAAAAGCTTTCCTTCTTCTACTTCGAAACTTACATTCTTCAATACTTCCTTGTTTTTATATTCTTTTGTAACTTTTTTTATCTTTAAATACATTTTACTACCTCTTTTTACCAATAGTTAAGTAATACACCGCATTCACAATTAAACAAATCATAATAATATAAAACGCTATAACTGAACCTATATCATATTTTCCACTTTCTATTACATCAAACATTACTAATGTTGCAACTTTCTGACTTGGATATACCAAAAAGATTATTGAACCTATAGTCGTCATAGTTGATGTAAAACCGTTTATAAAACTTATGTATAATCCTTTTCTACTTGAAGGAAAAACTAAATCTTTAATTTCATAAAATCTACCTCCCCCCAAGTCACGTACAGATTTCAACTGAGAATGCGAAATTTGACTTATGGAACTATATCCCAATTTACTAGCAAATGGGAGTTGTTTAAATATTAAATTTAAAATAACTATTAATGCTGTTCCTGTTATCTTCATCGGATATGAATTGAATGCAAGAACATACCCCAACCCAAAAAATGTTCCTGGTAATATATAAGGGAGCGTTGCTATAAAATCAAATGCTTTTAAAAATTTAATCTCTCTAATATAAATATAATATTGTAGTAAATATCCCAAAATTGAAGATACAATTCCTGCTATCAACGAATATATTATGGTTCTTATAAACACACCTGATACATGTTCATTGGCTAAAATAAAATTTTCCAATGTGAAAACTAATTTCCCATATTCCATAGTTGTAAATGCTGATAATATTATGGCACCATATAAAAATATTAAAATGAAAACTACTAAAAGGGTCATAATAAACGAAATATAATAAATGATACCTTTATTCGCCATACTAAGATTAACCGATATAAGCCCCTTATTTTCCATTGATATATTTCTAAAATTTTTCGAATATAACAGAAAAATTATTATTGATGGAATTAAAATAATAAAATTTAAAATAACTGCTTTAGGCAAATTACCTTCTGATATAAATGCTAAATACCCTTCTGTTGCTAATACATTATATTTTCCACCAACTATTGCTGGTGTCGAAAAATCAGCCATACTCCTTATAAAAGTTAAAAGAGCAACCACCTTAATTGCAGGTTTCATTATGGGTAATAAAATATCCAAAATTACTCTGTTAGTATCAGCACCTAGTGATCTTGCAGAATTTACCATACTTTTATCTATTCCGTTCATAAATCCTATCAATAGTAATGCATTTATTGCAACATGCATAACACTTTGCATACTGATTATTCCAATATATCCATATGGATTAAAGTTTAATCCTAATATCCCATAAGTTATTAGTCCTCGTCTTCCGAATAAGTTTATGTATGAAAGTGAAGTCACAAAAGGAGGAGAAATCATAGCCACCATAAAAATTAATAGAATTATTTTTTTAAATTTCCCCTCACTAATAAAGTAATATAGTGCCACAAAAACCGAAAACATTACTGTTAAAATTGTTGTACCTACAGATACTTTTAGCGAATTACCTAATAGCTTATAATAATAACCTTTACTTTCATAAAAAATAGTTAATAAATCCCCTTGTCTTCCATAATTAAAGGCAGCAATAAAAGGGTAGAGTATAAATATAAAAAACGATACTATTATTGTTAAAATTAATATCTTATCAATCAATCCAGTTTTTTTAAATTTCATAATTCCTCCATAAATTATGCAAATAATTAAAAAGTGAGATAAAACCTAAAAAATTATTTTCAGTTAAGTATCCCACTTTCTAATTTAAATTATTTTTCGCCTACTAATTCTTTCCATTTTTTCAAAATAGACTCTCTTTCACTACCAAACGTTGCTAAATCCTCTTTTATTAATTTATCTTTCGGTAATCCTAATTCTGCTCCTTTAGCTCCATCTATCACCATTTGGGCTCCATCTTTTCCATCCAACTCTGCAATTAACTGTTGATTTTCTGGTTTTAAAATAAAATCCTCAAATGCTTTCGCAATATCTGTTGCATTAGAATTTTTAAATATTGCAACTCCTTCTGGAATCCAAGGAATACCATCTTCAGGATATACTACCGTCAAATTATTCTTTTTAGCTGCATCAAACGCAGATTTATCAACTGGGATAATTCCGATTCCAAATTCTCCTGCTACAGTTTTTTCTTGAGGGTCTTTCCCTCTTTTACTGTAAAAATCAACATTTTTATTAAAGTCAGTCCAATATTCCCAACCTTTTTCTGCACCTTTTTGATCTAAAATTCCTTTTACAGCTCCATAATTACTTCCCGAAATTGCTGGATTACTCATAATTATTTGGCCTTTATATTTTGGATCAACTAAATCTTCCCATTTTTTTGGAATTTCATATCCTTTTTCTTTAGCTACACTATCATTAACTAGAAATCCAACTACTGTTATACCTTTAGAAATCCAGTAATTATCTTTATCTTTAAATCCTTCCTTTATCTTTTCAGAACCTTTAGCTTCATATTGTTCCAATAATCCGTCATTTTTAGCAGCAATAAAAGCATCTATTCCTCCACCAAACCAAAGATCTGCCATAGGTTTTCCACCCTCTGCTTTAATTCTAGAAATTACTTCTCCGCTTGACATAGATAAAAATTCTACCTTACTATTTGTCTCTTCAGCAAATTTATCAAACAATTTTTTATATTTTTCTGAAGTGGCTACTACATTCATAGTTCTTCCGCCAAAATCAAGTTTTTTCTCCTCTTTTGAAGAATCTTGCTGAGTCTGTTTTTGACCACATCCGAATAAAATTAAAGATATTGCCAATAGAAAAGTTACTAATTTAAATATTTTTTTCATAATAAAAGTTCCTTTCTTTAATATATAACTTTATACAATAGATTATACTACGTCTGCTATTTTGTTTCAACTTTATATCAAAAACTGTTGTATAAAATCATTAATAAAAATAATTTTTTATTAATGCAAGCAATCCTTTCTCTATCTTCAAAGCTACTCTACTCCCATTTTTTCTTTGATTGCATCAGCAACAATCATACCCGTAAACCATGCAACCATTAAATTATACCCTCCTATCTCGCCATGAAGATCTAATATTTCTCCCGCAAAATAAAGGTTCCCTATTTTTTTATGAGAACATGTCTTAGGACTAACTACTTTCAAATCTACTCCTCCTGCTGTTGTAAAAGCATATTCAAGCGGCATAGTTTTTATATTTTCTAATTCGTATCTTTTTATTTTAGCAGCAAATTTTCTAAGTTCTTTTTTACTAACATTTTCCGGGAAATATTTTAACATAAAGTTATAAAAACTTTTAGGAAGTTTGCCATTTAAATATTTATTATTTTGCCAAAGTTTTTCAAACAATTCTTCTTCACTTAATTGTGGATAAAAATCTAAATAAAATTTATCCTCTGGATATTTAGCTACAAACTCACCCATTGAAATAGGTAGTGGTCCACTAAGCCCTTTGTGTGTAAATAGCAAATCACCCGTTCTCTCATTTTTTTTATGAAACATTCTGACACTCTGTAATGCCACTCCTGATAATTCTACAAAATCATCAAAAATTAATGACACCTCACTCGGATATATTTTTGTAAGCTTAACCCCATGTTTTTTTAAAATTCTGTGTAATGAACCATCACTACCACTTTGCGGATAACTCTTTCCTCCTGCACACACTACTATATTTTTCCCATAATAAGTTTCTACATTCGTTTTTACCCCAATTAATTTTTCATCCTCAAAAACCAATTCCTCTACCTTTTCTTTAAAATTAATTTTTATATGATCTATTTTAAATGCATTAACAACATCTCTAGATTTTTCACTAGCAGGATATAATCTTCTATTTTCTTGTTTTAATCTTAAATTATGTTTATCAAAAAATTTTTTAATATTATACTTATGATAAGCACTTCTTAAAAATTTTCCATTATGCACTGCGGTGACAAAATCTTCAGCATTATCGTCACTCATAACATTACATCTACCATTACCTGTCAAAAGCAGTTTTACTCCTGCTCGTCTATTTTGCTCTAAAACCAACACTCTTAACCCACTATCATTAAGTCTATCAGCAACCATTAGTCCAGCACTACCTAAACCTATTATTATTACATCATACTGCACAATAAATCTCCTATTCTTATACTTTTTTATTTGAATATATTATTTAAATTCTAACAATCTTCAGAAATATGGCTTATAGCCGCATCTATAATTGAGGTCACATGATTATCATAAATACTATAGTACCTCATTCTTTTTTCTTGACGATCTTTGACTAGTTTCATTTTTTTCAAAAGTGCCAGTTGATGTGAGATTGCTGATTGCGAACCTCCAGTTTCTCTCTCAAGTTCAGTTACATTTCTTTCCTTTTCTAACAACAAACATAAAATTTTAAATCTAGTCTTATTTCTCAAAACGTGAAAAAGTGCTAATATCTTTTCTAATTTTTCATCTGAAATATTAACCATCATACTTTTAAATTCTAAATTATCCATTTTTACCTCCGTATCTTATCATAGATTATTATAGCCATATTTTAAACTTAACGCAACAAAATACACTACTTCTAAAAGTCGATGATAAATAACTTAAATTAAAAAAGTGCAGACCGATTAAAAATCTTAACAAAATTTCACTAATTATAAATAAGTATGGTGATTTATTGATTTTCAAATTCACTTCAAAAAATTTTTTTAAACCTAGTAAACTCTGTAGAAATTTATCATCCATTTACTCTCAAAGTTGTACAGATTAGAGTTTTCTTAGTAATTTCTCTCTCAATTTTTGTACATATCTTTATTCCTTTATAGTTTAGTTTGATAATGTAAGATCATGCATAGAACCACTTAATGAAATATAATTGCAAGGAATTACGATTTTCAAATTCCCCCTCTTCCTTAATTATTTTTACTCAATTACTTTTAACATTCTTAAGGCGTTTAAAATTACCAGCAAAGTACTTCCTTCATGAAGTATTACACCAAATGACATGCTCATTTTTCCTAAAAAATTTAAAATTACTAAGGTTAAAACTACCAATATTGAAAACAATATATTTTGATATGTTATCTTGATCATTTTTTTACTTAATTTATGTGTATATACTAATTTTGATAAATCATTTTTCATCAAAACTAAATCTGCAATATCTATTGCAACATCAGTTCCGCTACCCATAGCGATACCAACATCTGCTATCGCTAAAGCTGGTGCATCATTAATTCCATCGCCTACCATTCCTACCTGTCCATATTTTTCTTTTTGTTTTTGTATGATTTTCCCTTTATCCTCTGGCATCACATCAGCGACAACTTCATCTATCTTAAGCATTCTACCTATACTTTTTCCAGTTAGCTTTGCATCACCAGTTATCATAGCTACATGTATATTTTTCTTTTTAAAATAATCAATAGCTTCCCTTGCATATTCATTAGGAAGATCCATTAATGCAATAAGTCCTATTACTCTTTTTTCTTCCGCAATAAAAATTACAGTTTTTCCTTCTTTCGTCAATTCCTGTTCTTTTATTTTAAACTCTTTTTTTACATTATCAAATGAGTTCGGTTTACCTATTTGATAATTTTTTCCATTGTAGTTTGTTATAACCCCAACACCTATTTTATTTTCTACTTCTAAATCAATTATTTTTGTTTTATCAAATTTATCAACAATAGCTCTAGCTATTGGATGATTAGATTTTTTCTCCATGGCAACAACTATATCTAATATGTTATTCTTAACTTTTTCTTCAAAAATATAATCAGTGACTTCTGCTTCACCTTTTGTCAATGTTCCTGTTTTATCAAAAGAGATGATTTTTAACTCATTAAATTTCGACAAATATACTCCACCTTTAACTAAAACACCTCTTTTTGCCAAATTAGATATAGTTGCAAGAGTTGTTGGTATCGCACTTACAGCAAACGAACATGGAGATACAGAAATCAAATAAACCATTCCTCTATACAAACTTAAATTCCAACCTAAATCAAAAACATAAAATTGAACTAACAACACTACTGGGAACAAAAATAATACAAATGTTACATATTTAGGTTCTAATTTTTGCAAAATGGTTGCTGTTTTAGTCAAATTTTTTTGTGATTCACTAACTAATCTTAAAATTTTAGAGAATACTGTTTCAGACACTTCCTTTGTAACCTTCATCAAAAAACTCCCTTCAGTATTTATAGTACCTCCAAAAACTTCATCACCTTCGAATTTTTCTTTTAATATACTCTCTCCATTCACAAGAGATTCATCAATCAAAGCACATCCACTCATAATTAGTCCATCTGTTGCTATTTGTTCCCCATTTAACACTTGTATCTTATCGCCAACTTCTATTTCATTGGCAGAAATTATTTTTGTAGAACCATCATCTTGAATAATTCTAGCAAAACTTGGTTTCATATCTAATAAACCCGTGATTTCTTTTCTACTCTTTCCATCAATATACTCTTCTAAAAAATGCACACTAGAAAAAATAATTACTAACATAGCAGCCTCCTCATAATGTTGTATAATTACTGCTCCTAATGTTGCAAATATCATCAAAAAGTGTACATTAGGTTGAAATTTTTTATGGTCAAGAAGATTTTTAAATGTGGTGGTTATACTTTCAAAAATTATATGATATCCAGCTATCAACACAGTAATTAAAAATAGTACATTTGCATAAATAAAATTAAATTTACTCGTAACATACCCTACAAGAAAAACTAATAACCCCAAAAAAAACATTATTATTTCCGTATTTTCATTATGGCTATGTAAACAATCTCTATGACCATCTTTATTCCTGTTGAAATGATTATTTTTTTCTTCAATAGTTCTTTGTGCTAATTTCATAATTTGCTCCTCCCTCTAATATTATGTGTAAAAATATTTATTTTTATTTACAATATAATTACCTTTTAAACATGAACAATCATTCATACTTTAATTATATATGAACATTAAATCATATGTCAAATTATTATTTCTTCTTGTTGGCATTTTTTAACATTTTATAATATACTATAGTATATATTTAGTAGGTTTAAGATAAAGAAAAAATTTTGTGAAATACGTGAAGGTTATTCAAAAATTTTTAACTAATAAAAACCAAGTTGAAAAACTTTAAACTTAACAAAAAATTTTTAAGTTCTACCTATTAAATAACTTTAATGCAAAGGATTTTTTTATAATGAGATTTAAAAAAATTAGTGTTTTAGTTATTCTTCTAGTATTTTTAGTTCCGAATTTTGTAAAAGCTGATAATCTATTTTTAGATAACAATGCAATATCTAATTTTAGCGATGTTAATACTAAACTAGTTATATCTGAATTAAATACTGGAAAAATTATTTCTAAACGTGGAGAAAATGAAAAAGTATCAGTAAGCAAACTGGCAAACTACTTAGCATTGTTTTTATTAACAGAAGATCTTAAAAATAATAAAGTTACTCTTGATACTAAAATAAATATTATTAAAAGCGATGATGTTCTAACTAAATATAATTTAAATTCTTCACTAACTGTTCGTGATGCACTGTTTTTATTGGAAAATGAAAATTCTAACGCCCTGTTAGAATCTATTTTTACTAATTATCAAATCACTTTAGATAAAGCCAAAAATGTTCTTAATTCAATGTCACTTAATGATTCAAATATAGAAACATTGGAAATCAGTGATAACAATATGAGTACAGCAAAAAACATTTCCTTTTTAACTAGTATAATTTTGAAAAATTATCCTGGACTAACAGAAATAACAAAAAATCCTGAATTTACTTTTTCTTCAGGAACTGTCGCAAATAACAATATTTCTTTCTTAGAATCCGAAAAATTTAGAGTTCTTGGACTTGATTATTCAGGAAAAAATAGTGTAACTTATGCTTATAGTGGAAATACAAAGTTAATTATCACCATTTTGAATCAAAATGATGATAAATCTACATTTTTTGATAAATTGCAAAAAACCTATGACTATTTATTCGCTAACTATAGTTATAAACTTGCTCTTAAGGCAGGAAGTTATAAAATAAATAATGAAAACATTACCTTTAACCAAGATATTTACGATTTATTTTATGAAAAACATTCTATCAGAGATGTTACTTACCTTCTTATGAATAAGCGAATTTTGCTTTTCCAAAAATATGAAACTATATCTGCTAATGAAGGGACTGTTTTTTCAGATTTCACATCTAATGATAGTTTTGGAACTTTTACCAAAGTAAAATCAACTTTCATTAATGATATAAATTTTAGCCAAAAAGGTAATTTAGAAAAAATTAATATTATTGTTGATAGAACTAAATATTTCGCAACTGGCATTCTTGCTATATATTCTCTAATTTTTATGGCATTTTATATTATGAAACAAGTTGTTAGAAAGGATTAATTATGGAAATTGAACAAAATAATTTAGTATTTGAAGTTGATGGTTCTATTTACGAACTTATCTACAACTTTAAGGATGCTTTTCAAAAAGAGTTATTCGAAGAGAAGTTGGTTGATGTTCTAAAGAACAAACCTTTTATCGTTGGAGATATTTCTCATGAAAAACTTCGACTAAGTGGTTTTATTCTCACAAAAGATAATAATAATCCGAAAAACATCAACAATCTTGAAGATTATATTTTAGAATATTGTAATTTTGGAGCTCCCTTTTTTGTAGTAAAAAAAAGAAATTCTTAATTCAAAAACTAGCTAGAAATAAAATTTTATTTCTAGCTAGTTTTTTCTAGTTCAAACTCCACTATTTTTTATTTAAACTGTACGCATACTGCTTCTGGCACTTTTATGCCTTTTTCTACTACGCTTAATTTTCCACTAGTTGTATCCACCTTATATACAGTTAT
This sequence comes from Gemella cuniculi DSM 15828, assembly GCF_000425665.1. Lineage (GTDB taxonomy): Bacteria > Bacillota > Bacilli > Staphylococcales > Gemellaceae > Gemella > Gemella cuniculi. Next base: position 21,755 of record NZ_AUDW01000026.1, read on the forward strand.
TGTTCCACTAGTTTCATTGGTAGCTATTGCCAAATTGCCTTCCCTATCTAAACTAAAATCTCTCGGGTCTTTTCCATAAGTACTAATAGTTTGAGTTTTTATTAATACTCCATTATTATTTTCAAAAACTACTATAGCATCTTGTCCGCGATTTGATATATAAATAAATCTATTATCTTTAGAAATTTTAATTGCACTTCCTTTATTTTCTTCTTTAAAATCTTTTGGCAATGTGGAATAATATTCTGGATTACTCAATTTTCCCTTACCATTATAATCAAACGCTATTATTTCACTTGTAAGTTCAGTCATTACGAAAACTTTTGTTTCATCACTACTAAATACCATATGTCGAACCCCACTTCCCTCTTTTACTTTCACCGTGTAAAGCTTATTTAACACATTCCTTTCTAGTCTATATGTAGTAATTTCGTCAGTCCCTAAATCACATGTGAAGACATACTCACCAGTAGGGCTAAATCCTGAAAAATGAACATGCGGTTTTTCTTGACGCGAGTGAACTCCACTTCCACTATGTTTATCTGTTGAAACAAGTTTTGATAAAGCTCCTACATTATCAATCTCATAACTGTCTACTTCCCCCATGTGATAATTAGCAGAAAGCAAAGTTTTATCATCTTTACTAACTTCAACATAACATGGTGGATTCCCTTCTTTTGAAATAGAACTTAATTCTTTTAATTCTCCACTATCTAAAACTTCAAAACTTGTTACAGCCCCCTTTTCTCCAATTTTTGAAATACTATATAAATTTTTATTATTTTTTGAAAATGCTAAGTAAGTTGGGTTTTCTATTTGTGCTACATTTTTTACTTCTAAAACTTTTCCATTATTATTTAATTCAATTTTGTAAATTCCCAAACTCTCTTTTTTTGTGTACGTTCCAATATATGCTCTTACCATCTTTCTTCTCCTAAATTATTTATTCCTATCTATTATAACATTTAAATAACTATTTTTATAAAATTTATCATGTACGGATATGAAATTTTCAATATTTTGTTTGATAAGTATATACTTTATATCTATATTTAATAATATGATTTTATCATTTATTTAAAAATTAATATTTTAAAATACTATATTTAATATATTCTAAGCTAAAATATTATATGGAAACTATATTTATAAGTGCTAAAGTTCAAACATTTTTTATCAATATAACTAAATAATTCGGTATTAACTTAAAATAAAGTAAAATTCCTTAAAGAAGATAAAAATATTTTTCTATTTTCCGTATTAAAGTTTTACTTCTTTATTATTCCTTGGTATAATAGTATGTAATTAGAAATAAAAATTAGGAGGATAACTGTGAAACACGAATTTATATTAGTTCTTGACTTTGGTAGTCAGTATAATCAACTTATTACTCGTCGTGTACGTGAATTAGGGGTTTATTCTGAGCTTCATGATAATGAAATTTCTATTGAAGAAATAAAAAAAATGAACCCTAATGGGATTATTTTATCTGGAGGTCCAAATTCTGTTTATGAAGAAAATTCTTTAACTATAGATGATGAAATTTTCAATTTAGGAATCCCAGTCTTAGGGATTTGCTATGGAATGCAACTTATGCAGCATAAACTTGGCGGAAAAGTTGAATCTGCTACAAGTAGAGAATATGGAGCACACAATATTAATGTTACAAGTGATGCTAAACTTTTTGAAAATACACCTATCACTCAACAAGTTTTAATGAGCCACTCAGATAAGGTAGTTGCTCTTGCTGATGGTTTCAAGGTAGTCGCTACTAGTGAAAACTGTCCTATTGCTGCAGCTGAAAATACAGAAAAAGATTTTTACTGTTTCCAATTCCATCCAGAAGTTCGCCATTCTGAGTATGGGTATGATTTAATTAAAAATTTTATACGAAATGTATGTAAATGCAAGGATAACTGGACTATCCAGAATTTTATAGATGAAAAAATAACAGAAATTCGTGCTGAAGTTGGTAATAAAAAAGTTCTTTGTGCCTTATCAGGAGGTGTAGATTCTTCCGTTGTTGCAGCATTGTTGGATAAAGCCATTGGTAATCAATTGATATGTATGTTTATTGATCATGGCTTACTTAGAAAAGGTGAAGCTGAAGGCGTTATGTCCACTTTTAGCAAAGAAATCGAAGGTGGTTTCAATATGAACCTTATTAAAGTAGATGCTAAAGAAAGATTCCTTGGAAAACTTAAAGGTGTTAGTGATCCTGAACAAAAACGTAAAATTATTGGAAATGAGTTTGTTTATGTTTTTGATGAAGAATGTGCTAAATTACATGATGTGCCATTTTTAGCCCAAGGAACTCTTTACACAGATGTCATAGAATCTGGAACTAAAAATGCTCAAACTATTAAATCTCATCACAATGTTGGTGGTTTGCCAGAAGATATGCGCTTTTCTTTAATTGAACCGCTTAATACTTTATTCAAAGATGAGGTCCGTGCTTTAGGTGAAGCACTTGGTCTCCCACATGAAATAGTCTGGCGTCAACCTTTCCCTGGTCCAGGATTAGGTATTCGTGTCCTTGGTGAAGTTACTGAGGAAAAACTTCAAATCGTTAGAGATAGTGACTTTATTCTAAGAGACATTATTGCAAAACGTGGATTAGAAAATGAAATTTGGCAATATTTCACATGTCTTCCAGATATTCGCTCAGTAGGTGTTATGGGTGATGTTAGAACTTATGATTACACTGTGGCGGTTCGTGCGGTAACAAGTATCGATGGAATGACTGCAAGCTGGGCTCACATCCCATTTGAAGTGCTTGAAGAAATTTCAGCTAGAATCGTAAATGAAGTAGCACATGTTAACCGTGTAGTCTATGATATTACTAGCAAGCCACCGGCAACCATTGAGTGGGAATAAAAGAATAGCAAAATATATAGATAAAAGCCTTGATTTTTAAGGCTTTTTATTTCAAAAAAATTAACAAAAATAAACTTTTCGACATATTATTCCCTGCCGCAATCCCTGCCGAAGAGTAAAAATTTTAAAAATACATCTTATAATAAATAAAATTTCACGATAAGAACATTTTAATTAAATAATAAAGTTACAAAATATACAACTTTTATTTTGATTAAACCTATAAAAAAATCATATAATTCACAATAATAAAATTGAAGAATCTTTAAAATACCGAATACTATCCAGTATTTTAAAGAAAACTACAGATATAATGAAATAGGGGGGGCTCTAAAATGGAACTGTACTATAAAGGGAATGGAAAAATTTTCTATTCCGAAGAAGAATATGAATGTGATTTATATTGGAACAAAGATGAAGGAGGAATCCTTCTTAATATTATCTCCAAATCAAGGGAAACAGGAAACTTTTTTAAATTCCCATTAGAAGTTCCTTTTCTAATAGGAGAATTATCATCAGGTTTAAAATTCACTCTTCTTAACCTTAAACGAAAAGGTGTTCATGAATATTTTTCAAACGGATATACAGAGTTTAGCTTCTATGCAGATTATATTCTTTATGGCGTTGCTAACAGTAAATCAAATGAACAAACATTTCATAAGATACGATTTACTCTATCCAATATTGTTAATTGGGGAGAAATATCAATTTATGAAATAGGAGAGGATTTCACACTGATTAACAAAACCCAGGAAAAAACAAAGACTATATTTGAAAACAATATGTACACAGTAACTTACTCTGTCACTGGATCTATGCTTCCTACGATAGAATATGATATATTGAAAGAAAATATTTCTTTAGAACAATATGGCTCAATAGAAATTACATTTCAAGAAGAGCAAACTTTCAAGATATTTTTAAAAGTTTTTGAAAAAATTAAACATCTAATAGAAATTGCAATGATTAAAAAAATAAATGTTGAAAAGGTAATAGCATACTCAAGTAAAGTTTTATATAGTATTAATAACTTTAAAGCTGAAAAGTCTATTGAAATCTATGGTAAAAATATTAGAAAAGAAAAAAATAAAGAGATATCTACCATTGAAAAAATTAAATGGATATCATTAACTGATCTAATCAACAACCATTCATTTAATAACTACTTCGAAAAACATGAGAAATTGTCTCCTATTCTTGAACTTTTTTTAGAAATATTATACACTCCGTTTAACTCTCACATACGCATATTTTTAAATATAATTCAAGCCTTAGAAACCTATCACTCTCGTTTTATCGCAAGCAATATGACAGAATTCAAAAAACGAATTTATTTACTTAAAGAAAAAAAAATAATTAATAGTGAAGAATTAAAAAGCTTTTTAATGGCAAATAGTAAAAAATTTATAACGCTTGAAAGTCGTTTAGCTGATTTATTACTTGCAAATAGAAGTATTTTTTTTGATACAGGTGAATTAGAACAAACTAAATTCCCTTCTATTATTGCTCGATCACGAAATTACTATATTCATTATGATGAGGAAATCAAACAAAAGCATAAAGTCTTATCTGAAGAAGAATTACAATTTTATAATCGTTCACTATTAAAGATATTAGAATACTATATTCTATTAGAACTTGGTTTTCCTCTGAATAATATCAATATTACTGAAAAACTCTATAAAAGATGGGGAAATATATCTCAAGATATAGAATTTTATAATTTATTAAAACCTCAAAATTAATAATAATCTAAAAATATATACATAAATAAAAAGATAGTCGTAACCTTAAATTAAAGGTTACGACTATCTTTTTACCAAAATCGACTGATATGGGTATACCCATAACAGACAGAATAAAAACCTATAAAATCAACAAAAAAACTGACTGCTATACATGTCTAAAAACTAAAATCCAGGAGGTATACAAAATGAAAATCGGGTATATCAGAACTTCTACTGCAGACCAAAATCTAGATAGACAAAAGAAAATTATGCAAGACTACAAAGTAGATATGCTCTTTAGTGAACAAGAAAGTGGAAAAGACACCAATAGACCTGCACTTAATAAAATGCTGAAATCTATTCAACCTAACGATGAAATAGTAATCTCATCATTGGATAGACTTAGTAGGAACTATAAAGACTCTAAAGAAATCATTCAAATAATTAAAGATAAAGGAGCAACTCTCACAATAGTTGATGCTCCTTTTCTTAATTTTAATACTGGTAATTCTACACTAGACACCGCTATGTTTGATATTTTTCTTTCGCTACTTGGCTATATTGCTCAAAACGAACGTGAAAAAATACTTGAGAGACAACGTCAAGGTATTGAACAAGCCAAACTTAAAGGAGTCTATAATGGACGACCTATAAAATATCATGCATACGCTAAAAATCCACAAGATAAATTTATTTATGAGTGTGTAATTTCTATGCTGGAGAACAAGAAACCTATCCAATCGATAGCAAGACAAATTGGAATATCAAAATCTACGGTATATGAAATAAAAAAGAGGTCTACCTAAAAATCTACATTATATCAAAATCCGATAATCTAGCTATATCTTTTACTAGCGCTTCAAAATTTTCTCTAGTCCAAAGTATTGGATGAGTATCCCCATGATTAACACTATTTCTATTATCTCCCTTATCAAATATAGTTGAACTCTTAAAATATTTTTTATATTCTTCAAGTAAATCTACCAACTCTTTATTTTTACAATTTTCTTCTATAGCCAAGTTTATCAATCCCATACCAACCGTATATCTTTCATTATCCAGTAGTAGATTCAGTCTAAACTCAGTAGTTAATGAACGTATACATTCTTCTAAATAAGAATACATAAATGGAAATAAAACACCATAAGAATCTGGAATCTCCTTATATATCTTCATTGCTAACTCTACATCAGGCAACCAATAGAACAAAATAACTTATTAGCTTAAAAAAAGTAAAGGGCAAGAGTATTTTTTCGTAACCTCAAAAATCTTCCTTGCTGATCCTTTACTTTTTTTTACAACTTATCATTTTTCGCTTTGTTTTTCTTCTGCGAAGCAGACGGAAAAAATTATTTTATCTCGCACCAATCTTATGATATAATTACCCTGTTACTTTTCACTAAACTTGTAACAGAGGGAGGTGCGTTTATGTTTGATTTGTTTGATTTTATACTTTCTATCACGGCAAGTATAACTGCTTATTATATTTGCAAATGACTAGATAGAATTTTTAAAAAGTAACTAGCCTTGAAATAAAAAAGACAGGACTCGCACTCCTGTCTTTTTTATTTATGCTTAATCTGTTTGATTTTGCTTATGTTTTTATTTTAAACCAATACTTTATTTTTGTCAATTCCCTTGGAAAAAATTACAAAAAATAATCTCAAATCTCCACATAACTTTGAAAATAGCAATAATAAGAACTTATCTTAACTTTTCATTATTATTCAAAATGTCTAGATTTTTTGGACCAGTCAGGATCAGAAAATCTATTTTTTATATAAAACTTTGTGTATGAATCAAATTTGCATTTAGAAATCACGAAATAATTTGCTGTTTCAATTTGTGATTCATTAAGATATTTATTCTTTTCCTTTTCCATATTTATGATAATATTATCTGAGCAACTATACTCATCCGCTTGAAAACCCAAACAATAATCTTGAGAAATAGGCATATACATTTGTTTCCAATCATTCATTCCAATTACAGGATTATCACTTGTAATAAAATTACCTGTAACAATATGAAAATGCATACTTTTAGGTTTTTTAAATATTTTTAAAATTGCTTCTAGTTTACCTTCTTTTTTGAACTCATTATTAAATTCTAAAATTTCATTTTTACTATCCCTTATTTCCTGTAGGTCTATTGGATACTTTCTTGGAATATAATTTATATCTGCTGCCCTAATAAAATTAATTCGCCCTCTATCCGTCCTAAAGAACTGTACAATCATATATTTATATAAAAACTCTATCTCTTCATCATTTATATCTACAGTAGGCCGACAGCACCTAGTAATTTTAATAGTTTTTAGGATATTATCAACAATTGGTCCAAGTTTATCTTCAAGCGAACTCAATTCATCTTCCAATTTATTATCAACATCTAATCCACCATTTTCAGATGTTCCCTCATATGTATATCTAGCTGCACAAACTTTATCATATCTCATATATCCAAATTTATTTTTGCTAGCTAATCTAATATATACATAAAATTTATTGTCGGCGTTTGCAAAGTGCTTAAGCAACGTTCTAGGATAATAATGCTGTTTGTCCGTTCCCATATCAAAATATACCTCCCTCTTTTTTCTAATGAATACAAAAAAAGAATGATATACTGCAATTATATCATTCTTTTCTCAATTTTCCTACAAATTTAAGTATTAATCTACTTCTATTTTTCAAAATAACGCCCTTTAGAATCATTTTAAGATATCTTCACAGCGAGAATGAAATTCGACGTTTAAACACCCTTTATTTTATCTATTATTTAGTTTTCTTCGAATAGTCTATCAATTTTTTTAGCAACTTTTCTATTGTAATTAGGATATAAATGCCCATAAGTTCCCAAAGTCGTTTCAATATCCTCATGTCCCAAACGTTCCTTTATCACTAACGCATTTTCTTGCATAGATATCAACATAGACGCATGCGAGTGCCTTAAAGCATGTACCTTTATTCTATGAACACCAACTGCCCCATAATTATTATCAATGATGTGTTTAGGCATATACTTATTTATTGGTATCCCATTGTATGATAAAACATACTTCGAAGGACAATTTTTACCTTGAACATCTTTCCAATGTTTTAAATTACATATAGTCTTGTTATCTAGAACTATTATCCTGATGCACTTGTTTTTGTTTCTGTAACATAAAATTCTTGTGCATTTTTATAATACATAGACTTATTTATACATAACAAATTATCTGCGAAATCAATATCTCCCCATTCTAAAGCTTGTGCTTCCCCAATCCTCATACCAGTCATAAACAACAGCCAAATAACGATATACGAGTAATGTTCATAATAAAAATTTTTATCAAATTGATTTATAAACTTTTTAAATTCCTCTAATGTCCAAAAATCAACTTTTGTCTTTGCTTTCTTCACATTTCCTACTTGTTTAGCTATATTTTTCTGAAGCAGACCTAAAGTTACAGCTAAATCTAATGTTTTTTTAAAAGAACCGTATATAGAATGAGTATATTCACTTGTATATTCCTTTGTTAGAGTATTTTGCCATTTTTTATCATAGGGGCGTTAATATCTTTTAATTTTCTTTAAAAAAATACTTAAAATGTTTATTCATACTAACAACTCTATTTTCGTAGGTGCTATCTCTTACTTGTTGCTTATAATGTGGTAAATAATAAGTTTTATAAAACTCTTGATAACTCATTGTACTGTTCTTCTTTACAGCTGTTTTTGAGTAATCATTCATATATTCATCATAGGCTATTTTTGCTTCTTTTTGTGAAGAAAATCCTCTTTCCCAATGTCGTACCCTATTACCATTTTCATCATATCCTAAATTAGCAACGAAATACCAACGATTAGTTTTTTTGTCTAAATACACATTAGATATTTTTGGCATGATATTCTTTCAACTGAATTGTTAAATTATCAATCCCTAATATTTTTCCAACTATTTTGACCGGAACACGTCCTAATCGCCTATTATCATAATATCCATAGCCTTGGTTAACCATGTAACGTTTAGCTTTTCGTATAATATCTGATGATTGACTTACTCCATATCCTAAATTTTGTAAATCTTGTCGTGTCATTGTTAACATTCTCTATCATTCCTTTCTCATTTTTAAATATATCACTCTAGATTGCTTAAATTTCTTATTAGCTAATTCTTCATCATTTCTTATTACTTGCTTTTCAGGTATTAATCTTGTATACTCTTTACTGTAAATAACTTTAGGGTCTTTTATATTAACATCTACTACATCTGTTAATATCTTATAGACTTTAGGTTTTTTTTTATAATCTTTTTCGTCTACATTCTTTGAAAAATACTTCGATAGGTATCTCCCTCGGTTTTCCTTGCTATCTACTCAATCTTATTTATTTTTATATATCCATTCCCCAAAATTTTTTCTAACTGTTTCGCTTTTACAAAAGGGAAATCAAAAAAATTATACGATAATGAATGGCTCCACGTTTCTGTTTTTCCCATACTGCAATATACTTTAACATAGTTTTCTTTACCTCACGTAACTTATAATTTAATCGTTTTATGAAATTAGTAAATTCATTATTAGAGAAATCTGTATCCTGTATTTTAAATGTCAAAGTCATAAATTTAGTTTTATCATCGAGATTACAGTCTGTTAACTTTGACATTTCCCATCTCATATTTTCATAGTACCTTTGTACTCTTTTTAATTTTTCATAATGAGTTGAAGTTTTGATATCTTATTTTGAAATATTTTCTTTAGAATTATAATCAAAATTGTCTAATTTATCTTGATTATTTTTTTCTCCATGCTTACACATAATTCCATCATCAATATACAATCACATTTCTACAAAATCTACTGTTTCTATAACCTTGGTATTATAATATTCTTTGCCCAATTTTCAAGCCTGCAGGACAGATTTTTTATCTAATTTTTCGCATTATGTTGTCCTATATATTAAATTAAGTGTAGAAGTATTCGTTACACTCATACTTCTCAAAATCTGTTTTTCGTCTTTACCGCTTAACGCGTTACGACGTAACAGATTTTGACTTCTTAGGACACTATTACTGCACTTTTTGCATTAGCAGAAATACCAATTGTTACAAAACCATTATTAGCAGTAGCATATGGCTTAATTATTAAATTATCAAACGTCATATTTACTGTACCTTTAGTTTCAAGTTCTTCTTGTGTAATTATAGGAAGTTAAGATTCAATTTTAATCGAAAATTTTTCAAATCTTAATTTAGGTAATACTACTTCATATTTCCAACCTTTTTTTATAACCTCTTCTCCATTTCTTTCTGCCCATTCAGATACTTGAACTACTGAATATTGTTTTTCTAAAACTTTATCTGATAAAGATAAATTACTTATTTTAATCATATTTATTTTTCCTTTCTTGGGCAATAATCAAAATTTTATAGATTACCTTATATCACCCCTTTTTAGTATTATTTTATTTGATTATTGTGTATAATGTACTTAAAAGATTATTTAACCTTTTGAACACATTACACAGTGTTTAAATGTGTTCATCAAGTCTTTTCTTTTTATTATTTTTACACATTAAATACATTTAAGAGGTTACTTATGAACAAAAAAAAGAATTTATCGGATTTATATCCAGATTTAAGTTATAACATTAGAGAATTTAAGAAAAGAATTAAATTTAACATAAAAAGAACTTGCTGAAATTGCTAAAATATACTATAGAACTATTCAAAACTATGAAAATAGAATAACCCCTCCTTCATTAAATATAATTGAAAAAATAGCATTAGCACTTGGTGTCTCAGTAGAGAGACTTATCAGTAATTACATATTTGATAACAATACTACTGCAACTAAATTTTAGAAAAAATCAATAATGATAAAGTATATAATCAAAAAATTAATAACTTAATTTTAACTGATATAATTTTTGATATAGTTGACTTAGAAATGAGATATAAACATGAAACTTTAGATGAGAAAACACTTGATAACAGTATTGGAGGAAAAAAATAATACCTCTTATGATACAAAATACTATCTAATAAAATTAATGTTAGAGAAAAGGTTAAATAAAACTATTGAGGATTTAAAAAATGAAATGTCTAAAAATTATTTAGATATTCGAGAAATATATCGTTCAAAAGATAATGCTATGGGATATATTATTGATAAAAAAAGATATTAAAAGGTGTCAAATTATGAAATGTGATTTTATTAATTATGAATTTTTAAAAAGTATGATTGCAGTTATTATAGGAGCTATAATTCCTGTAGTTTCTAGTTACATACTAGAAAAAAAACGATTAACCAATAACAAAAGGAAAATAAGATTCGAACAAAATCTTAATACATTAAGAAAATTAAAAGTCAATCACTTAAATTTAACCCATTTAATTAATGATAATTACGTATTTTGTGAATATATGTCGAATGATAAAAAATCTATTATTGATCAATCTGATAAAATTTATATAAATTACTTAAAAAAGTTATATTACACTTCTCTTAAAAATATAAAATTAAATAATGAGCTATTAAATTTGGAAATAAAAAACATATCTGAATTACATAAGGAAATTATAAGTTTTATTGATAGTAGAAATAATAATACTGAATTCAACACTACTAATTTAGAAAAATACAGTAAATTAGTAGAAAATAATATTCTAAATACTATTAAGAAATATAGATAGATAATTTGCAATCATTTTACAACCAATAAATAAAAATTCTAACAAAATCATTTCTTTTCAATTATCTTAAACTATGCTAAAATAAGGAAAAACAATCAAAACATTATAGTAGTTGAGGCACAGTTATTGCTTCTTGATGAGTTTATAATGAAGTTGTAAAAGACTCAAGTTGGCAATGGAAGAATATATAGCTATACAAGAAAAATATTATGATTTCATGAAAAACAAAGCCTTCTTAACAGGTGATGCGAAAAGGAAGGACAAAGATGCCAGAGAAAAAACATCGGGTTTAGTTGATATTGGTCTAATTACAGAAGATAGATTGATTACAGAAGCAGGAAGAAAACTGCTTAAAATAACAAGCAGTGGGGATTTTGAAACCAATAATGTGTTTAACATTAACAGTGATAGCTTTATCTATCTAAAACAGCTTCTTAAAACAAGTATAGATGTAAGTGGTAGTATAGTTAGATCGTTTGTTGTGGTTATAAAGTATCTAACTGAACTTGAGTTTTTAAGTTATGATGAATTTACTTATTTCGTTCCATTAATTAGAGATGACGAAAGTGCAAAGCAAATTATATCGGATATCAAATTATATAGAGAAGGTAAAATTTCGCCAGAAGAAATAATTTATAAGAGGCTTATGCAAATGGATAACTATAAAGTTTCTAGGGAAGAATTTATAGCCTCTGATGTTGATGAAAATTTAATATGTTTAATCGGAATGAATCGTAAAATCAGAAGCTATGACAAGCCATATTATAAATTGTATCAGTCTATAAAGAATATATTCCTTGATGGCGAAAGTGATTATGAATCACTATTAAATTCTGCAAAGAATATAAATCAAAAAACTGGAATATTGTGGAGAATTTTACTATTTAAAACAACCAATATTGGTATTGTAAGAAAAAATGGGAAGTCTTCAATTCACAAACAATGCCCATTTATAAACTGTAAAAATGAAACAGAACTAAAAGAAGTGTTTTTCAAATATTTACATGTTTTTAAAGCAATGGCGACTTTATCTGATTATTTTGATTTAAATAGAAGATATTTTAATATTACAGATACTCTAATTTTTGAAGATCGTATGATTAAGTTGGATATGATTCCAAAGTATTATTTTAAAGAAATTATTGATGTTCTGTATACAGAAACTTTTAGTAAAGATAATAATCTCAGAGCTGATGCTTCACTTGAAACTATATCAGAAGCATTCAAGTTAGATATTAGCAAAGTATATACAGCTTTAAGTAAAGATTTAGGAATTACAATTAAGAGTCCGGAACAAGCTGCAACTTATGTAAATGATGAACAATACAGAAGATTTAACACTTTGATTGATAAGAAATTTAACGATTCTGTGCTTATAGAGTTACTAAATTGTTTTGAGAAACGTGATGATAAAAGGATTGAAGAACTGGTTACAGATGAGGCTGCAATACCAACTATCTTTGAATATATTTTGGGAATTATATGGTATAAAGTAAGTGAAAGACAAGGGAATATTTTGGACTTCATGAAATTATCACTAGAAGCTAATTTATTGCCTAAGACACATGCAGCCGGAGGTTATGCAGATTATTATATATGAATATGAAGCGTGTACTTCTTATCCTAAGCATTCGCTATTACTTGAAGCAACTCTTGCAGATGGAAATAATCAAAGAAGAATGGAAATGGAGCCTGTTTCAAGACATTTAGGAGATTATAGGATTAGATTTAATAATCCGTTTGATTACAGCCTATTTGTAAGCACATACTTAGATAAAAATGTAATCTCAGATTTTAGATATAGAAAGATAATTCCATATACCAGAGATGAAGAAACCATTACAGGCATGAAGATTATTTCAATGGACACAGATTCTCTTAAGAAGATAATTGAAAATAAAGTTAAGTATAAGCACCTGTATGAAGTATTTGATAAATATCATGAAATGCCATTAGAGACGATAGACTGGCATGATGGGATGATAAAAGAGGCTACTGGGGAGTATAAGTCATAGTGATAAAGAATACTTATTTTGAAAGGAATACATGGGAATTGATACAGATGAAGAATAGAATTGAACATCCTAAGATTTTTATTTCATATGCTTGGGGATCACAGGAACATGATGAGAAGGTTATTGCTTTAGCTGCAAATCTTAAAGGAGATGGTGTAGATGTCATTTTTGATAAATGGCAACTAAAAGAAGGCAATGATACCTTTAAATTCATGGAAAAAAGTGTTTTAGATGAGAGTATTACTAATGTACTGATTCTTATAGATCCTATTTATGCAAAGAAAGCAAATGAAAGAGCCGGTGGCGTAGGTACAGAAACACAGATTATATCATCGGAAGTATACAACAAGGTAGAACAGAGAAAATTTATACCGATTGTATTCGAGAGAGATAATGAAGGCAACGTGTGTAAGCCACAGTACTTAAAGGGGCTTTTGCACTTCGATTTATCGTTGCCAGATACTTATGATACTGAGTATCAGAGAATGGTGCGTACATTATATGGGATAGATACATATAAGGAGCCAGAATTAGGAAAACCGCCAATTTGGTTAGAGGAGATACCTAAAGTGTCATATAAGTCCAGAGTGACAAGCGATTTTTTTCGAGGATCGGCAAGTGAAACCTTAAAGAAAAATAAGTTTGCTGAGAATCTAGAAGAACTTAAAAAACAGATTTTGGAATATGATTATACTAAAAAAGATGTTATTACATGCTATCTTGAGCTAATACCCTTCAGAGACGAATTTCTTATTCTCGTTAAAAGTTCTGAATATGTTCAGGAGGGGTATAAATATATAGCGAAATTCCTAGAAGAATTAATGTATGAAATACGAAGACAGCAAATAAATTATGCCAACTTGAAAGTGACGTTTGTGCATGAGTGTTTCATATATTCGGTAGCGTATTATCTTAAAAAGAATGCAAATGAAGCTTTGAGATATCTTCTGAATAAAACATATTTTGCAGGCACCTCACATTTTAATCAGGACGCTGATAGTTATAACTGCTTTTATTGCTATAACGATGTTTTGGATAACGCAGTATGTAAAAGAGATGATAAGAATTATTATTGTGGAACTGCAGCACTATGGATTGAAAATATTAATGTAGAAATATGCAATAAAGATGAGTTTGTTTCGGGAGATTTGCTTTGTCACAGTGCGTCACTTTTGATTTCAAATTATGATAAAGGCTGGGCATGGTTTCCCTTAACATATGTTTATAATACCGATGAGTATAGGGGACTATTTGCAACTTATTCAAAAAGGTTGGTGTCAAAGGAATATTTGGAAAACATGTTGTTCATTCTTGATTTTGAATCAATTGATGCGTTTAAGAAACAATATAAGAGCGTGGAGGAAAAGTTCCATAATGGAGACTTGAAGGAGTATCGTTATAATAGTTGTTTTGAAACGGCAAAAAATTTCTGGAATTATATGAAGACCGAAGAGTTGGGAACAAGAAATTAGCCTTACTGTGTATAGTATATAGATAATACTAAACAAGACAGGTTATCGGGATGTTAAGTAATAGTTTCGTGCTTGCAATATGCTTGCAAAAAATCGGATAAACATAAATAAAATGGATAATAGAGCTAAAACCGATAACAAAAACATTGATTTTATGCCATTTATACAAAACGATATCAATGGACATATCGAGTGGGAATAGAGTACAAACTAAATTTGAAAGGAAAATCCTAATTTAACTGCGTTTTTAGTTGTTTGAAATGTGTAAAAACTCTATAAATCGATTAGGTTACCCACCAAAAAATAAACTCAAAATAAACCTACAAGAAAATAAAATTTCTTTCTTGTAGGTTTTGCTATATTTTATTAAAATATAGTTCAATTATGATATAATTAAAAAGTAATTATAAACTATAGTAAGGAATATATATTAATGGCAAAGAAAGAAGCAAATACAGACCTTTGGGTATATGACCTATTAAAAGAAGCAAAAATAAATGATAAATTTTCAGCACAAGGAAGTACAATTAAAGAAATTAATGATGCCTTAAAAAGTGCATCAAAAAAAGGAACTGGGAAAACAGGTTATCCAGAATATGTAGGTGTCGTAAAAGATTTTTTAATAGTAATAGAAGATAAAGCTGATACAAAAAAACATATTAAACTAACTGAACAAGAATTAGTTGCAGAAGATATACCTAGTGTAATTGATTATGCAGTTAATGGAGCTATATTTTATGGTAAACATTTATCAGCACATACAAGCTATACAAAAATCATTGCGATAGGTATAAGCGGAAATGAGAAAATACATAGAATAACGCCAGTCTATATAAATGAAAGACAAGAATATACTATTTTAGATACTATTGAAACACTCATATCATTTAGTGAAAATAATATCGATGAATACTATATTAAGGAAATATTAAAAGAGGATACAGATAAAGAAAAAGAAACGGCAGAAATATTAAAAGAAGCGAGTATTTTACATGAAGACTTAAGAAATTACGGTAATTTAGAAGAAAAAAATAAACCTCTAGTTGTTTCTGGAATATTACTAGCACTTAGAGAAATTGATTTTAAAAACTTTAGCATAGATAATTTAAGTGGAGATAGATTGCGAACGGATGGACAAAAAATATATGAGGCAATAAAGTCCAATTTAGATAAAGCAAATGTATCTCCGCAAGTAAAAAAAGATAAACTATTGAGTCAATTTTCTATTATACGAGATGATGTAAAAATAAATGAAGTTAATGACACATTAGGAAAAACGCCTTTAAAACATTTCACAGAATTTTTATACAATAGTATTTATCAAAGCATACGTTACAATAATTCAGCAGAAGATTATTTAGGTAGATTTTATGGTGAATTTATGTCTTATAGTGGAGGTGATGGTCAGAACCTTGGAATAGTTCTTACACCAAAACATATTACAGAGTTCTTCTGTGATTTATTAGAACTAAAAACAGATGATAAGATATTAGACCCTTGTTGTGGAACTGCGGGTTTTCTTATAACATCTATGCATAATATGATTAAGAAAACCGAAGATGAAAGTGAAATAAGAAATATTAAGAAAAATCAACTCTTCGGTATAGAAGAACAATCATATATGTTTACAATAGCTACTACAAATATGATACTTCGTGGAGATGGAAAAAGTAATCTTGAAAATAAAGACTTTTTAAAAGAAAACTCAGCTCAACTACAATTAAAAGGATGTACTGTGGGAATGATGAATCCTCCCTACTCTATGGGATCTAAAGCAAATCCAACTCTTTATGAAATTAATTTTATCAACCATCTATTAAATTCGTTAGTAGAAGATGGAAAAGCTGCAGTTATAGTTCCACAAAGTACTTTTACAGGTAAAACAAAAGACGAACAAAAACTTAAAGAAGAGATTTTAAAAAAACATACTTTAGAAGGTGTAATAACACTTAATAAAAATACATTTTATGGTGTAGGTACTAATCCATGTATAGCAATTTTTACAGCACATAATCCACACCCGAAAAATAAAGTATGTAAGTTTATTAATTTTGAAAATGATGGATATATAGTAAGTAAGCATATTGGACTAATAGATGACGGCTCACATAAAGATAAAAAACAACATTTACTTGATGTTTGGTCTGGGAAAAATGAAGCACCTACTAAATTCTGTGTAGAAACAACAGTCGAAGCAACAGACGAGTGGCTACATTCTTTCTATTATTTTAACGATGAAATACCTAGCGAAGAAGATTTTAAAAAGACAATCGCTGACTACTTAACATTTGAAGTAAACATGATAACTCATGGTAGAGGGTATTTATTTGGACTAGAAGATGATATTGAAGAAATAGAAGAGAAAAAAATATTAAAAGTAGCTGAAAGTGGTGAAAAATATGAGTAAATTAACACTAGATAGCGTGGAGTGGAAAGAGTTCAAATTAATAGATATTTTTGATATAAAAGATGGATACTATAATAAAAAGCCTCCTATAGATATTGACGGGGACATCCCTTTCCTTGGTGCAACCAAATATGATAATGGTATTACAGGATACTATAATTTTCAAACTATAAAAAAATGGGATAAGGTGGGAAATATTAACAGTACAAATTTTGAAAATAGACTATATGATGGAAATTGTTTAGCAATAACAAACAATGGTTCAATAGGTAATATTTACTATCAACTTCATCAATTTACATATAGTCATGATGTGACACCTGTTTATTTGAAAAATAAAAAATTGAATAAATTTTTAGCTCAATTTTTAGCAACTATGCTAAAAAAAACTTCAGAAAGTTTTGAGTATGCAAAAAAATGGAGACCTGAACGAATGAGAAAATCCAAATTATTACTTCCTATAACTTCTGACGGTTCTCCTAACTGGCAATTTATGGAAGATTATATTAAGCAAGAAATGAAAAAGCAAAGTCAAAAGATAGTAAATTACTATGAAGATAAACTTTTAAAACTAGGCTTTGAATTACTTGATTATGAAGTAGAATGGAAAGCATTTAAAGTAAAAGATTTATTTGATGTAAAATCAGTAAAAGGAAAAGCTATATCTCATTATAAGAGTGGGAACACTCCATATATTTCCACTTCTTCACTTGATAATGGATTAAATAATTTTGTTGATACTGAAGAAGGAATAAGTCTAGAAAAATGTATTTCAATAGATCCAATAGGTGGAAAAGCCTTCTTCCATAATTATAAGTTTATAGGACGTGGAGGAGCTGGTTCAGCAATAAACTTGCTTTATAATAAAAATATTAACGAAAACTCGAGTTTATTTATTTGTAAAATGTTAGAAAGTAGTTCTACGAATAAAGCTTCTTATGGTGTTCAATTAAATGGTAATAGATTAAAAAACTTAAAACTTATTCTTCCAATTGATAAAACTGGGAATCCTCATTGGAAATATATGAGTAATTTCGTAAAGAAACTTGAAAAAGAAAATATAGAGAAAACGCTTAAATATATATATATATATATTTAATTGCTAGAAAACTTGAAAATGAATATTTATTGAAAAATATTTCATGGAAAGAATTTTTCATTGAAGATATTTGTGAAATCAAGTCTGGAAAAGATATTTATGAACGTGAACGTATTAATGGAAATACTCCTTATATCACAGCTACAGCATCTAATAACGGCATAGGATATTTTATTTCAAACAGTAATACTACGTTACAAGAAAAATGTATTTCCGTTAATCGTAACGGCTCTGTTGGATATTCTTTTTATCATTCATATCCAGCACTCTTTGGAAATGATACAAGAAAACTTATTCCTAAATATAATAATGACCATGTCGCTAAATTCATTTCATTTATGATTTCTAGCCAAAAGGAAAAATATGGATATGGTTATAAAATGGGAACTGCACGGTTAAAACGTCAAAAAATATTACTTCCTATTAATAACGATGAATCAATAAACTATGAATTCATGAAAAAATATGTAATAATACAAGAAATAATTTCTATAACATCAATTCTTGATTATTATACTAGTAAACTAAGTTAACTATTCAAAACCAAAAAAAGCACTTTTCTAATTTATTAGAATAGTGCTCTTTTAATAATTCTAAACTAACATTAATGAAATTATTATTAGTTTGTTCCTTGCTTTGTTTATCTCTATATTTTTTGTTGTAAATTATTTTTTATTGCCTCTACTATTCTATTACATTCTCCTTGTAATTCATATGATTTTCTTTTGAATTTTTCTAAATTCTCATTATTCCTTATTTGTTTATTATACAGTTTTTTTGATATCCTCTTAACATAATCTTTATTATTTTCTTCTAGTATAGTTTTTATGTTCATTAATATATCATCTGTAGGAGCTTTATATTTAATTTTTTCTTTTACTACTAGCTGTTTTCAACTCTTTGTATCCTTCTAATTTTCTTAAAGTATTATCTTCTCTATATTTTTGTATTCTTTCTATTATACGCTTATTGCTTTCTATCTGGATATTATTATCGCTTATAATATTATTTATTCTCTCTAAATATTGATTTTGATTATCTAATGCTTTTAATATTTCTGATGAATAGTTTATTATTTCTTCATTTGGTAACTTACCTATTTTATCTTCTAATTCACTTAATGGATATTTATAATTTATATGTAGTATTCTACTTTCTAATTCGATTAACAAATTAATAATGATAAAATAAAAATATACAATGATGTGTAGTTGGGAGAATTATCAATAAACATTCTGCATTGGCAAATGTTCACAAAATACAGGCAAAAGGATTAAGACATAGCCACGCAAGTTATTTAATAAATGAACATAATGCAGATATATTAGTAATATCAAAAAGATTAGGACACTCAAGCCCAGAAATTACATTGAAACACTATTCACACTTATGGGGAAATAATGATAGAAGTATTGCTGAAATATAAAAATCAGCTTTAATGATACTATAAAAAGACAAACTTTATCGGTAATCAACACATTTCGAAAAAACTAATTAAAGAAGGTTAATAAAAATAGACTGCTTAAATATCTTCACTTGACATCTAAGTAGTCTATATAAAATTATTGCATTTAAAATCAATATATGCTAAAATGAAAATATGAAAGAGAGAACCGTTTTAAAGACGGTGGCTCTATTATATAGTTATTTTATAACCATCTTACAACAAAGCCAAAGTATAAAGATGGTTATTTTTTATTGTCTTTTAACGCAATGATAGCAACAACTAGAATCAAGATTGAGACAATAAGTGCCGCAAAAGCTATCATCAGTTGAAGTGCTTCAAATACAGACATCTGCTACTCCTTCCCTTAAGATTTTGATGTATGCGAAGGCTATATCGTTAGTATTTTGAGCGAAAAATACGCAAAAAAAATACTTATCGAGATAGCTTTGCAAGGAAACACTAATCTTAGCGAACAGTGTGAGCAACAAGATTAGCATGTTTCTACTGCTCATAGCACCATCCCCTTTCGTATTGAAGTAGCCACCATCTTTATCGAAAGATTTTACTCTCTCTAACTTTTCTCTCCCGACTCAATTATAGCAAATTTCATATTAATAATCAATCGCTAACAACCGTTGATATAATAGTAATTTTTGTTGAAATATTACACAAATCCATCCCTGCCGTTTTCCCTGCCGGCATAAAAAAAATCTTCTCACAAATGCTGTAATATCAATATATCAAGTGAGATTTTGCTACATTTGAATGAGAATAAAAGAATAGTAATATATATAGATAAAAGCCTTGATTTTTAAGGCTTTTTATTTCAAAAAAATTAATAAAAATAAACTTTTCGGCATATTATTCCCTACCACTCGCCTCAAATAAATATATTCAATAAAAAACTTAGATATTTTTATAATCTAAGTTTTTTATTTATTTCTAATATCATTATGCTAAATGTAAAACTTATAGTATAATAAATA
>NZ_AUDW01000027.1 GCF_000425665.1 Gemella cuniculi DSM 15828
ATATCTCAAAAGAATACTTACAGAAAAAATCAGATGAATTATTGGACACCGTCTTGACTGATTGGAAAAACTATAGTGGTAGTTCATATTCTAAAGATAATATGGGAAAATTCACTATCGAGAAAGATGAATTTTTAAAATAATACATTAATTAGTCGTAACCTTAAACACAAGGTTACGATTATTTTTTCTCCCAAATTGACTATTTCTTAACGAACAAAATCAAATTCTGTAAAACCACCAAAAAAACTGACTGTTATACATGTCTAAAAACTACAGCCATTTCAAATTGTGATAACTTTTGACTTACTACATAATTGGTATTCGTGTCAAACTTTATACTTCTGATATTGATTTTTTTAAAAAAACTTTAACAATAATACATATGAAATCAAAGAAAGAACATAAAGGAAACCTAACTCTAAAACTGAAGTTAGACTATATTGGCTGTTGATGAGGAGTTCAAATGCAGTTACAGTTTGAACATACTCAAGAGATTAGAAAGGCTATAAAAGATAGAAATGTAACTGAACTTGAAAAATTAATTGATGAAGATACTACAAGGGTATCTAGTGGTGTCGCTAAGGCTGTTAAAACTATGAAAAAAACATAAGGTATATTGTTTAATAGGGTTAGATATGTATTTTCTAATGATCAGCTTTAACAATAAGATTAAGCTGCTTAAACGTATTTCTTATGGTTACTTTAGCTTTTATCATTTTAGATTACGTATTTTAGTTATGTCGAGATTGTTTGTCAACTATAATAAAAATAAGAATATTAAGAGAAAAGAAAAACGTGCTAAGCGTTTTAAACTCGCCTAACACATTTTTTAAAATTTTCCCTATCCCTCTCATTCGTTAAAGAGCCAGTTTTTGGGAATTTTGATTTATCAACTTAAATCATCTCTTGCCCCTAAAATGTCAATAGCATTTTTTATTCTATCTTTAGTTGGTGGTTTTATATCATCTATCTCGTATTCTATTCCTAATTCTTTATACTTAAATTTTGCCATATCATGATAAGGTAAAACTTCTACCCTTTCAACCCCATCTAATGTATCAATAAACTCCCTTAACTTTTGCAGGTAATAATCATCGTCTGTCCATTTTGGAACTAATACATGTCTTATCCACATTTTTGCACCATGTTCACTTAAAAACTTTGTGAATTGAATTATATTTTTATTTGTTCTCTTCGTCAATTTGATATGGTGCACATCATCAATATGTTTAATATCTACTAAAAATAAATCTGTCAAAGAAATCAATTCTAATATTTTTTTATTCATAGTAGGAGTATTTACATAAAATCCACCACAAGTATCAACACAAGTATTTATTCCTATCTCTTTTAACTTTCTAAATAGCTCTAAAATAAAATCTATTTGAAGTAATGACTCACCACCACTTACGGTTACTCCCCCACCTTCACTTGCTTCGAAGAAATTTCTATATTTTACTATTTCTTTTGTAAGTTGCTCAACAGTCATAACTTTGGCATCAGGATTGTGCATTCTCCATGTATCAGGATTATGACAATATTTACATCTTAGCATACATCCTTGAAAAAACACTACATATCTTATACCAGGCCCATCTACATTTCCAAATGTCTCTATAGAATGAACATTAGCTGTCAATACCGAATTTTCTTCTGTAGTTATAAATTTTTCTTTTGTAATTTCCATACACGACTCCCTCCTTTACCATATATATACATTATATAACATTTTTTGAAAATAATAAAATATTTTTAATTAAAAAGCGGGGGCTAAAAAGCCCCCTCCTTTTATACTATCTAACTATTTAATTACATAAATTGATGCATTGTACGACTTAATACATCTCGTTGTTGTTCTGGAGTTAAACTAATTAGACGTACTGCGTATCCTGATACACGGATAGTGAAGTTTGGATAATCTTCTGGTGATTCTATTACTTTAAGTAATGTTTCTTTATTAAATACGTTAGTATTTAAGTGGTATCCACCTTGTTTGAAGTATCCATCCATCATTGCTGTCAAGTTTTTAATTTGATCTTGTTTTGTTTTGCCTAATGAACTTGGTGTAAATGCAGCTGTTAAACTGATTCCGTCACGACTGTATTCATATGGTAATTTTGCTACTGAACTTAAGCAAGCTAAAGCACCACTTTGGTCACGTCCATTCATTGGGTTTGCCCCTGGAGAGAATGGTTCACCTGCACGACGTCCATCTGGAGTGTTACCAGTTTTCTTACCATAAACTACGTTAGAAGTAATAGTTAAGATAGATGTTGTTGTTTCATCTGCACGGTAAGTTGGATGTTGTTTCAATTTATTCATAAATGTTTTTAGTAATTCAACTGCAATTTCATCTGCACGATCATCATTGTTACCAAATGTTGGGAATTCACCTTCTATTTTGTAATCAACTGCTAATCCAGTTTCATCTTCAATTGGAGTAACTTTCGCATATTTAATAGCTGACAAGCTATCTACCGCTACTGAGAACCCTGCGATACCAGTCGCCATGAATCTTCTTACGTTAGTATCATGTAATGCCATTTCTAAACTTTCGTAAGAATATTTATCATGCATGTAGTGAATAACATTTAATGTATTGATGTATAATTTACATAACCAATCCATGAATACATCAAATTTAGCCCAAACCTCATCATAATTTAATACACCACGCATTGGTTCAGTTTTTGGTCCTACTTGATCACCAGATTTTTCGTCACGTCCACCATTAATTGTGTATAATAATGCTTTTGCTAAATTAGCACGTGCCCCAAAGAATTGCATATCTTTACCAGTAGTCATACCACTTACGCAACATGCGATTGATTTATCACAAGTACCTAAGAAATCTGCCAATAATTCATCACTTTCGTATTGAATTGCACTGTGGTTGATTGAAGATTCAGCACAGAATTCTTTAAATCCAGTTGGTAACTTAGTTGACCAAAGAATAGTTAAGTTAGGTTCTGGTGAATTACCCATGTTGTCCAATGTGTGAATGAAACGGAAATCTGTTTTTGTAACTAATGATTTTTCGCTATCTAACATTTCACCAACGATAAGCGTAGCCCAAATTGGGTCTCCTGAGAATAATTGATTGTATTCTGGAGTACGAGCAAATTTAACACAACGTAATTTTAATACTAAGTGGTCAATTAATTCTTGTGCTTCTGATTCATTTATTGTTCCGTCTTGTAAATCTCTTTCAATGTAAATATCTAAGAATGTAGCAATGTTACCAATACTCATAGCTGCACCATTTTGTTGTTTGATTGCTGCTAAGTATCCGAAGTACAACCATTGTACTGCTTCTTTGGCATTAGTAGCTGGCTCAGAAATATCAAAACCATAAATTTTAGCCATTTCTTTTAACTCACCTAGTGCACGAATTTGCTCATTAACTTCTTCACGATCACGAATAACGTGTTCAGTCATAACACCATCAGCACCTATTTTTTCTAAGTCACCTTTTTTCCACTCAATAAGTTTATCAACACCATATAAAGCAACACGACGGTAGTCACCGATGATACGTCCACGTCCATACGCATCAGGAAGTCCAGTAATAACACCAGATTTTCTTACTAAACGCATTTCTGGAGTATATGCATCAAATACACCTTGGTTGTGAGTTTTACGATAATCAGTGAAGATTTTAATAACTTCTTCATCAACTTCGTATCCATACGCCTTACAGCTGTTTACAGCCATGTTAATACCACCAAAAGTCATTAAAGCACGTTTAAGTGGTTTATCAGTTTGTAAACCAACTATTTGCTCACGATCCTTATCAATATATCCAGGACCATGTGAAAGGATAGTTGAAGGAATACTAGTATCCATATCTAATGTTCCACCAGCTAAGCGTTCTTGACGCATTAAGTCATTGAATTTTTCTACTAACACTTTAGTGTTTTCTGTAGGCCCAGCCAAGAAAGAAGCATCACCTCTATACTCTGTGTAGTTAGATTTAATAAAATCTACCAAATCTACTTCTGTTTGCCATTTACCACCAACGAATGCTTTTTTTTCTGCAACTGTTGTCATATATTTCACTCCTTAAAAATTTATAATTAATATTTGTGATAAATAAATTTAAAAATTAAACTATTTGTTACATCTTTAGTGTACCGCAAAATAGCTATATAACACAATATGATTTATACTCTAATTGTGTACAATTTGTGAACTATAGTTCTAATACAAAATCAATAAATAATATTAAATATTATTAATATATAGTAAAATATTAATTGAAATTATTGAAATAATTCTGTAAATAAATTGAAAAAACAAAGAAAACAAAGAATATTAATTTTTTAATTTACGTATCTCTATTTCTAAAAATAATACAACTGTTATCATACTGTTAGTATATTATCTAGAGAAAAATACTACAAATTATTTTATTTGTTATCAATTTTTAGAACTATATTTTCAAATCTAAATGATAAATATTATCATTTAATACCCCAAAAATACTTACTTTTTATTATTGAAAATTGATAATAAGTAACCGTATCCCTCTTTTTCCATATCTGCTTTCTTTATAAATTTAAGTGCTGCACTATTAATACAATATCTTAGTCCTCCAAATTCTTGTGGTCCATCATTGAATACATGTCCCAAATGTGCATCACCCACACGACTTCTTACTTCTATTCTTTCCATTAAATGAGAATTATCCTTATAATATGAAGTTACTTCTTTTTCAATAGGTTTCGAAAAACTTGGCCATCCACAATGTGATTCAAATTTATCTTTTGAAGAAAATAATGGTTCTCCTGTAGTAATATCAACATATATTCCTTCTTCAAAACTGTTCAAATATTTTCCGCTGTATGGTCTTTCAGTCGCACTCTCCATTGTTACAGCATATTCTATTGGAGTAAGTTCTCCTTTTAATTTTTCCAACGTCTTTTTTTTATAGTTATTTTTATTTATTTTTATCTCCTTATTATTCATATTTTTATCACCTTTTCCCTCTAATTTTATATTTCATCTTCTAAATATTCTTTTAAATCTTGCATTATCATTTTTGCATCTTTTGTTCCTAAATCATAAACTTCTTGTAATTTTTTTTCATCTTTCTCTAGTCGTTTTATCATTATTTTTTGACTAGGTCTTATTACAAAAAATTTTTTTTGCTTTTCTAATTCTATTATTTTTTCTACTGTACTGTTGTAATCTTGATATCTATTTTCTAGTTTTTCTACTAAACGTGGATATTTTTTATAAAATAATTTGTATTGCAATCTTGAAGTTTTCTTCTTTCTATAACTTATCGGTCGTGTTAATATCACAATTATTTTGTCAAAGTTTTGTTTTTCAAAAAAATCTACTGGTATACTATTAGCTATGCCCCCATCAAGATACTTTTTCCCATTAACCTCTATTATTTTTGAAATAAATGGCAATGCTGAAGTTGCCCGTAATGTTTCCATCTGTTTGAATGCATCTTCTATTTTTATAAATTCTGCTTCTCCGGTTTCTATATTAGTAACTGTTGCAAAGAAATTGATTTTAGATTTTTTAAATGTTTTATTATCAAAGACATCTAACTGAAACGGAACTCGGTAATACGTAAAATCTTTATTTATTAAATTTCCTGTTTTCAACCAGCTGCCTACACTCATATATCTTTTATCATTTATATATTTCAAATTATATCTTAACGCACGTTTAGGTTGATTTGATACATAATTTACTCCAAATAGAGTTCCAGCTGATACACCTACTACATCCGTTACTTTTATATTATTTTCCAAAAATATATCTAGCACTCCTGCTGTATATAGGCCTCTCATCGCTCCACCTTCTAAGACTAATCCTATTCTCATAAAATCTCTCTCCTTCCAAATATAATAAATTTTTTATATTATACCATCTTTTATAAAGAGATTAAATAAATTTACTTTCCACATCATTTATGTTACTATTCTAAACGACTTAGTTCAAATATAGTTAAACTCGGAGGTTTTGATGAATATTCTTTTAATTGGTGGTAATGGTTTTGTTGGTAAAAGCCTCATTAATGAAGCTATTCTTAGCAATTATAGTGTTAGCTATCTTTCTAGAAATAAAATTAAATCTGACTATTCTCCACATGTGAATTGGATTGAGGGTGATATTTTTTCTTTAGATAAAATTCACATAAAAGAAAAGTTTGATATTGCTATTCACCTAATAGGTACTATAAGAGATAAAACTTTATTAAAAAAACTTAACACTAAAAGTGTTGAACAAACTATTTCTCTATGTAATAAATTTAAAATTAAAAAAATAGTATTTTTATCTGCAAAAGGTGGTTTTAAAAATTATCTTAACAGCAAAAAAGAAGCAGAAAAACTAATTATAAATTCTAATTTAGATTATCTTATCGTTAAGCCTGGTCTTATGTACGGAAAAAATAAGATATCTTCTTACTTTAATATTTTTCCTATTAAAATGTTATCATCTTTGGGAATAAAATTTTTCAAAAATGTCTATCCTCTACCTGTCGACCATGTTGCTAAAAAAATTTTTTCTACTATTATATTTAATCCAAATGCTAAATACTTGAATTTAGATGATATGAAGTAATTTTAATAATATTTGGTAGGTTATATCGAAAGAGAAAATCTTACATAATTTGATATTAATTTCCATAATAAAAGTAGAGCATGTATTAAATAACTAAGATTTTCAAACTACACTAATCTTATATCTACTCTTGCATTCCTTAAATTTGATGTTTTCTTGAGAAATTTTTTTCAAGAATAATATATTTTTTCATCCTCTTAAAATATGATAAATATATGTTTGCAGGAGTGAACAAAAAGTCTTATTCTGAGAAATTAAGATTTTTCATTTACCCCTTTTTATGACATTTGTCATATCCTCATATAACAATATTTACTGAAATCTTATTATAAAAATTGATATAATTTAATTATAGAAAGTTAAGAGGTAATAATAATGACAAACAAAAAAATCGTTTCAGTAAGTAAGATAAATAAAACTATAAAATCTAAAGCTATTTTAAAAAATATTTCTTTTGATATTTATGAAGGTGATTGCGTTGCCCTTATAGGACCTAACGGCGCCGGAAAAACAACTCTTATGAGTTGTCTTCTTGGTAATAAATTTACCACTTCTGGAAATGTATCAATTAATGGTCTTGATCCTACTAATTTAGAATTAAAAAACTATGTTAATGTACTTGGTCAAGAAAATCAAATCCCGAAAAAACTAAAAGTTAAAGAGTTAATTAATTTTATTCAAAATATTTATTCTAATCATCTTACTAATGAAGAAATAGACGAAATTCTACAATTTGATAATAATCAAAAAGATAATTTTGCATCTAAATTATCAGGTGGACAAAGAAGGCTATTATCTTTTATTCTAACACTAATAGGTAAGCCTAAAATTATTTTTTTGGATGAACCAACAGCTGGAATGGATACTTCTACCCGTATTCGTTTTTGGGAAATTATTAGTAATTTAAAACGACAAGGAATAACTATAATCTATTCCTCACATTACATTGAAGAAGTGGAGCATACAGCTGATAGAATCCTTGTTCTTCACAAAGGTGAGCTCATCCGTGACACCACTCCTCATGCTATGCGTGCAGAAGAAGTAGAGAAATATTTTACTCTCCCTGTTAAATATTTGAAATTATTAGAGAATTCTACAAATATCTATGACTTAGAAATTAAAAAAGATAGTTTTAGTTTTCTGACAACAGATGCTGATATAATTTGGGAAGTATTGAAACAAAATGGTTGTACATTTAAAGAATTAGAAGTTCAGAATAGAACATTGTTAGATAGTATTTTTACTACGACAAAAGAGAATTAAGGAGGGGCATTTATTATGAAAAATCTCGTTATGTTATTAAAAATGGAGTTTATTTTTACTAAAAGAAATTTGGCTAATTTCACTATGGGATTAGGATTCCCTGTAATTTTCTTCATATTGTTTTCTGGAATGCAACAATTCGACAATCCAGAACTTCAAGCTAAAGTTATAAAAGATATGGTTATTTCAATGACTGCATTCAGTAGCATTAGTTTTGCACTGTTTTCCCTTCCATTGTCAATTCGAGAAGATGAGGAAAATAATTATCTAAACATTATTAATAATTCACCAATAAAATTAATTGAATATTACATTGCACGTTTTATTCGTATTTTATTAACATTTGTTATGGCAACAATAGTAGTTTTTGCTGTTGGACATTTCTTACGTGATGTTAATATGAGTACAAAAGAGTGGTTTATGTCCGGTATATTAATGATTATTGGGAGTACTACTTTCTTGGGAATCGGTCTACTGCTTAGCTTAATAAAATCTGTCGAAAAATTAAGTTTACTTTCTAATATTCTATATTTAGGACTAGCAATGCTAGGAGGTTTGTGGTGGCCTACTTACCTTTTCCCAGAGTGGTTACAGAATATTTCTAAAGTAACTCCAACATATCATTTATTAGAATTTATAAATAAATATCTAAAAGAAGGTATTTTTTCATTCCATAGCCTAAGTATTCTTCTTACATATGGAATCGGCTGCACTATTCTTACGCTACTAATAAAAAGAAAAATCGAAGTGAAATAATCTGGAGCGTGTGATATTCTTCACACGCTTATATTTTTATGATATTATATATAATATAGTACTAAGGAGGTTTATATGATTAACTTATTGCGTATAGATTTTAAAAAAAACTATCCTTTTTATCTTTCACTAGTATTTTTTGTTTTCCCCTTTGTTTATACGATACAAGGTGATTATCCAAAATACATATTACTACTAACTATACTTGCTATAATTTCATACTTAGCTATCTTACATACTAATAATAAATACCTCATTTTTATTCAATGGTTTTATTTAGTATTTTACATTGTCTATATGACTACTACACTGTTCCCGATGAATATGTTATTTAGTTTTTATCTTAGCAACCTTTTAGTATGGAGATTTCATGATAAGTATAACAGCTATAGAACTATTAGCTTTTTCATCGCTATTAATTATATGATGATTTACATCGCAATTCTTGGTATTTCTATAGGTGATAAACTTATTATGTTTTGTTTTTATTTTATTTGCCTTGCTACATATCTTTTCCAAAAACGAGGATATGAAAAAAGTATATTAAAAGAAGAACGTAATAAACACAATGAACATATTAATATACTCTTAGCCGAAAATGAACGTAATAGAATTAGTCGTGACCTCCATGATAGCATTGGGCATGTTTTTGTGATGTTAAAACTTAAAGCTGAACTTGCGGAAAAATTTTTAGAGAAAAACAATATTGATGCTGCAAAAAAAGAATTACTTGAAATTAGTGCAATTAGTAAAAAGTCTATGGATGACACTCGAGCTATAATTAATAAATTGAAACATAGAACTATAAAGGAAGAGTTAAATATTATAAAAGATATTATGGCTATGGCAAACATAGACTGTAAAATAAAAAATAATATTGATACTTCCGTCACTCAACTTAATGAATGGTCAATTACTATGTTACTAAAAGAATTTGCTAATAATATTATTAAACATAGTAAATCAACGCAGTGCAGTATTATTTTAAATGAAGATACTCATAAATATGAGATTATATCTGTTGATAATGGAGTAGGTTTTGAAAATTTAACTGGTAATGAACTTAAATCTATTCGTGAAAGAATAAAAGTACTGAATGGTAAAGTCGAAATTATCTCAAAAAAATCGCCTACAACCGTTCAAGCTACTATATTAAAAAGCTTGTAAAGGAGGCACTTTATGAAATTACTTATTGCTGAAGATCAAAGTATGCTTAGAGATGCAATGGCAAAACTTCTTCTTATGGAAGATGAAGTAGATACAGTAATGCAAGCACAAAATGGAAAAGAAGCTATGAATATACTTGCTAATGAAAATATTGATGTTGCTATTTTGGATATAGAAATGCCTGAGGCAACTGGACTTGATGTATTAGCATGGGTTAGAAAAGAAAATATTTCTACAAAAATAATTATAGTTACGACATTTAGAAGAACTGGATATTTTGAACGTGCTGTAAAAAATAATGTAGATGCTTATGTTCTCAAAGATCGAACTACTGAAGAACTTACGAAAACCATCGAAAATGTTCTTTCTAATCGTAAAGAATACTCTCCAGAATTAATGGAAAGTGTATTTTCAAATCCTAACCCTTTATCTAACCAAGAAATAATTTTATTAACAAAAATTAAAGGTGGTTTGTCTAATAAAGATATTGCTTCTGAATTATTTTTATCAGAAGGTACTACAAGGAATTACATTTCAAATATACTTACTAAATTAAATTGCAAAAATCGTACAGAAGCAGTTAAAAAAGCAAATGAGGAGGGCTGGATATAAAAATGGATTTAAATCAAAACAAAAACAACGGAAAAATTTTTATTAAAATATCCCTTGCAATCTCTATTGTGTACATAATATTTATTTGTTGTATTATTTTCTCTGCTATTTATAAAGCTCAGCATTCTAGTGATCCTAGTGCTGGTGCAGGTATAGGTTTGTTAATTGCATTTATGAGTTTTCATATTTTAGGAATTATTATTTCTACTATATTTAATTTTATAATTTCATTTAACAGTATAAACAGTAAGGTATTAATTATAATAACTATTATTTTATACGTTATATCAGGAATATTAGCAACTATTTTTATAAAATATGCATTCCTTACAGTAACTACACAGATAATTTTATTAATTGTAGCCTATTCAAAAGCTATTAAAAATTCATAAAATATATTATTATACTCTCCCAAAATTTATTATGATGTAAGGGAGAGTATTTATTATTTTTTACACACTAATTCAAATAACTTTTAAAAAAATTCATTTCAAATATTATCATCTAAAATTATGCTTATCAAATGTTTCTATTCATATGATATGCTGGAAAAATATTTTTATTAAATTTATTTATAATATTTCTTCTGTTGGACGTTTTAAATTAACGATTTCATCTTTTCTTTTGTAGTTCTATTCCTGTTCAATTTATCATATCTCCTACATATGGTTTGATCTTTTTTTAAGTTTATTTATCTTTCTTTTATATTTTTCTACTGCATAATTTAAAATATTATCACAATCAACTTCTATTATTCGTTCAACAATTTCATCTACTTTCATGTAAACTAGCTACTAATTCGCCTGTATCATTAGCTAGTTTCCAGTTCTTTAAAATTGCAATCATAAATTTTTATTTCAAAACTATCCTCACTATATTTTATTATTGCTTTAAAATTATTATTCAAAGTAAACTAATCCCTCTTCTGCCATTTCAAAGCCAATACTAAGTAATTTCTCAGATAATAATTTATATCTTTTTACTTGAAGTATTTTCATAAAATGCCTGCCGTACACAAATAAAAGGTATGGATAATTTTTACCCATACCTTCTAATTTCTTATACTATTTGATATTTCATTGCTTTATCTAATACACTCATAACTATTAAACTATGTTCTTTTTGTTTTTTAACAAATTCATAATCTTTATTTCTGAAAATTTCTACAAACTTTTTAAACTCAGCGTACATTCTGTGAGCATGTGAATTTTTATTATCCTCTATTGTACTATCCTTCGTTTGAATACTATAATTAGGAACTTCGTTTGTTGGACCTATTACTTTGATTATTCCCCCATCCCCTTGAATATTTACGTAACTGTTATTAAAAGTATCTTTTGCTGCAATACACACTGCTTTAAAATCTCTATATTGTAAAACTAAAATACCTGAGGTATCAATATCTTTAACTATGTTTGGATAATAACTAATATTATCTGGTTTCCCAAAAAGCCCTACTACAAAATGAATATTATAGATGTTCAAATCTCTCAAAACCCCACCACCCTGATTTTTATCAAAAACTGGTGCAATAATCCCTTCTTTAAAAGCCTCATATCTTGAAGAAAGTTGTGAATAATTGCATTCTATTAACCTCACATTTCCAATTTTAGAAAGATTATTTTTTATTTCTTTATAATTTTCCAAATATTGATTAGTTATAGCCTCAATCAAAATTAAATCTTTACTTTCTGCAAGCTCGAACAACTCCACCGCTTCTTCATATATTAGAGTAAATGGTTTTTCACAAATAACATTCTTATTAGCTTCCAGTGCTTTTTTCACCACATTGTAATGCATATTATTTGGAACTGCCACATAAATCGTATCAATCTCTTTATTATTCAAACATGTATCTATATCTGTGTATATTTTTTTTATTCCATATCTATTACTTAATTGCTTTAAGTTTTCCAAATTTCTAGCAACAATACCACAAAGACTAATTTCTGGAAGTTCATGTGCAAATGATAAAAAATCTTTTACAATTAAACCAGCACCTATAATACCTAATTTCATTATAATTCTCCTTTATTATAAAAAATTTTATACTATAATAATTATAGCTTTTAAGAACATTATCTGCAAATAATAATGTCGTAAAAATAGATTAGCTAAAATATAATTTTAGCTAATCTACATACTAAAAACGTTAGTTAAATAAACATTAAACATTTTTTATTCTTTTATCTATTTTAAAGAAAATCTATTAATCAACAAAGATCTTCGTATGAAATCAAATAAAAATTTCTTTTTTATAAACTATTTAAATATTTAAGTAATTTTTGTTGTTCTTGTTTTTTATTTTCATACCAATCTAAGCCCCATATCCTGTATACATTCCATCCCATTCTTTGTAAAACGTTAGGAATTAATCTATATTTATCCCTCGTAGTGCTTAATTTTTTTAAATGATTATTATCTAACAATATAGCACATAAATATTTATCATTGTTCTTAAGATCAACCACTGCTAATGGAATATTAAAATCTGAAGCCCCTAAATTTAGCTTTGTAGCATAACCATTTTTATTTAAAAATTCCGCTAATTGTCTTTCCAAAGCATCACCTTTGTTAACCATACTCTCTTTTACATTTGGCAAAGATATCATACCTTTATTTGCAAATTCGATAAATTTTCTTAATCCTATAACTCCCTCTTGAGTTCTTGCAGTTATTTTAATATCATCGTACATTATAGATGAAAATAGTACCATCTCTTTTCTTGCACGTGAAACTGCAACATTCAAGCGTCGCCATCCTCCTTTTTTAGCTAATGGTCCAAAATTCTGATAGAATTTTTCATTTTCATCCTTCCCATAAGTAACAGAAAATAATATAACATCTCTCTCATCACCTTGAACATTTTCTAAATTTTTTATAAAAATCGGTTCATGCATCTTATTAGCAATCTTTTCTAATTCTAAATTTTTAGAAAATCTTTCCTGGAGTAAATCATCAATTAATATTTGTTGTGGAAGGTTAAAGGTAACCACCCCTATACTATTTTTATTCTCATCTTCACTAGTTAATCTTCTCACTATTTCATTTACAATTTCTTCTGCCTCTTTCAGATTAGTTCTAGTTTTTCCTCTATCATAAATCCCATCATTTACATAGTTAAATTTAACTTTTGATTTTGTGTCATTTGGAGACGGGAATGTTATCATCTTGTTTTTGTAATACATTTGATTTGAAAATGCTATTAAACTTTCACTTTGTGAACGGTAATGACATTTCAAATATTTTTGTGGCATATTAACAGCTAAACAATCTTCCAACAAACTTTCTAAATCTTCCACATGAAGATTATCCTCATCCTCCTTATTAGTAGAGAAGAAAGAGGTTGGTGGCATTTGCTTTGGATCTCCTACAATAACACAGTTTTCTGCTCTTGACATAGCTCCCACTGCTATACTAGTTTTAATCTGTGAGGCTTCATCGAATATAACCAAGTCAAATTTAGGAAAATCTAAATCTATATATTGAGCAACAGATAAAGGACTCATAAGCATGCATGGTGCTAATTTTTTTATTACTGTACCATTTTCTTTAAACAATGTTCGTATAGAAGTTCCTCTTCCCTTACTTTGAATTATTCTATTTATATTAGCTAACTGTTTTGCCTCTTCATCACTGCAATATTTTGAATTTGGAATTTGCTCTTGTAATTTTCTTAAAACTTGTTCTTGACTCAATTGTTCATACTTATCTACGAGTCTATTATACTCCTCGATTTTTTTATTTGTTGATAGTCCACTAAATTTTGATAGTGCCGATACTTCTTTTGTAAAATACATTATAAAACTTTTGGCTATACTTTTTAAATATTCTTTTTCTAATAATTTTATATCGTATTTCTCATCTAATTTAGAATTTTCTAATCTATTAAACAGATTTGAAGAAATATTTTCTAAATTATCCTTTTCAAGATTTTCCACAATCTCACAAAATTTCGACCAATTTCTCCACTCATCTATATTAGTTTTCCAGATAGAACACATATCTAACAAGTTTCTATAATAATCTTCTTTTAATTCTTTTTTTTCCAATCCTACTAATTTTGTCAATAAATCTATTTGGCTATTTACTTTATCCCGATTAATTTTAATCTCTTTAAATTTTTCTAATTTATACTCTTTTAGTAATTTTATACACTCTAAAATATCATCTATACTCAAATCCTCATTATCATTTAGAATATCTACAATTTCATATAGTTCATAAATGGATTTCGAATCAGTAACTTTCAAGTCTAAACCTATAATATCTTCTAGTATATCTTTACACTCTATAGAATATTCTTGTAATTTATTTATTTTTTCCATCTCTTCATTTGCTACTTCCCCAGTCACAATAAAATCATTTCTTGTATAACTGTTTAATGGGCGTAACGCTTTATTTATCTTTCTATTTTTAAATAAAAATTTTTCTTTAGCTTCCAAGAATGCCTGTTTTATTTCTCTTAGTTCAATATTTTCAATATTATTTACATAACGTTGCAATAATTCTATTCTATTTTTATTGTATTCTTTTTCTTTGCTAACATAGCTTTTTACTACATCTTGTATCTTTTTGTCAGTTATTTTTTTTAGTATATCTCTGTCAAGATTTTTCAAATAATTAATTTCTAGCATGGATAACTTATTATAAAGTTTTTCTTTTTTTGTACCTAATAATTGATACAGTTCTCTATTTTGTTCAATTTCTTTTAAAAATTTTGATAAATCCAATTCCAAATTTGATATTAAATTTATTAATTCATCTTTTTTATGAATTTCATATCCTGATTTTTTAAAATCCCTTAACGGATGTTCTCCAATACCATAACCTAAATTTTCCCCTGCTGCAATCAAATAGCGAACCATCTCCAGTGAATTTTCCCATTTATCTAAATCAAATTCTCTTAATTGATTATCTGTAAAACTAAATACTGCACTAACATCACTCATCTGTTCATATAAAAGTACCATATCATAAATAGAAAAACCATTTTTTCTCACTTTATGCAATTCAT
The DNA here is from genome assembly GCF_000425665.1 of Gemella cuniculi DSM 15828. Taxonomy (GTDB): domain Bacteria; phylum Bacillota; class Bacilli; order Staphylococcales; family Gemellaceae; genus Gemella; species Gemella cuniculi. The sequence goes on from NZ_AUDW01000027.1 coordinate 15,404, forward strand.
CTATGATAGTATTTAATCCTACTTTTATACTTTGAATTTTATTAGTAGTTCTATCATATTCTTTTGTCTCAATAATGTTTTGTAAATTTAAATTATTTTCTAATTTTTCTAATACTACCCTTTTTTGTGTTTTGTTAGAATGCAACTCCAAACAAAAATCATTTAGTTTTATCTTACTAAGTCTATCATACACAACATTTAATGCTGCCATTTTCTCTGCAACAAAAAGAACAGATTGTCCCTGAGCAAGTGCATTAGCAATCATGTTAGTAATAGTTTGAGATTTCCCTGTTCCGGGAGGTCCATGTAAAACAAAACTTTCTCCACCGGCTGCCTCTATTATTGAAAGCAACTGACTAGAATCTATACTTGATGGTATTGTTAAATTAGAAACATTTATATTATCTAATTCTTTTTCCTCTATTTCTTTTTCCGAATAATTTCTATATCGGCCATTAACTAGTGCATTAACTACCTTATTTTCTGTTAACTTCTCAAATCTAGAGTTCAAATCATTCCACATGACAAATTGACTGAACGAAAAATTTCCTAACACTGCAATTTCATTAACAGTCCACCCTTTATAGTTCATTATCCTTTTTCGTATAGAATTAAATATCAAAGGTAAATTAACACCAGAATCATCTTCTGGCAGTGGATTTAAACCAGATATTACCAAATTAAATCGTTGTCTAAGAAATTCAAGTAATGTAATATTCATTTGTGCATCTTCATCTCTTATAGATAATTGATAATTATTATTAGATTTTCTAATTAATTCAACCGGAACCAATACTAGTGGGGCTAAACGAGTTACAACATCTCCATTATTATCCCTTGAATCTTTATCATCAATCCATTTTAAAAATCCCATAGCCAAAAATAGAGAACTCGCTCCAGTTTCTTCAATTGATCTCTGTGTTTCTCTATATATAAATTTCAACGTTTTTTCCAATTCATCTTTTTCTAAAAATGTTCTTATTCTTTTTGATTTAAATTCATTTTGGCTAATCTTATCAATAAATTCTTTGTACGATTCTATATCAATTATATCGTTCTTTTGTTTCTTTAACATCCAATCATTTACTACTTCTTTTATATCAAATATTTCTCCATCTGCTAATGCATCTTCTAATTTTGAAATATCTGAATTAAATATTTGTATACTCTTTAAACTAGGTCTGAAAGAAATAAGTGAATTTCTTTTAGTTAAATCCAACATATTTTTCATCCAAATTTCTTTTTTATCAACATCTTTTTTTGCTGTAGTATCTAAGTAGTATTCTTCTATTGTCTTTAACAAAACACCTTTTTCTTCACTATCTTCTGCTAAACCATAATCTTTTAGCTTGATTTCTCCATTATCAAAAACTTTAATTGGCATAGGTCGTATACCAAAAAAGTGTGTTCTTTTTATATCTATTGCATAAGAAAATTTCAAATCTTCTAGGTTCCCCAGACCTTTTCTTACGGCTTGCTCAAATGTTTTATCAGAATTACTGTTAAGATAAGTTGATTCAAGTATCTCAATATCATTAATACCTGTCGCTATTCTTTTTTCTATTTCCGATTTTTGTTCAATGCGATTTATATCAAAAGTATTTTCTTCTAACCAAACTCCGACAAATGCATGACCATCTACTACAAGAATAATCGGATTTAATCCACATGCTTCTGCAACTGATGCATATAGAGTAGACATCTCTATACAATTTCCCATTTTTGCTGATAAAACCTCTTCTGGAGTTCTCACTCTCTGTCCGATAGTATCAAATCCTGCTGGAATTTCTGCATAAAAAATATTCTGTTCATATATTGCAGAATATATAGCAGCCATCTGTTCACGTACCCTATTTTTATCTCCTGTTTGATATCCAGTTATAGAATTATTCCCAGTATTTTCTTTTAATATTTGTGATACACGTGGTAGTAATTCTACAACTTTTGGTATATTAGGAAGTACGAAACTAGCTATACTCTCGGGATATATTCTACCTACCCAATAATTCGTAGGCAAAATTGGCAAGTCGCTAATCTCTCTTACATTTAATTCTTCATTTTCTGATTTAACTTCTATTATCATCCTATCAGTTATTGTCTCTGTTAAATCAAATAATTCCCTATAACTTATTTCTAATTCCGGTTCTACTTCTAATATCTCTCCAGAATCTAAGCTATCTATTATCTTTGTATAATTAGAAATATACTCAAAATCAAAACTTATATCCAGTTTCAAATTTTCAATTTTTTCTTTACTGTTGTTTATTAACCTTATACTTCTTATTAAAGGAAAGTTACTCTTTATAAAAGAGTAACTGACTACGCCTATACTCTCATTTTCTATAACAAATTTCTTTTTTAATTCAGGATAAACAAGATTATTATTCTCCTTCATCACATTTCTCCTTTAGTTATATTTATGTTGATTATATCATATTATGTCTAAATATTAAAAAACTTTATTAAACAATAATTGTTTAATAAAGTTTTTATTTATCTATGCTTTTTTTCTAGATTTAATAGCCCCAATGATTAATGGAACTAAGCTTATGATAATTATAGCCACTACTACAAGTGAAAAATTATTTTTAACTATTTCAAAATTTCCAAAGAAATAACCTACCGAAATAAATAACGTACACCAACACAATCCACCAAAAAAGTCTATAGTCCTAAATTTTTTATATTCCATTTTCCCTGCACCAACTATAAAGGGAACTATCGTACGAATAATAGGAAAAAACCTTGCTAAGAAAATAGACTTTCCTCCATGTTTTGCTACAAAGTTTTCTGCATCTTTTATATTTTCATCTGATACAAATTTTTTAAACCATGCTCTGCTCTTTAAATAATCCGAAAAATTTCTACCTATAAAGTAGTTGCAATTATCTCCTACAACAGCTGCAGTTATACATAACAGCAATAATAAAAATATGTTGTTTCCTGTTGCTGCCCATAATGCACCACTTGCAAATAGTAACGAATCTCCAGGTAAAAACGGCATAAATACCACACCTGTTTCTATAAATATTATTAAAAATATTATTCCATACATCCACCAAGGTCCATGTTGATTCATAAGTTCTCCTAGATGTTTGTCAATATGCAATACAAAATCAATTAAAAATTTAATCGTATCCACATTATTCCTCCTGTAATCAAATATAAATTAGATTATAACACAGCAACTATATTGTGTCTAATAATCTTCTATTCTTTTATAAATTTTTTCATCTCTGCTATATATTCTTGATTATTATTATGTTTTCTTAAATGATTTAAAACCCCTATTGTCGGTTCACTTACATCTTCTAATTTTCTTCTTGTTTGCCACAAGATTCTTACTTCATCTTCCGAAAGAAGTAACTCTTCTTTTCTTGTAGAACTTCGCAAGAAATCTATTGCAGGATAAACTCTTCTTGTTGCTAATTCAGGAGATAACACAATTTCCATATTACCAGTTCCTTTAAATTCTTCAAAGATTAAATCATCCATACGCGAACCAGTATTTATTAAAGCAGTAGCAATAATAGTTAAACTTCCCCCAGCTTCTACATTTCTCGCAGCCCCAAAAAACGCCTTTGGCTTGTGAAGACTTGATGGATCAACTCCACCACTCAGTACTTTCCCACTAGTTGGTTCTACAATATTATATGCACGAGCCAAACGAGTAATACTATCCATCAAAATTATAACATCTTGCCCTAATTCTACACGTCTTTTAGCATGCTCAATTACTAATTCAGCAACTTTTACATGATTTTCAGAAGTTTCATCAAAAGTAGAACTAACAACATCCGCCCCTTTTACTGAACGTTCCATATCTGTAACTTCTTCTGGTCTTTCATCAATTAAAAGAATAATAAGTTTTTTCTCAGGATAGTTTTTTCTAATAGCGTTAGCTATATCTTTTAGTAATGTTGTTTTACCTACCTTAGGTGGTGCAACTATTAAACCACGTTGTCCAAATCCTATAGGAGCTACTAAATCAACAAATCTTGTTGACAATTTTTCTTTCGTAGTTTCCAACATTATTTTTTCTTCCGGATATATTGGAGTCAGTGCTTGAAAATGTGATCGTCCTTTGGCAACTTCTGCATCTACTCCATTCACAAAATCGACTTGAAGTAATCCTGCATATCTCTCATTTTCACGTGGTTTACGAACTTTTCCAGTTACCTCATCACCTTTTTTCAATTCGAATCTACGAATCTGTGATGCAGAAATATAAATATCAGTTTCTCCTTTTTTGTAGTCTACCGTCCTTAAAAAACCAAAACCATTATCAGGATGAATATCATCTAATATCCCAGTTGCATAATAATGGTCTTCACTTTCTGTTTGTTTTTCCAAAATTGCAAGTACCAACTCTTTTTTATTAAGAGTGTAGTAACGTGGTACTCCTAATTCTTTAGCAAGAACTGTTAATTCTTTAGTAGTCTTACTTTTATACATATCATCAAAACTTTGATTACTCATCTTTTTCACTCATTTCTTTTTTATAATCTTAAACAATACTAATGAGAATATTAGTCAAACCAATATTCTCATCATACATTTTTAAATTTATCTCCTACTTAAAATAACTACAGCTGATAAAATAAATGCAGCTCCGACTAAATCTAACAAACTAAATGTTGTTCCCAAAAGTAGAAATGAAAATATAATAGCAGCTATTGGTTCAAAACAACCAATAATACTTCCTGTTACCGCACCTATTAACTTTATTCCCTCTAAATATACACTAAATGATATAATAGTTCCTATTAAAACAACACCGCTCATACACAAAAAATCTATTATTCCAAAATTATCTGGAATATAAAAGCTACCTGTTCCAAAATAAATCACGGTTCCAGAAATAAACAACCCCCAAGCTATAATAGGTATTACACCATATTTTTTTGTCAATCGTATGGACGAAATATTGTAACTTGCCAATCCAATTGCAGATAAAACTCCCCAAAATAGACCTAAAGTAGAAATAGTAAGTGTACTAAAGTCTAAATGTGTCGCCATTAAAATTACACCACATAGCGAAGCAATTATTGCAATCACTTCACGTAACATTGGAAATCTCTTATTTATAACGCAGTAGTATATCATTATCATAACTGGTCCAGTAAACTGAATCACTGTCGCCATCCCCGCATTCGTGTGCTTAATAGCTAAAAAATATGTCCCTTGACAAATTAATAAACCGAAAAATGAGAAATTTATAAGTCTTAAAGTATCTTTTTTACTCTTGAATACTTCAAATACTGCAGCTTTATCTTTCACAAACAAGATTATTAATAATACTAATCCAGCATAAAACAACCTTGTCGATATCACCCATTTCGAATCTATTTTAGAAACGTTAAGCAAATACTCACCTAACACACCAGACAGACCCCAGCATGTTGCTCCCAAAATTGTCAAAAATGCTCCTTTTTTCATTGTACTCAACTACATATTTCCTCCTAGTGATTAAATAATTTTAGGCTTGAACTTACGGTTTGATTCGATTTTTCAACTACTTCATTATAATTTTCATCTTTGGATAATAAAATACTTGTAAATAAAGTTATCATATTCATTTGTGCAATCATCATATTTCCACAAGTATAAAATTTTGCATTCAAGTTGCTATCGATATAACCAAATGGTGAATACCAAAATCCATAACCAGAATTATTGTTTTCTTTAAAAAATTCTTGTACCATATTTTCTGGATAACCTTTTATAAGAGGAATAGGATACAAAATACTCAGTGCTTTAATTGCTTTTTGTTTGTCCGTTATCTTAGATTTAAAAACAGAATAGACATCCAGTTTTTTGCCCATACGTAATTTATCATCAATAATTTCAAACTCAGTCTCAAAACTTTTTTCTAAATTATTTTTATATTGTCCGATTATATCCTCTTCATCAAACATAATAGCACAATCATCATTAAACAAGTTTTCTTGTTTTAAATATAAATATGCTTTGAAATCAATATTATTAACGTCTAATGATATCAACGGATTTGTTGTTATAAATAAACTTTTTTTGGATTCAAAAGCGATAAAATATCTATTTTTATTCATTAAATATTTTGTTATTGCTCCTAATGACGTATTATTTTCCAATAAGACTAAATTTTTTCTAGAAAGTACTATTCTTTTTAACTCTTTTCTTTCAATTTGAAGAAGTGCAGCTCTTATATTTTCTTGCCAAAGTTCAGGATAAATATCTCTTACTACAGATATTTGTGGTTCATTAGATTGTTCTTCATAATCTTCTAGTTTTTCCAAAAATGCGATTCTTTGATTCCATAATGTAGAAAAATCTTTCTCCTCTTTCATGTTGAAAAATAAGGTGAAATAAATATATTCCTCCTTGAAAACTGCAAGTATCCCTGGAACAACAAATGTTGTATCACTAAATTCTACCCATTCTTGACTGTTTTTATTGTTCCCATCAGAAATTCCACCATATATGCCAAAATACTCATCATCGTGTTCATCAATATCTAAAAATGTAGTTTGAGTTTTCAATTCTTCAAAACCTGAAAGAATACTATTATTATCGAAACTTGTTAGAAAATCATTAGAATCCAAAAGCCAAGTCGCTTCATAACCAATTCCAATTATTGCACTCTTAGTATCTGGTGTTCTCAATATAAATCTTTCTCCCCGTTTATTGGAAAACAAACTTATAAAAAATGATTCGCTGAATGTTTTTTTTATTTTAAATTTTACTACAAGTTTATCATCAAGAACTACATCACTAAAATCATAATCTATAATCCTCTGATAATCATTCATAATATTACCTATCCTTTACTTCTTCATTACAGTTCAACTCTTCTTCACGTTTTTTCACTTCTAGCTGCCTTTGCTTTTGTTTTATTAGTCTATTAACTTCTTCTTCAGATTTATAACTTGCTTCCTTGTCTGTGAAAATAATTAAATTTTTATGTTCATTCAATATTGATAAAATTGTTTTTTCTTCTGTATCTTCTTGTTCAAATAGCTCTGCTATGTATTTTCTTTTATCTGCTCCTGTTACAATTATAAATAAATTTTTTGCAGCTAAAAGATTTTCATATCCTATACTAATTAGTTTGTTACTTCGAATTTCCATTCCCGAATCTTGGAGTTGTTGCTTTTCTCCTTTCGAAAACTCGACTAAATGAACGTCCTTATTCTGTTCATTTGCATATTTGTAATCTAATATTTCTCCATCAGAACCTAATACTATAATAGCTACATCTATCTCATTTTCTTTCAATATTGCTTTATAATTGTTCAATTCTTCTTGATTATCTTCACTATTTATACACTCTGGATAATAAACATTTTTAAAATCAACATCTAATTTTCTTAATAACTCTCTTCTAAAGTATCTATATAATCCAAAATTTTCTTCTATATCTATATCAGAAAATTCTCTTTGCCCCACTAAAATCACATGTTTATAACGATATTTCCCCATTTTATTATCATCTACCATTCTATTAGTAAACTGGGTATTTATTATTTGTTCAGGTAAAGATATTACCGCACCATCTTCTAAATGCTTTTCAAATTCATCATACATTCTATTTAAAACCGCTGTCTCACTATTACAAACTATATATTTCATACTTTCACCTCCATACCAAATTCTATTTGTTTTAACTTACATTATATCATATTTGAAGCCTACTAACAATGACTAGAAATTTTAGAATATTTCTTCTTTTTAATAATTAAATTACTTCACACTGTATTTTTTATTATTAGAAAAGTGTTTCATCATACCTTTAATGCTTTATCTCAATTAACTTCGAAAGTGTATATGAATAAATATATGTTTTTACATTATTTAACCCATAATATTTCTCTACAGCTTCCTTATATATTCTTAATTGTTCACTATGTTTTTCTTTTAATATTTTTTCTCCACTATTTTTGGGCACATTATCTGTTTTATAATCTACTATTACATATTCTTTATCGCTAACACTAATCAATAAATCAACCACTCCTTGCAGAATGACTTCCACATCACTATCACTTTGTTTATAAAGTTCATACGCTTTTTTTGAAGTAGTGAATGCAATTTCTGTTTGACAATTTTTCGAAGATTTTATCATTTTTAATACATCACTTCTCAAAAAATTATTAATTTTTTCTTTATCATCTTCATTATTTATAAGCTGATACTCTTCATTAGTTAGAATTCGTTGTTCTCCTATATTTTTTGTAGTGCTCTGAGTTTTTTCCAAGTTAGAAAGGTAACTATCCATATCACTTATTTCAACGCCTTGTTTTACGTCAAAAACTATTCGTTCAAAAAGTTTATGAATTATGTTCCCCTTCATAATTGCTTTACTCGTACTAGTAACCTTATTTAAATTTGATAATTCAAGATAATTTTTTTTATCTGCACCCTGTTTTTCTTTAATTAGTAGTTCCTCATTTATTTTTTTCAAGGCACTATAAGAGGTTTTTGCTGGAAAAATTTTATTTTTCTTAAGAACTATTCTTTCTTTATCCCCAGTTTCTCTTTTCTCTTTTTTATTAAATTCTTTACAAAAATTTTCTAAATTAAAATTATTTTTATCCTTTAATAATTTTACTTCTTCATGTAAAACTTCATAAATTTCAAACTCAGCATTATGTTCATTCTCATGCTCTGCTCCATCACTATAGAAACACAAAACTACATTTAGAATCTCTTCAAAATTTCTAGCTTCTAAAATAGTTTTTTGTAATGATTCTTCTCTACTTTTTTCATTATTTAAATTTATTCCCTTAGGGCTAACTAAATAAAGTCCCTTTTCTGCACGAGTTAGTGCTACATACAAATTACGAATTTCTTCTTCACGTTCCTTAAGTTTTATTAGAATGGAATTTAAGTTGTAAAGTTTAGAGAGATAATTTGAATTAATCATCGAAATATTATATTTTTCACATAAATTTTCAACATTTACACTAAATCCAAATTCTTCTGTAAACAAAATTTCTCCACTATAACCACGACTACTAAATTTTGTATCAAGATCTGCCACAAAAACAAATTTATACTCTAATCCTTTTGAAATATGAATAGTTGACAAGGTTACACTATTATTAGGTATACGCTTTTTAGTTTCAAAAATTTCCTCATTTTTAATATCTTTTAAATATTCAACAAAATTGCTTAGTTTATTATCAATATTTTGATATTCTTCTACTATATCAACAAAATTTTCATAATAATCAACTTCTTCATCACTAATATCTATTGTAGATAAATAATTAACAAAATCTGTATCATCAACGATCTTTCCTAACAAATCTCTTAATGAATTATTTAAACTAAAATTCAACCATTTATTTAAAATATTAACCGTCGCCAAGTCTTTCCCATCTTCACTATTCTTTAATTTTTCCAACAAGTTTTCTCCAGTACATAATGAAAGTTTCAACAATTCATCGTTACTATAATCAAAAATTTCACTATGTAACAGTGCAAGTAAACTACTATCTCTATTTGTATTATCTAAAAACCTAAAAAGATTATACAATATATTAAAACACATTGAGTTAGTAAAACCTATTTTTTCTTTAAAAAATAAAGGAATATTATACTTTGAAAATACCTTTTTAAAATCTTGCATCTTTGTACTATTTCGTACCAAAATTGCATAATCACTGTAGTTTCTTCCTTCTCCAACACCTCTAAGAATTTCATAAACAATATTTTCAATAGACTGTACTCTATAATCCTTCGTATTCAAAATCTTCTCATTTGTAAAATAATTTATTTCTCCACTTATAAATTGAGTAGGTCTAATTTTAGTATTTTTTTTCTTAACACTTGGGTAATAAAGTGCACTTTCTTCACTATAACTTACCCCTGCATTTTTGTTATTCATCAATCTATTAAATATGTAATTACTACTCTTTAAAATATTTTCCTCACTTCGAAAATTTTCTTTTAGAACAATACAAATCCCTTTGCTTTTTACTTCAAAGTTATAATTTTCTAACGGGTTATAATTTTCTATTCCTAAATTTTCGTAACTATTATATTTTTTTTCAAATAAATCCGGATTTGACCCCCTAAAGCCATAAATAGCCTGCTTAACATCCCCAACTCTAAAGAAATGAACCTCTTCACCTTTTATTAAATTTAGAATATACTCTTGAAGATTGTTATTATCTTGGTATTCATCAACATAAATTTCTAAAAAATAATTCCTATAATATTCTGCAGCCTCTGTTAACACTATTTCTCCATCTTCAAATTTTGTTAGAGCCTTTATTGCAAGATGATTTAAATCAGAAAAATCTAAAAAATTATTTTGACGTTTTTTCTTTAAAAATTCAAAGTGAGATTTTTTCAAAACCTCTTTATAAGCCTCAATAAAATTATTCAAATTAAAAACAATACTAAATATTTCAGCATAAGAAGTCAACTCACTAAAAATATCATTTAATACTTTTGTATCAAAAATATTTTTCTCACTCCCAATCACCTCATTCAATTTTAAAATTATATTATCCAACTGTGAGATTTTTTCCAATGAACTACCAAAAATAGAATTTTCTTCATAACCTACTAAAAAACTTTTCACCTTTTTCTTTCTAACACTATCTAAATTACTCTCTTCAAAAATTTTTTCTATTATACCTTCTACATTGTAATTTTTAATAAATCCCCTTAAAAATTCAGAAAAATCTTTAGCTATCTGCAATGAATTTTTTGTAGTTAGATTTTCTAAACTATTAAACTTTTCTAGCAAATCATAAAAATCATCAAAGTTAAAAAGTGATAATACTTTTTTTGTATTTAATAAAAAATTATTTTCCATATAATTTTCAAAATTAGGTATTGTTAAAAGTTTTTGATAAGTCTCTTGAATAGAAAATATTATATTTTTTCTATCGCCTAATATTGTGAATAAAGAATCCGTGAAATTTGTATTTTGATTAGCATAATATTCCAATACTTGCCCTATTGACTCTATCAAAAGATTCTTACTATTTGGTAGAACACTAAAATTAGGTGATAAATAAATTTTTTCTCCATCTATCTCCTCTTCAACAAGATAATAAAACTTCTTTAAAATGCTTAAACAAAAACTATCTATTGTACTGACATAAGCATCGTTCATAAGCATACGTTGTTTTCTTAAATATCTTCTATCTTCTTCTGAATTTGTATATAAAAGTCTTTCACTTATTTTATTCTCAATCCTCACCAACATATTTTTAGCTGCAGCTGTCGTAAACGTTAAAACTAAAACTTTATCAATATCCCATCTTTCTAATGCAATTTTCCGAGCTATCCTTTCAGATAGGACTTCCGTTTTCCCACTTCCCGCTGCCGCTGCCACTAATACATCAGTTCCTGTTAAAGATATTGCCTGCCATTGTGGTGGAGTTGGTGGATATTTCCTATTTAATGTAAAATCATCCATTTTTTCTATTTTAATCATAAATTTTTATCCTCATAAATAAAATTAACCATCTTTTATTTTAACATAAAGTGGGCACTATGGTATAATATTTTTATTACGATAAAGTTAAAATGATATCTACAATACTTTTTTATTAGTATTATTATTTTAATTTTAAAAAGTCTGAATCTTTAAATTTTTCCTTATTCTCTACTGTACAATATGAGAGTAAGGATATTTAAATAAAATTATATTAAATCAAGCAAAGGTGAACCAAATGAAATACAAACTTTTAACACTAGCACCTATCATAGCTGCTGGTACTTTAATAAAACAAAATAAAAAATTAAAAACAACTCACTTAGATTTAACTTTCAATAATCTACCAAAAAATTTCAAAAATTTCAGAATAGCACATGTTAGTGACATTCATTGTGCAAAGATTGGAATTAGCGATTTATTTTTCTTAGAAAAACTTCGAAAATTTTCCCCAGATATTATTGTTATAACTGGGGATATCCTTGATAATTATAATAATGATATGGATATTGTTTATAATATTCTTTCTCAATTATCAAGCATCACTCCTTGTTATTTTGTATCAGGTAATCATGAATTAAGACTTTTAAAAGAATACGATGAGCTAAAAAAAATATTAAAGAGACTAAATATTACTAACCTAAATAATACAAAAACTTATTTAACAAAAGGAGATGAAAAAATCTGTTTAGTGGGAATCGAAGATTATAATTTTTTCAAAGAAGATGAACTTAATCATAGAGAAAATTTTAAAAATATGCTTTCTAGTTTGTACTCTAAAAATGAATTTAATATCCTTCTTTCTCATCGTCCTGAAAAAATTGATCTTTATGCAAAAACAAATTATAACTTAGTTTTTTCTGGACATGCACACGGAGGACAATGGCAGCTTCCTTTTATTGGAGGAATATTTTCCCCAAGTCAAGGCTTCTTTCCGAAATATATAAAAGGAACTTATATACAAAATAAAACCACTCTCGTTGTTTCTCAAGGCCTTGGTAATAGTTCTTTTCCTATAAGGTTTAACAATCAAATAGAGTTAGTTTTAGTAACTTTGAATAAAAAATAAAATGTTTTTTTAACTTTTTATCTCCATTACTTATATAATTATTTTTTAAATTTTAATTCTACAATAAAGTTTAGGTGCATAAATTTTTCCTATGTACCTAAATTTACTATACAACCAAAATTATTTTTAACAATAAATAAAAAAGACCACAAAAACATAAGGTTCTTCATGGTCTTAAACGTTGTTATCAGTATTATTTTACTGCACTTGTTTTTGGTAATGCTTTTTTCACAGCTTTTTGAGTTGCTGCTGGTTTAGCCGCTGGTTTTGTAGCTTCAGCTGGTTTAGCTGCTGGTTTTGTAGCTTCAGCTGGTGAAACAAGATTTCCATTGATATCACGTTGTTCGTATAACGGGAATTTTTTAGGATCAGCTTTTGGATTTTCATCTTTATTAGCTAAACCTTGTTGGTTGTAGTATAAATCTGCACCATTTGGAGCATCTGTTGCTTTTCCGTTAGCATCTGTTTGAGTGTACATATCGTTTGGTACATCTTTGAACGCGCTAGCTACTGGAGTTGCTAATGTAGCGACAATACCTGCTGCTGCTAAAACTGTTAATAATTTTTTCATCATATTCGCCTCCTTCCCTGTAATATAATTACATTATATATAGATATGCTAATAATGTCAAGAGAAAAAACAAAAAAATAAAGATATTTTTTATAATATTTTTTTATTTCTTTAAAGATTATTCTTTATTTTTTTATCAAATATTAAGGGGGATATTTTTAAGCGTTAACATTTATTTTTTTTATTACAAAACGAGAACTAAGTAAAAATTTATCACTTAGTTCTCGTTTGAAGTTTTTCATTTATTTTTTAAGCAATTATAAATTATTCATACCAACTATTTTTCAAAATACAATTTTTCAAATTTTTCTATTTTTTCCTCAAAACCTTTTAATGCTAATTCTACAGCTTCTGGTTTTGACATATCGACTCCAGCATTTTTTAGGACATTAATTGGATAATCTGAATTTCCTTTCGATAAAAATTCATCAATATATATTTTTGCATTTTGGCTATTTTCTAATATTAATCTTGATAATGCTTGTGCTGCTGAATATCCGGTTGCATACTGATACACATAATAATTATAATAGAAATGTGGTACTCTTGACCATTCATATTTAATTTCTTCATCATAAGTAAATACATCTCCATAATATTTTTTAACAAGATTTAAGTATTCTGTATTTAAGAAATCTGCTGTAATTGCTCCTCCATTTTGCAAATGTACATTAATCAAATGTTCAAATTCTGCAAATTGAGTTTGTCGGTAAACTGTTCCAACAAAACCATGTAGTGCTTCATTAAGAACTCTTAGCATTCCTTCCTTATTACCTTCTTTTTCAAATTTATTGTATAAATATTCTGTCAACAAAGCCTCATTACAAGTTGATGCAACCTCTGCAACAAAAATCGAATAATTCCCATAAACTTCTGGTTGATTTTTACGTGTATAATATGAATGCATTGAATGCCCTAATTCATGAATTAGAGTATACACATCGTTTAAAGTACCATCAAAATTTAGTAAAATAAATGGTTTTGTTGTATATCCTCCCCATGAATAAGCTCCTGAACGCTTACCTTTATTTGGATAAATATCAATCCAACGTTCTTCAAATGCCTTTTTCATATTATTCACATAATCTTCACCCATTGGTTTTACAGCTTCCAAAACTATATCACGTGCTTCCTCAAAAGTAAATTTAATGGGTTCTCCATCAACCATAGATACCGCTCTATCATATAATCTAAACTCTTCGAAACCTTTTGCTTTTTTATGTAGTTCATAATATTTATGCAAAGCTGGAATTTTTTTATTTACTACCTCTACTAAATTATCATAAACTTCTTCTGGTATTAAATTTGAAGATAAGGCGTGGTTTCTTGTTGAAGAATATTTGTGAGTATCCGCATAATACTTTTTAACTTCTAAATTACCTGCTAAAGTAGATGCTAAAGTATTAATATGTTTTTCAAAATATTCATACAAAGAAAAGAAAGTATTTTTTCTAAGAATTCTATCCGTACTCTCCATATATGTTCCATAAGTTCCATGTGTTAAAGTATGTTTATTGCCATCTTTATCATAAACATCATTAAATATCACATCTGTATTATTCAATGCAGCAAAAGTTTCGTCACTTGAACGAAGTGCATCACCAGCCATCGCTATTAATTTTTCTTGTTCAGGAGCTAGTGTGTGTGGACGTTTTTTATTTAATTTCTCCATTTCAAATTTATAAAGTTTAAGTTCTTCCAATTCTTCTAAATATCCATCAATGATCTTTTCGTCAACTGAAAGAAGCTCTGGAGTTAAAAATGCCCACTCTGCTCCGTATTTAGAATATAAGCCCATAGTTTTTGCATACAATTCCACACTGGTTGCATCTGTACTATCTTGATCTTTTTTTAAATGAGCGTAAATCAATAACTCTTCAATTTTTAACATCCACTTTTCAGATGTTTTAAAAATCTCCAATAGTGCAGCTGCTCCTTCTTTTACTTTCCCTTGATAATTTTTAATTTCAGGAATAAAATTTTCTACTTCTCTAAACTGTTTCCAAAAATCTTCGCTAGTGGGAAAGATAGATTCTAAATCCCAGGTATTCTCTAGTTTTTGATCTTTCCTTAATAATTCTGCCATACTATTTCTCCTTATATAAATCAAAATTTCAAAGTAATTTAGAAAATTCTCCTTTGTTAAAACTTTAAGAGTTTATAATCAGAAAATTCCTAATTACTTATTTATAATTATAGCATATGTTTAAAGAATTTTGTATGAAATCCCATGAAAATTCTGACTATATTTCCTCTATAACTACATTTATAAATAATTTGTAGAATGTAAAAATTAATAATAACAAGGCATAACTTTTTTCTCTAATTTTATATTTCCGAATTTTCCTTAGCTAAATTAGCTGGACTATCTTTAAGCAAAAGAATCTATTATAAATAAAATATAAGTCCTTGGTTAAATAGTAATATTATTATTTAACTTTATTTAGAACAAAAACAACATAAAAAAACTAACCATTAAAAACTTATTTACGCTCTTAGTGGTTAGTTCTTTTAACATATTCTTGATAAAATTGTTATATTTTATTTTTTTAAAATCATATGGTCGTAGTTTTCATGTCCAATATATATTTCACAATCTTTTTTAAAGCCATAGTTCTCATAAAGTTTTCTTGCACCATGATTAGATTGAGCAACATTTAAACTTTTTAACTTATACTCTAAATCTACAAATTCAGTTAAAAGTTTATTTCCTATTCCTTTTCCTCGATTTTCTGAAAAAACATACAATGTGTCTAAATAATATTCATTTTCTAACATTTCATCATAATCAAAAATTATTGTATCGGGTTTTAAACCAAATTTCCTTATTACATTTTCAAACCAAAAACTTTGCATTTCATCTAATTTGTCATAATGATAGCCAAAAGAAAATCCTAGTATATTATTATTTTCTTCATAAACTGTACAATATTTATAACTAAATCTATCTTCAGTTGATTCAAAAACATAAGTTAAAATTTTATAGAATTCATCTTTAGATACTTCTTTCAATATATCTAGTTCCAATGATTCTATAAATTCTCCTAGACCTTCTAGAATTTTCTTGTCATTTATTGTTGCTTTTCTAATCATAATGCCTCTCGTAACTTTAATAAATATTAATTTTGTTTTAAGTTTCTAAATTGATACTTTTATTTCATCTCGTTCTAAAGTAGTTCCATTTAAAATTCTATTTTTATAAGATATGCTTGCTGGTGAATTTTCGTCCCAACAAATTTCAAACCACTCTAAAAAATCATCAATAGAAAAATCAATTTTAACAAGTTCTACATAAATATCTGCTATCTTTTCGGAAATAATTGCTTCTTTATGCTGTGATTTTGCAATTCTAGTTATCAATCCATAAGTAGTACCTTTAAGATTTGCCATTCCTGCCGCTCCATTATTGACAACTATATTTTTTCCATTATTATAGAGTGCAGGCAAACATGTATGTGTTGTAGCTAGTATATCCACATTATTTTTAACAAACCAACTATCTAATTCATTTTGTCGAGTTTTATTTTTTAAATTATCATGTGAACATTCCCAACCTGACATACTCTTTTCATCGCCATGAGTTATGGCAACCTTTTTGCCAAATAAATCTATAACCATAGTTTTTGAACGTTTTTTTATTTCTTTCAAAACACTATCTTCTGTCAGATTATTTTTCATCATATTATGAATAATATTTGAACGCTCTACTACTCCACTATCTACATTTTTAGGATAATTACAACCACAACCTAAAAAATTATTTTTACTAATTAATTCATACTCAACATTTCCTAATAATTTTATCGAATTTTTTGATAAATTCTCTATTTTTAAAAAGTCATCTTTCTGAACATCAAACCAATGCATATCCCCATTAAAAATGATCTGTGCATTTTCTTTTTTAGAAAAATTATTAATTATATCAAGAGCAAATCTATTTCCATAAAGTCCGCCAACTATGTACACAACTTCTTTATCAATTTTTTTTACTTTTTCTAACCAGTCTTTTTTCAAAATATAATCTATTGAACAATTTCTACCTTTTTCTTCCATACTATTTTCCTTTAGCAAATACTCCTGGAATAACATATCCTAGTGTACATAAAATTAATCCGTATAAGTTTACACCTAGAAGTAAAGCACTCTTACCATTACCTATTGCCCAACTAGCTGGAATTAAATTAATTGTTAATAAAACCCCTAAAACAATCCCAATCCAAAAACTTAAGTGAAAACCTAGTTTAGTCGGTTTAACAAAACCATGAAGTAAAAATATTGGTGCTAATCCAATTACCATTGTACCACTAATAGTTGTTGCTTTTAAAATATCGGTTCCCATAATCATAGGAAGATTACCTACAATAGCGAACACAATCATAAATACAATCGCAATTAGTTTTGGATTTTTCAAAGGTTTTCCTGCCATTTCGGGTAAATCTTTAGCAGTCAATTTACCTAAACTTGCAAATGTTGAATCAAGTGTAGAACCAGCAGCTGAAACCATAACCACTATCATTGCAAAATATCCTGCAATACCTAAAGTTTTTCCAAGTGCAGCAGGAACATTACTGCTTACTTCCATTCCAATTAATTTTGCGTGAATACCAATAAAACTAAACACTAGAATAGAAATAAATCCTAAAATTCCTGAAACAAAAAATGCACGTAACATAGTTTTTTCATTCGCAATAAATCCTCTATCTGTTAATACTGGATCGTGAAATGGGTAACTAAATAATTGTAAAATAGTAACTAATAACATATCAACACCTGCATTCATAGCCCAAGAACCTGATGTTACAAAATCAGAAATACTATGTTGTGGTAAGATTAAAGTCACTACCCAACCTACGAAGAAAATAAAAATTATCGCTTGTATGACATCAGTAACAATGGAACTTCTAAGTCCACCTAATACAGTGTAACCTAACGTAATAGCTGTAAATAAAATTGCTGAAATAATAAATTCTTTACTTCCTGATTTTCCATAATACCCACCAACTACTGATGTATTACTCCAAACTTCGTTAAAAAGACGAATTAAAATTGCTGCAGAAAAAGCAACTGAAGCAGCTTTTCCATAATTAGAATTTAAAAAACTAACTAATCCTTTAGCTTGATACTTTCTTCTTAAGCGATAAATAGCAAGTCCACAAATTGGAATACATAACCAATATGTAGCATATGCTAATCCTCCAACAAATCCATATTGTGCCCCAAGATTTGCAGCATTAGTAACAGATTTCGCAAAAATCCAACTTATAAAAATACTCAGCATCAACATCATTTCAGTTGGCTTTTCTCCTTTATTACTATCACCTTTAAAAAATCCTGCTTCATTAACTTTCTTTGGGGACAACATAAACATAATAAATCCATAAACTACTAAAAATCCCCAAAATAAATACCCTGTTATTCCTTCCATTAATTGATCTCCTTTTATTTAATTTTTTTATTTTTATTAATACATCTGATATTATACAAACTAATTGATTACAAATATTTATAGAAGAAAAAATTTTTTCTTCTATAAATATTGCTATTACTTTATTTTCTTTATTCCACTTCACCAAAACTAGCATATCTTGCAAATGATGGTTCATAATTCCTTACTTTATATCCTAATTCTTCCAATATTACCGCTACATAAGATGCACGAACCCCAGTTGTACAATACGTAATTTGTATTTTTTCTTTATTAAGACCCTTTTCTTTAAAATAATTTTCTAATTCTGGCCTTGATTTTATAAAACCGTCTTGATTTACTAGTGAATTAAATGGTAAAGATATAGCGTTTGGGATATGCCCTGCCTTATTTTCTCCGTAGATAACTCGCCCATTATATTCGACTTCTAATCTAGTATCTAAGATTTGAACATTATCATCATCTAATAATGTCAGCAATTCTTCTGTAAATATAGACTTAGAATTATCAGTTGCCGCTTCTCTTTCTACAGAAGAAACATTTACTCTATCAATTGAAGGATTATAATTTTTATTGAATCCTAGTTTTTCTATTTTTTCAAAACCACCATCAATAATTTTTATATTATCAAATCCCACATAGTCAAAAGTATAGATCAAACGTCCTTCATCACCAAAGCCACGATCTGGCATAGTAAAACCATAAACTAAAACTTCAGAATTACTTTCTATACCTAAAATTTTAAAAATTTCTCTGTAGTTTTTTCTACTAAGAAGTTTACCCAATTCTTCACCACCGAATTCCCCTAATAAACTTATATCTGTCCAATCAACAACTATCGCTCTATCATACATTAAAGAATTTTCTTCTAACATTCCTCCACGTGCGTCAATCACAACAATATTTTTGTTATCTCTATTCTCCAATAAATATTCTACATCCACTAGTTTTTCAAAATTAAAATTCGTCATAAATTTTCCTCCTTTCTTAAGTTTTAATCATAAGGATTATTATAACATATTTAAAAATAAAAATCATATTTTTAATATATAATTTCTATTTAAATAACATATATTTTGTAGTAAAACACTTCTCAAAATAAATTTATTTCATCAAATTATTGATCAATCATCAAATCGTAATAAATACTATTTACAAAAAATAAATAATGTGTTAAAATAAATCGGAATGCTTTTGAAATAAAAAATTAAGGAGAAATATATGAACAAAAATAAAAAAAACTTAGTTTTGGGAACTTGTGGTACCTTGGCAGTTACTCTTGCATGTTATGGCGGTTATCAATACGGAAAATATTCAACAAATAATAATGTTACACCCACTCTTCAAAATATTTCGCAAGTGAAAAAAATAGCTTATGCGGATAAAATTAATGATACTGTAGTTACAGAAATTACTGAAGATGGCTATGTTGCTATGCATGGCGATCACAGTCATTTTGAAAAAGGTTTGGTTCCTTACAATGCAAAAATTTTAGATAAACTTGTTTATAAAGATAAAAATTATAAATTGAAAGATGAAGATATCCAATATGAACTTGCACAAGGTTATGTTATAAAAATAAATGGAAAATTCTACTACTATCCTAAAGAAGGGATTGAGCAAACAAATATTGTTGATGAAGAAACTGCAAAAAATATTTCTTCTTCATCTCATCATCATTCGCACTCTTCCAGTGAAAAAGAAGATAACTATAAATTCAATCCAAAAGATATCGTAAGTGAAACTGCGGATGGTTATGTAGTTCGTCATGGTGATCACTACCATTATATTAAAAAAAGTGACTTAAGTGCTGCAGAACTTGCACAAGCTCGTGCTAATGGTGTAAATAATGTTTTATCAAGCTCTACTGCAGGTATAACTCATCCTACTAGTGATGGCTATATTTTCAAAGGAGAAAGTGACATTATTGGTAGAAATAGCTTTGGTTTTATTGTTAAACATGGCAGTCATAATCATATTATTCCATTTAGTGCTCTTCGTGGTACAAAATGGGAGTATTTACTTTCTAACAACAGCCAAAATAATAGTTATCAAAGCAAACCACTTGTAAACAATCAAAATAACAGTCACTCTTCTGATAATGATGGGTATGTTTTTGATCCAAAAGATATAGTTGCTGAAGATGAAAATGGATATACAGTTCGTCATGGCGATCATTATCACTACATTCCGAAAACAAAAAATAATAACTCTAGACAACAACAAAATAATAATAATCCTATTCCAAGTGTCCCAGATTTAAAACCTTCTATACCTGAAAAAGAAAATAACAATAATAATTCATCTGCTAATAAATATTCAGGTATCTTGAAGTTTTCTGGTGTTCACTATAAGACTAGTGACGATTTTATTCTTGATTCAAATAGTATAACTTCCACTACTTCTTCTGGATTATTAGTTACACACAATGGACATACACACTTTATATTTTACTATCAACTAGTTAATAGCAAGTTTGAAAATCTTATCCCATTTCAACATTTAGCTGCAGCAAAAGAAGAATATTCTAAATTAGAAAACGAAGTTCTTTCTAAAATTGATTATCTTTCTAAAAAATTAAATCTACCAAAAGATAAATTTAGTTTTGTTATTACCAATGATGGTAGTGCTATTAAATATAATGACACTATTGTTTTACTAAAAAATATTAACAAAGAAACACCGTCTGAAAATAATATTGATAATGAAATACAAGAAAAAATAAATTACTTAGCCAAACTACTTAATATCGATAAAAAATTAATTAAAATTATCGAAACAAAAGATGGTAAAGCACTAGTATATCCACATGGTGATCATACTCACACTATACTACTAAGTGAAATTCATCCTGGAGATGATAGTAATATTCTAAATGAAGAAATTCAAAAACAAATAGATTATATTGCTGATGTTTATGGTGTCCCAAAAGAGGCAGTCAAGGTTACTAGAGACTTCTTTATCTTTAACGAACCATCACATGAATATGACCCTACTCACATTCATCCTTATTTAATTCCTAGAAATAAATTCAAAATTCCAGAAGTTACAGGAGATCCAGAAGTTGACTTCGAACAAGAATTACTTGCTCTTTCTGAACGTACAGGAATAGATCCTGATAAAATAAAAGTAGAAGATAATAAATTTGTCATTCCACATGGTTCGCATAATCATTACGTTAAAATAAAATCTGGCGGTGCTGAGGCTTATTTTAAAAATAAGATTCCTAATATTATCGGACCATTCGTTAACGGAGATTTTGATAAACAGACAGTGTTTGATAAAATCGATAAATTAATTTCTGATAATGAGACTATTAATAAAGATAATAAAAAACAAATAAATCGTATTAATCGTGCTTTAAAACAATTAAAAGCTAGTGTTGATGAATTACCAACTAACTCAACAAAAGGTTACCTTACTATGCTAGAAAATTTTGATAAAAAATATATTCACATCGATAATACTAACAACAACTCTACCGATGAAGAATTTATAAAAAAATATAATGAACTGCTTACTAAGGTGAAAAATAACAATATTGAACGTTTTGGATTATCAAAATCTAATTTAATTGATGAATTAAATAACGCAAGCTCAAATCATGATACAAATACATTTACAAAAATTGAGCATCTTTTCAATGAAATTTCAAAATTTGATTCTCAAGCTGGGCCAACCGCATTAAGTTATATTAATTACTTCTTAGAAAATATTGACAGTGATAAAATTGATAACAACCTAAGAGAAGAATTAGCTTATCTTATTAAAACTATCTATGAAAGTGAAGCACAAATTTCCGAATCAAAAGTAGAAGAATTAGTTGGTAGACTTATAAATGCGAAAAATATTCTCCACTATTCCCTACTTCATGGAAAAGAAAGAAAAGCAACATTTGGAGAAAATTACAACAAGTTAAACAATAAAGATGAAAACGGAAAATCTATTCGTTTGGCTGCTGAAAGTTTCGTTAATGAAGTAAAAGATTTCCTTCCCAACTTAGAATTTTCTACAGCAAAATATCCTGATAATTTTGATTTAACAAATAATAATTCTAATACCGAAGAAGACATTATTCAGAAAAAAATAGAATATCTAGCTAAAAGTTTAGGCATTGATAAAAACACTATTCAAGTCATTGATACCGAAAAAGGAAAAGCCCTTTTATATCCACATGGTGATCATACACATAGTATTTTACTTGATGATATAGATTTAAATAAACCTATAGAAGATCCACATGCTAATAGTGGTGCTGAAACTCTTAAAAAATTAGGTTTTGATGATGATATTATCCACGATATTCAGCATGCAACAGCTGATACAAGCTTTCCTGAAAATGAAACTGATACAGAAAAAATGAAACAATGGTTAGCAACTGTTAAATATTTGAATATTGGGCAAAATAAAGATCCACTTAAACGTAAAGGTCTTGAACTTATGCCAAATATTGAAATTTTAGGTGTAGGTTTTACTCCTATTGATGATATTACTCCAGTTTATAAATTTAAAAAATTAAAACAATTATATTTAACTAAAACTGGTATAAAAGACTACTCATTCTTAAAAAATATCCCTACTTTAGAAGGTATAGATTTTTCACAAAATGATGTTAATGATATTACATTCTTAAAAGACTATCCAAATTTAAAAGTTGTTGCAGCTGCTGGTAATAATATTGAAAATATCGAATCATTAAAAAATTTATCTAACTTAGAATCTCTTAACTTAGATAACAATAATATCAGTGATATTTCAGCACTAAAAAATCTATCAAAACTCAAAGCTGTAAGTTTAGAAAATAATAAATTAACAAAATTAGATGCACTCAATGGTAAAAAAGATTTAACACGCCTATTTTTATCAAACAATTCTAATCTTGAATTATCTACACTAAATGTGGAATCTTTAGAAGAACTTACTGTGAACAATAGTAATATTAGAGATTTATCAGTAATCAAAAATTTACCGAATCTTAAAACTCTCGTAGCTAATGACAATAAAATTAATACACTAAAACATTTAAATGATACTAATAAATTAGAAACATTACAAGTTAATAATAACTTAATTGAAAATCTTAATATTGAAAATAATTCTCTTAAATCTTTAGAAATAAAAAATAATAAACTAGAAAATCTTGAAGGTATAGACAAAATAAGTCAATTAGAAAATCTTGATGCTAGTAAAAATAATATTTCTAATCTACCTAAAGCAAAACAAAATTCATTAATAAACCTTAACTTAAGTGATAATAAAATAACCTCATTAGATGGAATTAATAATTTTAGCACCCTTAAGTATTTAAGCATAGCTAATAACTATATCTCAAGCCTAAAACTTAATGAAAAAAATAAAACTCTTGAATATTTAGATATTAGTAGGAATAATCTTTCTTCTACAGAACTAAATATTCCTAATGGAAAAAATATCCCTGATGGTATATCCAAAAACTTTGAAAAAGTAGATGGTGGTTCTATAAAAGACAATTATGAATTAACACAAAAATATCTTACTGATGAAGCACAAAAACTTCAGGATCAAATAGAAAAACTTAAAAATGAAAAGAAACTAAATTCTAATGTTGCAGCTAAATTAAAACAAGAAGCAAGGGTTGTTTCCCTTGATATCGAATACAGCGTTGATAAATCTAAAAACAAATTAATTACTGCAAATAGAGAACTAAACGCCATAAAAGAAAAACTAGAAACTGCACTTAAAGAACAAGAAAACAATCCTAGCAATTCAGATAACAATGTTGAAGAAAATAACTCTAATAAAACAGAAGATAATTTTGAATTTAATGTAGAAAACATTATTTCTGAAGATGAAAATGGATATGTAGTTAAGCATGGTGACCACAATCATTATGTTAGAAAAGATAGTTTAACTAAAGAACAGTTAGAAAAAGCTAAACAATTTTTAAAACAAAAAGAACAAGAAAATAATTCCAATAATCTTACCAAAGCAGAAATCAACAACAAAAAAAATTATATCGCTCTATTCTACGGACTACAAACTAATGATATAAAAGTTGAAAATAACTACTTAGTATTCAAATATAATGGTACAGAAAAAAAATTAGCTTTAAACGAAATTGTTGTTCCAAACATGTCAAATGATTTAGAGGAAGATTTCGAAAGTGAATTAGAAACATTAGCAAAAAGTATGGGATTATCAGCGGATAACATACAAATTCAAGATGGACAAATGATTGTAAATCATGGTGATCACAATCACTACTATCCAATCAAAAGTCCAGGTTGGAGATTGTATCTACAAAACAAAATTCCATACATAGAAATTCCGAAGATTTCCGGTGAAGTAGATGAAGCCATAGTTAACAATAAAATAACAGAACTTGAAAATAAAGCTCGTTCTATTTTTCAAAATAAACCTGGAAAACTTCGTCGCACTCTTGCTTGGTTAAAACATTTTAGAGAATTTAATTTACCTTGGCACTTAACCGCCACTGAAGGTTATTTTAAAGCATTAGAAACTTTTGAAAAAACTCAATTAAAATAGAAAATTCACTTGACAAAACACTTATAAATAAAGTAAAATTATCTTAAATAAATATTAAAATTTGATTATAGACATATTTTAATCTAAGAGTTTTTCAGAGAAGGTGTGGTTGGTGAAAACACCTAAAGTTCATTTTAAAATTCTACTATAAAGTTAAATCAAATTTATTTTTAAAGAATCCGGTGGATTGAATTTGGGTGGAACCACGATACTAGTCGTCCCTTACGTTTTGTGAACGTAAGGGATTTTTATTTTAAAACTCAATTAAAGTTTTTACATAATTGAGTTTAATAAATTTTATAAATAAGGAGAATTTATATGTTAGATATTAAATTATTTAGAGCAAATCCAGAAATGGTAAAACAAAAATTAGCAGCACGAAATTTAGAAACTGATGTTGTCGATTTACTTATTGATCTTGATAAAAAACGTCGTTCATTACTAGTTAAAGTAGAAGATTTAAAAGCACTTCGTAATAAAAAAAGTGAAGAAATAGCTATATTAAAAAGAAAACGTGAAGATGCAACAGATGTTATCACTGAGATGAAAAAAGTGTCTGATGAAATTACCAGTCTTGATATTGAAGTCAAACAAATTTCAGAAGAAATTCATGAAAAAATTATTCGCATCCCTAACTTAATTTCTGATGAAACTCCTATTGGAGAGGATGAAGATGAAAACATTGAAGTCCGCCGTATTGGACAAATCAGAGAGTTTAATTTCGAGCCTAAGGCACATTGGGATTTAGTTGAAGAATTAGATATTGCTGACTTTGAACGTGCTGCTAAAATATCTGGCAGCAGATTTGTTTTTTACAAAAAAGCTGGTGCTATGTTGGAACGTGCATTAATTAATTTTATGATTGATACACATGTCGTTGAACATGGTTATGAAGAATTTATGGTTCCTCAGCTTGTTAATAGAACTGCACTATTTGGTACAGGTCAATTCCCAAAATTTGTTGAAGATGTGTACACTGTAGAATCTGAAGGATTAACACTTATTCCTACTGCTGAAGTACCATTAACTAATTACTATAACAATGAAATTTTGAGCGAAGACATGCTTCCAAAAGGCGTTACTGCATTTAGTATTTGCTTTAGATCCGAAGCAGGAAGTGCTGGGCGTGATACGCGTGGTTTAATCAGACTACACCAATTCAATAAAGTAGAAATGGTTCGTTTTGCTAAACCTGAAAATTCTTATGAGCAACTTGAGATTATGACTGGGCACGCCGAAAGTATTCTTAAAAAATTGAATTTACCTTATCGTGTCATTACTTTGTGTTCAGGTGATACTGGATTCTCTAGTGCTAAAACTTATGATATTGAAGTTTGGTTACCAAGTTATAATGCTTATAAAGAAATCAGCTCTTGCTCTAACTGTACAGACTTCCAAGCTAGACGTGCTAATATGCGCTTCAAACGTGAGGATACTGGAAAAATTGAATTTATCCATACTTTAAATGGTTCTGGACTTGCGGTTGGGCGTTGTCTTGCAGCAATTATAGAAAATTATCAAAACGAAGACGGATCTATTACTGTTCCTGAAGTACTTCGTCCATATATGAGAAATATTGAAAGAATAGAAAGATATTAAAGTTTAATAATGATAAGTTGTAAAATAAAGTGCAACAGTAAGACATAAAAAAAGACTCATAAAGAACAATCGTGTAAAATGTTAATAACGACAAAAACATCACGGAGGTTCATATATGAGTTATAAATATCTTACCATAAAACAAAGAAATAATATAGAAATATTACTTGAAGAAGGCTATTCTATGAGAAAAATAGCTAAGAAAATAGGAGTAAATGTATCAACAATATCACGAGAAATAAAGAGATGTAAAGATGGAACTTATACTTCAGAAGAAG
>NZ_AUDW01000028.1 GCF_000425665.1 Gemella cuniculi DSM 15828
CCCATGCATTTTTTACTAATGACCCAGATTGATTATAATAATACCATGTACTTCCATTTTGAATCCATCCTTGAGCTGCATATATTTCTTTTTCACATACAGCATTAACAACTATTGGAGCAGATAATACTGCTAATACACCTAAACTCGCCTTAATTCTATTATTCTTCATAAAAAACTTCCCACTCCTATTTTAATTATTTCATATTTTATTGTATATCATTTTCTTTTATTTTACATCATTTTTTATATTAATTTTACTGTAATATTCTTTTTTCCAAGAAAATCCTTTCACTAATCCCACTAAACTACCTAATCCATAAGAAAAATGAATTAAAAAAAGCAAGAACGGCATTAACAACATAGTAAAATTAAATTTATTATTCAATATTGTAATTAACATAATAATAATCGCAAATAATAAATATGCCCCACTTAATAAAGCTATAAATATTTTCGTTATTGGAATTATCAAAAGGCTAAAAATAATAGCTAAAACAAAAAATAAGGGAACAAAATGAAATATAGAAAATGCTTTAGGATAAATATGACTGACTTTTCCTATCCAATACCCATTTAAATATTTTTGTTTTAACATTCTTTTTATAGTTGGTCTTGTATATTGATAAGACAAAATATCTTTGCTATATCTAATCTTATAGCCGTTTTTCCTTATTCGATAGTGTAATTCATTATCTTCTACTCGTCCTACTTCTTCATCTAGCAGCCCTACTTTTTCAAAAATTTCTTTTCTATACATTCCCTGAAAAACAGAATTAACGTACTTTTTAGAAGTTTCTTTTCGATAATCTGCTATTCCACTTCCAAACATATTTTCTTCAACTAACAATAATGTCTGACTTAAATTATCATTACTTTCTATAATGTTAGGTCGTGGTCCTCCACAAACATATTCTCCTTCATTAATTATCTTTACATTATTTTCTATAAAATTTTTTGTAATATGAGAATGACAATCTACTTTTAGAATACATTCTCCTCGAGCTTTCCTTATACCTATATTCATTCCTGAAGACAAGATTACTTTTGGATTTTTCAACAGTACTATATCAAAAAAATCATTCTTACTACTTTTAAAATTCTCTAATATACTCCAACTAGAGTCAGTAGACATTCCATCTATAAAAATTAATTCTATTTTGCTATGATTATACGTTTGAACTTTAAAATCTTCTATTAATTTTGGTAAAAATTTTTCTTCATTAAGTAATCCTATAACTACCGATACTAACATCCTATCTCCTTACTTCAGATATAGAAATGGGACAAAACAAAAAATAATATTTCCTGTTTTTTGTCCCATCCCTATACATTTGTTATTTATCTTTTCTTCCTAATAACTCGTTTGCTTCAAACATTATACTAGCAATCGACTCTCCCCAAAACGGAGCAGTTGCATAGTTCACATTCATTCCACCAGCTTTATTCCCTAGGTAAGCACCATTTGCTGGATAACCTGAATTATGAAGATATTTTTGATTTATCCAACGTGCAGCTCCCAAAATCCCTGAGTCTACATTATCAAATTTTGTAGCTGATTCATACGGATTAGAATCATAAGCAGCTATTCCAAAGAAATTATTTTTACTTTTAGCTATATTACTTTTTCCCCATGCACTTTCTAACGCACTATGAGCAACTAAATACAAAGCATTAACCCCATATCTTTTTTCTGCTGCTTTAAATGTTTCACCTTTTCCTGCAAGCATACTATTACCAGCACCCATTAATTGATATAATCTATTTAAATCAGCAGCCGTATAATTTGTTTTAGATTTTAAATTACTATATTGGAATGGATGAGTCAACTTAAATGTTCCAAAGTTTATTCCATCCGCTGAGTAATAAGCTCTTCCTATTTTCATACTTGGATGATGATATGCCACTTTTACTTTACTATATTGTGAGTATCTATGATAAACATATTTTCCATCGCTTATATAATCAGGTATAAACATTGTTTTTTCACTTACTTCTCGTACTTGAGAAGCATTAACATATCCTGTTAAACCTGCTATTTGTACTGGTATTCTTCCATTAACACTCGCTCTATTATCTCTGAATAATACCGTTCCTTGAGAAACATGTGATAAAATTTGTCCATTAGCATTGTAAACTGGTATGTATAATGCTGTCACTCTATAAAACCCGGAATAAGGATTATAGTTTCCAGAACCTGTATCTCTCACCCAAGCTCCATCACTTCCCACGTAATATCTATTATTATCTACCCAGCTATTCGTTGCCATCTTTCCATCTGCTCCTAGCCAGTAGTTTCCTGCCCATTTATTTCTTGCATAACTTCCATCTTGGTTTAAATAATACCACGCTCTATAATTATTATCGTACACCCATGAATTAGTCTGCATTGCTCCATTTTTTCCTAGGTAGTAATTTCCTACCCATGTATTTTTTACTGGTGTTCCATTCTGATTATAATAATACCATGTACTCCCTTCTTTTTGCCAACCTATTTTCTTAGCATTTTTTACCCAAGAGCCGTCATTTCCTACATAATATTTATTATTATCTACCCAGCTATTTGTCGCCATTTTCCCATCTGCTCCTAGCCAGTAATTTCCTGCCCACGCATTTTTTACCAGTGACCCAGATTGATTATAATAATACCATGTATTCCCTTCTTTTTGCCAACCTGTTTTCTTAGCGTTTTTTACCCAAAATCCATCATTTCCTACATAATATTTATTATTATCTACCCAGCTATTTGTTGACATCTTTCCGTCTGCTCCTAGCCAGTAATTTCCTGCCCACGCATTTTTTACTAGCGACCCAGATTGATTATAATAATACCATGTATTCCCTTCTTTTTGCCAACCTGTTTTCTTAGCGTTTTTTACCCAAGATCCATCATTTCCTACGTAATATTTACTATTATCTACCCAGCTATTTGTTGACATCTTTCCATCTGCTCCTAGCCAGTAGTTTCCTACCCATTTATTTTTCATAGCTAGACCATTTTGGAAGAAATACCAATTTTTTCCATCATTATACCAAGAATTTGCTGGTTTGTTATTCTGATAGAATACATTTCCTCTGTATTCAGCTTTGGTAATATTATTTTCTACAACTTGTGGTGCTACCATAGGAATAACAAAAACGCTCCCTAGTAAAACACTTCCTTTTATTAGTTTTTTCACTATATGTTCTCCTCTATATTTTTATTACCTTTTCTTTATTTTATACTTCAATCGTATTAATTATACCATTTTTCTTTACAAAAAAAATTACAAGTTAATTACAAATTAGTAATATTTAGACTTAAAAATGCAATATAAGTATTCATCAATTTTGAAAATATTATAAACTAAAATGCAGATATTTTTATTTTAAAAAAACTCTACTCCATATAATCTTATTTTCATAAAAAATAAAGCACCTAGCATTTCAAACTAACCTATTTTCATAAATTAGTCCTAATACCAAGCACGTTATTTTATTTGAATTCTATTAATATTTTTTCTAGCTTATTGTAATCTTTTACACTATCTATCTCATAAATACTATTATCTTCTAATTCTTCCACATAGACATCTAATTTATCTATATTATCCTTGACCATATTATCCCAATATAGATTTGTAAATTCATTACTTTCATAAGCCTCGTTAATAAATTCCACTATTTTTTCTGCGGTTTTCGCATCCCAAAAAGACACTCCACTCAAAATGCGGCCAGCCTTACTATCAACTATAATATCTTTTACCTTAAAATCCTCTCCATAAATTAGAAACCACTCGTTATCACATTCTTCTCTGTAAACACTAAAATACGTTGAACGATTAATATTATTTCTGAACATATTTTTAAATAAATAATTATCCGCATCTATAACATAACTATCTGCTAAATAATCTTTTACTAGATATAAGGAATAAAAGTTATTATACTCAGCATATTTTTCATTATATACTAATTTAACATTGTACTTATTTTTTAAATAATTAAATTGCTCATGCAAATATCCCACGACAATTATAATATCATCAATTCCTTTTTCTTTTAAATACTCTATCTGATACTCTACTAAAGGCTTATTCTTTACCTTAATTAAAGCTTTTGGGGTATTATTTGTCATAGGTCTTAGCCTAGTTCCTAACCCTGCTGCTAAAATTATTGCTCTCAACTTTATTTCCTCCAAACATAATTTTTCATCAAATTATTCTTTATAATATAAAATTTTACAAAATACTTTTATTATTATACTTCGTAGTACCCATAATTTTATTTAAAATCTTAATCTTTTATAATTATATACACTCCAAAAATAATAACTATCGAAGTTATCACAACTTGCAAACTAATACCTATTCCTAAAAATATTGCTGAAAATATAATTGTCCACACTACATAGCTAACATTAAGCCCTGTAGCTTTCGCAGGTTTTAATCGATTAATTGACATATAATACAATATATAAGATACCATATTGCTAAGTACAAAAATAAAGATCAAACTCACTAATTTAAAATCTGCTATTTCTGAAACACTAAATCCGTTAAATATCACAATAACAAGATACGATAAAAATGATGTAACTTGTCTTATCAATAACGTTTCTATCTCTGTTAAATTATTGCTCATTGCATAAGAACTAAGAACGCTCTCACTTCCCCAAGCTATAGCACAAACAAGTGCAAAAAGAAACCCTATATAAAACGAATTAATCTGTTCTGTTTTATAACTTTGAATAAAAATCCCCGTTATAATCAGTGCAATTCCAAGAATTGTTTTTCTTGATACCCTATGACGTAAAAACACAACTGCTAAAAGAACTGATACCGCTGGATATACCGCAGTTATTGAAGAAGTAAGTGCTCCTCCTAAATATTTTACTGCATATAAATTACATTGCATTCCTATTGGCCCTGCAAGCAAAGCACCTACTATAACGCTCATATTTTTTATATTAAGAAAAATTCTAAAATCTATCTTTTTATATTTTATCAGTATAATTGCTCCTAGAATAAAAATACTGATAAAATCATGAACAAAAGCCACGACAAAAGGAGAAATATTATATAACGAAAATATATAAGCACTTATCGTTAAACCTAATCCCCAAAAAAGTCCTGAAAACAAACCAAATGAAACTCCTGTTTTATTTCTCATAACTTTCTACATACTCCTTTAGATTTTTTAAACAGCGATTGTAACGATCTTGTCCATATGTTCCAAAATCATCTCCTTGTTCTTCTTTATAAATTGTCCATAAACTCCAAAGGAAATCTTGTAGAATTTTGTAAATCATAATTTTAGCGATACTGACAGGCGTTTTTTCACTACAATAATATTTCAAAAAATTTCCTTCCTCTGACTTTCTAAAACCAGATTCCAAAAATAATGCAGCTAAATCCCACATTGGATCGTTCATCGCCGAATATTCCCAGTCAATCAGATACACCCTTCCACTTCTATCTTCTATAAAATTTTCTGGCACTAAATCTATATGACAAGACTTTTTATCAACACCTAATTGTTCTAAATGTTTTTCTAATGAAAAAACTTTTTCTCTAATTTTTTCATAATATGCATAATCCACATTACCTTCAATTAAACTTTCATATTTTTTAATTTCTTCAAAAACTTTAAACTCACCATCCAAAATCTTCTCAGAACCATGAACTTTTTGTAAAATGTCTGCAACCTCTTTCGTTCTTGCTTTTAGGTAGTGTGCGTCAAATGTAGTAGCATCTTCTATATATTCATTAACTTTTATTCCAGCTTCTACATCAAAAATATAGTTTTTCACATCAAGCTCAAGACCTTTTAGTTTATTTAAATTATTTTTTTCCGTTTCTCTATTTATTAATTTTTCTGTCCCTTTTCCAAAAAATTTTACAATATATTTTTTATTAGTAGTTTCCACTAGGTAGTTATTATTAGTCATGCCACCTAATCGTTCTACACTTACTATCTCTTCTGCATCAGAAAGTAGTTTTGATATTTTATTTTTAATTAACTGTTTCAAATCGAAAACCTCTTTTCTGCATTTCATAATTACACACCTGTCGAAGCATGTCAAAAATTTAGAGACCCTAATTTTAAAATCCTAGTCTTTGTTAACTGTTTATTTACTCAAAACCTTTAGATCATGGAGAAACGTTATTAATAAAACACAAGCCATGCTTGATTTCTGATGAATAAAATTAAGAAAATAAATTTCAACTTCAACTGTTTCCCTATTTTTTACATGAAAATTTTTGGAATTTCTTAATTTTTTAATCGTTCCTCTAAACTAGTATTAACCACAAAGTTTTAAAAATTACACATCCCACTTAAATACTGTTTTAAATGCTGTATTTAAATCTGTTGCAAATACTCTATGAATATCGGTAATACTTTTAACTGGTTCTTCCAAATAAATGATGTTTTTAAATCTTCTTTCAAACTTTTTATCACTTAACATCTCCACTGTTTTTTCAAAGTCACATCTTCCTGAACGTGACGATCCAATAAGAGTTAATCCTTTTTCTAAAACATCTCTTGTATTAATATTAACTTTATATTCACTTACTCCCATAAGTACCAGACTTCCTTGCGGTTTTATGTATTTTATTAGGTCATTTATTGCATATCCACTTCCATCTCCACCGCAACATTCTATCCCATGATCAAATTTTAGATTTTCCGGAATATCATCTGTTAAATATCTTTCTTTTGCAAAGCTAAATAATTCCAGCTTTTCCCAATGACGTCCTATAACGATTATTTCTGAATGTGGTAACGTATAGTTCACTATATTAGCCATCACATAAGCTAAAGAACCATCACCTATTATTGCTATTCTATCTTTTTTGCTGTGAGAGATTTTTTGAAATCTATCTATTGCATGCATTCCTACACTTATAAATTCACTAATCGCTGCGACTGAGTCTTCTATGCCATTATAAGCCACTACTCTATCTTTTGGTAAAGCTACATATTCTCTCATAAATCCATCATGTCCACTTGATAGGAAGTGCGTGCCTTCCATATAGTTTTCATAAAATTGTTCATCACTTTGTCTTGGTGGTTGGTTCGGTATCATTATTACCTTTTGCCCAATTTCGTAAGTATTCGTTGGATCTGCAATAACTATTCCTACACACTCATGAATCAATGCCATCGGTAGTTTTTTTGCTAATACTTTCGGATCTCTTTTTCCTTGATAATACCTTTGATCTGCATGGCACAATGCCATATAGTTTGGTCGTATTATAATTTTATCCTTATTGTTTAAGTTTTCTTCATTATACTTTACATTAATAAATTTTGGTTTTATCAATTGATATATTTGATTTATCATACTACTCGTCCTCTAACATACTCTTCGCTATTTTTAAATCTGTTACTGTTGTTATTTTTAGATTTGAGTATTCACCCTTAGCTAATGCTACTTTTTTCCCTTTTATAACAAAAATTTTACACGCATCTGTTAATATCTGTTTTTCTTCTCCACTTAATGAGTTGTATAGATTCAAAAAGTCTTTACAATGAAAAGATTGAGGAGTTTGCCCCTGATAATAATGAGCTCTATTCGGTATGTTGGTGATGTACTCTCCATTTGTGCTTTCCACTATTGTATCCACTGCTTCTACTACAGTATCTACTGCATCACTCTGTTTTGCTAGTCTAATATTATCTTTTATTATACGCAATGTTATAAATGGACGCACTGAGTCGTGTGTTACGACTATGTCTTCATCTACTAATTCTTTATAGTCATTTATCGCATTAATAATATTTTCAATTGTTGTATTTCTATCAACTCCTCCAGCTGTGATAATTATTTTATCAACAAAAGCTGGAACGTATTCTTTTATTAAATCTTCCGTGTGGCTTATCCAATCTTCATGAACTCCAACAACTACTTTTTCTATTTCTGGCTCTAATAAAAATTTTTCAATCGTATGAATTATTATCGGTTTATCCCCAAGCTCCAAGAATTGTTTTGGCATATTACTTATCCCCATTCTTGTTCCTGTCCCACCTGCGAGTATTCCTGCGTATATCATATTGTTCTCCTTAAAATTATTTACTTTATTTAATATATCATTACAATTATAACATATTATATATTAATCAACAAAAAAGTTTAGTATCTTTTATAATTTTTTAACAAGTTGATATTTTATGTTATAATATTTAAGAGAATTTTAGAGAGGATTTACCTTTTCATGAAAAATATAAAAATTAATGCTTTGGCGAGTTTAATGGTAAATATATTAAACATTGTATTCCCTTTGATAACTAATCCATATCTTACAAGAATACTAAGTAAGCCTAATTATAGTTATTTTAACACTGCAAATACGTGGGCAAGTTTTGTTATACCTTTGGCTGCTTTTGGAATTTATAATTATGGAATTAGAGCAATCAGTAAAGTTAAAGACGATAAAGAGGCGATTAATTATGTATTTTCAAAATTATTTTACATATCCGTAATCACCTCCATTATAATAACAGGAATATACTTTTTATTTATAGATTTTTGTACAAATATAGAAAATCTAAAAATATTATACTATATATTGGGAATTCAGGCTTTATTTCAATTTTTAAATATTGAGTGGATGAATGAGGCATATGAAAATTATACTTTTATCCTATATAAAACTTTATTTATTAGAATAACTATGCTTATCTCTATCTTCGTATTTATAAAAACAGAAGATGATATCATTCCTTATGCTATTATTATGAGTGCTACTACTATTCTTAACTATTTACTTAGCTTTATATGGATAAAAAAAGAAGTTAGTTTTGTAAAAATTCCATTTAAAAAATTAATCAGTTCTATAAAAGGATTGACAACAATGTTACTTTTAGCCAATGCTAATATGCTTTACACTTTGTTAGACAGAATGTTTATAACAAATGGTAATAATGAAAATTATATTTCTTATTACACTATTGCACTAAGCATTGTTATGCTAATTGCAAATGTCTTAAGTGGAGCTCTTAATGTGGCAATTCCACGTTTAAGTTATTATCTAGGAAAAAAAGACTACTCTTCCTATTCTTATCTAGTAAATCAATCAAGTTCTATATTTTTCTTTTTGATAATACCAGTTAGTTTTGGTCTAATTATATTGGGGCCTTATGCTACTGTTATATACTCTTCTGATAAATATATAGAAGCTGGGATTGTAACGAGTATTTTTGCACTTAGAACTATTATTTGGGCGATTGAACTCATATTAGGGAAACAAATTATTTTTATTAATGATTATGAAAGTAAACTTACATTATTCTATTTTATAGGCGGTAGTATAAATGTTATTCTAAATACTTTACTCTTCATAAATAGTATTTATAAACCAGAGTATTATATAGGAACAACAATTATTGCCGAATTCGCTGTAGTTTTACTGGAAATTATTTTTATAAAAACACACAATCTTATTTCTCTAAAACCTATATTTAACATTTTTACAAAATTCAGTCTAATCTCACTTGGATTTATTCCAATATATTATATTTTTAAAACCGTGCTAAAAATATATTCTTATGAAATAACCACTAATATGTTAATTATGATTTTCTTAGTAATGAGCATTTCTGCTGTATACTATATTGTAACTTTAATTGTTATCAAAGATAAAA
The DNA here is from genome assembly GCF_000425665.1 of Gemella cuniculi DSM 15828. Taxonomy (GTDB): domain Bacteria; phylum Bacillota; class Bacilli; order Staphylococcales; family Gemellaceae; genus Gemella; species Gemella cuniculi. The sequence goes on from NZ_AUDW01000028.1 coordinate 9,628, forward strand.
CTGTACTTTCTATGATTAACATAATCAATATTAAAATTAGGAGAAAACTATGAAAAAAATACTAAAAATTTATAAAATACCTATATTCATATTAGTAACATGCCTCACTTTTTTTCTAGCAAATACTTCTGATATCTCTGCAAAAGATAGACTTCATATTATTACAGTCGCAGAATATTCAGATGCAATAATACTGGAAAGTGACGGGCATTTTGCCATGATTGATACTGGCGAAGATTTTTCTTTTCCTGACGGTTCGAATCCAAAATATCCTTTCCGTGACGGAATAACTACAGATTCCAAAAAAGTTACAGAAGACCGTTTATTAGCACATATCAAAAAACTTGGAATTAAAAAGTTTGATTTTGTATTAATTACTCATACTCATTCCGATCATATTGGAGCCGCACATGATATATTAAAATCTATCCCAACTGATAAGTTATATTTAAAAAAATATAGTGATGATCGTATTTCAGACAAAAACAGATTATGGGATAATTTATATGGCTATGACAGAGCTTTAGCTGCTGCAAAAGAAAAAGGTGTAAAAATAATTCAAAATATTACAAAACAGGATTCTTTTATTAAACTAGGGAATATAACAATTAACCTATTAAATTATGAGAATGAATACGATAAACACGGAAATCTCAGCAAGGTTTATGATGAAAATTTAAATTCCATATTGGCCATTCTTAATATTAAAAATACTAAAATATTTCTTGGTGGTGATTTGGAAAATACAGAATTAAAAAAAGAAGATTACTTTGCTCCACTTATAGGAAAAGTTGATGTTATGAAATTCAATCATCACATGGAAACTACAAAATCTAACACAAAAAATTTTGTAAATACATTAAATCCAAAATACATGATTAAAACGGGAATTAATCGCATTGAAGAAAATTACAAGAAATACCTTGATGAAAAAAATGTAAATATAATAAACGCTGGTAGAAGAGATATTGCTGCAATAGTCTTAGACTTTGATAGTGGAAAAGTTATTGATGTTTCAAAAGAATTTCCACATTATGGATTTTACTATGAAAATAATACTCTTAAATTCAAAGATTGGAACGGAAACTATCCCCCCGAAGGTTGGGTTCAACACGACGACAACTGGTATTATTTTAAAAATAATGGTGAAGTTACGGTAAAATGGGAAAAAATTGACAATAACTGGTTCTTATTTAGTGATGATGGAAAACTAAAAGATGGTTTAGTTGAAGATAATAATAATTTTTACTATATTGATAAAAACAAAGGCATGCTCTCAAAGACCTGGAAAGAACACAATTCTAAAAATATTTATCTCAAATCAAATGGTCAGATGGCAAAAGATGAATGGGAGAATTGGTATCATTTTGAAAAGGATGGCACTATTAGTAAAAATAAATGGATCGGTCTTCTTTACATAAATGACAAAGGGCAATATAATCCATTTAATTTTAGAAATATCCCTCTGTTTCTATTAACTCTAATAGTTACTATTATTGTAGTAAAAAAAGTTTTAAAAAACCATTATAATCGAACCTATTAATAAAATATATTATATTTAAACTCATACACTGTACAAAAAAATTATTTCATATTCCAAAAAATATTAAAGATTGAGCCTAATTCTTATAAGACTCAATCTTATTTTTTATTCATTGATTTTTTATTATCTTTAAAAGCTTAAATATTAAAAATAGTGTTAAAAAGGTATTAGGTCATAAATACAATACCTCACTGTTTAAAATATTCATATACTTATCAAAAAAGTAGTTAAAGAAAAGTTTTTTCATTTTTTTACCACTAATAGTTTAGCACTAACTCAAAATCAAATTGACTTTTGCAAATTCTGAAGATTTTTTTTTATATATAGGATTTTCTTTCCAATTATAGTTTGTATTAGGTATTTCAAAATCTTCACCATAAAGATAACTTAGATATTCTTTTGTATTACTTGGAATTTTTACTTTTTCATTTTTAAAGTCACATTCCTCTAGCCTTAAAAAAGGAATTTCATAATGATATACTTCATATCTTGTTGGTTTCCCTAAAGCATTTATCATAAAATATATTGTATCCGTTCTTACCTTATTATCTACCAAGCTGTAAACAATAAAATCAACATTTAAACCTTTATAATTATATGATATCTCCACTAAATTATTATTATAATAAAATTCCTTACTTCTTACAAAACCCTTCTCCAATAAGTAACTTTCCTTTTCAAGAAAATCTTCATAATCAGAGATTATAATTCCAAAATCCATATCTAAATCATGATTAATAAAATTTTTTTCTCTATAATACCCTAATAAAGTCCCAAAATCCAACCATAAAGGGTATTCTCTCAACTTTGAATTGTATATTATATGCAAAATTTCCCTAAAATTTCCCCTTAAAAGTTCACTTCTTGTAGAATCTAATTCTTTATTCGCTTTATCATTTAATTTTTTTATAAATATCCATTGTTTCACTATATCCTTTTTATCACCTAAAAAACTAGCCAAACTTCTTTTAAACCATTGTAACATAATAAATCCTCTTTTTTATTATTCAATTATCGAGAAATCTCTATTCTTCTCCTCCATCCGTAGAAAGCATATTAAAATAATAGCTAATGCTTATAAACAATATCATACCCAATAAGGTAATTCCATAAAACGTCGAACTTAAAAACAGATTTGATATTAAGATAACTATTAAAATTAAACTGATTGCCATTAATTCAACATTAACTATACTCCCTTTTCTTAGATGAACCATTATTTTACTTCCTAACGATTTCAACGTGGTCAATATAAAAATAGCCATTATCAAAAAACCTACTACTCCATTATAAAACAAAATTTCTATATAACCATTATGTGCAAAATAATGTTCTTTTACTATATATTCTTCTGAATTATATTTTTTTGCAATCTCATACCAATTACCTGAAGAATACCCTAACACTGGTCTTTTAGGTACAAAATTCAAAGTTGACTTCCAAATAGTAAATCTATTATTGGATATATTATCCTCACTTGTATCTGTTCTTTCTAATGAGAGATTATTTTCATTATTTAATTTCCCTTGATGCTTAATTAGTTCTTCTTTGTTATAACTTAAATATTGTACACCTGCTAAACCAATGCTCTTATAACTAAAAAATACTATCGCTAATACAGCTATGACTTTTAATAGTGTTTTAGGATATTCTTTTCTATAAAATAACATTATTGCGTATACTAATGAGACGATCATTAAGCATATATAAGCTGTTCTTGAACCAGATAATACTACATAAATATAATTTAATAAAATTGCTATCCAAGTTAGTACAGTATAATTTTTTTTAATTTTCTTAAGATTAACTATTAAAAAAATTATTACTATCAATGATGTTATTGATAAATAATTTGGATCTGCAAATATCCCAAATAATCTTGATTCAACAAAACCTTGCCTAATAATTTTCCCTCTATAGTCGTGTACTCTGTAACCTTTTAACAATATAAACTGCGCTATTGAAATTGATACGCCAATCGTATTTAAAACAGCAATCACATAAAAGAACGTATAGTATATTTTTTTATTTAACTCTGCTCTAAATAACTTAAACATTGGGAATATCGCAAAAAAGTAAATTATAAAAACTACTATATTTTTTATATTAGTTGAATAACCATAATTTGCGACTAAAATACACGTTAATACATTGAAAATGAAGAACAAAATTAAATAATTAATACTTCTTACTTTCAAATAAACTTTTTTTATAATTAAATTATATCCAGCTAAAAATAATCCCAACAAAGTCATACCTCCAGTGATTATCTTATTAGCGGATATAAACTGTAATGGAACTATTAATCCACACATACAATATACAGCAACTATTAAAATAAATATAAAATTTATTTTATAATAGTTCTCATCTATTAATTTCAACATTTTTATCTCCTAGTATTTTCTTCTGTTCACTATTTTTTTATATAATTTTTTATTTATTAATAAACTAATAAAACCAATCTTTCTTCCTCTAGTAAACAGCTTATCGGTTAATATATTTTTAGTATTATTTTTTAGATAACCAATTAATTCTTTTTCTAATTTTTCATCTTTGTATTCTTCGTCTAACAACAGTCTATCCAAAACATAAAAGTATGCCCAATTCAGCCTCGTTTGTGCCACGCCTGCTAGACTCGGATATTTTTCTTTTATTATCTTAGAATTCTGCTCATAGGCTTCAATAACATTTAAAAATTTTTTAGAAAATTTTTGGGTAGTGATACTATTCTCTCTATGTACATAGTAATATTTTTTTTCGTTTGTTGCCACAATTTTCTCACACTTATCTAGCAATCTAATCATAATAAAAGCATCTTCTGCTATCTTACCTAATTCAAATTTTAAATCAGAAAATAAACTTTTTTTATACAATTTATTCACTGCTGTTACTGATAATATTTTTGCTTTCATAACCATTTTAATAGCTTTTTCGGAATTTAATTCCCATGTTTTTTTATTGACAACCTGAGACTCTGGAATATTATTATATACATCATAATGTCCACACATTGATAAATCAGCATCTGTATCCATTAGATTTTTTAATAAGATCTCGTACATATCATTATCAATATAATCATCACTATCTATAAACCCTATCAAATTTGACGTAGCAACTTCTATACCTTTATTCCTTGCATCCGACAAACCACCATTTTCTTTATGAATAACTCTTATTCTAGCATCTTTTTCTGCTAACTTCTCACATATTTTTCCACTACTATCAGTAGAACCATCATCTACTAAAATAATTTCTAAGTTTTTATAGGTTTGGTTTATTATAGAATTTACACATTTTTCCAAATATTGTTCAACATTATATACTGGAACAATCACACTAATCTTATCCATAATACTCCCCCTTGTACTTAATATAACTATTTTTCATATCAGTTAATATTGCATCATGATGTGGTATTTGCTTCTCCTTTGGCGGCGGTGTCATATAGTCACCAAAAGCTGTTTTTAAATATATATCATAACCGACAGGGATTGGCATTTGTGTATTTTCAAAATCTATAAATAAATTATCTTCAAATGCAGAAATCGGGTATTTTTTTTGCATGTAATGTGGACCTGAACAAAGTTCAATTATTCCGTCGCTATCTTCTTTTTTATATTTAACCATCTCATACTCCGCTTTTTTCCATATTTTATAACGAAGACTTCTTGGTGTTATACCTAAAAGTATTTTACTCCCCCACTTCATTATACTACCATGTTTTTCAGGAATAGTTTGAGCACAAAATAGCGAATAAATTAATGCCCATCTTGTCTGTTTTTTTCTTTCTCTTTTATCTTTAGGGTAGTAGTCTAAAGGAATCACATCCAAAGCTAACCCATGCGGCATATCCAAATCTTGCTGATATGGTTTTATACATGTAGTATTTTTATCTCTTATTGTAATAAATAAATTTCTATCAACAAAATTTTTATCACTTTTTGACAAAAAATATTGCTCCTGTGCGTACTTATTCCAAAGTTCAGGTAATTTTTCATAATGGGCACGTGGCATAAAAAAATCTAAATCGTCGTCCCAAGGAATAAACCCCTTATTCCTCAAACCTCCTATTGCTCCTCCTCCACAAAGATAACATAGCAAGTTATGTTCTTTACAAAATGCAACAAAATATTCAGCCATCTCTAAACTTTTGTCTTGTATTTCTTTTAAACTACTCACCTACTACCTCCATCACTATTTCCTTGAAGTTCGTAATAATTACTTCCACATCACCATCACTTAAAAGAGTGTTAAGCGGTAAAGTTATTTCATTAACATAATATGAATAAGCATTAGGATAGTCTTTTATATCAAATCCTAAATTTTTATACGCTGTTAGTAGTGGCAGTGGCTTATAATGAACATTACAACTAATACCACGTTCAGCCATCTTTTCAATAATTTTCCCACGTTCTTCAAACGTTGCACCTTTGATATGTGTTATATAAAGATGTGATGAAGAACTATATCCTGATGTTCTATGTTTTAACGGAATTATTTTTGTTCCTTCAAAACCTTTGTTATACTTATCAACAAGATTATATCTTCTTCTTAAAAGTTCTGGATAACGATTAAGCTGCACTAATCCTAACGATGCTGCCAAATCAGTCATATTACATTTATATCCTGGAATGACAATATCATATTCCCAAGAACCAGCTTTCATTTTAGAAAGAGCATCTTTTGTTTGACCATGAAGTGACAAGATTTGAAATTCTTTGTACAACTGGTCATTATCAAAATTAGGATTTTCTCTCCAAGTAACACTGCCACCTTCTGCTGTTGTAAAATTCTTCACAGCATGGAATGAAAATGTAGAAAAATCTGCTACAGCCCCAATTTTAACTCCCTTATACTCACTACCTAAAGCATGAGCTGCATCTGCAATAACCGCCACTCTTCCTAATTTTTCTTGATACTGACCATTTGCTCTAAACAAATCTTTTTTGCTTTCAACTATATCAAAAATCTTGTCATAATCACAAGGAATTCCTCCTAGATCTACAGGGATTATCGCCTTTGTTTGTGACGTAATTGCTTGGGCTAATTTATCATAATCCATTTCAGCAGATTCTTTTTGAATATCCACCATTACCGCTGTTGCTCCGACATGATAAATTACACTACAAGATGCTGTATAAGTCATCGCAGGAACGATAACTTCATCTCCTGGTCCAATTTCTAAAACTCTTAGTACTAATTCTAATGCTGCTGTTGCAGAATTTAAACATACTGTTTTTGGAGTTGTCGTAAAAGTTGATAACCTTTTTTCCAACTCTTTTGTCTTTGGTCCAGTTGTAATCCAACCAGATTTTAATGTATCTATTACTTCGTTAATTTCATCATCTATTATATCAGGTGGTGAAAATGGTATATTATATTTTTTCATTTCTTGCTCCTATTTTACTACTGCTACCGCAGTTTTTATCATTATTTTAATATCATTTATAATACTAAACTCTTTGATATATTTTAAGTTATATTCCATTTTATCAGGAAGAATTTTTTCTATATAAATGTCGTCGATACTTATTCCACTTTCCTTATACTTTTCTATAACTTCATCTTCATCCTTATATTCGATACTTGCTGGCGAGGTTATTCCAGCCGGAAGTAAAAGTGTTGCATTCATTTCATCAGTATATCTATCAACATACTTTTTCACCTCTGGTCTTACTCCTACAAAACTCATATCCCCAATAAGCACATTAATAAGTTGAGGAAGTTCATCAAGTCGAAGTTTTCTGAGTTTTTTCCCAACTTTACTAATGCGAGGATCATTTTGTTCGGTTACTGCCGCACCCAACTTATCAGCATCTTTTACCATCGTTCTAAATTTAAAAATTTTAAAAGTTCTTCCATAAGTCGTAATACGTTCCTGCCTATAAAAAACAGGTCCTTCACTATCAAGTTTTATCCAAATCGCCAAAATTAATATTATAGGCGATAAAAAAATAAGTAATACAAGTGCCAATATCTTATCCAATAATAATTTTAAAAATAACGAACCTCTTCTACTCCTTATAATATTCTTATATTTTTTTACAATTTCAGTTTCAAATCTCTTATCTACACTCATCGTACACCTTGTATAAATTTTTATTAATTACTAAATTATATCATAAAATGAGATAAAAAGCTAAAAGTAAAAAATAAACCCTTGAGAAGACAATATCAAATAAAAATTGTATTGTATACTTTTATATACAATACAATCTTCACATATTATTTACATTTTTTGTAACTTATCCTTCCCAACATAAATGGAAAAGATGTATTAATAACATACGCTATTAACTCACAACCTATCAATGCACAAACTAAGACAAAAGCAGTTACTACATATGCATTACCAAAAATCCCGCTATATTTTGGTATCACTTGCCTCATTATTATATCAATCAAATATAACACAATAGGAGAATGATATGCATAATATACTAATGTATTTTTTCCAATTCTTTCTAAGAAATTAAGAGGAAAAATATTTCTAAAAAATATCAAAGTTGCCCAAATTCCCATAAAAGCAGAAGAGAAATACAAAAATACAGAATTAGTTTCCTGATAATACAAGTCAACACGAACTCCTCCGTATAATTTATAATTATATACTCCTAGCACAATAGCCCCTACCACAGCTACAAGAAAGTACATTTTATTTAAAAATCTAGAAACAATCTCTATGTTACATTTCACAATAAAACCCATTAAAACGAATATAGTAGCATATGGAACTAAATCAATACTCCATATCAACCAGTACTGTCTTTGGTATGCTAAACCACCAAAATATCCTAAAACTAATAATGTTAAAAACACTGAAAACCACTTATACCAAACATCGCATAATTTTACCACGAAATAACAGATCAACTCTGAAATAAATAATACATTTAAAAACCATAACTGATAATATATGTGTAATCTATCCGCTAAAAATAAAGCCTTTATAAAATAAATAACATCCACTTTTAATATAGACTCTGGCTGTAAAATCACTGATTTAATAAAAAAGATGGATATATTCATTAAAAAATAAGGGAAAATTATCGTCTGTAACTTTTTCTTAAAAAATACAAAAAATGATGTGTATTTTTTCACGCTAAAAGTATAACCCGATAAAAAGAAAAATAACGGTATATGAAATATATATAACAACACTTTCAATTTGCTAGGTGTATACATCATATGCCCCAAGATAACAAGAATAATTGCAAACCCCTTACTCATATCAATATATCTTATTCTGTTACTCATTTCCTTATCCCCTCCTTAATGAATAAATACCCCTTTGTTCAGCTAAATCACTTTCCTTTTCAAAATAGACATTTTTATTATAATGTTCTTTAAATAGAATTCTAACCTGCTCTTGAAAAGCAGCATCTTTATCCATTATAAATTTAATATTTTTATTATTTTCTGCACTAGATAACAAATTATCTTTATCATCTATTCCTAAATTTTCTAGCTGACTATAATATTGTGGGGTGAATGTCTGCCAAGTTCCCATCGTTATCCCATTAGATACTAACTTATCTCTATCAACAAAAACTTTTCCCATATCAGGTTGAGAAGCCATTAAGTTACTATATCCTACAAAAATGTATAGTTTGTCTGGATTATTTTTTAAAAGTTTATTATACTCGCTATTAAAATAGTATTTATGCTGTAAAAACCAATATAAATTATTTTTTCCAAAATATATTACATAACCAAAAAGCAATATGCACACTACAGTAAAAATTGTGCTTTCTGTTTTTTGTAAATATTTATAACTCCTTTTGTTAAAAAAATCTTTAAAATAACCTATGATGAAAATTATAGAAATTAAAATAATTGGTATATATATTCTCTCTACCACCCGTTGACGAATAAGTAATCCTAAAATCAGCACCAAAGGTAGAAAAAACAATCCATAGCCGCAGATATTTTTAACATAAAAGAATATCAGTAATATTGTGCTAAAAAGTACGAGAACTTTAAAAATATTATTCGATAAAAAACTTATCAATATTGTACTTTTTGATGTCTCATACTTTTCAGAAAATGATCTTATTTCATCAACTTTTGATAACATTTCTTTACTAAAAACATTTTTTTCTGCAAAAATCCATGAGTTATAACTTTCCAAATCATTTTTTGAGATTTTAAACTTTTCAAATTCATCTTTGTGATTTTTATATTGAATAGCTGGATAATCACGAATAAGTGTACTCTTTTCATTCCAAGAAATATACTCCTCTAGGGTTTTATCTTGTTTTATAAATAATTTATTTGAAAAAATAACGACTAAAATTATTGATAAAAGTAGTATTATCTTGTTTTTTTGCTTTTTTACAAAAAATTCATACGCCAATATAGGTACAGCTAAGATCATCAGACTTACTATGATTTGTGGTCTTAGTGATATCCCTATAAAAAACATAACACTTCCCCATACTTTCTTATTACCCTTAAACATCAGCAATATACCTGCTGCACTCACCAAATAAGCTATAACAGAATATGTAAAATACTTTAACGAAATATACTCAATTATTAAAATAAATGGTATCAACAAATATTTTGCTTGATAATGTTTTACCGCATGTATATATACAGAAAAACTCAGACAATATAATAATATCAAACAACAAAAATAAATATTAATAGTTTGAAAAATTAATTGTATAAATACCAGAAAAGATGTTAATATTATACCAACATAGGGCAACAACATATTTTGATGAGTAAGTATAGAATAATTTATCGCCACATCGTCAACAGCATGATATATATACCCATAGTTTACTTTATAAATATAAAATACTATAATTGGTAATATTAAGGACAATATTAAATATACTTTATTTTTCATCTACTCTTTTACCTCATCACATTTACTCTAAAAATTTACCTAAAACTTATAACTCACTCGAAAAGATATATTTAATTATGTTAATAACTATTATTCTTAAATACTCAACAACTTAACATATCTAACTTATAGCTAGCTTTCCTTATAAACTTGCTCTTCTCATATCATACAATATATTTTTAATAAAATCAAATTATTTTTTGATATTTATCAATGATTTTATATTTAAATATCTAGCTCACTTACATAATAATGCTTAATATATTTACTGATAATATTTTTTGAATAAAAATTTTTATCCTTTCTTTTACCCCTATACTACACTTTATAATACTTCTAACTTTTCATTTGTGTACAAAAAGATTTTCGTTCACATACCAATTCTATATTCTATTTTATAAGTTTCCCCAACTTTTTCTTATTACTTAATAGATTAATAACTCAAGAAAAAATCTCCTTTTTTCACATAAAAGTAGCTAAAAAGATTTTAAAATCAAATCTCTTTAGCTACATTTTTATTTATAAACTTATTTTTTCTATCATATTATTTACTAGATTTTTCTCTAAATATCACTAGTATAAAACCTAAAATCACTAATACTAACAACGATATTGAAGAAGTTTCCAAACCAGTTTTCGCTAAACTTGATGTTTTTTTCACCTTACCTGAATTTTCACCATTTAACACATCTAAACCTGGTGTTTTCTCTTTATTTACTCTACCTAAACCTAGTAGACTTCTAAATGTTTTTTTAGTAACTTTTTGCTCAGCTTCTTTTAAGTTTTCCAACGCTTTATCAATTTCTTCTTGTGTTGCATCTGAACTTGCCAACATTTCTTGTGCAACTTTTACCGCTTCTAAATAAGTTGTTTTATTTTCTTCACTTGCATTTTTAAAACTATCTTGTTCCAAAACTTCTGCCAAATTAACAAGTTGTTTATTCAACTCTTTTTTATCTACCTGTGGTTTTTCATCATTTCTTCCAACAAAATGATTTTTCTGATTATCATCAACTTTTGATTCTACTTTATCATTTAGATTGTCTTTGTTATTTTGATCTGTATTCTCTTTAGAATCTACACTTGCATTTTTGTCTTTATTTGAGTTTTCGAAATCTTTTACCGTATTATCTCCTGAAGGCGTATTAGTGTTTTCTTCATTTATTTTATTTGTGTTTTTTTCTAAATTCTCCCCAGAATTTTTTTCTTTATTTTGATTTTTCTCTGAAATATTGTTTTGGTTATCTACCGAATTACTTTCTTTCCCATCTAAAGCATTAATTGCCTCTCTTAATTTTTCCACTATTGCACTTACTTCTTCTTCAGATATCTCTTTATTTTCTACAACACCAATCGCTTTTTCTACAGCTTTTTTAAATTCTTCTTTCTTATTATTGGCTGCATTTTTGAATTTAATCGTAGTCTGAATATTTTCTACTTTTGACAATTCTTCTAACAATTCAGACTTATCTACCTCTTTTGGAGTTTCTAACTTTTTAGAAGTTATCAAATCAGTTTTTGCTACGTTAATATCCCCTACCATTTTATCCACTGCAATTTGCGTTGCCTCCTCATTTCCTAATAACTCTTTTGCTTTGTAAATTATGTTATTGTATCTTTCTTTCGCCTCTATACTTGCATTTTTATATTCATCAGTTTCTTCTATACCTTTGTCAGCTTCAACCAATTTTTCCAATTCTACCTTATTAACTTTTTGCCTTTCTTCTACTGGCTCATCTTTCGAGACTAAAGCAACAAAATTACTAAAGCTATCAGTTAAAAATGTTAGTTTTCCCTCAGCATATTTCGGGCTATCCACTGGGACTAACTCACCGTCTTTTTCATGGAAGAAGCTCTCTGGAGCACGGTTCATAGATAAACTTACTTTCCTTGTTCCATCTACCTTAACTTCATTTCCGTCTTTATCAACTAAATAAATATCATAAAATTCCAAATCATATTTAGTAAGATCTACTCCACCATCTTGTAATTTTATTCTAATATTTTCTTTTTCTTCATCAGTTGGTTCTTTAACGACTAATCTATAGCTACTATAAAGTTTATTTTCACTAAATTCTACCAACCCTTGAAGATTAGAATTTTCTGTAGTCTCTACACTAGCTACTCTTTCCTCTACATTTAATGTTATAGATTTTTTATTATGCCCATTTTTGACAACAAGTTCAAAATTATTTTCTGATGGTCTATATCCCTCCGGCATTTCTATTTGAATAGTATAATTTCCATTAGTTAAACGTTTTTGGAAAGCATTTTTTCCATATAAACTCTCCGGTAATAATGTTTTTGTCCCATCTTCTGCCACTGCATACACTTTTGTATTAGTAGGAACTTTTTTATCAAAACTTACCTCTAATTCATTTTTCTCCAACTCTTCAACCCTAAATTCTACTTCTTTAGTTGGATTATCCTCTGTAATCTCAAACTCTACTTCTTTTGGACTTAGTATTTTAAAATCTTCATCCGATAAAACTACTTGAAGTTTATATTTTCCAAAAGGTAGTGCTTGGTAGGTCTTACCGTTTTTAGTAAAGTCATCTCCTACAACTTCACCTTGCTCATTAGTAATTTTATACCTTAATCGGCGAGAGAAATTCCCAGTTCCATCTTTTCCAACAACATTTACCTCAACACTACCCTTACCATTGTTCTCTACATTAGCCAAACTAATTTTATCAATATTATGTGCAAAGTCACTAACTTCTAACATAATATCTTTCAACTCCACTCCTTCAGGAATTGTGTAAGTACCATCTTCATTAGGTTGGATTATAGTGCTTCCATAACTTAATTTTTTATAGAATATTCCACTACCATCTTCTACAACCGGATATAATGTGAATTTTCTTGTAGCTTCATCGTAGTCCCCACCATTTGCTCCTGTTATTTTCGGTGCTTTTCTATCAACAACAACATCATAAACCGTCTCTTGCATCTTCGCACCACTAACCACCGAGCTATAACTTATTACATATTGATACTCTCCATCTGGTAATGGATTCCCATTGCTATCTTCACCTTTCCAATTAGTTACTGCGAGTCCTGTATGTTTTTTACTAGTATTATTGAAATAATTTTTATTACCATAAGCATTCCCTTTTTCATATAAAGGATTTTTTCTTTCAACATCATCTTTTGCATAAACTGTAAGTTTAAGATTTTCAAATGCTCTTAAGAATACGGCTCTTGCTCCGATTTCATCATACATGCCATCACCATTTGGAGAAAATGCAATTTTTTCACCAAAAAATCTTTTGTCTGTTAATGGATCTATGTATGCTCCTGCTAACGTTATAATATTTTTTCCATTAGATTTATATAAAGTAAGCAGTCCAGTAACATTTAATTCTGTTAGTGAATCCCAATTATTAGGCTCTGCTGTAAAACTATATTCATAAGTCGGTCTTTCCCCATTTTTCATTTCATATATCGGTTTTTCCATAACTGGTAAATTTTGAAATTCTCCTCTAAACCCAACATAAGGAATACTCGCCGTCATACTATTACTGCTATCATTCGCATCATAAAATGTTACAAAACCTTCCAGATAATAACCGTTGGTAAATACTTTTTGTAATTCTTCAGCAAATTCTGTTGCATCTACTACAATAGATAATTTTGTCTCTCCTTTGGCTGGCACAGTAATAGTTTCCCATTCTGACTGCTTAAGAAATTTAGGTTTTAAACTCAAAAATCCTTTCCAATCAGCTCCCGCACTCTCATCATATGCTTCATCTGTATTTAGATGTGTAGCATAATATAATTCTTTTTCACTATCTGATAAATTATGCAACACTAAGTTCAAAGTGAATTTATCTCCAACATTTCCTAAACTTATACTACCATAATCATTTTCCCCAGTCACATATAAATCACCATAAGCAGCTTTATACGCATCCAAAACTCCAGCTCCTTGTTGACGTGGTGAAGTATACGCTTTTGAATTAGAATTATAATTTGGATTTGCTGTACTCATAACTAAATGCTTCGCAAGTTTTTGCAATTCATCTCCATTTAAATCAGGAAATCTTTCACTAAGCACTTGCTTTATAAGTGTAATAGCACCCGCAACATGGGGTGATGCCATACTTGTTCCACTATTTAAACCAAATCTATTATTATTAAATGAAGATATAACATCATTCCCTGGAGCAGTGATATCTGGTTTTAAGTATCCATCAACACTCATTCCCCAACTTGATGATTCAGCCATAAAACCTCTGTTAGAATTAGATTCAATATCCCAACCACCATTAAATAAAATTTTATATTCTTGTTCATGACTAGCCAGTTCATTACCGAATTTATAATCCGTAGTTACTACTGGAAAATCTTTATCTTGACCATTAAGTGTAAGATTATAAATTGCATCACCTTCATTGAAAAATATAACTGCACCTAAAGCACCTTTTCTTTTAGCAATACGCACCTTATCTTCAAAACTATTACCACCACGTTGAATAAGTGCAACCTTATTCGTCATATCTTTTCCATTGTAGTCAGCTTCCATTCCATTATTAACGAACGTATACTCATATTCTTTTTTATCAAAAAGTTTAGTATAAGTATAAATTGGCATATGTCCATTGCTAAAGTCTTCATTATTTTCTAACTGAGGAATAATTGCTATTTCCTTATTTAAAACACTATTGCTAATATTCGCTACAGAAATCGCATCTTTTGCCACAGATGGTTTACCTACAACACCATAATCTGGATTTTCTGCCTTTGGTGTTGCATAACCGTATCCCTTAGAAAAATACGCATTATTCCCTGCGGCAGAAACCACATTCACTCCAGCCGCTTTTGCCAAGTTCACAGCACTTTCAATCGCATCACCTACTTCCACAACAGAACCAGATGGAGAACCTAAACTTAAATTCACTGTATCAGCTCCAAGTTTTACTGCATCTTCTATTGCTTTAGCATAAATGTAAGATTCTGTTCCAGAATTTTTAGACTCAGAAAAAACTCGCATAAAAATAAGTTGAGCCTCCGGTGCTACTCCAGAAATATATTGCCCATTAGGAGATTTTTCTTTTGGATTCCCTACCGCTGTTCCAGCCACATGCATACCATGTGATCTTACTATACTTTGTTTTATATCATTACTCCAATCATTGTAGTTAAAAGCAAACGGTAATTTTTCACTATACCAACGACCATAATCAATACCAGCCTCTTTTTTCACTCTTTCTATTTCTTCTTTTGTTTTATACTTTGCCTTGCTAGCATCACTAAGTCTTAAAACTTCATGATCAGGATCTAATCCAGAATCTAATACCGCTATAACTCTACCTTGCCCACGATACCCCTTATCCCAAAGACCTTGAATATTAATTAAGTTATAACTATCAATAGCTTCTCCATAATTACTTCCAGTAAGAGAAGATTCACTCTCCCTTGTCTCTGATAATTCCGGCTTCTCATAAGCCACACTTAACTCAACTGTTTCTACACAATCTAATGCTTGAATTTTTTTTGCATTTTCATATGTAGTTTCTAATGCAAAACCATTTATTAACAAATTATACTCAAATAATTTTTCGTAATTAATTCCTTTACTTTTAATTTCTTTTAACGCTACCTCACGTGAGGTTTTCGTACTCTCTTCTCTTTCTTTTCTCCCTTCCACAGTTTTTAATTTTCCAGGGTCTACATTATCTTCTTTTAATTTCACTATAACATTTACTTTTTCGTTATTTGCGAACTTGTGCTCATCACTCTTAGGTACATTGGATAACTCCCGTTCATCCACCTTATTTTCCGCATAGATAATTTTCGAATTCGCCTCATAATTAAACACATTCACATTCCCTAATAATAGAGATACAGTAGTTACTCCTGCTACCACTTTCCTTGAAAATTTCATTTTTTAAACTCCTTGTCTATAAATTTTTAAGTAATTTTAAACCATGTTTCTATATTTTATATTATATTTTCAGAAAAATCAATAAGGTTGTCAGATATAATAAATTAAATATGTCTAATAAACAAAAATAACACAAGAGAATATTACAAAAATCCTCTTGTGTTTATAAACAATTTTATTTCAACAAATGTAACTCACTCTTTCTTTATTGTCTACATTCATTATAAAATCTTTTATATTTTTTATTCTTATACTAATTTTCTTCTTTTCGTTAAGAAATGAATAACAGCTATAACAAATCCTACTGCAACTATGTATAAAATCTGGTTTAAACCTAGTGGTGTAAATTTATGATTTAGAATAATCATGTTAACAAATACTCCAACAATCGCCGCAAGACCTAATATTATTAACAATCCTAATTTATATCTATTTAGTGGTAAACTTACTTTAGCAACCATAAACATTCCGTTTATTAATGCCAATACAAAACAAATAAATTTAAATTGAGCTGGGTCAGTTATTACTATATTTGTTAAAAGTACACTGGCCACTAAAACTCCACCACCTATTGCAGCATTAGTAAGAATATCTCTCATAAAATGATCACTTACTTTTTCTTTATTCGATTCAAATGTTAAGAAAAATGATGGTATACCTATAGTTATTGCCGAAATTATAGTGAATTGAATTGGAATAAAAGCAAACTCCAACGCAAAAATCACACTTATTATAGAAAATACGATTGAGAAAAAAGTTTTTGTCAAAAATAATGATGCAACCTTTTGAATATTATTTATAACACGACGACCTTCCATAAGAATATTATAAAATACTCCAAAATCATCAGTTAAAAATACAATATTAGACACACTCTTAGCCGCACTAGTCGCACCATTCATCGCAAAACTAATATCCGCTTTTTTAAGAGCTAGCACATCATTAACTCCATCCCCACTCATAGCAACAGTTTTCCCATTTTTCTGCAAAACTTCTACCATTTTTTGCTTTTGTTCTGGAGTTACACGACCAAAAATATCATTTTCCAAAACAACTCTTTCAAAATCTTTATCACTTACGGTCGTCATATCTATAGCACGTGCTTCTTCTTTGAAGCCAGCCTTTTTAGCAACTCCAAGCACTGCTATGTGATTATCACCACTAATTATCTTTACACTAACTCCTTGGCTTTCAAAATATTTAAAAGTCTCTTTAGTATTTTCTTTTATTTCATCAGAAAGCACAACATGCCCAATAAGTTTCATATTAGTTGGTGTTTTTGTTTTTTCTTCTGTATACGCTAAGGATAAAATTCTAAACCCTTGCGATTTTAAATCCTCATAATGAGCCGCCATAGGTTCACTAAAACCTAAAAATTCATAAGCCCCAAAGAAATAAGTTCCTTTATCTTCTAATTGAATATATGAATATTTATTTTTACTAGAAAACGCACCTAACTCTGCTACTTCCCACTGTTTTTCACATTTCAAATATTTTTTTAATGCTTTTGAAGTTGCATTCTCATCATCAAAATACGCTAAGTAGCTTGATAGATTTTTGGCTACCTCATCATTAACTTCTACCACATTCATATTTCCTGTTGTTATTGTCCCTGTTTTATCAAAACAAAGTACATCAACACGTGCTAGAGTTTCTACACAGTAAAGTTCTTGAACAAGAATCTTTTTTCTAGCCAATTTCATAGCAGCGACCGCTAAAGAAACACTTACTAACAAAATCAATCCTTCTGGCACCATTCCTACCAAAGCCCCTGCACTACTAAGAACTATATCAACATAGCTACGTCCCAAGCTATGCCCTCTTACATAAAGAAGTATAGCAACCGGAACTAAAAGAACAGAAATAACTTTTAAAATTGCATCCATATAATCTCTAAGTTTTGATGGATATTTTTTAAATTCTTTTGTACTTTTAGCAAGTTTATTAATATAACTGTCATCTCCAACAGCTACAACCTGAACCAAACAACTACCACTAACAACATTGCTCCCACTCATTAAATTATCATTAGCAGTTTTAAAAATATTATCACTCTCTCCAGTTAGTAAAGATTCGTCCACTTCAATATTACCTTCAATAATTACCGCATCTACTGGAACCTGATCACCAAGATTAAGATGCAAATAATCACCCAAAGCAATATCCTCTGAATCAACTTCTACCACCTCATTATCACGATTAACTTTATACTTACTTCTTCCCAGTAGGCTTAGTTCTTCCAAAGCATTTTTTGATTTAACCTCTTGATAAATACCAATTAATGTATTAATCGCAATAACTCCCACAAAAAGCAAATTCTCAAATCTTAATGTAGTTGCCACAAAAGCAGCAAGTACCAATATCATTCCATTAAAAAAAGTAAAAATATTAGAAAAAATAATTTCCTTAGTAGTTTTATATGGTTTTACTTTGCTAATGTTTTTCTTAGCTTTTCTTACTTCTTCATTTGTTAAATACTTCATTTCTCCTCCAATTAAATGGCTTTATTATAGTCAATACAGTTAGATATGTGATACTAAGCAAAAGATTTTATCCAAATAACACTTGTAAAATCTTTACAACCTCTTTAGCTTTTAGGTCAGCTACTTCCTACATCTTTCTTGACTACTCAATAATTTTATTTTTTCATATTGTATATTATCAAATTTCATTTTAACTTTTTAAACTTAGATATACTTAATTTTTGAATAACTAGCTATGATTTTTGTAAAATATAATTTATAAACTCTCCCATTCCAAAAAAAGAAAATGCTAAGCATCTTTTCTGCTTAGCATTTTCTTTATACTTCTATCTAACTATAAAACTTTTTTAAGATAATTATTCTTTAGAATCTTCTACTGTTGAAGATTCTTCTTGAGTAACTTCTTTACTTTCCACATCAATTACTTGTTCTTCTTTCTCTTTTTGGAGTCTAGCTTGCTCTTCATAGTACTTTTTATTAACTACTTTATCAAGTTGCTCTGCTTCTTTTTCGTCTAGGTCATTTGGCATTTTTCCAAATTGATACAATGCAACTATTTCTTTTCTATCAATAGTTTCTACTTCAATAAGAGTTTGTGCTACAAGTTCAAGTTGCTCTCTGTGTGTTTCTATAATGTGAAGAACTTTTGCATAACATTCGTTAATAATTTTACGAACTTCTACATCAATTTCTTTTAACATTTCTTCAGAATAGTTACCAATACTTGATAATTGGCGTCCACCATATGGATCATGGAATGGAGCTTGCATTGGTCCAACTGTATCACTCATACCATACTCAGTAACCATTGCACGTGCGATTGCTGTCACTCTTTCAAAGTCATTGTGTGCACCTGTCGAAACTTCGTTAAAGAAGATTTGCTCTGCTGCACGACCACCTAACAATCCACAAATTTTATCAATTAAATCTGTACGAGTTTGGAAGTATTTTTCTTCTTCTGGAATCATCAAGTTGTATCCACCAGCATCCCCTCGTGGAATAATAGTAACTTTTTGAACTTTATCCGCACTATCTAATACCATACCTACAATAGCATGTCCTGCTTCATGATATGCTACTAAACGTTTTTCTTTTGGAGTATATACTCTACTACGTTTTGCAGGTCCACCAATTACTCTATCCATAGCCTCATCTAACTCAGCTTTTTCAATGCTCGTTTTATTCTCACGTGCTGCAAGAAGTGCCGCTTCATTTAGAATATTAGCAAGATCCGCTCCGGAGAATCCTGGAGTTTTTTCTGCTAAAGAGCGAAGATCTACACCCTCAGCAAGTGGTTTATTTTTCGCGTGAACTTTAAGAATCGCTTCACGTCCTTTTACATCAGGAGTTGAAACCTTAATTTGTCTATCGAAACGTCCTGGTCTTCTAAGTGCATTATCAAGAACATCAGCACGGTTAGTTGCTGCAATTACGATAATACCTTTTTCACCATCGAATCCATCCATTTCTACAAGAAGTTGGTTAAGAGTTTGTTCACGTTCATCGTTTCCTCCTCCAACTCCGCTACCACGTTTACGACCAACTGCATCGATCTCATCTATAAAGATAATACATGGTGCATTTTTTTCAGCTTCTTTGAACAAATCACGCACACGACTTGCCCCAACCCCAACGAACATTTCAACGAAGTCAGAACCTGAAATTGAGAAGAATGGAACTTTCGCTTCACCAGCTACTGCACGAGCAAGTAATGTTTTACCAGTTCCTGGAGGTCCCTCTAATAAGACACCTTTAGGAATTCTTGCACCCATTTTTGTAAACTTACGATGATCTTTTAAGAACTCTACCATTTCCGCAAGCTCTTGTTTTTCCTCATCAGCACCAGCCACATCTGCGAATGTTACCTTAGTTTCATTACCATCAATTTTCTTAGCTTTTGATTTTTGGAAGTTCATTACTTTACCTCCACCGCCACCTTGCATTTGTGACATAAAGAATACTAAAAGCCCCATCATCAAAATAAATGGTATAATATTTCCTAAGAATTGAAGTATAACCCCTGTTTTTTCTGCTGGTTTATACTCAACTACACTAAGTTTTCCTTCTTTTGCTTTATCATTAATTTGTTTTTGTATTTCACTATCACTAGCAGGAACTATCGTTTCAAAATTCTTATTTCCTTCTGTAAAAGTCCCTTTAACATTATAATTTTCATCTTTTCTTTGCAAACTAATTTCTTTTATTTTATCTTCATTGATATTTTGAACAAGTTTAGCATAATTTATTTTTTCAGTTGTTCCTGGTAAATCTTGTTGCCAATAAGCAAATAGCCCAAGTGCTATAACTATAAGCGCAAGCATTCCCAGAATAGGGTTTTGTCTTTTCCTATTGTTCATATAGAAAGATTACCTCCTGATCTATTTTCTACAAGTACCTTATTTTAACATATTTTACTTTAAATTTAATTAAAGTTTTGACTAATTTTGACTAAAATTTCTTTTATATATTTTGTAACCTAATATAATTTCTTAAATTTAACAATCAACTTACAATTTTGTATTATCTACAAAATATAATACGAAGCTGGGTCACATTTATAAATTATAAACTTTTATGAGTAAATTTCTTTTTTTAACACACCTATATATGGAAGATTTCTATATTTTTCTTCATAATCCAAACCAAATCCAACCAAAAACTCATTTGGTGATTCCACTCCAATATAATCAGCTTGCACTTCTACAATTCTTGCCTCTGGTTTATCGACCAAAGATGCACAAGTAACAGAAGCCACATTTCTAGCTTTAAGAGTTTCAATAAGAGCCTTAAGTGTTCTACCTGTATCAACGATATCTTCCACTATAATAACATCTCGACCTTCAATATCCATACCCACATCTTTTTTTATTTTAATAGTTCCTGACGAACTAGTCCCACCATGATAACTAGAAACATCCATAAAATCAGTAACAACGTGAATGTCAATATGTTTCATAAGCTCTGCCATAAAAGGTAGTGCACCTTTTAAAGTACAAACAAGCACAGGTTCTTTTTCCTTATCTTTATAATCCTCTTCTATTTGCTTAGCCACTCTCTTACTCGCAGCCACAATTTCGTTATGATCAAATAAAATCTTCTCTATATCCTTTTTTAAATTTTCCACTTTTCTATCCTTTCATTTTTATATAGTAATCATAAACTTTGTTTTTATTAACTCTAGTTCCTATACCTAAAACCCCCAAAACCTCTTCATTCTTATTTCTGACAACAGGCAACTTATCACGCAACTCATTTGGAATTTTTTCATCAATAAAAAGTCGAGAAAGTTTTTTATTAATATTTCCACGGCGAACTACATCCCCATTTTTTCTTGAAGTAATGTGAAGTGGTAGGTCCTCTTTATTGAAACCTACCTCGGCAAAATTAGCACTAGCTGATATTAGAAATTTACTCTGATGAAATCCATACACTTTTTTTTCATCAATTTCATCTATAATTAATTCTATCTTATCATTATAACATTTTTTTTCAATTTTATGAATATATATACTATCATATTCACTAACTATTTTTAAATTATTTTTCAAATCATAACTTTTATTCCCAAAATTACCTTTCAAAGCATCTATTACACCAAATATCGCTTTTTGTTTTATATTATAAATATTAAAATATCGCCCAAAAATATCCTTAAAAATAAAATATATCTCCTCAGGATAAAGTGATAAAAGTTTTTTCCTCTCAAAAGTTACTTTATCCTTTTCAATCTTACATATATAATCCTCTATTTCCGAAAGAACTTTCTCCCTTAAATGAGCATTTACATTTTGATAATAATTAGCAAAATTAATAAGATTATCAAAGCTCGCCTTATTCACATTATCCAAAAGAGGAACTATATTATGCCTTATATTATTTCTTGTATAATCCGTATCAAAATTTGAAGCATCTATAAAATATTTCAAATTATTTTCTTTAGCATACCATTCAAGATCTTTTTTCAAGTTACCAAGAAGGGGTCTTAAAACACTTAAGTTCGCTATAGTAGTCCTATCTTCGATAGCCAAATTATAATCCATACTACGACCACTTAGTATCCTCATCAAAATATTCTCTACCTGATCATTTTTATGATGAGCCGTCAATATTTTTATTATCTGTTCCTTTTTTGCCATTTCAGAAAAAGCATTATACCTAAGCTCCCGTGCCAGCATTTCCTCAGAAATATGATTATCCCTTTGCACATCTATCATATTAAGTTCTTTTTTATAAAACTTCACATCATATTCTTTAACGAACTTTTCAACAAACTCCGCTTCCTCATACGACTCTTTACGGAGACCATGATTAATGTGAAATACCACGAGTTCTTTATACGTATCTTTATATTCTGTTGCTAAAAGATGAAATAAAACTATCGAATCTACACCACCAGATAAACCAAGAGCTATTCTATCAGTCTTTTCCCATAAAATATTAATTTTCATCCAAATATCCTCTTTTACGTAACTCTTCCTTAATATCAGAAAATCTCTTACTCGCACTAGCCGTTGTAGAAATTATATTTTCCAAAAAATTTTCTGGAACTGGTAAAAGTTCCAAAATTTCTTCTTTTTCTTCAGCTAATTTGCTTATATTAGATTTCTTCCCACGACCAACAGAGATTTTCATATTTCCAATATACTGCAACTTTTTCAAATCTTTTAGCGTTGTTTTTTCTTGGTTATTATCTTTTTTATCAGATTTATCTTCTCCTTGTGATTCTATTTTTACAACTTTGTGAGAAATTTTTGCGAGTTTATTTCCCGAAACACTTTCTTTATTTTTTTGTTTCGTTTTTTTATTTTTTACTTGCAACTCTTTTTTTTCTTTATTATTATCAACTTTTATTTCCTTTTGAGTCAGGACATAATAATCCTTTTTCTTTGATAATATATTCCCCCTAATAACAAAACCCTCAGAAAAAATATCTACTAACTTTTTCTTCTTGCCGATATGCATATTTTCCTTTGGTAAAAAAGCCTTTTTACCATTAGCAAGATTTAAAAACAATCCCGAACTAGTGACTTCGCTTACCTT
Organism: Gemella cuniculi DSM 15828; assembly: GCF_000425665.1. Taxonomy (GTDB): domain Bacteria; phylum Bacillota; class Bacilli; order Staphylococcales; family Gemellaceae; genus Gemella; species Gemella cuniculi. The sequence goes on from NZ_AUDW01000028.1 coordinate 33,447, forward strand.
ACCCTCTACTTCACCGTCTAAGATTTCACTCATTTAATCACCCCTTTATCAGAAAACTTCCTACTTTCAAAATAATACTTTCATTTTTATGTCAATATTATATCACATTGCTATAACTCTCTCAAACACAATATACCACTCTAAACATACAAAATAACAAATTCTACCCAAACTAAAATAATCAAAAAAGAATTTTACGTTATGTTATAGTTAAATGAAACACCTCAAAAATATAAAACTTTACTAATTTAATAGCCACAGCAATCCATTAATTTTTTGGAAATAATGAAATCAGAAAAAGTTTGCAGATGTGAGAAAAAATTTAAAAATGAACACAAACTAAAAAAAACAGTACTCAAATACATAGAATGATACAATAATAAACGAATAAAAGTGAAATTATATGGATTAAGTCCAGTAAGCTACAGATCAAACCATGAAAACTGTATAAATAAAGCGAGTTTTATTCCCTCCTAGAGTCTAGATTTTATACCTATTTATCAAAGAGTTCGTCATCTTCGAACCTTTGACAAATAAGCCTTAAAAATCTAAAACATACTCTAGGGAATAAAACTCGCTAAAAGTAATAAAACTTATTCAACTTGAAGTTGAAATTTTATATTAATTATAATTAAATATTTTGTCCAACTCTGAGGGACCTTACATCACCTAAGAATTTTATTCTTATTACTCTACATAATGTAATAATTAATTTAGATATTTTTTTCTACCTATTACAAATAGAGCTAATACAGAAATTATTGCTCCTACTCCTCCAAGTCCACTATCTGTTAATCCTGTTCTTGGTAATCTTGGAGTTGGTGGCGGTGGTAATAATCTATTTGTTAAATTATAACCTTTAACTATTGTTTGATAACCAACTACTCTTTCTTCGTCTATTGTATACTT
>NZ_AUDW01000029.1 GCF_000425665.1 Gemella cuniculi DSM 15828
GTGTAATTCTAACTTTATTGAGCATTTTTAGTGAGAATGTTGTGTTTAGTGATTTAATGTTAATTTAGTTAGGTTAATTATAATCGGAGGGTTAAGTATGAATTATTATAAAATTAGATTTATATTAATATATTTGATTGTAGCAGAAGTAATTTCTTGTTTTTTAGCGTATAGGTATCATCTAAACGAAGAATTGATTGGTATGTATTTAATGATTTTACCAAGTACCAGTATTGTATTGTTAAAATACTCAAGTAAGAATGAAAAATTATTAGTTTATGATTATATTATATATGCTTATTTTATGATCTTTAATATATGCATTATTGCTTGTCTTTTTATGAAATATTATGGAGTAAATTCACAAAAATTTATCAATGAATTCTTAATTAATTTAGGGGGTATTGCCAGCATAGGAATATTAATAAACTCATTTATTAATAATAATGAAAAAGATTATAAATTAGATATTTTTAAAAATTTACGTAAATGTATGTACTACTTATTTTGTTTTTTATTCATATTAATGATTTTAATAATTTTATTAAGATTAAATTATTATGATGCTTTAAAAATGATAGTTGTTGGTTTTTTCTCCATAGTAAGTGTAAATATACTTTTTTTAGGAGAAGAATACTGTTGGAGAGGATACCTACAGGAAATGTTGCAACAAAAGTTTGGAAAAAGATGTGGCATTGTAATACTTAGTCTTATTTGGGAAACCTGGCATATTCCACTATGGTACTCATATTATAAAGTTGATTTTATTGGTAATATATTTCGCTATTTTTATGTATTAGCATTATCTATTATTATAGGATATGTATATATGAAAACAAAAAATTTGTGGATATGTGCAATGATGCATCTTATGAATAATTCTATAGCAAGTGCCATAGGGGGAATTGAAGTAAATAAAGAAACTTTATTTGCTACATCTAATTTAGGTTTCTTAATAATAATTTTAACTACTATTAGTATTGTTATTTTAACAATGAAAGAATTTAGAGATACATAAAAAATTTTTATGATTATAGATTATATTAATAGTCTTGCAATAATCAATAATGGAGGCTAACTATATGAAGTCAAGTGAAAAACGATAAGATTTTATAAGTTTTTTAACAAATAAAAAATTGCATGATAAATAAAGCAATGCAAGTTGCTTCCATGAAGAATATTTTGAATGTTGAGGGTGACTCGATAAAATCAATTTGACAGTTGAAACTATAGTCTTTTCCTCACTTTGTTCGTTAAAATTATAGTTCCTTTTGCATACGCTATTCGTAAAAGTTTTTACTTAAAACTTAAACGACTACCGCAGTAGTGGTTATCAAATAGTCTTCGCCATGCTCATTCTTGGGACAACTTTACTTGCATGTACAGTAGTTTCTACAGCACTTTGTTTCTTGAAACAATAATGTACAACACAAAATCACGATTTTTGAGTCACTCCTACTTTTTAAATAAATTCTTACACTTTTACTTTTTGTTTATTATCTTCTCCATTTTTTATTTCATCTTTGATCACTCTCTAAGACATCTTGTAACTCTTTTTCTATTTTTATAAAGTTACTATTCTATCACACATTTTAGCTAGTTCTTTATCGTGAGTAACTATCACTACCGTTTTTCCATTTTTTTGCATATTTTTTAAAATGTCAAACACAATATTTCTATTTTCTTCATCTAATGAACCCGTCGGTTCATCAGCTAAAATTATATTATTATCTTGTAGCATAACTCTCGCTAATGAAACTCTCTGTTGTTCACCACCACTCAAAGTAAAAATTTTCGATTTTAATTTGTCTTCTAATCCCACTTTTTTTAAAACTTCTTTTATAACATGTTCTTTACTTGACTTATACTTTTTAAATTTAAGTGCAATAACCAAATTTTGAAAAACTGTCCACTCATCAACCAAAGCAAAATTTTGAAAAAGCCAAGATATATTATTTCTATATAGTTCTACTTTATTTTTTTTGTTTATTTCTATATCATTTATTGTTATATTTCCACTGTCACATTCTTCTAATCCGCCTATCATGTTTATTAATGTCGTCTTTCCACTACCACTTGCTCCTGTTATTGCTATTAACTCTCCAGTAGAAATTATTAGATTAAAATTTTCAAATATATTTTTTTCATCAAATTTTTTAGTAATATTTTCGATCTTTATCATAACAACACCCCCTTAATCATGTTTAATTTTATTAAGCTTATCTTCGTTCAAACGTAACAATACTAATATAAATATATAATTAATCAATACAATTAAAAATTGATAAATATGAAATTGCTTAAATGTTAACAAATATCCAACTGTCGCTAGCATTACAATACCTGTATTTAAAAGAAGAAAATCATAATGCTTTTGCAAAAATTTATACCCTAAAACATGATAAACAAATAATTGTTTTTTCTTATCTTCTAAATACGAAACCACCATAAACAATATCATATTAAAATAAACAACAATCAATATTGAAAAGGTTATGACGTACAACAATCTATCCGCTTTTATCTTCTCAATATCTTTTTGAATTATTTTATAAACATTAACTGTACTTCTTATATTCTTATCTAAATCATATTCTAATAGTTTAGGAAAAAATTCTTTATAGCCGTTGTTAGTTTTTTCATTTAAAAAAACTTGGCTACCTGAATACAATGAAAATAACTGTAAACTTTTTGTATTTTTTAATAAATTTTCTTTCGTTAGTACCAAAAACGCTGGACTGTCAATTTCATCTAGTCTATATTTACCCACGTATGGAGCCACAACAAAAATATTTTGTTTCTCATAATAAATTTTGTTTATTTTTACTTCTCCTTTATAGCCAAATACCGACTTATAAAAATCTATATAATACTTTTTAATATCATCAGAATTTATTTCTCCTTTTGGTAAAATTATATTTAAAGTACTTTTGTCATTTTTCAACTTATTCACATCTAGTAATGTAGTATTCATTTTTTTAAAATAAGTATCATTAACCGTTATAACAGGTTTTTTATCAAAACTAGATAACTCATTTTGAAAATCATAATATGCTGGAGTAAAATAAATATTAGGGTAAAAAAATGCTATATCTTCATAATTTTTTTCAGTAAAATTAAATAGTTTTTCTTCTATTTTTTCAAAATCACTAGTCCCCGCTCCAGCTCCACTTGATAAAATAACTGTTGACCAATTGTTCAAAACACTGTACTTTTCAAGAGAATTAACTTTATTATTATAATTATATTGTTCACTTATAATATTTTTCATAAAGAACAATAACACAACTGTAAAAATAAAAATAGCACTATAATTGAAAATTTTTATACTACGTGTATTTCTTTTTCCTTTAATCATATTTTTTATATCTACATAATAAATAAAAAATAAAAATATTATGTAGATAACTAATACCACTACAGAAAAAAGCAAGAACATTACAGTAGAAAAAATAACAAGATCTAATACTCTAGCTCCCGATTTTATTATTATATCATACCCCAGTACAAGTAAAATATATCCAACATACACTATAAATACCGTTTTCAATTTTTCTTTAAATAATTTAAAAATTATCTGTGAGTTATTTAATCCTACAATCTTCAAAATAGCTATTTCTTTAAATCTTAAAAAAATCTCATATATAGAGACAAAGATGAATGTAAATATAAAAACTATAACAGAAAAAATTCCAGGTTTAAATATTGATTTTGAATTCAAATTATCTAAAATACCCATAAAATCAATTTTTTCATACTCGTTATACTCTATATTCAATTTTTCTAATTCATTTTTTACATTATTAAAATTTTCTTTATTCGTTTCAAAATAATATAACCCTGCTATACCTTCATTATGAGAGTTTGAAAGATTTCTTACAGTAATCTTTGCATTATTAAAGTTTTTAAGGTCTGTTTCTTTTAAACTAATATTTTCGAGATTAATATTTTCATTTTTTATGCGTAAAGTTTTTATAAATTTTTCTTTGTCTCCTACGGATACATATATATCCCTATTGTACTCTGATACAATATCCTCATTAGTTATCTGTCTATATATATTAATCTTATTATTTTTAGCAAACTGCTCTAAGTCTTTTAACACAGATTCAGAACTATTAGTAGAGTGAACATCTTTAATTGTAACCATTAAATTAGTAGTATTATTAAGATACACACTTTCATACTCTTCTTTCATTGAAAAAAAGAATATACTTAATATTAAAATAAAAAGTGTACCTATAAAAAATAATATACTCCATATTTTTTTCATCTTATTCCTCCTTTAAAAAAGGATAAATATTATTTAAAATATTATCTACTTAATACTTATCTTAAATAAATTTATCCTTAACTTCTTATGCTACATTATAATAAGCTCTTGATTTACATACCATTTTGTTGACATTGATGCAAAAGCCCAGTATCCTGGAGGTCTCCAACCACTGTATTCTTTACAAAATAACACCATATGTTATATAATATAATTTTATAATTTAATTGTCAATAATTTCTACTTGATTATAACATAACTTGTATAATATTATAACAATCACAAGATAAAAAGAAAGAAGAGTAAGTCCCGTATAATGAAATAACCAACAAATCTAGAAAGGAATTTACTTCTATGAAATTAATTATCAAAAAATATAAAAAACACGGCTATTTTAAATACAAGATATTATAACAGTTAAAACCTATAGAAATGAGCATTCTATAGATTTTATTTGTAGCATTATAAAACCTCTAAAGTTTCTTTTATTGATAAACCATACAAATCTTTAACACCTCGCACTTTCTAAGAATTATCTTGGATTAAACATCTTATTAACCGCACCTTTAATATTCCATGATTGAATCATTCACTAAGCTTTTAATAAGGGGTATTTATTCTTTTATTTAGGACACTTAAAATATAATTAGGTTTTAAAGAAAGATATAAAATATTTAATTTTCTTTAAACTTGAAATTTACTGATTCTCTTATTCTTCCTCTATAGCAATTTAAAACTTTGATTTTACATAGAAAATATCTCGTCTTACAATACCCTACCTAATCGTAAAAAATAATATTGCTATTTTATTTTTTAATTCAAATGTACATTTAGTCATAAAAATACCGACCTCCTAAAAGTTAGTTTTTTGTCTAACTTTTTGAGATCGGTGCAAAATTTAATTTCATTAAGACTTTTTATGTCTCCATGGTGTATCGTAAGCAAACCACTTATTCGCACTATGATCTGCTAATCTTGTAAACGGCATCATTTCTATCCCTTTTTCTTTTAATTTATCTTCAAGATAGTCACGTACCATCCATACATTTCCTGGATACGGTTGCTCCATATTCAATACGGCGTGAAGTTCATCTTTGGATATTTGAAGATCTTTTAATACGACTTCTTCAGCTTCCCCCAGTCGTTTATAATTCTCTTTAAGTTCTTTTCTTGTTTTAATTGTTTGTATTGGTGTCAGCATTTAATCTCCTCCTATCAAAAATATCTTCATTCAGCTTTTTCTCATTATTTTATTAAAGTTATAAATTAAATATTAACACTGCTTCAAAACCAACTATTATGATGTAAATAGTTAGTAACGAAAATAATACAGAAGTCACTGAATTTTTTAGTTTGCCAACTTCTTATTGATAATATAGTTAAAAAATAATCTATACTAATAACATAAAAGTACACTTTCACTGCCTACAGTGAATCTTCATTCATTTTAATCGGTTAAATCTTTATCATCTTGTATTTTCAGTAGTTTTTGAAGATATTTTAATAGCAGCTTTCTTTCCCTAGACGACAAATTCTCCGTCAGCATATTTTCTATTCTATCTCCAACTCCTACCAACTCTAATTTCATATCTTTCGCTTTTTCTGTAAGCGATATAACCTTGCTTCTTGCATCTTTTGGATTACTAACCTTAAAAACAAATCCTTTTTTTTCAAGATTATCTAGCAATCCTAGAGCTGTTGGATGCGTAATAGCACATTTTTTCTCAATATCTACCACTCTTGATAATTTTGGCTGTTGAGAATACAAAAACTTAAGTACCCTATACTGTGATGGTGTAAGGTCATATTCTAGTAACACTGGATTAGAGACTTTATCGAACTCTAGTGATGCTATTTTAACTAAAACTGCAATACTATTAATATTCATTACTACCTCCTATATTATCTTTTGTTTTTCGTAGCTTACTACTTTATTGTATGTAGGAAACTACTTTTTGTCAAGTTTTTTTCTAATATTATAACGAAGCTTCAAAGTAACTCAGTTACAACTAGTTAATATCTTGTATCACTTTCATATTGCTAATAGGTACTTATAATTTTGTATTTTCTTAAAATATATTGTAATTGCTCGTCAGTAATTTTCTCTTTTATATAATCAATATCTTCTGCCTCAAAATAATTTAAAACACGTCGTATACTAACGTATCCAGACTTTGCTACCACTATGTGATCTAGCATTTCTATACCTATTACTTCTCCGACTTCCATAAGATTAAGCGTGGTTTTAATATCTTCAAATGATGGTGTTGGATCAGAACTTGGATGATTATGAACACAAACTACACTTGCTGCACTATTCTTTATCGCATTCTTGAAAACTTCTCGTGGATGTACAATCGACATCGCCAAACTTCCCTTAAACACTTCACGTTTTTGCAAAATTTTTCCTTTAGTATCAATATCCAATACTATAAAAATTTCCTGACTTAAATTTTCCAAAGATGATTTTAAATATTTTGCAATAACTTCTGGGCTATTGCATTTTACATCAGGAATATTAGTTGAATATATTCTTCTGGCAAACTCTATATTTGCTAATATGTGAATTGCCTTTTCTTCCCCAATTCCTTTGTGTTTTATAAGTTCATTAAAAGTAGTTTCTTTAAGATTAGTAATCCCTCCTACATCCGCCAAAATATCTGCTGCAAGCTCAAGCACATTTTGATTTTTACTACCCGTTCTCAGTAAGATTGCCAAAATTTCCTTATCACTAAGAGAAAATGCCCCATATTTTCTAAATTTCTCTCTAGGTCGTTCATCTAAATCAAATTCTTTAATAGTATATCCCTTTACCATAATAAACTCTCCTTTAATAAAATAACTGTTATGTACCCTAGCGTTATAAATGGTACAAGAGGAATTTTAGTTCCTTTTTTTACTCTCTTTAAAATTACTAAAAATATAGCAAAAAATCCTGCGTATAAAAAAGTGAAAATCAATAAATAAATTCCTTCATATATATTTAAATTCAGTGCTAAAACACAAAAAACTTTTATATCTCCATAACCTAGTCCCCCCTTTGTGCCAAAATAAATGCCATGGAAAATAAAAATAAGAATCAGGAAATCTTGAACTCTGAAAAATCCAAAATTCAACAACAATAGTAATATATTTAATAGAAGAAAAATAATAAATAGTGGTTCTAAAACTTCCAAAAATCTACAATCCTCAATCGAAATAAAAATCAAAAAAATAATAATTAAAATATGAATAAATGATAAAAAAATAAAATAATCTTGAAAAATAAAATATAAAATAACAATAGTACCAGCTAGTACTTCATATAAAAATACATCTAATGGAATTTTTTCGTTACAATAGGTACATTTTCCCTTTTTAACTAGAAAACTAAAAATAGGTATTAAATCGCATGCTCGAAGTTTTCTTTTGCAATTCCCACAACAACTTCTTCTAATTAAAAAACTTTTTTTATTCTCACTATCAATAAAACATTTGGTAAAACTTGAAAAAATAAGTACAATAACTAAAACAAAAAAATTTAAAATATAACTTTCCATAATACTTTCCCCTTAAAATTCTATTCTTTAAAATAAAAATTTATAATCTTTCACCCTTAATAATTTCAATATTATTTTATCATATACAGAAGTTATTTTCTAGCTATCTTTTAATAAATATGGAATATTTATTTAATATTATTAGTATTAAAAGCTTTAATTGTTTAATATCTGTTTTAAAAGATTATGTTACTTTTTCCTACTTAATTTTCAAATAAAAAAGAAGTAGGGTTTATCACTTCTTCTCTTTATTTTCTCATAGTTAAATTTGCTAATTTTTTTCACTTTTAATTTTTTTATGTTGATACATATTAGCATTTAGAAAAAAGAACTTAAAGACTTTTTTTATCCATTCTTTTACGTATATATTTCTTTACTAGCTTCAAATATGTTTCTTTATATCGTTTTTCTAGTGTTCTTCACTTTTTTACTTCCACACTAAAGAATCTCTATACTTAATGTTCTAATCATTTTTAAAATTAAAAAGACAACTTCAGAAAGAGTTGTCTTTTTATTAATATCTAATAGCTATTTTACTGGTAATACAGCACCATTCCATTTTTCTAAAATGAATTTTTGAGTATCTTCCGATTTTAGTGCTTCAAGAATTTTCTTAACAACAATTTTATCTTTATCACCTTCACGTACTGCCAGGATATTTCCATAAGGATTGTCATCAGTTGCTTTTTCTACTAAAATTGGATCTTTAGCTGCATTTAGTCCATTGTCTACTGCAAAGTTTGCATTAATTGATACTAAATCACCTTCGCCATTTTCATAAAATTTAGTCATTAAAGCTGGATCATTTTCGTAACTAAATTTTAAATTTTTAGGATTTTCTGCAATATCATCAAAAGTAGCATTAACCGGGTCTACCCCATCTTTTACTTTTACTAATCCTTCTGAAGCTAATAATTTAATAACTCGACCCCATTCAGCTTTATTATTACTTACTAATACTTGTGCACCATCTGCTAAATCTTTTACATCTTTAACTTTTTTTGAGTACAATCCAATTGGCTCTAAATGAACCGCTCCTGCGTCCTCAATTTTATAACTATTTTCTTTAATGGCATTTTTTAAGAATGGAACATGTTGGAAATAGTTGATATCTATTTCTTTATCATTCAATGTTTTATTTGGAACATAATAATCTTGATAAGTTATAATATCTAGTTTAATTCCTTGTTTTTCAAGTTGAGGTTTTACATGCTCTAATAATACTGCATGCGGTACATTAGATGCTCCAACTTTTACTGTTACAGGATTATTCGGATCTAAACTATCGACCTCAATTCCTTTTTTTTCACTTTTTGACGCTCCAGAGCATCCAATAAGTACAAATCCAAGTACAAAGCTTGTTACTAGTAATAATAGTTTTTTCATTTTATAGTTCTCCTTTTTTATTATAATTTTTTAGTGAGTTTTAGCAAAATAAAAACGCCCCTACTCTCCTAAAGAGAATAAGGGCGAAACTAATTTCACGGTACCACCTTACTTTTTCGTAAACTACGAACTTAACTCACTACAAATGAATATGTATCTAGAATATATTCAAAGATAGTGTGCGTCTGTAACGTAACGCTAACGAAAAAAGCTCATTTATAAACTCACCTTTTTTACCATTCAAACCATTTTCCTATATTATCTACAATGTGTGCTTTCACCTAATCACACTCTCTATAAAAGTTCCAATATAGTACTTATTTGAATATCGGTAATTTTTAACTTGTGTACATATTATCATTTATTTTTTTTAATGTCAATACCTTTTTTAAAATATTTTTAATTCTTTTTTTACTGATTAACTTTCTTTTGCTAATTTTTCTAAATAAAATCAATATGCCCGTTAGAACTTTTTTCTATTCTCACACACTACATAATTGAGAATTTTTATTTTAAATTATTTTCCTCTAACCAATTATTTATAATTCCCACTGTCACATCCCTAAATTTGGGTGCTTCGTACATATGATCAGAACCTTGAATTATTTCTAATTTTGAATTTTTATATCTTTTCGCAGTTGCCTTTGCTATATTGGGTGAAACCATTTTATCATCAGTTCCTGTAATTACTAAAACTGGGGCTACAACTTGTTTAAAATCAACATACGCTCCTTTTTGTTTATCTAAAAATGGCATAGCCATTTGAAAATAAACAAATCCTGACTCAGGAACAAGTTTTGAAAATTCTATTTCTTTATCTTTAGGATCTTGATTATTCATGCAATAATCACAAAAAGCGTGTTTATAAGGGGGCATAGGTTTTTTCCAAAATCCCCAACGCAAAAAATGTTTATAGAAACAGACAACCATACTTGGGTAAAATGCAAAAATACCAGCTGCTGGTGCTGTCCCCATCAGAATCACTCCAGATACTTTAGTTTTCACAGCAGCAAGTTGTGCAATTAACCCTCCTAATGAGTGCCCTAAGATTAATGGTGGCTCATCAAAAGTTTCGACTAATTCTACTATGTCATTTGTATAGTCAGCTAAACTTACTTTTCCTACTTTTTCCTCCACTTCTTTATATGGTAAATCATGATAACGAAGCGATGGTGTATGTACTCTAAGTCCCAATTCTTCTAATTTTGTTTTAAACTCTCCCCATACATTTCCATCACACCACGTTCCATGAATTAAAACTATATCCTTCACCATTCTCCTCCTTTTAAATTTTCTTATTAAAAATTATACCTTTTAAAAAACTTAGAATCAAATAAAAAATAAATTTTTTTTTAATAACTCTTTATAAACTAAAAATAATTGATAGTGATTATTACTTATCTCTTTATTTTTTATTATTTTTGTACTATAATATTATATAGTAAACATGATACCTATGTGTTGTGTGATTATGGAAAATAAATTTAAAATAAGGAGATATTAAAGATGAAAAAAAATAATTTATTGAAGATTCTTTCTGCTGCGGCAATTGTTTCTACACTATCAGTAATAGAAACTGGGGCTACAGCTCAAAATAATTCAACTTATGCTGCTAATGAAATCGCCTCTAAAATAGTAGAAGTACCAGCTACTCTTATGCACGCTTATGAACCAGGACGTAAGTCAATGGGGAATGCTGCACTTTCAAAAGTAACTGTTCAAAAAATTGGTGCTCAATATAAATATACTGTAATTTGGAAAGAACTTTCTTTTTTAGGTCAAAAAGATGGTGTTTCTAAGTTTTGGGTAGAAGGAAGTGAGGTTACACTTAAGCCTATTTCTGGTGAAGGTAATCCAAAAATGGCAGAATTTACTCTTTCTGAATTAAAATCTACAATTAAAGTAGAAGTTTTTGTTCAAACTATGGAAAATATTATGCCTGGTGGCGGACGTCAACCAGCTATTTTACAATTAGACACTACTGTTGCTAAAGCTGAGTTTGATAAACCTGCCGAAAAACCAAAAAATGAAAACCCAGTTAAACCTGGAAACTCTGAAAAACCAAAAAATGAAGATTCTACTAAACCTGGAAATTCTGAAAAACCAAAAAATGAAAATCAGACAAATCCAACTAAACCTGGGTCACAAGTACAACCTAGTACTCCTGGAACAGGACATGATTCAAATACTGGTAAACCTCAAAATGATAATGGACAAACTCAACAAACTGCAAGCACGGTAACTTATTTTGACGGAGTAACTGCTCAACTTATGCATGCAAATCAACCAGGTCGTAAATCAATGGGGGATGCAGCTTTAAATGGTGTTACTATTTACAAACAAGGAGATACTTACCACTATGTAGTTTATTTCAAAGATATTAAAGTTGGTACTTTGACTGATGGAATTAAAAGGTTCTGGGTTAATGGTGTAGAATACCCAGTTGTCCCTACTGGTGGAGCTAATAACCAAGTACGTGTTCACTTCACTAGTAAACAAAAATTAACTCAAGTCCCAGTTTCGGTATTTGTTCAAGTTATGGAAAATATTATGCCTGGTGGTGGAAAACAAAATGCTATTTTAACATTTAATTGGAATAATGCAAAAGAAAGACAAGGAGTTGCTCCTAGTGGTCTTAACAGTAATCCGCGTCAACTTCCTAACACTGGATTAGACACATCTTCTACTATTTTTGCTGGGACAATAACATTACTTGGGGCTGCACTTCTTGGAAGAAGAAAGCAAAAATAATAAGTTGTAACAATTAAATATAAAATAACTATGAGGTTGATAGTAACCCGCTACTTTTATCAGCGTTCAAAATTTTATTATCAACTTTTTAAAAAGCGGGATTAGAGGTGTTAGTTCTCTGTTCCCGCTTTTAACTATTTAACTATTAAATTTAGAAAGTGAGAATTTTTTACTATGAAAAAAACATTAAAATTTATGTGTATAGTATTAACTATTCTAGTTTTAATTTTTTCTTCCATTAATGTAAAGAGTGAGAACTCTATCAAAGCTACTGATGAAAAAGTTTATAATGTTCCTATTGAACTTTGGCATTCTGAAAATAGTGGTAAACTTTCTATGGGAAATAAAGCTTTATCCCCTACTGCTACTGTCACTGAACATTCTAATGGAACATCTAGTATTACTGTTAAATTTATTCCAATGGATTTTAGTAATATGCACGGACATTTATTATCACTTAGTGTTTACTCTGCTCCAATATTTTCAGGTTCACTAAATGCAGCCACTGTTACTAGTACTTATAATGATACTAATTTGGATGGTGGTACAAGTACCTATCCCAGTACTTTGAATTTTAATTATAATGCTATAAAACCTGATAAGATTGGTGTTCGTGTCTCTGTTGATGCAATGAATCAAATTATGGGTGGGGATGCCTCACAGAATGCTATTATAAAATTCAAATGGGATGCTGCTACTATGGTTTCTAGCTCTAAAGATGAAAATAATAAAAGTGAAGAAAGAAAAGATAGCGAAAAAAACTCTGACGAAAATAAAAATAATGAGAAAACAAAATCTGAAAATAAAGATGAGAACAAAGTTCCAGAAGGTTTTATCATGAAAAAATTAGAAGACTACTTTAAAGATAGCAACAATAAAACAAAAAATGTTGGTATTTATAATCTTGATATAACTGGTTCTTATCTTAATCCTTTGACTGGTATTACTGCGGATGGTGGAACTAAAAATGCTGCAATTGGTGAAGGCATGGTTCAAGGGGTTATCTCTCCTATTAATGATGGCGGTGATTTAAACTCTGCACTTAACAATCAGAAAAATAGCGGAGAAAAACGCTGGTCAAAAGCAATGCTACAAAGAACAAAAGATGGAAAGTTATATGCAACTATACGTATTCATCTTATGAACTGGGTAGAACGTAGTAACGAGCAAGGTCCATTTATAAAAGTTTTACAAAAAGATGGAGAATTTAAACAAGTTATAGCTACGGAAACAAAAGTAAATATTGAGCAATACAAAGATAGTTACGTTGACTATCGATTTGAAGTTCCAAATGAAAATTTTTTAGCAATGGTACAAATGTATGTAAAACCTATGAATCGCCCTGTAAGATATTTTGTTGAAGTTAATACAGATACAATTAAACAAGGAAATGATGGTCTTGATATGGATGTTTTAAAAGAAAAAAATTACCTTCCTTACTACATATGTGGTGGAATCTTCATTCTAGCTTTAGTTGGTGGTGCTACCACCCTACAAAGAAAGAAAAAAGTAGTTAAAGAAAAAAATTCAGATGAAAATAAAGAGTAGGAGATTTTTATGAAGAATAAATTTAAAATACTGTTTACTGTTTTTACCATATTACTTATGATTCTTAGTGGTTGCTCTAACTCTAACAAAGCAGGAAATACAACCGGAACAGATGCTACCCAAGCAGATAAAGCTTTCAATGAAACTATTGATCTTACTGGTGTAAATAAGGATAAAAAATCTGAAGAAGAAAATGGAAGACGCATAGTTATGGATTCTGTTGCATTAAGCCAAGTTGCAGATAAACTTGATTTAAAACTTGCTGGAATTCCTACTACACGTCTTGGTAAGATGCCTGAACGTTATAACAACACTATTCAAATAGGATTACCTATGAATCCAAATATGGAAGTTTTAAAATCTATTAAACCTTCCATGGTTTATGCTCCAGACAGTTTACAAGATTGGATTAAAGAAGGATTTGAAAAAAATAATATTCCATATAAGTTCGTTGATATTCGTAGTGTTGATGGTTTGTACAAAGTTACTGAAGATTTAGCTACCGAATTTGGAAAACTTTCTATTTATGAGAATTTAAAAAATGAACGAGAAGAATTCTTTAAAAAATATAACAAGAAAATTGAAGGAAAAAAGAAACCAAAAGTATTAATTTTGATGGGACTTCCTGGGAGTTACCTAGCGGCAGGCGAAAAGTCTTATGTTGGTAATTTAGTAAAATTAGCTGGTGGTGAAAATATTATAAAGAATTCCGAAGAATTTTCTCAACTAAATTTGGAAACTGCTCTAAATGAACAGCCAGATTTTATTCTAAGAACTGCTCATGCTATGCCTGATGTTGTTATGGAAATGTTTAAAAAAGAATTTGAAACAAATAAAAGTTGGAGCCATTTTAGTGCAGTAAAAAATAATAAAGTTATAGATCTTGATAGTAAGATTTTTGGAATGACAGCTGGCTATGATTATCAAACTGCATTAAATTCGTTGTTTGATACATTCTATAAATAAAAATAATTTGGAGTGGGATGAAACTAAAAAAATTTAATTTTTTACTTCTCCCACACTTATATTTTAATACATTGTATTATTGCCTAAAAAGATTACTATAAAATTTATTTTGAAAGGAGGAACACAATGTTTAAAGAAAAAAAATTACTTTCATTTAGTCTTATTATTTTTTTGCTACTTTCTACAATCTTTATTTCAGCTAATAGCGGTAGTATAAAAATGAGCATTTCTGAACTTATTGTTGGTATTTTTACAAAAGAATACACTAATGTTAATGCTATTATTGATGTTAGGTTTCCTAGAATAGCCATAACTATTTTAGTTGGTGCAGCTCTAGGAATCAGCGGCTTGCTTCTTCAAACGGTATTAAAAAATCCTCTAGTAGACCCTAGTATCATTGGAGTTTCTAGTGGTGCTAATTTGTTTTTATATCTTGGAATTGGTTTATTCCCTAATTTATTAATTTTCAAATCCGTATTTTCTATTATAGGTGGAATGTGTGGATTTCTTATAATTTACATGTTGGCAGGTAAGACAAAAAATAATATAAAAATTATACTTATTGGGATTGCCATAAGTTATTTCTTCAGTGGAATCCTTAGTTCTTTGGAATATATCAATCAATCTAGTTCTACGACTTCTGTTGCATTCAAAACTTCTGCTCTTGGAACCAAAAATTGGGATGATGTAAAGCTACTATTACTTTGGATTCCTTTACTACTTATAATAAGTTTCTTATTAGCAAAACTTTGCAACATTTTCTCACTGGATGATAATATTATTTCTTCATTAGGAATTAATATAAATAAAATGAGACTTCTTATATCATTTGTTGCTGTTGCTTTAGCATCAGTAGCTACCAGTGTTGCTGGAGTTTTAGTCTTCCTTGCATTAATTACTCCGCATATTGCTAAAATTATTATTGGACGAAATCATTTATATACGATTCCATTTTCTGGACTCTTAGGAGCATTCATATTATTACTTTTTGATACACTAGGAAGAATTCTATTTAATCCGATAGAAATACCTGCAGACATTATTATGATGATTATTGGCGGACCTGCTTTTATTATTCTTGTAAAAAGGGGAGTTAATTAGTATGACAAAAAATGTTATCGAAATAAAAAATTTATCATTTACATATAAAAATGGAAAAAATATATTTAAAAATTTATCGTTAAATATAGAAAAAGGAAAAATTACAACATTTCTTGGAAAAAATGGTTGTGGAAAAAGTACATTAATAAAAATTATTTCAAAAAATCTTAGTTACACCAACGGCGAAATTATTTTAGAAGATAAAGAGCTCAGAAATTATTCTTTAAAGGAACTTGCAAGTAAACTTTCCATTGTTTACCAAAACAATTCTATACCAAAGGAAATCACAGTTTATGATATGGTTAGTTTCGCTCGGCTTCCTTATCAAAATATCTTTTTCTATAAAAAAACTGCTACAGACTTAGAAAAAATAAATTTTGCATTAGAACAAACCCACTTGTTAGAATATAAAGATAAAAGAGTTGATGAACTTTCTGGTGGTCAACTACAACGAGTTTATATAGCAATGTGTTTGGCTCAAAGTACAGATATTATAATTTTAGATGAACCTACTACATTTCTTGATATAAAATATCAAAAATCAATTATGAAGCTTATTAAAGAATTAAATTCAAAATTTAGTATCACCATCATAATGGTCCTTCATGATATTAACCAAGCACTTACCTACAGTGATAATATCGTTGCACTTTTAGATGGAAAAATTATTAAAAATGATAAATCTACTTTATTCTATGACGAAGAGTTGCTGAATACCATTTTTGATACTAAAATCAAAATTGAAGATGAAAAAGTAATAAGTTGGTAATGCTAGAGCATTAGAAATTTTAAGAGGCAAGCTACAAAAAATTCCTTACAAGATAGCATCTCAAGCAGTTAAGATTTAATTTCTTACGTCACCGTTCTTAGAAATTAAGTCTTTTTTGCATACAATATTCGTAAATTCCATCTTCATTCCTCAATTATTGAGCAAATAAACGACTATCACAAAGATATCCAAATAAATATGAACCCAGAGAATTAATTTATTTGATGATATCTGCTGCACTCTTGATTTTTCATCTTAAAATCTGTATCAATTTTAAGTTTTTAAAAATAATCACAATAAATTTTTAAGATTTTATCGTGATTTTTATTGCTTTACTATTGTATTAATAGTAAAATATATAGCGTTAAAAGAAAATTTTTATTAATTGGAAGGAGTTTTTTATGGAAATTTTATCAACTTTGGGAATTTTTGTAATTATAGTCATTTTAGGTTCTTTTCTAAATAACCTTATACCTCGAATTCCTGCGGCACTATTCCAAATTATTTTGGGGGCTATCATTACATTTTTACCTCTAACTATTCATTTTGAGTTTGAATCCGAAATGTTTATGATGCTAGTTATTGCACCACTTCTGTTTACTGATGGATTTAATTCTTCTCTAAAAAATATTTGGCTTTACAAAAGACCAATTTTGTACATGGCTTTATTATTAGTGTTAATCACAGTCATGGTAGTTGGCACTATAATTCATTTTTTAATTCCAGCAATCCCTTGGGCTGCTTGTTTTGTTCTTGCAGCAATTCTCTCTCCTACTGATGCTGTAGCTGTTAAAGCTATTACAAAAGGAATGAAACTCCCTAAAGGACTTATGGCAATATTAGAAGGAGAATCACTACTAAACGATGCTTCTGGATTAGTTTCGTTTAACATAGCGTTAGGAGCTATTTTAACAAATACTTTTTCTATTGCTAATGCTGGCAGTAAATTTCTCACCGTTGCACTTGGTGGTGCTATTTTTGGTTTAATAGTTGGTATAATTCTAGTTCAAATTAAATGGATTTTCATGACTAAACTAGCAGATGAATCAAATATTTTAGTCATCTATCAACTTTTAACTCCAGTTTTTGTATTTTATATAGCTGAGCATATTCATGTATCAGGAATTGTTGCTGTCGTTATTACTGCACTAATATATAATTTCCAAAGAGAACTTCATCTAATCGCTGGAAGTGGTGGAGAGGCTGCTGTTATAACCGACAGTACACAATTCATTACCAGTTACGTTCTAAATGGATTTGTATTTACTTTTCTAGGTTACTTATTACCAGAAATTTATATCACTATGTTTAGAAATCGTGAAATAGATATTTATCATGCATTTGGTTATTCACTAATTATTGTGTTAGCACTTATGATTGTACGTGGCATTTTTGTTTATGTTTCTTATATAACATTTCAACCACATAACTTTACAACAGCAAAAAAAACAGCAAATGCTATTCTCAATAGAAAACTAGAAAATAGTGGCTATTCTCGTTTCAAATATTCTATTATTGCGAGTTTATGTGGTATTCATGGGACTGTAACTTTAGCTACGGCCCTTATGATTCCTGTTGTAATTGCAAATACTGGAGAAAATTTCCCATTGAGAGACACTATTTTATTTATTGCAAGCAATGTGGTTTTAATTAGCATTATCGTTGGAACTGCTATTCTCCCTATTATTGTCAAAGATGAAGATGAAGAAAAACAATTTTCTCAGTTTGCCATTCGTGAAAAAATATTAGAAGGTATACTTAAAGAATTTAAAGAGCGTGATATTTCTAATAAAAACATTGAAGAAAGAGTTGCTTATGCACATGAAATTAAAAATCTTCATGCTATAAAGGCATATTTTAAAAATATGCAAATAAATAATTTTGACACAGATAAAAATAGTTTGAAATTACATAAAAAAATAATTAAAGCACAAAATAATGCTCTTCCTATGATTTTAAAAGATAATCCTAATAAAAAGGAAATTATGGAATTTGCAAAAATTATGCATCTTAGAAGAACTTCTCTCCTAACATATTCTGTGTGGAAAAATCTAATTCTAAACTTACGAATCAACTATAAAGAAACTCGAATTAAAAGAAAACTTACTCGTTATTATGTAGCTCGAGATTTAGCACCTGAGCAGCGTGAAAAAATAAAAAATAATTCTACCCTAATAAATAAAAAATTGAAGAAATTAGATGTTAATTATAAGAAAAACTCTGAACAGCTACAAGCTATTATTGATTGTGCTCCAAGTATTCGTGATTCACTTTTGGCAGTTGCATATAAAGTGATTGAAGGTGAAGAAAATCAAGATACAGCAGAATTTGTAAAAGACGTCTATACTTACTTCTCTTTCACGCTATTTGAAGTTTTCCTTGAAGATATTGATTACGAAGAAGAACTTAAAGAACTACAGATGGAAGCTGTTCGTCTTCTTAAATATCGTGTATTAACTATGAGAAAATTAAAATACATAACGCTAGAAGATACATATACCACACTTAGAAACCTTAACTATGGAGAATCAATGATTTTTCCAAGAGATATTGAAGAATAACTTAATTTATCCGAAAATAAATTTCAAAATAAAAATTCCAGCAAATAATTTTTGCTGGAATTTTTATTTTACAATAATGAATGTATAACACCGTCTCTACATTGATTCGGACTAATTACATATGGTATATTCTGACAATTTCTCAAATTATATGCCCCAATTATTCCACCAGGCTGTTTTGGAAATACCATTGTATCATACATATTTCCTAATCCTGATACCAATTTTATTAAAGCTATTTTACTTTTATTCGGTCGTTTTACATTAAAATATTCTTCCCTTCTATATGGAAAATTTTCTATCACCAGTAATTTTTTTCGAATCTCTTCTACTATTAAATCCGCTATATTATGTGCAGCTATCACACCTTCTGAACTCCTACCTTCTCCTTCTTCAAAAAGAAAATCTACATGTATTATATAATCTGTTGAAGCTGGTGTCCCTGCTCTATCTAAAAAAACCTGATTTTTAAATATTCCTTCAGAAGAACCTATATTAGCTGGCTGATAACCGCTCTTATCTTCTACCCCTGTTATCATTACACAAACACCAGATAACTCATGAGTTTGACCAGAACCTAATTCACCCATTTTTTTACACGCTATAGGTAAATAGTCTAAGTTAGAATTAACAAAAAAATCATTCTCGCTCGGTTTTAGTATTTTTATTTTTATATCTTTTATTCTATTACTTATTCCTTTATATTTTTTTTCTAAGTTTTTCTCTAAGATAAGTTTTCCATTCTCAAAATACGTACTATTTCCATACATAACTTCATTTACTTTAAATATTTTTTTTATTAATTTATCTTTTACATATTCTTCTGTGTCTTCTATATTTTTTAATCTACCTTTTTTTCTTAACTTACTTTTTAATATAGCTATGGCTTTCATCGCATCATATTCTGTTAAATTATTTTCTCCAACTACACAGGACTCATAACCACTCGTTCCTTTATTAAAATCTACTATACAATCTACATAATTGTTTGTGCAAACTAATCTACCTTGTCGTCCTATAAAACTTAGTCCTACACTTGTAATGTCTTTTTTTCCTAATTCTTCTATTGCACTAACAAAGTCTATATGATGATTTCCCCAACCATCTATTGCAACTAATGCACCATCTATATTGAGAGTATTTGCTATATCCGCTATTCTTTTTGCTGTAAAAACTTTGTTATCAAAATTTTCTGAAACACCACCTACTATAATTGTGGTAAATTCTACTTCTTTATCTTTACTAAGCACACTTACCACAGGACAATTATAATGATGTTTAGTTGTCATTTTTATACTTGGTCCTAACCCATTTTACTCTCCTCCTTGAAAAAAGGAAGGGATAAGTCACCCTTCCTTTATATATTTTTATTAAACATTATGTCTGTATTCATAAGGTAGTACTTTTGTTGCGTTGAAACTTGGACAGTCTCTAACCCATTCCAACGATTCTTTTACAATTGCTGTTTGCATTGGAATATTGTTAGGTTCTCCAGCATTTGAACCAATAGGTACATGTGGTGCTGTAATTCTTGGTGCTCCTTGTTGTCTTGCGATTGGAGGTAGTGCAGCGATAACACAGCAGCTCATTCCTACTTCTTCACAGCATCTTGTTACGATTGTTGCAGAACGGTGACAAGTTCCACATCCACCTGTACATAAAACTATATCCACATTTTGTTCTTTCAATTTTCTTGCTATTTCTGGTCCTGTTTCATTAGTGAATTTTTCAACGTTTCCGCCACCACCCATGAATGTGTATGTTTCTTTTGATAAAGAACCAATAAATCCTTCTTCAACTAATTCGTGAAGACGATCAATAGGTAACATCGCATTAGGGTCTTTATTTATATCAGAGTTATCAAACCCACCATGTGTAACCATTAATTCACTTGATGGTGTATCAAATGGTATTGCACGATATGAAAAATCTCCTGATGTATTAAATGGTTCTTGTGATTTTATATGTATTCCACCCGCTGTTATAAATGCAACTTTACATTTATTAAGTGGTTTTTTTAATTCTGTAAATATTGCTTTTGGTGTAATAGGTACAAAAATTTCAGATTGCATCCCTGGTTTTGTTGTTAATTTCATTGTCATATCTCCTTATACTCTATCTCGTTGTAATTTCTTTTTTACCTATCACTTTCATGTGACTAAGGTAAAACTCTACATCTTGATTCTCTTCTAATTCTATAGATGTAAATGCCCAACGTCTTGGTACAGCTATTGTACCTAGATCATCCATAATAGCTACTTCTATAGCTGTATCATTTACTTGAATAATTTTCCCTCCCAGTAAGCATGGTTGCATTTCTTCATAAAGTATATCTGAACTATCATAGTCATAAGGGTCTTCCATTACTTGAATGTAACTAAAGTAAAATTCTAATATATGACCCGCTTCTAGTATATCATCTGTTCTAACCAACTTTGTAGGTACTGTTATGACACCTAAACGGCCATGTAAATGAATTTTAACTTTATCATCTTTAATTTCTTTTATTATGCCACCCATTGCTACTGGATTAATGATATAGTCCATGATTTCTCCTAATTAGTGATAAGTTTTACTATCTACTAATACTGTTTCTGGAAGACCTAAAAGTTTGTTGTTTGCATTAATAACATCGTTATTCCATTTTTTCTCAGCTGGTTTTACTTCTACCCCTGCCATTCTATTTTTAAGCATTTGAATTGCACGAGCTGCTACTGATGGAGTTACACAAGAACATCCAGCAATATCATTTTCAAAACCACCTTTGTCCATATTTTCTTCAACCATTGCTGTAGCATATTTATTACCTACTACTAATTGTCCTTGGTAAGCACAGAATGATACACCTACTACTGGAATATTACGTACCCCTGCTTGTCCAATATGTTCAATAAAATCAATATGGTTATTACCAAATCCTTCTGTAGTTATAATAATACCATCTAAATCTAATGATTCAAATAATGATCCTAATCTTTCAGATACCCATAATTTTTCATCATTAACTTGTGGTGATCCGATACAAATTACTCCGATAAGGTCTAATTCTTTATCTTCTGCTAATCCTTCTACAAGTGGTTCTCTTATGTAATGACGTGTCATTTCTTTTGTAGCTGGTCCTATACAAGTTAAAGCATGAATTGAACCGTCTCTTACTTGGTTTGGTGTTAAGATAATTGGCACGTTTCCACAGTCAACATTTTTTTGACCTCCTGCAATACCACATGGCTCAGTTGGACAAATAACGTTATCGTGCATAGCACCTTGTCCCATAATTTCTTTAACTAATACTACACGAGGGTTTCCTGTTCTTCGTACGTCTTCACAAATTTCTTCTCTTA
This sequence comes from Gemella cuniculi DSM 15828, assembly GCF_000425665.1. Taxonomy (GTDB): domain Bacteria; phylum Bacillota; class Bacilli; order Staphylococcales; family Gemellaceae; genus Gemella; species Gemella cuniculi. Next base: position 22,236 of record NZ_AUDW01000029.1, read on the forward strand.
CTACTTCACCTTTGTATTCTTTCAATTCTTTACGAATTTCTTGGATGATATAGTCTTGACATTTATGAGCTGCAAATGGTCCTGGTCTTGTCATTCCTGATAATCTTTGAATAGTTGCATGGCAACGAATTATAATATCATTTTCATCAGCACATCCTGGGTGTCCATAAAGCATTTTTTCATCTAAGAATCCTTCTGAAGAACCAAATTCATGTACTTGTACCCCATCTTCATCAACACCAGTCAACATGAATACTACTCCATCAAGTACTTTAGTTACACCTTCACCTAGTTTTCCTTCTACTTTTGTAGCTATTGGACAAACATCCATAATTGTTTCTGTATAAATATGTCTTTTATCTGGATAAATAACATCTAATTCCAATTTTTTACATAATGCATCTTCCCCTAAAGCGGCTTCTGCTAATTTTTTATCAATTGTTATTACTCCATCTTTTATAGAAGTTTCATTTCCTAATTTTACATCAGTAATTTTGATGTGTTGTTTTGTTAAAGTACGAATTACTTTCTTCTCACCTGTTTTTTCTTCTACAGGTAATGTAGGATTTTCCCCACCTGCTCCTGCTACTACAGGTACATCTAATTTCAAACCTTCAAATTTTTCTGCTCTTCCTATCTCAATGTGAATCATTCCGTTACCTCCGACTCTTGTTTCTTTGTAAACTGTTGCTCCAGCTTTTTCTGAAGAAACTTCGTCTTCTTGTTTTTCCTCTATTTCTTTTTCTACTTTATTAACTTTATCCAAAACATTTTTAGTAATAGGTGTTAATGCCTCAACATCTTCTAATAATGTACTACCTAAAACTTCTTCTATTGTTAACCCTTCTGGACTTAAGGTTAATAATCCTGCTTCTATCATATCTTCAAAAAGACCTGGATCTTCTAAATCTGCTGCACCTATGACTTGCCCTTTTTCTCGGCGACAGCAAAAAATAGCTGGATCTTTCAAGTGTTTTTCTAATGTTTCTAATGTAATAGACATCTTTCTACCTCCCGAATATTATTAATAAATTTTTTGTCTTATTTTTTGTTTACCGGTATCTATTTTTAGACATAATGTTTTCCTCCTTAATTTTTAAATCTTCTTATTAATTTATAATTAACTGATCTTAATGCACCATCTGTACAATGATAAACGGGTAGCTTTAATTGCGGTGCGCATGACATTACCGTATTACTACAATCCGTACAATTACTGATTAATACTGCTTGAGCTCCTGCTTTTTTTAAAGACATAACTTTTTGTACTTGCCCTGGACAAATTCCTGGATTCAAACATTTTCTACTACCATTTTTCATAAGCATAGCATTTTTACAAAACTCAACACCCACTACTTCACTATTCATACTAGCAGCTTGTTCTCTCAACCTTGCCTCATCTGCTCCACATGCACACACTAAAACTCCAATTTTTTCTGGTGATGGTAGAAACTTCTCTGCAGCTATTAAACCACCAGTAGTTTTTACTATTGGCTTATCTACGAAAGTTCTCTTACCTGTAAAAGGTCCACCCATTATAAGTTCTCCGTACTCATCACCTAAACCACCACATCTATCAAATACTTCCCCTACTGGTATTCCTAACGGTACATCAAACATAACATGAATACTTCCTGCTTCACTCAACTTTCCTGCTACAGTTAAATCTTTATCAATTAGCGGTTTTTTATCTTCAATTACCTCTCTTACTTTCAACACAGTCTCCAAATTTATAACTACTGCATCTGCTTCAGAAGGTAAACTATCAGGTTTTAACAATACCCCCATACTCTCTCTAATTACCGCTCGCTCTTCTCCCATTGGATAGATATTATCTAATTCAAAAATTGTTACATTACTATTTTTATTCACTTCTTTTAACTTATTTACTGTATCTTGATGAATTCCTTTTAAAGCTATAATACCCTTTTGTGCATTTACGATATTCATAACAATACCTAAACTTCTTAAAAGTTTTTCTGGATCTTCATCAATTCTAGCTATATTATGTGATAGTATTGGCTCACACTCTGCTGCATTTACTATAACTGTTCCTTTATCTCCCCCAAAATCAATATTTAGTTTTACTGAAGTAGGAAACCCAGCTCCACCTAAACCAACTAATCCAGATTCAGCAAGCAAATCTTTAGGAGTTTCTGATTTCAATGGTATATATTTAGAGTAATCTGTATCTTTTTCTTCTATAACTATTTCATTTTCTCTTATTTCAATAACTTTACCACATACACTGGAAAATATATTACTACCTAATACACCGTCGGGTTTTTTCGCAATAAGCTGACCACGCTCTACAACAGCATTTTCTTCTACTACAACTTCTGATGGAGCACCTACATGTTGCTTAAATGGAAAAATATAATTCATTTTGTTAATCTCCCTTCTATAATTCATATACTCTTTATACTGTTATTGTACAACTGAAAAATGAGTATTTCAAGTTAATTTTTTTTACTGAAAAAAATAAAACTTAATATTTTCTTATAATCTCTATAGTATAATTTTTACAATAGCTTATCACTTCAATATTTTTTAAAGATTAACTTATATTTCTTTTTTATTTTTTTAATATTTTTATTTTATTTCAAATTGATAACTTCTATCATTTACAAAAAACCTTATTTTTATTTTTTTATAAGGCTTGATGTTAATTTTTTATTATTTAACTATTATTTTTAATTTAAAATATATTTTCATTTTTTAAATTAAAATATATAATTTTAATTTAAAAAAACACTTAAATCACTTTGTTTTTATACATTTTTATTTTCCAAATAAAAATATATATATTATATTTAATATTTTATATCCTGTATTATAAAAAAATACATATGTAAATTGTTTTTACTCATATAAAATCCTATTTTATATCTTTTTAAAATAAAAAAGATAAGGGGAAAAATTTTTCCTCTTATCTTTTGTTTCTTTTTAGTAATTCTTTTAACGATAGCAATGGTTTATTTCTTACTATTTTTTCATTTCCCAAAAATTCTCTCATCTCTTTTAGACATTTTCCAGAATTTTTTACAACAAAATTAAAACTTCCTGAACTTTTAGTATCTATAAAAAATCCTCTAATATATTTATCTCTAAAAAATATTTGGGCACGAACCTTATCTACTTCTCTCCATGGAATCTGAATATAATCTTCTGGATTTCTATGATTATAAAACTCAAATGCTTTATCACCTACTAGTATGTCTCCATGTTTGTTCCCTATTGAACCAGTTAGCGAATTTCCTTTCGTCTTATACACCACTTTTGTATTCATCGATACTACCACAAATACTTCTCCTTTCTTTTTTAAAAATGAGCTGAAACTAAATTGTTTCAACTCATTAATTTAATTTTTACATTACCCCAGTCACATGTGCTAAAACACCTAAAGCAAATAATCCAAAGATAATAACCACTGGACTCACTTTACGTTTTAATAACCACATACATATAAATGTCAATAGTAATGCTGCAAATCCAGGAATAAGTTGATTTAAATTATCCTGTAATGTAGTAACTCTTTCTGGTGAAAGCGAGAATTTTCCACTTGTTGCTTTAGTTATTATATCTTGAAATACTTTACCTGTTATATGCTCATTTTCTCCTGGAAAATGAATATATGCTTGTTCATCTAATTGAACTTTAGAAACTACTAATGGGAAATTAATATTAGTCCAACGCTGAACTAAAATCCCCATTACAAACATACCTAATATAGATGCCCCCTTAGTAATCGTTTGTAATATACCACCTGAAAGGTCGCTTGTAATTTCTGAACCTTTTTTATATCCAAGTTCTTGAGTATACCATAAGAATCCCACACGTATAACATTCCAAGCAATAAAGAAGAATAATGGTGCAATAATTGAACCACCTGTTGCTAATGAAGCTGCAATAGCTCCTAAAATAGGACGAACTGTAAACCAAAATACTGGATCTCCAATCCCAGCTAAAGGTCCCATCATTCCTACTTTAACACCTTGAATAGCTGCATCATCAATTTCAGCACCATTAGCTTTATCCTCTTCAAGGGCAAGTGTTACCCCTAAAATTGGTGCTGCAATATATGGATGAGTATTAAAAAATTCTAAATGACGTTTTAATGCATTAGATGCATCCTCTTTGTTTGGATATAATTTTCTAAGAGCTGGGATTAAAGAAAATGCCCAACCTCCATTTTGCATACGTTCATAGTTCCATGAACCTTGAAGGAACTGAGAACGTAACATAACACTACGACGATCTTTTTTACTTAATGTAATTTTTTTCTCTGACATTTCTAGTTCCTCCTTATTAATAATCATTTAAAATATCACCTAATGGATCCCCTGATGAAGAGTTTCCACCTCCACCACCTTTATTATTTTTTGAAAGGTTTAGGTAGATGATTGCGATACATAATCCGATAATACCTGTTGCAATTAGTGTTAATTGGTTTAATGGTGCTAAAGCAAATCCTAAGAAGAAGAACGGCCATACTTCTTTTGTTGCCATCAAGTTAATTACCATTGCAAAACCAACTGCAACTACCATTCCACCACCAATAGCCATACCATCAGTAAACCATTTTGGTAATGTTTCAAGTGCTTTTTGAACTGTTGAAGATGGAATAAACATTAATAGTCCTGCTGGGATAGCAACACGTAGTCCTTGACATGCAAGTGCAACATAATGCCAAAACTCAACCCCACGGAAATTTCCATTTTCTGCTGCACGATCAGCCTGGTGAACAATAACTACTGATAAAGTACGAACTACCATAGTAAGAACTAAACCTACTGTTGCTAAAGTTACAGCTGTTGCTATTGCTATAGTACGCCCTTCATCTGAAAAATTTCCTGCTTTAATAAAAATAATCGCAGATGCCACTGATGCCAATGCTGCATCGGGAGCCACAGCTGCCCCAATATTAGCCCAACCTAAAGCTAATAATTGTAAAGCACCACCCAAAATAATACCTTCTTTTAAATGTCCTGTTGCTAAACCAATTAATGAACAAGCAATAATTGGTTGATGGAATTGAAATTGGTCAAGAATACTTTCCATCCCTGCCAAGAAGGCAACAACTAGGACTAAAATAACTGCTAGAATACTAAATTCCATTGTGTCCTCCTAATATAAATACATATTTTATTATAGTTTTAATCCTTCACTTGTCTTAGATTCAATAAGTTTGAATAAATTTGATGGTGAATCATTTGATACTTTACGCACATCAAATTTCACACCTAAGTCACGAAGTTTTTTATATACGTCTACATCATCTTGATCCACTGATAAAACATTATTGATTTGAACCTTGCCAACAGAATGAGCCATTGATCCAATATTAAGTTCTGGAATTTTGACTCCTTTTTCAATTACTGTTAGTGCATCCTGTGGAGTTTCAAACAATAACAATGCTTTTGTATCACCAAAACGTGGATCATTATAAACTTGTACAAGTTTATCCAACGGGATTACATGTGCACGAACTCCTGGTGGTGCAGCTTGCTCGATAAGTTTTTTTCGTAATTCATCTTTAGATACTGAATCTGACACCACAATTATCCTATTCGGATTAGTTGCTTTCGTCCAGTTAGTTGCTACTTGCCCATGTAATAAACGAGTGTCTATTCTTGCAAGAACAAATTTTATTTTTCCATCCCCTAGTACTGTTCCTTCTGGAATAGAACCTTGAACTACCTTTTGCCCTTGTTCTTCTGCAATTTCTTGTTTTGGTTGAAGTTCTTCAGGACGAACTTTCACTCCTTCTATTGCAGTTGGAGCTATTGCTTTTGCTATTTCATGAGCTGTTGTCATTGTAAATCTACTAGCATACGCTTCAATCAGCATCGGTAAATTAAGCCCTGCTACGATAGCTCTTTTTTCTGGAGCTTCTTCTAACAATTTATTGGCTTGATTGAACGGACTTCCGCCCCAAAGATCAACAAGGAAAAGAATTTCTTCAGAATCTACTTTGGTGATAGCTTCCTGAAGTTTTCTTTGTAAATCATCTGGTCCTTCGCTTGGCATAAAAACAATTGACTCTACTTTTTCTTGCTCACCAAAAATCATAGTACCAGATTGTTTAATCCCAGCAGCAAATTCTCCATGACTTGCGATGATAATTCCTACCATCTTTATACCTCCTTTATATAATAAATAATTAATTTAATATGACGTGTATACGCTTTGCATACCTCATGATTATATCATCTAATTTATAGTTTGTAAATGTTTGTATTTTCGAACAAACGAACATTGAATGCGATTTCTTATGTTTCGTTTATCTTTTAAGAATATTTTTATATCTATTTTTATTTTTAAATATTATCAAATTCATTGTTTTACTTAGTATATTAACTAATTATATTTGTTCACTAGCATAAAATTTTCCTATAAAGATATAGTAAGAAAATTTTATTTACATATTTTCAGTTGTATAAAAATTTAAGTTTTTTATTTTTCTAAATATAAAAGATAAGTTCTTTATAAAATTTTTACAAAAAGAACTCATCTGTTATATCAAACTTGGATTCATAAAATCTTTCTAAAATAATACGAAAGTTTAGTTTATAGCCTTATCAGGAAATAACATCCTTAAAACATCCAATGATACCCTTCTTGATTTCCCCTTATGTGGATAAATATGCATCATCATCATTGGATTGAAATTTGCTTCTATTACTCCGTAATTGCTATTTGTTGCCTCTATATTTATATCGTGAATGATTAAATCCATACCACACACTCTAGCTTGCATAGCTTCCGTCATTTTTATCGCTAACTTTTTGTAACTTTCATGAACTTCATCAGTCACATCTATGGAATCTCCACCAGTACTTATATTAGAATTCTCTCTAAGATATGCAACTTCTCCCTTTTTCAAAACAGTATCAAAAGTTAAACCTTGTTCATTTAATTGAAGTTTTTCTATTTCTCCTAACTCTATCTTTTTAAGCGGTGTTTTCTTCGCATCTCCTCTAAGCAAATCATTGTTTTTAATAATTACCAACTCCGAAATAGTATGTTTACCATCTCCAATAACATTGGCAGGTGTTCTAAGTAATACAGCTCTTGTTTTTCCTTCTATGACAAAAAATCTGTACTCCGTCCCTTCAATAAATTCCTCAATGATTATGTCATTATCTTCTTTTAATGCTAAATTTACTGCTTTAGAAAATTTTTCTTCAGAATTAATTCCATTTTTAAAGATTGTAACTCCTAATCCAAAATTTGTACTTTTAGGTTTTATTACTATCGGTTTATTTTTTATATAATTAAACTTCAAAAGAGCTTCATCTAAATTTGAAACTTCATATCCTAAAGGAACTCTAAAACCTTTCTCCGCTAATATTTTTTTGGTTACAACTTTATTTTCCATAATCAATGGCGAAATATAACTATCTTTACTAGTCATATTTCCATTTTTTACATATTCCATTTTATCCTTATACTCTAAACGAAGAAATTGGTCGTTTTCATCAATTACTTGAACTTTTATACCATTTTTTATTGCATCTTCTATTAATGCTTGAGTTGATAATTCCATATTTTCATAAGCATTTAAAGAATAATATCTTTTTAATGATTCGTTTTTATAATATTTTGCTAGTTCCATTCCCACATTTACTATGCTATCTTCTCTTTCATATTCTTTTACTAATTTTGCCGCAATAGTAAGTGATGGATCTATTAATTCATCTTCTTTTTCTTCTACAATTTTAATATCACTTTCTGGTAAATTTAGTTCTCTAATCATTTTTTTCATATTTTCTAAAATATCTAACCCCTCTTCAAGATATTCTAATTTTTTTAATGGATTTGAAAGTGCAATTCTTTCACTATACTCTCTTCCTATTTTTTCAGAACTTTCTTTATCAACTTCATCCATCCAAACTAAAGTTTTTAAAAATAGATGAATAAATCTAACATCCTTTTCTAAAATTCCAAATGGGGCAAATGGATTTAAATCAAAAAGTCTAAATTCAATATATTTTATTCCTATTTCAGGAAAAAGAGAAACGGTTTCAGCTCCTCTAAATCTAACACTTGAATAAAATTCTTTTTCAGCTATAAGTTTATTAGTTTTTACATAACTAGTTAAATCCTTAATATATTTATCTAAAGAAGCATAAGAAACAACAATATCATCTTCATTTACATATCCATATCTACTGGTTCTTAAACTTCTGACAAAACCATCCGGTTTTTTACCATCAACAAAGTACTTGTCTTCTGCAAATGGTGAAGCTCCATACAAATATATTAAAAGCCACTGATATCTTATAAATTGACGTGCAAGTTTCATATAAATATCATTTTTAGTCGCAACTAATGTTTTACCATTAATCACAGCAATTTTTTCCATCAATTTATCATCTAATTGAAAATTATAATGAATCCCCGAAACCATCTGTTTATACTTTCCATACTTTTCTACCAAATATTCACGATACTCCACATCTGATTTATTATCAAATTGAGCAACCTGTATATCCTCACTATTGGGTAATTTTGCAGGCATACTAAGTGGCCAAATGTATTCATTTTCAGGAAGATTTTTCAAAACTACTTCATGAATAGCGTTGAGTATTCTTATAACATCCTTTTCATTATTCTCTGGAGTAGTTATAAGCTCAATTTGTGACTCAGCAAAATCTGTTTGAATATAAGGGTGTTCATGTCTAATACCAAACACTTTTGGATGTGAGGTTTTAGAAATATTTGCACCTTCCAAAACACGTTGACCTTCCTTTTCTAATCCAATCTTTACCAAAGTAAATAACTCTTCAAGATTGTTATCTTTAATAATTTTTTTTATATCCATGCTATATCACTCTCTATAATATAATTTAGTTACATTTATCTTATCACAAAAATATCAAATATAGTAGAAATTAAACTCTAACCGTAAAATTTTTTCAAATTTCGTACTATATTCATGTTCTTTATGATATAATCTAATTACAAAACTATGAAAGGAAAAAAGAATTGACAATTTTATACACTCATTTCTTTAAAAGCATTATATGATACAATTAATAGCTAGTGATATGGATGGAACACTGTTAAATACTGAACACAAAATTCCCAAAGAAAATGTTGAATTAATAAAATATACTCAAGAAAATAATATTAAATTTGTAGTAGCTACTGGGCGAGCTTACTATGAGGCATTACCTCCATTAGAAAATCAAAATATAAAATGTGATATTATAAGTTTTAATGGCGGAGTAATTTATGATAAAAATGGAAATATTATAAGCATAGTTCCTATTCAACTAAAAGACTTATACTACACAATAGCTATTTTTAAAAGTTTAGATATAAACTATCAACTCTACACTAAAAATACAGTTTTTACAAATAGTATTGAAACTGATATACAGGCTTATGCTGATTTAATTCGTTCAATGGGCGAAATTCCAGATATTGAACACTTGCGAAAAGATACTTTACAAAGATTAAAACGAGGACATATTACTGAAGTAGAGAATATAGAATTATATCTAAATCAAAAAAATAATCCATCAATAAAAGTAATTGGTATATCAAGTAATAAAAAAAAATTAGATAAAGCAAAAAAACTACTAGAAGATAATGAAAATATCTCTGTTACCTCATCAGGAATAAATAACTTGGAAGTTATGGATAAAAACGCAACTAAAGGAAAGGCACTACAAAAAATTGCTGATAATTACAAAATTTCACTTAACAACACATTAGCTATAGGTGACAATCTTAATGATATTTCAATGTTAGAAATAGTAAAATATAGCGTTGCAATGAAAAATTCAGCACCTGAATTAAAAAACATAGCAAAATATGTAACTGAAAAAACTAATGTTGATGCAGGAGTTTCTCATATAGTAATAAAATTAATAAATAATAAAAATATTATCTCCGAAGATAATGAAAATAAAAACTTAATCAAAGAAGCAATTAAAGCTACTAATTTCGCCTATGTACCTTACTCAAAATTCAAAGTTGGAGCAGCTATTCTTGCAAATAATGGAAAAATATACACAGGATGTAATATAGAAAATGCTAGTTTCACCCCTACAAATTGTGCAGAACGTACCGCTATATTCAAAGCAGTTAGCGAAGGAGTGACTAATTTCAAAAAAATTGCTATTGTTGGTGGTCCAGATGGAAATTTAGATAATTATTGTCCGCCATGTGGTGTCTGCAGACAAGTTATTGCAGAATTTGCTGAAAATGATTTTAAATTAATTCTTGGAACATCAGAAAATGATTATAAAGTATATAACTTTTATAAAGAAATCCTACCGGTAAGTTTTACAAATAAAAATTTAGAAAAATAAAATAAAATACCGAATCAATTTGTTGTGATTAAGATAAATAGATTCGGTATTTTAAATAAAACTAACTCCTAAAAAAGAGGTAAATTCCCTTCTCAACAAATAAAAAAGTTGTAGAATATACTATCCACAACTTTAAAATGACCCGTACGGGACTCGAACCCGTGTTACCGCCGTGAAAGGGCGGTGTCTTAACCGCTTGACCAACGGGCCAAAAATATAAAAGGCATATTGCAGCCTTTTATTATTTAATGAGCCATGAAGGACTCGAACCTTCGACCCTTTGATTAAAAGTCAAATGCTCTACCAACTGAGCTAATGGCTCATGGCTGGGATACCTGGATTCGAACCAGGGGAATGACGGAGTCAAAGTCCGTTGCCTTACCGCTTGGCTATATCCCAAAAATATAAGAATGGTGGGAAGAAGTGGATTCGAACCACTGAACCCGAAGGAACGGATTTACAGTCCGTCGCGTTTAGCCTCTTCGCTATCTTCCCTCATTTAAATGGTGGAGGTTAACGGGATCGAACCGCTGACCCCTTGCTTGTAAGGCAAGTGCTCTCCCAGCTGAGCTAAACCTCCAACAAAAAATGACCCGTACGGGACTCGAACCCGTGTTACCGCCGTGAAAGGGCGGTGTCTTAACCGCTTGACCAACGGGCCAAAAATGGCTCCACAGGCAGGACTCGAACCTGCGACCGATCGGTTAACAGCCGATTGCTCTACCAACTGAGCTACTGTGGATAATTAAGTCTATAGCATTTGCTAAAGACCTCAAAAGCCTGGCAACGTTCTAGTCTCACAGGGCGTAAACCCAACTACATTCGACGCTAAAGAGCTTAACTTCTGTGTTCGGTATGGGTACAGGTGTGTCCTCTTCGCTATCGCCACCAGACGAAAACTTCATACATATATTATCTCTTCTTCTTCTACAGCTCGAACTTCACTTGATTAAGTCCTCGACCTATTAGTTTTAGTCAGCTCAATACGTTACCGCACTTCCACTCCTAACCTATTCTCCTTGTCGTCTTCAAGGGGTCTTACTTATTGGGAAATCTCATCTCGAGGGGGGCTTCATGCTTAGATGCTTTCAGCTCTTATCCCTTCCGTATTTAGCTACCCAGCT
>NZ_AUDW01000030.1 GCF_000425665.1 Gemella cuniculi DSM 15828
ACACATAGTTATTCAGCAACAGTAAAAGTATATGGTTCAAAAAATGGGAAAGCAGATTTGAATAATGTTATTGCAACTAAAAAAGTAACGATTAATTTAAAAGGAAAACATAATCATAAAGATCATAATCATATGGGACATAAACCATCAAATCCTATGAATCAAGGACATATGGATAAAGGGAATATGGGAAGTCATCAAGGACATATGCATTCTGGAAATCAGGCTCAAGCACAAAGTGGGGCAATTCAGACACCTAATACGACAACGAATCTGTCAAATGGAAAAGCAGCATTACCTAATACAGGGGAATCAACAAAAAATCTAACTCTTGCAGGTATTGTTGGGCTTATATTAGTAAGTATTTTAGGCTTTTTTGGAATAAGAAAAAGAAGTAAATAATAAAAGTAAGAGCATAAGTGTTTATTAATAAAGGGCTTTGCTTGAATATTTGAATAAAATAGTGCTATACTTTTATTGTATAGCACTATTTTTATAAGAGAGGATAAATATGGGAAATAAAATTTTGTTAGTAGATGATGAAATAGAAATAACAGAAATAAATAAAAGATATCTAGAGCAGGCGGGGTATGATGTGACAATCGCTCATGATGGGATAGAGGCACTTGCGGTATTTAAAAAATTAAAAGTAGATTTGATAATTACAGATATAATGATGCCAAATATGGACGGATATGATTTTATAAGTGAGATTCAATATATAACTCCTGAACAACCTTTTTTATTTATCACAGCAAAAACGGCAGAGCCAGATAAAATTTATGCACTTAGTATGGGAGCCGATGATTTTATAATAAAACCATTTAGCCCAAGAGAGTTAGTACTCAGGGTAAGAAATATTTTACGTAGAATAAAAAAAGAAGGTAGTGCAGATGAAATAATTGTTTTAGGAGATCTTAAAATAAATCATGCTAGTAGAATGGTAGTTATTGGTGAAAAAGAATTAGATTTGACTGTGAAATCTTTTGAGTTGTTGTGGCTTTTAGTGAGCAATCCAGAGCGAGTTTTTTCAAAAACAGAGTTGTACGAAAAAATATGGCAAGAAGATTATGTAGATGATACCAATACATTAAATGTTCATATTCATGCACTTCGTCAGGATCTATCTAAATACAGTACGGAAAAAACACCAACTATAAAAACAGTTTGGGGTCTAGGTTACAAAATAGAAAAAGCTATATAAGAATTATAGTTTTAAATATGAATACAAAAGAGGGTAAAAATGAAATTAAAAAATTATATTTTGATTGGATATTTGATTTCAACATTGATCACTATAGGAGCAGTAGTTTGGGCAGTTAATAAAATGTTGATTGATACGAAAGGTACGTATTTTATTATTTCAATAACTATTGTAGCAAGTATTATAGGAGCAGTAGTTAGTTTGTTTCTGTTGTCACGCGTTTTTCGTTCTTTGGCAATTTTAAAAAATCAAGTCAATCACATTTCTGAAAAAAAATTTAATTTTGTTGCAGATGTAAAAGATCCAATAGAGTTTCATGAACTAGCTGAGGCGTTTAATGGAATGTCGAAAAATTTAAAGGAAACTTTTGAATCTTTAGACGAAAGCGAAAGAGAAAAAGGCCTTATGATTGCACAGCTATCGCATGATATAAAAACTCCTATTACCTCGATCCAAGCAACAGTAGAAGGAATATTAGATGGGGTGATAGATGAAAAAGAACGTCCACACTATTTAAGAACTATTGGACGACAAACTGAACGACTTAATAAACTAGTAGAAGAATTAAATTATTTAACACTTAATACATTTGATAAGAAAAGTGATTCTATAAAAAAAGATGTTGTTTTCCTAGACAAATTATTGATAGATTGTATGTCGGAGTTTAGACTTTTAATAGAAAAAGAAAAAAGAGATGTCTATATCAAAGTCGTTCCAGAATCGGCAAAAATAATTAGTAATTATGATAAATTATTACGTATCATAGTAAATCTTGTAAATAATGCTTTTAAGTATTCAAAAGAAGGAACAAAAATTGAAATTATTGCAGAAATAAAAAACGATAAACTTAAAATTTCTATCGTTGATGAAGGACAGGGAATACCACAAAAAGAATTAGACAACATATTCAAAAGACTCTATAGAGTGGAAACATCACGCAATTTGGAAACAGGAGGCTACGGCTTGGGACTTGCTATTGCTAAACAACTTGCACATCAACTTAATGGAGATATAATGGTAAAAAGTGAATATGGTAAGGGAAGTACATTTTCTTTAGTATTAAATGACGTGGAAACAGATATTCATAAGTAAAAAATTAATAGTAATTATATGGTTGTATAATAAAGTTAAAGCATAAGTTCATATGCCTAGGTTTATTGTACAACTTTATTTTGTACTAAATTCAATATACTCAAAAAAAATACATCACTAAATTAAGAGAAAAAACAAAAGTAACTGTTAGGAAAAATCCTAACATATTCAGAAGTATTAAATATATACTGAATGAAGATAAATAAGAATATGAATTTAAAAGAAATACATTCTCCTAAAAAATAAGAGAAACAATTATAAAAAAGCAACTTACAAAGTGATCAACAGGGTAGAAAAAATTTTGATTGCCGAATACTAGAGTGAATCTCTAATAACTTCGTTTTGAAAACTTTGAATTGGCTTCTTTAGTGATGATAACAAAAGGAAAAAATAACTAAACAAAAACTAAGTGGTTATAAAAAAACTACTTAGTTTTTTATAAAAAATAAGTTGTGTTCTAAATTTCTAAGGGAAATTAAAATATTAATCTTCTGTTATAATATTTTAATTTGAAATTTTTAAAAAGACTTAGTACAATAGTATATGATAAAGAAAATTATAGTATATTTAAAACCACATTTTTCACATAAAATACTGGTTTGAAAAAGTAATGAGATTTTAAACTTATATTTTTAATAAGGAGAAACACATGTTTATAAATGAATTCAAAACAGATATGGATGTTAGTATGTTTTTTCTATTGGACAATGTTGTTCGTGGAATTGCTGCTAGTGGGAAACCGTATTTGACATTAACATTAAAAGATAAAACAGGAAGTATAGATGGGAAAATTTGGGAAGTAAAAGAAGAAGATAGTGAAAATCTTAGTGCAGGTATTATAGTATTTATTGAAGGAACTATACTTGACTATCGTGGAAAGTTGCAACTTAAAGTAAAGAATTATCGTTTAAAATTAGAGGATGAAGACATTGATATTCAAGATTATATTCAAACAGCACCACTTCCAAAAGAGGTAATGATAAGTGAACTTAATCAGTTTTTAAAAGAAATTAACAATGTAAAGTTACGTGCAGTAACTATTGAACTTTTAAATAAATATAAAAAACAGTTTGTAAGTTATCCTGCAGCAAAATCTATGCATCATGATTTTTATTCAGGGCTTATATATCATACAACTACTATGTTAAAAGTGGCAAAATCGTTAATAGAAATTTATCCGTCGTTAAATAGGGATTTGTTGTACAGCGGAATTATCCTTCATGATTTGGGAAAAACTATTGAGTTAAGCGGTCCAATTGGAACGTCTTATACATTAGAAGGAGAACTTTTAGGTCATATAGCGATTATGAGTGATGAAATTTCAAAAACTGCTGATAAATTAGGAATAAATGGAGAAGAAATTATTTTACTTCGCCATATCGTTTTATCACATCATGGAAAATATGAATTCGGCTCTCCAAAATTACCAATGATAAAAGAAGCAGAAATTATAAATTTCATAGATAATATTGATGCCAGAATGATGATGTTTGAAAAAAATTTATCAAATGTGGAACCAGGTACATTTAGTGAAAAACTTTTTGGTCTTGAAGGAAGACATTTCTATGTTCCAACTTTTGATAAAAAAGATAAATAAAAATTATTGAAGAGTATGAATATATGTTAAATAAAAATGATAAAATAGCCATAGTAGTATGTTCAAATGGCAAAAAAATCGAAGACAAAAATAAATTGAAAAAGTTGGAAAGAGTACTAAAAAATATGGATTTGATTCCTGTTTTTAGCCAATATATTTATGAAGATTTTTTTGGTAGATCTACTTCTGCAAAAGTAAGATCAAATGAATTAATAAAATTTTTTGAAGATAAGAATATTAAAGCTATATTTGATATTTCGGGAGGAGATATAGCAAATGAAATTCTCGAATTTTTGGATTATAAAATTATAAAAGAAAACAATAAACCGTTTTTTGGATATAGTGATGTAAGTGTAATATTAAATGCAATAACGACAAAGACAGAAAATAAAACATACTTGTACCAGATTTTGAATATAATAGAATCAGAAGAAATCAGAGAAAAATTTCAAAAAAGTTTATTAGAAAATAAAGAAGATTTATTTTATTGTAGCTATAAATTTTTACAAGGGGAGACGCTTGAAGGAAAAATTGTTGGTGGAAACATAAGGTGTTTTCTTAAATTAGCAGGAACACAATATTTTCCTAATTTAGATAATAAAGTATTATTTATAGAAGGGTTAGGGACAACAATTCAAGGATTGATCACACACTTGGCTCAGTTAAAACAACTAGGAGCGTTTGAAAATATATCTGGACTTTTAATTGGAACATTTACAAAAATTGAGAGAGAATATAGTTTAAGTGATATTGAAAATATAATCAAAGACTTTGTTCCTAAAAATATACCAATAGCAAAAACTCAAGATATAGGTCATTCTAAAAATTCCCAGGTTCTCATAATAGGAAAAAATATAAGATATCAACTCTCAAAGTAAGCAAAAAACTTTGAGAGTTGTTTTGATTTTAATAAGTTTGTTAACATAAACTAATATTTAGAAAATAAAAAATGAGAAAAGCAGTCTATTTAGACTGCTTTTTAAAATTTTAAAGTATGTTAAAAAACAAATTATAATTTATACCATTTTGAAATTGCTTGAGTTCCGTTTGTATTTCTTATCTCTTCTTCAAGTTCATTATAAAGTTTATATGCAACTTCTAAACCAGGAAGACGGATATTCATTTTTTCGCATTCTTCAAGTGCTAGTCGCATATCTTTTATAAAGTGATGAATAAAAAATCCTGGTTTGAAATCTTCTTTTAGTATACGTGGTCCATAAGATGTCATAGAGAAGCTACCACCCGATCCCGTAGAAACAATTTTAAAGAAATCATCAATATTAAGTCCAACTTCTTTAGTGAATTTAAAACTTTCGGCAACAGAAATCATAGTAGTCGCGATTGCAATTTGATTAGCAAGTTTAGCATACTGTCCTTTACCAGCTTCTCCAAAGTAAGTGATATTTTTTCCTAAATGATTAACTAAAGGCAAAACATTTTTTTCAAAAATTTCTTTATCACCACCAGCCATAATAGAAAGTGTTCCATTTTTAGCACCGATATCACCACCAGTAACTGGTAAATCCAAAGCATAAGCACCAATTTTAGAAAATTCTTCGCTAATAGTTTTGGCAAGAGTAGGAGATGATGTCGACATATCAACAAAAATTTGTCCTTTTTTTGCAGTTCTAATTAATCCGTTTTCTCCCAGATAAACTTCTTCTACATCACTAGGATAACCAACCATAGAGAATGTTATATCAGCATTTAGTGGAGCTTCTTTAATTTCATTAAGAACCTTAGCACCTCTTTTTACTAAATTTTCGGTTTTGGATTTAGTTCTATTATAAACAAAAAGTTCATGCCCTGCATCTAGTAAATGACCAGCCATACTTTCTCCCATAACACCAGTACCTATCCATGCAATTTTCATAATTATCTCCTCCATATATTTTAATTTATCTTAGTTAATTATATCACAAAAAGGTGAAAACGTTCTATTTTTTAATATTAATTTAAAAGAACATATAAAAAAGTCATATTATATATTTTATAGCGAAATGATTATTAAAATAACATTGTTTGAAAGGTTACTGCTATTTATACATTTCAATTTCTAAATAAAATATGTTATAATAGTTTAGGTTAAATTTTATGAATTTAGGAGGTAGTCTTGAATAAGAGTAAATTAAAAGAATTTTTTTTATGTACAAGACCTCATAGTTATCCAGCCTCAATAGCCCCTGTGTTATTTGGAGCAACCTACGCTTTAAAATATGTTGAAAAGTTTTCGCATCTAAAATTTATAGTATTTTTGTTGGCGTGTCTACTTATTCAGGCAGCAACAAATTTATTTAATGAATATTATGACTATAAAAAAGGATTAGATAAGATAGATTCACAGGGGATATCTGGTTCAATAGTTAAGGGTAAACTTAGTGAAAAAGAGGTAATGAATGGTGCAATAGTTTTATATCTAATAGCACTTGGTTTAGGATTGATTTTAACTTTAATGAGTAGTATTTATGTTCTTTTCATTGGATTTTTATGTATGATGGTTGGTTATTTTTATACGGGAGGTAAGTATCCGATAGCTTACTCACCTTTTGGAGAGATTGTTTCTGGATTTTTTATGGGAACAGTTATTATAGCATTATCATTTTTCTTTCAAACAAGTTATATTAATTTTCCTATTATAATAGTATCTATTCCATTATTTTTATTAATAGGTGCAATACTTCTTGCAAATAATATTAGAGATTTGGATAATGATAAAATTTCTGGAAGAAAAACTTATGCTATTATGGTCGGGAAAAGAAAAGCTATTTACACATTAGCTATGGCATTTTTTGGTGTGTATACAACAAATTTAATTTTTTCATTAACAAAATTGGGCTCAGTGTTTAATTTATTAGTGTTTTTAACGATTCCTTTAGCAATAAAAATTATTAAAGGATTTAGAAACAATACTGATAAAAAAACAATGGCACCTTTTATGGTAATGACTGCAAAACTTACTATTTCTGTTGGTTTTCTTATGTCGATAGCAAATATTTTGGCATATATATTAAGGTAAATAATAGTTTAAATAAGTTTATGATATTTAATTTAGGATTTTACAAATAAAATTTCTTTTGTCAACAAAAAAAGTTGACAACTTATTTTAAAAGATATATAATAAATATTGTGTTTATGGGGTGATATTTAATGAAATGGTTAAGATCTTCGTTATTCAAAAATAATAGTGATACTTTTATTTTTGAAGAAAGAATAAATATTAACATAGAACACTATGACACATCATTAAAAAATATTAAGGATGTAGTCGTAAGTGGAAGTTTGACAAGAGGTGGACAAGATAAAATATATGTTGACATCAAGATTTGTGGAAGTTTTGATATGATTTCAGGAAAAACATTGAATAATGTTATTGTTCCATTTGAAATTGTGGAAAAAGAAGAATATATAGATAAATCTCTTTTTTCAGGAGAAGAAGTATTCGATGTAAATCTTATGGATATGTATATTGATTTAGCCCTTTTAGTTCATGAACTTATAATTCTAAATATACCAATCGCTTCATCACTAGATGAAGAGAAATTAGAGCTAGTTTCGGGTAATGACTGGGAACTTGTTTCCGAAGATTCTTTGGCAAATGTCAAAGAAAAAAAAGAGTCTCCGTTTTCAGCTCTTAATGGGTTATTTAAAGAAGAATAGGTAATTTATTTAAAATAATTGGAGGAAATTAACTATGGCAGTTCCTTTTAGAAGAACATCAAAAACAGCTAAAAGAAAAAGAAGAACTCACAAAAAACTATCTGCACCATCAATTTCTATCGATGCTACAAGCGGAAACTATGTAATGGGTCACCGTGTTGATAGAAAAACTGGTATGTATAAAGGTAGACAAGTTCTAGACGTAAAATAATTTAAATATTACCAAAACTCAAGGACTTTTCCTTGAGTTTTTTTATGATCTTGGCAGGTTATAGAGAAAGTGAATGATAATAAAAGAAAATTTTAATGATGAAATTAAGGATTTAATAAGGTATTCTAATAGTTATTTAAAGAAAATTATAATTTTATATTTTATAAATTTAATAAATAAGAAACTGACGAAAAGTAAAACAAGGTGGGTACTCAAAAAGATTAAGTTTCCACCTTGTTTTTATATTAATCTAAATAACCTAATTTTTTAATTAATTCTGCAGTTAATAGTGCACCACCTGCAGCCCCTCTTAATGTATTATGAGAAAGACCAATGAATTTATAATCAAATAAATTATCTTCTCTTAAACGCCCTAATGTAATCTGCATTCCTTTTTCGTTATCTCTATCTAGGACAGGTTGAGGTCTATCTTGCTCCTCATAATATTTAATAAATGGAGTTGGAGCTAAAGGTAATTCATATTTAGCAATTTCCGGGACATGATTTTTTATTTTTTCTATTAAAGCATCAAGTCCAGGGTTGCTTTCCAAGTTAAAAGACACACATGCTAAGTGTCCATCTAAAACTGGTACACGGATACATTGAGCTGATAAATTCATATTGTCAGTTGGTACGATTTTACCATCTTTAACTTCACCAAAGATTTTAAGTGGTTCTTTTTCACTTTTTTCTTCTTCTCCTCCAATATACGGAATAATATTTTCCACCATTTCAGGCCATTCATTAAATGTTTTTCCACTTCCTGATATTGCTTGATAAGTACAAATAGAAGCCTCTTTAATTCCATATTCCTTTATCGCATCAAAAATAGGAACATAGCTTTGGATTGAACAGTTAGGTTTAGTTACAATGAATCCTTTTTTTGAACCAAGGCGTTGTCTTTGAGCAGGAATAACATCAAGATGAGCAGAATTTATTTCTGGAATAATCATAGGAATATCATCTTTATTTCTGTTTGCAGAATTATTTGAAACGACTACAACTTCATGTTTTGCATAATCTTCTTCTAATCTAATAAGAGATTCTTTATCCAAATTAATTGCACAAAATACCATGTCAATTCCGTTAGAAATTTCATCAATTTTGTATAAATCTTCAACGATCAATTCCTTAGTATATTCTGGAATAGCTTGGTTTAGTTTCCAACGCGCTTCCATTAATTCACCATATTTTTTACCAGCAGAGCGGGGTGAAGCTGCTAATTTTATTACATCAAAGTATGGATGATTCTCCAGTAAAACTAATAAACGTTGACCTACCATTCCTGTTGCACCTAAAACGGCCACTTTTGATTTTTGCATAATTAAATTTCTCCTTTATCTATATATAATGATTTTGATTAAGACTTAACTTGATATAAAATAGTATTAGTTAATTTTTACTTAATCTAGAACTTTTGTTCCGTTTTTATCTACATTTAATAAAATTGCTTTCCAATTATATTTTAGATTAGCTAGTTCAGCAGTTATCTTTTTAATGTTATTTTTATCTTCTATTATGTTCATAAGGGTTGAACCGCTTCCTGAGATGAAAAATGCTGAACTATCAATTTTTTCACATATTGCTCTAACTTCTTTGTATTCATGAATAATTTCTTTTCTATATGGTTCATGAATCTTATCACCCATAACTTTTTTTAGAAGAGCAAGGTCATAAGTTTCAAATGCCTTAATTACAGAACCTAGTCTTGAAAGAGAATAAATTGCATCTTTTAATAATATTTCTTTAGGCATTACTTTTCTTGCTTCTTCTGTAGAAGTTTCAAAATCAGGTATTAGTGCTAAGAAATTAAATCTTTCGTCTACATTATATTTTACAGTAATAGCCTCTTTACTGTCTGTAGTGCATGACGAACTAAGACTACCAAAAATTGCTGGTGATACATTATCTGGATGACCTTCTATTTCATTGGCTATTGCAAAAATTTCTTGTTTATCAATAGGTGTATTAGTAAGCAGGTATGCACCATAAATTCCAGCAACTACACAAGTAGAACTACTGCCTAATCCTCTAGAAATTGGTACTTCATTTTGGATAGAAATTCTAACACCTGAAATATTTTTATTTAATTTTTTCAAAGTAGAAAGAAGGGTAATGTAGACTAAGTTGTTTTCATTAGCAAATCTTTTTTCGAAACCAACAAATTCGATACCGCTATCTAATGGTTCAAAATCAAATATCGTATATAATGTTAAAGCAACACCTAAACTATCAAAACCACATCCAACATTAGCTGATGTAGCAGGTACTCTAACCTTTACCATTATAAATCACCTAGTTTCTCTAAAATATATTTTTTCATATCGTTTTTTTCTATTACATCATTATGTCTAATCTCTTTTTTATCTAAGTCCTTCAGATTTTTTGGAATAGTTACTTTAGTGAGTTCATTTAACTTCTCCATAAGGATAAATTCGTCCTCATCTGAAAAGTCATTAAGTGAAGAGTAGACACTTTCTGTAAATTTATATGGTGAGGCAGTTGATAAAACGATATTTTTATGTTCTTTATCAAAATTGTCCAATAATACTTTATATGCAACTGCTGTATGAGTATCTAGTAAGTAATTATCTTTTTGATAAATCAGTTTTATTGTTTTTTTAGTATCATCATCGCTAGTATATCCAGTTTGAAATTTTTCTTGAATTTTTCTTAAGATTTCGTCACTAACTTCAAATTTTCCAGTTTCTTTTAAATTATTCATAAGTTGAGCAACATATTTATTATCGCAATCGCTAATATAATAAAGTAATCTTTCTAAATTACTAGAGATAAGTATATCCATACTTGGTGAAACAGTTTTTAGAAAATTTCTATTTCTATCATAAATTCCTGTAGTTAAAAAATCATATAACACGTTATTACTATTGCTTGCACAAATTAGTTTATTAATAGGAAGACCGATTTTATCAGCGTAATATCCAGCCAAAATATTTCCAAAATTTCCAGTAGGGACAATGAAGTTTATTTTATCTCCTAAGGTAATTTTTTCACGATTGACTAATTCTAAATAAGAAACTACATAATAAACTACTTGCGGAATAAGTCTACCTATATTAATGGAGTTTGCACTAGATAATTTGATATTTTTTTCTAATAGTTGTCTTTTAAATTCCTCATCAATAAATAATTCTTTAATACCACTCTGAGCATCATCAAAATTCCCATGAATTGCACAAACTTTTGTGTTTTCGCCTTCTTGAGTTTGCATTTGAACCTTTTGTACAGTACTAACACCATCATTAGGGTAAAAGACCATAATTTTCGTTCTATCTACATCTTTGAAACCTTCAAGAGCAGCTTTTCCAGTGTCACCACTTGTTGCAGTGAGAATTAAAATATTATTTTTATCGTTGACCTTTGTAAGAGCGATTTTTGTAAGTTGCGGAAGAAGAGAAAGTCCTATATCTTTGAATGCACTAGTTGGTCCATTAAAAAGTTCCAAAATAAAAGAATCACTAAGTTCAACTAGTGGGGTTATGGACTCGTTAGAAAATTTTCCTCTATAAGCATTTTCTACACAATATTTAATTTCTTCATTACTAAAATCAAGGAAAAGTTTTAATACTTCTTCAGCAATTTCGTAATAATTTTTTCCAATCAATTTTTCTAAATTTAATTTTTTCTTTCCTAAATCTCTTAATACGAATAGACCACCTTCTTCACTTAAACCTTGAAGAATAGCTTCACTTGGATTTATTTTTTTACTTACATCTCTTGTACTTTCGTAAATCATATAAAATCTCCTTGCTTTATCGTTGTATATATGATACAATGTTCTCTGTAAAATTACAAGTGTTTTTTACTAGAAGAATATAAAAAATTTTTATAACATTTATTTTACACTACTTTTACAAAGAAAAATAGAGAAAAATTATTTAGTTTAAAATATATTTATAACGTAGGGAACAATTTACAAAAATCCTAACTAAAAAATGTTATGATATAATTTATTAAAATAAGTTTTTTATAGCAGTAAGTTTTATTTAAAATTTTTGCAGATATACAAATAGAAATGTATAATTATTACAAAAAGGAGAAGAGTATGAAAATAGCGATTCTAGGATATGGAACAGTAGGAAGAGGAGTATATGAAATTATTAGTAACAGTGAATCTGAAGAATTAAGTGGTATAGAAGTAAAAAAAGTTTTTGCAAGAAGTCGTGATAAAATGCACTTAGCAACTAATGATATTGAGGAAATCTTAGAAGATAATGAAATTTCGTTGGTAGTAGAGTGCTTAGGCGGACTAGATCCTGCATACGATTTTATAAAAAAATCCCTTCAAAGCAAAAAGCATGTTGTTACCGCTAATAAAGCTGTCGCAGCAAAATACTTGGATGAATTTTTGGATTTAGCTAAAAAAAATAATGTGAAATTTTTATTTGAAGCAAGTGTTGGTGGAGGGATTCCTTGGCTTCAAAATTTGGAAAGAGCTAAACGAATTGACAAAATTAGTCGTGTATATGGAATATTTAATGGAACTAGTAATTATATTTTGGATAATATGTATCGTAGTAATCAAGAATTTGAAAAAACATTAAAGGAAGCACAAGAGTTAGGCTATGCAGAAGCTGATCCTAGTGCTGATATTGATGGAGGAGATGTTGTTAATAAAATTATTTTGAGTAACGCATTAGCTTTTGGTATTCATATTGCTCCAAAATTTCCTACATATTCAATGAGAAATATTACAAAAAAAGATATAGATTATTTAAAAAAATATGATTTGGCAATAAAATATATTGGCGAAACAAATGTAAAAAATAATGAGTATGAAACGTCAGTAATGTTAACTATTTTTTCAAATAACTCACCAGAAGCAGCAACATCATTAAATAATAATATAATTTCTCTTGATGGTACATCAATAGGAGAACTTAAGTTTTATGGACAAGGTGCAGGGAAGCTTCCAACTGGAAATGCCATTTTTCAAGATATTATTGATATAAATTCAAATAACATAAGAAAAGAAATTGTAATAACAAATACGTTAAATTATACTGAACAATTAACTAAGAAAAAATATTTATTACGCACAAATATAAATTTAAAGAATGAACTAGTAGAAAGTTCAGAAAGTTATCAAAATAATTTTTATATAAAAACTAAAGAAATTACTTTAGCAGATTTAAAAAAATTAGTAGAGGAATTGAAAGATAAAGAATTTATAGTAGCAAAATTTCACTAGTTAATTCATATATAGAAAATTTTTGAAAGATTTAAATATAGAATTGAAAATTTTTGAAAATAGATATAATATATAGAATAACAATATATGAAAAGGAGATTTTAATGATAAGAGTAGCAAAATTTGGAGGTAGTTCAGTTGCAAGTGCTGGACAATTTAAAAAAGTAAAAAATATAGTTGAACTTGATGATACAAGAAAATTCGTTGTAGTAAGTGCGGTAGGTAAAGCTAATAAAGATGATAACAAAGTTACTGATTTATTATATCTCTGTTACGCACATACAAAATATAATATAAATTTTGATAATATATTCAAAATGATAGAAAATAAATTCATAGCAATAGCAGAAGAATTAGATCTTAAATTTGATATAAAAAGTGAATTAGCAAAATTGAAATCTGAGATTAGTAAAGGAATTGATGAAGAATATTTGGTAAGTAGAGGAGAATATCTTACAGGATTGCTTATGGCAGAATATCTAGGTTATCATTTTGTAGATGCTAAAGATTTGATTTTTTATAACTATCAAGGAGATGTTGATTTTGAAAAAACTAAAGAAACTTTTGATGAACTCATAACAAAATATGATCGCTTGCTTATTCCAGGTTTTTATGGAAGTCGACCTAATGGAGAAATAAAAATTATGACTCGTGGCGGTGGAGATGTATCAGGAGCAATAGTAGCAAATATAGCAGAGGCTAATGTGTATGAGAATTGGACTGATGTATCTGGAATATTAATGGCAGATCCACGTATTATAGAAAAACCAAAAGAAATAGAAGTTATTAGTTATGCAGAACTTAGAGAACTTTCATATATGGGAGCAAGTGTTTTGCATGAAGAAGCTATTTTCCCAGTTCGTGATAAAGATATCCCGATTCAAATTAGAAACACTAATGATCCAAAAGCTGAGGGTACAATTATTAGTGATAATCGTCACCTTGGCTTAAAACAAATAGTCACAGGAATAGCAGGGAAAAAAGATTTTTCAATTATTACTATAAAAAAACGCCATATGGCGAATGAAGTAGGGCTAATAGGAAAGGCACTTAAGATTTTTGAAGAATTTAATGTAAGTATAGAACATATTCCAAGCGGGATAGATTCATTTTCTGTTGTTGTAGAAACTGCAAATGTACGACCATTTATTCACGAGCTAGTTGCAAAAATAAAAAATGTTATTGGAGCGGATGAGGTAAATGTTAGCCATGAAATTTCTCTAATTGCAACAGTGGGAGAAAGAATGAAAAATACTAAAGGCTTGTCGGGACGATTATTTAAAGCGTTAGGAGAAGCGGGTGTTAACATAGCTTTAATATCACAAACAAATGACGAAATAAATATTATAGTTGGAGTTCATAATGACGATTATGAAAAAACTATAAAAGCTATCTATAACGAATTCAAATAGTATATTAAAAACTTCTTAACTAGATTTAGTTAGGGAGTTTTTTTATGTTGTGGTATAATTAAGAAAAAATTATCAGGAGAAAATTTATGAAAATATTACAAATACTATGCCATCCAGATTATAATAATAAAAAAAGAATATCTAATCTTTTGGCAAAATTAGGAGAAGAAGAGCTTAGAAAAAATGATCTAACTAACATAGAAACTTTGAATTTATACTCCCCAGAATGTTATATTCCAACGATGGATAAAAATATGTTCAACTACAACAAAGAAAATTTAACAGAAACTGAACGAAAAGATAAAGTTCGTCAAGAAGAGTTGCTAAAACAATGGAAAAATGCAGAAGCTATTTTTATCTATATGCCACTTCATAATTTTAATGTAGTATCGAAATTTAAAGATTATATAGATAATATAGTAATTGTCAATGAAACTTTTAAATGCGAAATTGAAACCATGATAGGGTTAGATAATCCTAATAAAAAAGTTACATTTATAATTACTAGCGGAGGAGAATTTGATAACCATATTCAATATGTAAACCTTGATTTTGCTGTCCAATTTATGAGAGGGATACTGAGTATTTTAGGAATTAATAACATGAAATTGATTCGCGTCCAAGGGTTAGATTTAGTACGAAATAATAAAGCGGAGATAGTAGAGCAATCAAAAACAGAGTTAAAAGAATGGGTGAAAGAATTTTCTGCAAAAAATAAATAAAAATTAGAGGAGCTATCCAAAATATAGTTTTTTAATTAACATTTTGATCAGATAGTTCCTCTAATTTCATTCTTTTATTTCAAATTCGAGTTGTTTATCTTTTGAAGATAATATTTTGAATTGACCATTGGTAAGGTTTGCAATCCAATTTTGGAATTTTTCATAATCTTCTTCCATTACATAAATAGTGTAGATTATTTTATCGGCATATTCTAGATTATTAACTATAAAATTAGTTTTATTAATTTCGTATTCGATTTTTCCATTTAGACTATAATCTATTTCTACTTTAACCTCAAAAGCATCTTTTCTTTCGACGAGTGTAGCTTTTTTTAAGGTGTTTATCACTCCACCACCATAGGCACGAACTAAACCGCCAGTTCCCAGTTTTGTTCCACCATAATATCTAATAACGACAGCACAGACATTTCTTATCCCTTGCTTAACAAGGACATCAAGCATTGGTGCTCCAGCTGTACCGCTAGGTTCTCCATCATCGCTAGAACGTGTTATTTCATTATTACCTACAACATAACATGAACAAACATGTGTTGCGTCATAATGTTTCTTCTTCATTTTTTGTATAAAATCTCGAGCATCATCTTCATTTTTTATTCTAATAAGATGAGTAATAAATGTAGATTTTTTTTCTACAAACTCATCAGATGAATTTTCTTTAATGGTAATAAATTTTTTTGACATACTACCTCCAAATTTTTATATCTTTAAAATAATTATCATATATAGTCAAGAAAAAGTCAATGAATGATAATCAAAATTTATATTTACATAGTTAATTGTATTTAAAATAAAAAAGATAAGCAGAAATTTCTACTACTTATCTTTCATATTCCTCATTTAGTTGTTATTAGTTTGATTCGAATTTGTTGGACGGTTTTCATTACTTATTGTAGGATCATTTTCAAGATTGGCTTGTGTAAGTCTATCAGGAAGATTTACTAATAAATCTTCTGGTGACATTGCAGTAAGTGCTACTGGTTGATATCTAGTCACAGGAAGTAAGTTTTTCGTACGATATTCTTTAAGACCGATAGCAATACGTCCTTGATAATAAATATTAAGCAGATCAGTTGCTTTAGGAAGTTCCAAATCTAGGTTGTTTCTTAGTGCTGATGAAGCGTAAAGAAGAGAGGTTGGTTTAGGATAATAATAATATACACCATTATACATTACGTCATAACCATTTATTCTATGTGATACAATTTTAATATTCTCATTAATAAACATCTTTATAATGGAAGATATTTGTGTGGTAGTTAAATTATGTTCTACATTATTACCTGCAATATTGATTACTTCGTTGATCTTAGTAAGAGCATTTAGACTTTTTGCCTTATCGATAAGTGCGTGTATTGCTTGAAGTTGACGTTGACCACGTTCAATATCACTATCATAATATCTACTACGACAAAAAGCGAGTGCTTGTTCCCCGTTCAGAGTATGCCAACCCTTTTTCAGTGTAACTGTCCCTTGTTCTCCATTAGCGTTCTGTTCAGTCATATCAAATGGAACGTATAAGTCAATACCACCAAAAGCATCAACAGTTTGTTGGAATGCTTTGAAATTTATTAATACATAAAAATTAATTGGAGTGTTGAAGAGATTTTCGACTGCATTTACAGTTCCTTCAACTCCATTATATGAGTGTGCATGTGTAATTTTATCAAAAAAGAATGCATTATTTTTATTTTTATCTGATTTTTCTCTCATTAGTGTAAGTGAATCACGAGGGACACTGACCATATCCATGCGCCCCTTATCCTTGTTCACAGTTGCTAAAATTATAGAATCGGTACGGCTATTTTCTCTCGTTTGACCTTCAGCAGCACGTGAATCATTTTCATCAATTCCTAAAATAAGCATAGAAAATTTCTTGAAATTAGGATCAGCTTCGGTCAGGTAATCGGCTTTTTTGTAACCTTTGTTTGCTGAAGAAGAAAAGTTATATATTGTGTATCCAGCAAAAGCTACCGTGCCGAATAAAAGAACTCCTAAAATTGATAATAATATAGTTTTGAACTTTCCATTTTTCTTTTTCTCTTGTGTATGTCGTCTATTACGTCTTGACATTTTTTCATCCATAGTAAAAAAAACCCCTTTATAAAATCATTAACTTTTCCATTATACTATATATTTTTTTATTTATCTACAAAAAAGGTAACTAATTGAAACACAAAAGTAGAAATCGTTGATATTATTTCTTTTATAGATTAAAATATAATTATTGACATGTAAAAATAGGAGTTTATTATGCCAGAGTTACCAGAGGTTGAAAATATAAAATTAGGCTTAGAAGAAAGAGTAATTAATAAAAAAATTATAGGAGTTAGCTACTCAGAGATTGTAAAATCAGGACATAATTCGAAAAAATTACCAATAGTAAAACAAGATTTATTGGAATTTTCTAATGGAGTTTTAGAGAAAAAAATAGAAAAATTATCTCGAAGAGGAAAGTATTTGTACTTTATATTGAATGATGGATATATTGTTACTCATTTTGGTATGACAGGGGCATTTTTTATAGTAAGAGATTTAGCAGAAATTACAAATCACAATTATTACAAACATAGGCATGTAATATTTGATTTAGATACAAATGAAAAACTGGTTTTTAGTGATATAAGGCGATTTGGTGAATTACGATATGTAGATGAAGTAGATAGATTTAAACCATTTATC
Source organism: Gemella cuniculi DSM 15828 (assembly GCF_000425665.1). GTDB lineage: Bacteria > Bacillota > Bacilli > Staphylococcales > Gemellaceae > Gemella > Gemella cuniculi. The sequence continues at coordinate 17,808 of NZ_AUDW01000030.1, forward strand.
TCACTAGCACCAGAACCTTTTTCAAAAAATGCTGAAGGATATTTTCTTGCTAAACTTGATGAGAAAAAATATAATTCTCAACCAATTAAATCGCTTTTATTGGAAGGAAATGTATTTTGTGGTTGTGGTAATATTTATGCTTGTGAGGTTTTGTATCGACAAAAATTAAATCCACTTATCGAACCAAATGAATTGACAAAAAATGAGAAGAAAAAATTGTTTAAAGCATTAGTAGATATTTTAGATTTTGCAATAAAAGAAGGTGGATCTACAATTTCAGATTATGTTCACAGTGATGGTGGTGAAGGAAATATGCAAAATTTCCATCAAATTTATGGGAAAAAATTATGTCCATTAGGACATAAGGTAGAGAATATAGTTATAAAAGGAAGAGCAAGTCATTTTTGTCCTATTTGTCAAAAAAGAAAATAATTATTAAGAAGAAAGGGGATTGTATTGTGAATAGTACAATAGAGTTTATAAAAAAGTATGTAAGTATAATTTTAGGTGCAATTATTTTTGCGGCGGGATTAGAGTTTTTCCTGATTCCAAATAATATTTTAGATGGTGGAGTAATTGGTATCTCGATTATAGCTAGACATTATATCGGTTTGCCACTTGGGATATTTATCTTCGTACTAAATATTCCGTTTTTATATTTAGGGTATAAACAAATTGGAAAAGATTTTGCTATCGCTTCTGTGTTTGGAATTATAGTATTATCACTTGCTACATCATTTTTCCATCCTTATAATCCATTAATAACAGATCCATTTTTGGCATGTGTTTTTGGTGGTATTATTTTAGGAATAGGTGTGGGTCTTGTTATTAGAAATGGTGGTACACTTGATGGAAGTGAAATGTTTTCAATATATGCAACTAAGAAATTACCAATCTCAGTAGGAGAGATGGTACTTGGAATAAATATTATTATATTTATTATTTCAGGGTTTATTTTCACTTGGGAAGCTGCACTTTACTCTATGATAAGTTACTTTATAGCTTCTAAAGTCATGGACATAGTAATTGAAGGTCTTAACGACTCTAAATCGGTTATGATTATTTCTAGTAACTACGAAACAATAAGTCAAGAAATTCAAGATAGATTGGGGCGTGGAGTAACACTTCTTAATGGTGAAGGTGGATATTCTGGGACTGAAACAAAAGTTATTTTCTGTGTAATTACAAGGATAGAAGAATCTAAGATGAAGAGAATAGTTTTTAAAAATGATAAAAATGCTTTCCTTTCAATAGGAACAGTTAGTGAAGTAAGTGGTGGTAACTTTAAGAAAAAAGATATCCACTAAAACTTATGATATGGATATCTCCTAGGTTGATTATAAAAATCAATTTAGGAGATTTTTATATAATTTTAATTTATATTGGAAAAAAATTTTCAATCGAATGTCCTACATTTTTAAATGAAAAATAAATTAGTAGTATAGAAATAAAATAGCTTCTAGTACTCTTTTATGATAAAATACTATTGGGGTAAAAATTATGGAAAGAAACGTTATTAAGTATTTAAAGAATTCTCAAAAAGTTTATATTTTAAAAAGGAGAAAAAGAATAACATTCTGGCATGTATTTTTTCAAGTGATATTTTTTGTAACATTATTAAATTTACTAAGCAATGGCGAAAAATATCAAATATATTTAGCAAAATTTGATGAGAAATATGAGATTATTATATCTAGGAAAAATATTATTTTAGAAATATTAAAATTAAGAGAAGAATTTCAACCAATAAAAAAAGAATTTATTTGCGGAGAATATGTTTATAGAATAGTCGAGGAGATAATGTAATTAATTATTTTAAGCAAAAAGTTTTTAAGTATGATATAATAGCATAGATAATTTTTTATAAGGATACAAAAATGAAAATTAAAGAAATAATAGTAGTGGAAGGTAGAGACGATACTAATAGAGTAAAAGAGGCTGTAGATTGTGACACTTTTGAAACAAATGGTTCAGCTCTTACTAAAAAAAAGATAGAAAGACTAATTTATCTAGAAAAGACACGTGGTATAATCGTACTAACGGATCCAGATTATGCAGGAAAAAGAATACGGAGTATAATAGAAAAAAATATTCCAACAGCAAAACATGCGTATATTTCTAGTAAAAAAGCTGTTGATAACAAAGGAAAAATAGGGATAGAAGCGGCAAGTAAAGAGGATATAAGAGCAGCTTTGAGAAATCACTATACACCAATGTCAAATACGAAACAAGATATAACGAATGAATTATTGATAGATTTAGGTTTAGTAGGAGGAAATACTTCGAAAATTTTGAGAGAAGAACTTTGTGAAAATTTGAATATAGGCTACACAAATGCAAAGCAACTCCTAAATAAACTTAATATGTATAATATTTCCAAAGAAAAATTAATTACTGAAATGAAAAAAATAAATAAAGGATAGAAAAGATGATAGGAACACCTAAAAAGACATTTTCAATATTAAAAAAATATGGATTTACATTTAAGAAAAGTTTGGGGCAAAACTTTTTAATAGATGCCAATATATTGAATAGAATAGTAGATGGAGCAGGAGTTAATGAAAATGTTGGCGTTATAGAGATTGGACCTGGGATTGGTTCGCTAACAGAAGCACTAGCTAAAAAAGCAAAAAAAGTAATTTCATTTGAGATAGATAGTAGATTATTACCGATTTTGTCAGAAACGCTAGAGGACTATTCTAATGTTGAAGTAATAAATAAGGATATTTTAAAAGTAGATGTAGACGAAATCATAACAGAAAAAATGGCAGATTGCAGTCAAATAATGGTAGTTGCTAATTTACCGTATTATATTACTACACCTATTCTTACACATTTAATAGAAAATACACAAAAAATAGATGGGTATGTAGTAATGATGCAACGTGAAGTAGCCAATAGATTAAATGCAAAAATTGGTACAAAAGATTATAACTCATTAACGATTTTATTAAATTATTATACAAATGTAGAATATTTATTTACAGTGCCAAAAAAAGTTTTTGTTCCAGCGCCAAACGTAGAAAGTGCTGTTGTAAAAATTATGACAAAGCAAGAAAAAGAATTTGATGTGGATGGGAAATTCTTTAAATTTGTTCGTTCATGCTTTGTTCAAAGGAGAAAAACGTTACTTAATAACCTTATTTCAAGTTATGGAAAAGTAAAAAAACAAGAATTTCAGGATGCTTGCATAGAATGTGGTATAGAGAGTACGAGACGAAGCGAAACTTTATCACTTAATGAATTTTATGAATTATATAAAGAGTTTGTTCAGAAAAATATAATATAAAAGTAATAAGGAGATTATCTATGGAAGAGTTAAAAGAAATTATAACTACATTTAGGGCAAAAAGAAACTGGGAGAGCTATGATACAGAATCATCTTTGGCGAAGAGTATAGTTATAGAAGCAGCAGAGCTATTGGAGCATTTTCAATGGGAGGAAAATGAGTTTAATAAAAAAGCAGTTTGTGATGAATTAGCTGATGTTCTTATTTATTCATTATCGATGTGTTATCATATGAATGTGGATCCAAAAGCAATAATAGAAGAAAAATTAATTGACGTTGCAAGACGTTATCCAGAGAAAAAATAAACATCTGAAAATTTAAAATAAAAGTTGTAATAAATAAGATTGAACATTTTAGTCGTTAAAAGTTCAGTCTTTTTTATTTTATATTAAATTTCATAAAGAGAAATAATTTTTTTATTTAGCGACTAAAATACTATCTCAAAAGAAAGAATGTGTGCTTAATTTTAAGATTCTGCAAGTTGTTTCGATATTAACTCAAAAAAATAAATTTAAATAATAATTTTCTATATAAACATAAAATAAAAAATCGTGAAACAGAAAATATCTAGAAAAATAAAAAAAGTATTATTGATTTACGTAAAATATTAATTTGATAGATATGTATTTATAAAACTAGTAATTTTCATGTTTTTTCATATGGATTCAAAATGGATAAAAAATATAGTTTTTTGTAGCTTTTAGAGTGGAAATATGATAGAATTATGATGTATATTTATAGAAACTTATTTCATAGATATATTTATTGTTAGATTAGCAGTTATTTTAAAAATATTAAAATTATATTTCTAAATTTTTTGTAAAATAAAAGATTATGAATATAATTTTAGAACAATAGTTATATATCTAAAATTTTTAAATAAAGGAGGATAGTAAAATAAGGAAGGGAGAGTATATAGCTGAATTTAACTGCTTTACAAAATTTCATAGGGAAAAATATTATTAAAAGAGGAAAAGTAACATGAAAAATAAAAAAACACTTGCTGTGCTTGCAGGTACGGCTTTATTGTTAAATGGTGTAATGATTACTGTAGATTTACCTAAAATTTCTCATACAGCGATTGCTGAAGGTGAGGATACACCACCAGATGATGAAATAATAGAAGATGCACATCAACTGAAATTAGTTAAAGATGCAAAAGATGTTTTACAAGAGTTGGAAGATTCAAAAAATCGTGGTGATAAAGATGATGCAGAGTTTATTTTGGAAGATGATGCAGGAAAACTAAATGCTATTTTAAAAATATCTGATGAGTATAAAGTACAAAGATCAGCGCTTATTAAGCGTTACAATGAAATCTTATCTTGGTTAAATAAACCACTAGTAACAGATCCTACGCCACCAGCTCCAGTAGCTCCAACAGAAGTGGAAAAAGAAGTAACTGAAACACAGGATATTGAGTTTGCTGTAACAGAAGAACAAGATCCAACATTAGAAGAAGGTCAAAAAGTAGAAAAAACACCAGGACAAAAAGGTGTCTTAACAATCACTTATAAAGCCAAATTCAAAGATGGAAAAGAAGTGGAAGGAACACGTGTAGAAGTTAAAAGAGAAAGAACAAAAGAACCTGTAAATCAGGTAGTTCGAGTAGGAACAAAAAAAGTTGAAGAAAAAAATGTGACAGAAACACAGGAAATAGACTTTAAAGAAGTTGAAGAACAAGACTCAACATTGGAAAAAGGTCAAAGAGTGGTGAAAGTACCAGGACAAAAAGGTGTCTTAACAATTACATATAAAGTTAAGCTTGAAAATGGAAAAGAAGTTTCAAGAGAAAAAATAAAAGAAGATACTACAAAAGAACCTGTAAATCAAGTAGTTCGAGTAGGAACAAAAGAAGTTACACCGGTAGAACCAGATCCAGTGCCAACGCCAGATCCAGTGCCAACGCCAGATCCAGTACCGACGCCAGATCCAGTGCCGACGCCAGATCCAGTGCCGACGCCAGATCCAGTACCAACGCCAGATCCAGTGCCAACACCAGATCCAGTACCAACACCAGATCCAGTGCCAACGCCAGATCCAGTGCCAACACCAGATCCAGTGCCAACACCAGATCCAGTGCCAACACCAGATCCAGTGCCAACACCAGATCCAGTACCAACACCAGATCCAGTGCCAACACCAGATCCAGTACCAACACCAGATCCAGTGCCAACGCCAGATCCAGTGCCAACGCCAGATCCAGTGCCAACGCCAGATCCAGCAGAAGAGCAATGTGAAGAAGATTTATCAGTACCTGGATTAGAAGAACAGACCCCAAGATCAGAGGATAATCAGGATAAAGTGGTTAAAGATCAAGGAAATAAAAATAACGAAAAAGATTCTAAAGAAGATAAACAGTTAGAAAAAGTTAAAGAAAATAAAAAAGAAACGTTACCAAATACAGGAGTAGAGAGTAACGGAATTATAGCGGGAATAATTATGTTTGTAGTAACAAGTGTAATGGCTATATTTAGAAGAAAAAGAAATTAAAAAACTATAAAACTTATAAAAAATTAGAAAAGGGAGCTAAAATTTAATAAATGATGAAAGGATAATATTTATGAAATACAAAGATAAAGTGAGGAAATTATTTTCCATATTTTTAGCTTTTTCTTTAATAATTACAATGTTCAACGGATTGATAACTAACAATCGCGTTGCACGTGCAGAGGATGTAGTACGTGATATTTCTACAGTTAATAAAGATACACAAGTATATCAAGAGGGTTGTGATCTTGTAATTAAAACAACCCAACAAACAGAATGGTCAGTTCCAAGAAAGCCTATAGATTTAGTAATATTACAAGATGCAAGTGGATCTTTTAAAGATACTATTGGAGGAGTAAAAGAGGCATTAAAAACTTTAACTACACCAGTAGAAGCTAATCAATATGATCCAGATAGTCCAAGATTAGTATTTACGGATAAAGCAGAAACATCAGATAGAGTTATGGTGGCAAGCTACCAAGGGTTAGATGGCTATCGTGTATATGATGATTCTAGTACTGAACTTACCGATATGTGGTGGGATAGAACCTATGGAAGTTGGATAAATGGTTATCGTTCAGATACTAATTTCCAAGGTACTTGGAGACCTGGGCAATGGGCTGGCAGTCCAGGATATACACTAAATACTTCTGAGTTAACATCTGATACAAGTAAAATAAATAATTTTATTGACAGTATAAATACTTATGGTGGAACACCAACAGTACCCGCTATTGAGGATTTTATAAAAAAATATAAGGAAGCTGTTGATAAAACAACTGAAAAAATGAATAATGAAAGAAAAACAGTTTTCTTATTAATAACGGACGGAGTAGCCAATGGTGTACGATTAGAAGATGGCAAGGTGGTTATTCAATATTCGGGAAAACGTGCAGTAACACTTTTAAATAAATGGGGATTAGGTTCCATTTATTTATATCCAGAATCGTCGTCTAATATACTTGCTCGAGCAAATGAATTAAAATCAGAAGGTGAAAAATTACGTCAAGCAGTAGGGGATAATGGCTCAGTGGTTGTTGGTTTTTGGGAAGATGTTAAAGGTTTTCAAAACTACGCTCAATATGGTACAACATATCTAGAAGGTTTTAAAGATACTGGTGTGGATATTGGGGATAATCGTTCAGTTCAAGCTATTTTTTCCGAAGCATTAAGGTCGGTGGCTTCTCCTGATAAAGAAGTAAATGGGAAACCAGCAACTTTTTATGTAAATGAACAAAATGATATTAAAGCTTTTGCTGATAAAGTTCTTGCTGCTGTAGGAAATGCCTTAGTAAAAGAAAATGTTAAAGGTGATTTTACGATTACTGAGGGGTATAAAGTTAAAACGGTATCTATTAATGGAAAACAAATAGTCAAAGAAGTAACGGATAAGGAAAAACAAATTCGAGGAGAAGTAACACAAGAAGGAAATAAAGTTACTATTTCAGTGCCAGATGCAGCGTTTAATCCAGGGCATAATAAATTCGATTATGAATTAGTTAGAACTGAAGGAGCACCTGAAAGTGGTGATGAAGAAGATGAACAAACTCCACCAGATGGTTATACTCCAGGGACTGTTGAAAGAGAAGTAGGTCAACTAGTAGGTCGTTTTAGCGTGGGAAATTATCAAACAGCTGAAATAGGTTCAAGAGAAGCTAATAAAGTTCAAGTTAATTCATTAGAATATTGTTATCCAAATGCAGTAAAAACAATTACTGATAAAAATAAAGATAATGACCAAGGATCAATTAAAGATCCAATTTTAACAAAGAGAGATTCCTATGCAGCCAACTTGGATAATGTACAAGAAGAATTTAGTTATAAAGTAGACTACAGAATGAATAATATTCCATTAAATATGGAAAAGAATGCTATGTTAGTTGATCCAATAAACTATCGCCTAGAAGTACTAGATGCGTATGTTACAGATACTTTAACTGGAGAAAAATTAACTAATTTTGAAATAAGGAAAGTAAAAGATACTGACCCACAAACTAACAAAGAACGTACCATAGTGGTAGCGGATATACCGACATTACCAGGAGTAAATACAGAAACAGTAAAAGAAGGACAATACGGAGGACACAAATTTAAACGATACAGCTTACATGTAAAAGTTAAATTTAAAGATGAATATCCATTTGATGTAGATCAAAGAGAGTATATAAAAATACTACAAGAAAATGATGGATTAGGCCCACTAAACCAAGCCTTTATAAAATGGAATGGAGAGTCTAATG
>NZ_AUDW01000031.1 GCF_000425665.1 Gemella cuniculi DSM 15828
CTTTCAATTTTGATAATTTTATATAGTTTTTTTGTGCTTCTTCTGAAGTATAAGTTCCATCTTTACATCTCTTTATTTCTCGTGATATTGTTGATACATTTACTCCTATTTTCTTAGCTATTTTTCTCATAGAGTAGCCTTCTTCAAGTAATATTTCTATATTATTTCTTTGTTTTATGGTAAGATATTTATAGCTCATATATGAACCTCCGTGATGTTTTTGTCGTTATTAACATTTTACACGATTGTTCTTTATGAGTCTTTTTTTATGTCTTACTGTTGCACTTTATTTTACAACTTATCAAAATAAATAAGAAAATACACAGCTAGAAATTTTTATTTATTCATATTGCTAATATTATCATAAGGTTCTAAGTTACCTTTTTTACTCCCTCCACTGATCACCTCTTTACTAATAGTATACAGTAAAAACTTCTAACATTCTTATTTAAATATTAGAAGTTTTTTACCTGAAAATATTTTTTATAAATTTCTCAACAAAAATTTTTATATTAGTCTCTATTTTTTACTTTGATATAGTTAGCTATTTCATAATCTTTAGGGTCTAATTCTAGTTCTTTTCCTAGAATCAAGTTGGCTACGCTATATCCTATTATAGGTCCTGTTGTTAAACCTGAAGAACCTAGACCACTTATAGCATAAACATTTTTTAACGTTGGTACTTCCCCAAAGAATGGGGAATAGTCTGAAGTGTAAGCTCTTATACCAACACGTTCATTAATTATTTCAGCATCTTTTAATTCATAAAGAAAACTCGCCGCTTCTTTTCCAAAAGAATCAAGTTGTTCTTTGTCAATTTCAAGATCAAATCCCATATCATCTTCATGGGTAGCACCTACGCTGATCACACCATTTTCAAAAGGAATTATATCAAGTTCTCCTTCTGGCATTATGACAGGATAGCTTTCTGTATTCTCATCTCCAATTTTATAATCACGTAATTGTCCTTTTTGAGGTCTTACATCAACATCAAAACCTAATGGTGATAAAATATCTTTTAACCATGCTCCGGTCGCAAGAACAACAATATCAAACTTATCATTCTCTATAACATAGTTATTTTTCTCTATAGTTAAAGCTACTTTTTTGTTAACTATTGTAGCCTTCGAAGCTGAAAGCAACTCTTTTACAAATATTTCTCCTTCTACACGTCCACCACCACTTGCAAAAAGAACATCTCCATTATTACCAAAACATGGTATCACTTTTCTTACTTCATCTTTTGAAAATATTTTTAGTTCTCCTATCATCGGTGAAAGAACTTTTCTCTTTTCGGCAAGTTCTTTAAGTTCAACTAATTTTGTTTCGTCTTTTTTTAATAAATATACTCCACTTTGAGAATAGAAATTTGTATTAAGACCGTCTTCTGCTAAATCATCAACCAATTTCAAATAAAAATCCGCTCCAAGTCGCGCCATTTTATACCAAGGTTTATTCCGCCTTTTAGAAAACCATGGGCTAATAATTCCTGCTGATGCTTTTGTCGCCTGCCCTACACCATAATCAAACACTGTTATTTCTAAATCTTTACTTTTTGATAAATAATAAGCACAAGTTGCACCCACTATTCCTCCTCCTACTACCGCTACTTTCATACTACACCTCTTTTAATTAAAATATTTTTCTAAGTTAAATCTTGTCATTTCTGTTATATTCAACTTTTTCACAGCTTTTTATTAATCTAATAAAATTATACACCAAAAATTTTTACCAGTAAACTTTTATTAGATTAAAACTCTTACAAAATAAAAACCAATTTAAATGCCACTCTTCCTCAGCAATTAAATCGGCTCTTAATTTTTAATTAAATTTTATTTCTTCTATTTTTTCTATTTTTCTTGTCAATACTAATTCACCCTTAGTATTTTCTTTGGCTTCTGCCAATACTTTTTCTGTCTCAGAAGTACTCATGCTAGATTCTTTAGCTTGATCTTCTAACATTTTATTTATAATATCTTTAAATTTCAAAGTAATAATTTTCACTTCTTGAGTGCTTGCATCTATTTTTGCTTCAAATGGTATAGCATTGTTAAATACGTACTCCGCACCCTCTTCCGCAAATTCTTGCATGCTTAAAAATAATTTCTCACCTAAGTCTTTTAATCTTACTTTCCCAGTGAATACTAGTTCATTATTGTCTTTTTTGTAATTTTTTTCTGTTATTGAATCAAATAGTGTATTACCTGTAGAAAATACCGTCTTTAAACCTGCAATACTATCTGTATCTTCTGTGCTGTAGTTTGCTTTTAAAGCATTATTATTTACTATATCATATTTTTCATATCCTGTATCTACTTTTTTGATAAACACTTTCTCATTTTCAGATTCTTTATTGCCATCTTCATTTTTTTCCTCAGAATAATCTTTTAATATGTTTCCTTTTTCATCAATTTTTATATTTGATAATAAGTCCATAGTAAGTTGATGCTCTTCTACCTTTATATTCATGTTTAACTTAGTATCTAACTCTAAATTTTTCTCTGGAACGAATTTTCTTAACGACTCTTTAACTATTTCTTCATCAGATAATTCTTTTTTTACTGTTTGTTCCTGTGAAGTTTCCTTTTTTCCTTCTTGTTTTGTAGAACAACCTGATAAACTACCTACTCCAAAAACAATTCCAAATGCAATTAATAATAATTTTTTCATCAATATCACTTATCTCCTAATAATTGTAGTTAAAGGAATTATACATTAAATTTACAATTTAGTAAACCATTATTTCCTATTTTAAAACTTATTGTCAAAAAAATTAACTTTATCTTTACTCAACAGGTGTTAGGTATTATAATTAAATGTAAGTTTATTTTCTATTTTGAAAATATTTTTTCCATACGAAACTAATGAAAATATATCACAAAAGAAAATGACCTATAAATACTATTATGGAGGTAAAAATATGACTGAAATCAAATTAGTTCCAAGAAAAGATGTAGAAGAAAAATACACTTGGGATATGACTTTACTTTATAAAACCGATAAAGATTTTAGAAATACTTTAGAAAATATTAAGATTGATATTAAAAATTTCAAAGAAAAATATGAAGGAAAACTATCGAATGCTGAAACATTAGATTGCGCACTTTGTGATTATGAAAAATTATACGAAGAATTTTATAAATTATCTCACTATGCCAAACTTCCTATGACTGTTGACAGATTTAATGATAATGTAGTAACTAATGCTACTCTTTTTGAAGAAGTATCAACTTTTTGGGCAGGAAACCTAAGTTTTTTCAATACAGAATTAATTAGTCTAGCTGAAGATTTTATCAATAATTTTGTTAAAAAATATCGCCCAGATTTGAAATACTTTTTTGAAAAAATTGTTCGTGAGAAAAAACACATCCTATCAAAAGAAGCCGAACAAGTAATCTCAAATTATGAATCGCTTCCTAATTTTTACCATTTGTACGAAGTAACAAAGCACGAAGATATGCAATTTGACAATTTTGAAGCTAATGGTAAAACTCTAGAAAATAGTTTTGTTCTTTATGAAAATCTTCATGAAATGGATAACGATACCGAAGTTCGTAGAAACGCAGCAAAAAGTTTTTATAAAACGCTAAATACTTATAAAAATACTTCCGCTAATGAATATATTTCTCAAATTAAAAAAGAAAAAATGTTAGCTACTATGCGTGGTTATGATAGTGTTATTGACTACTTATTAGCCTCACAAGATGGTAACCGTGAACTTTATGATCGTCAAATTCGCACACTTATGTCTGATCTTGCTCCACATATTCGCCGTTATATTAAACTATTGGCACGTGAGCACAATATAAATGATATGCAATTTGCTGATTGCAAAATAAACCTTGATCCAGATTTCGAGGTTGATATGACAATTAATGAATCACGTGATTATTTAAAAAAAGCACTTGGAGTTTTAGGCGCTGATTATGTAAAAATGATTGATGAAAGTTATGATAAGCGCTGGACAGATTTTCCTCAAAATATCGGAAAGAGTACTGGTGGTTTCTGTGCAACCGTTCCAAATATAGCAGGTTTTATCCTACTATCATGGACTGGTAAAATGAATGAAGTTTTTGTCCTTGCTCATGAGCTTGGACACGCTTATCATTTTATGAGCACAGGTAAACATCAAACTATGTTGAACTTTGACTGCCCATTATATTTTGTAGAAGCACCATCAACTTGCAATGAAGTCATAGTTTCTAACTACCTTCTTAGAACAAATACCGATGCTAGATTTAAACGTTGGGTAATTAGTAATATGATTAGCAGAACTTATTTCCACAACATGGTAACCCATTATCTTGAAGCTGTATATCAAGATAGAATTTATAAAAAAATTGATAATAATGAAATGCTTAATGCCGATGTTCTTTCCACAACGAAACGTGAGGTTATGGAAGAATTCTTTGGAGATAGTTTAGTGATAAATGAAGGGGCTGAGTTAACTTGGATGCGTCAACCTCATTACTATATGGGATTATATCCATATACTTACTCAGCAGGACTAACGATTGGAACTGCTATTGCTAATAAAATTGATAAAGATAAAAACCACGCAAATATCTGGTTAAACGTTCTTAAACAAGGTAGCAGTATGTCAGCACTAGATCTTTCTAAACTTGCTGGCTGTGACGTAAGCACTGATGAACCGCTTAAAGAAGCTATTGGCTATGTCGGTCATTTAGTAGATGAATTATACACTTTAACTGACGAATTGAAAAAATAGAGTTTGTAAAAATAAAAAGGATTGACTATTAATTTTTAGTCAATCCTTTTTCTATAATATTCTGTTCAAAACCCAGTTCAAATTTATAAATAACCAATTCCTTTATATTTACTTACAGGTATATCGGCTTTTCAAAATAAAAATTTATGTTTATTGTTGTAAAATAATTTAGTAATTTTCTTTATCAAATTTTACTATTCTTTTTAATTTTACTTGCAAAAGCATTAATATTTCCAACTCATTTTTACATATTTTTGATTTTAATCTAGCACATCCATACTTTCCTTTATTCTCTTACTCCATAATTATTTATATTTTCGGCAAGAAAATCGACAGAGCTACTCCTACTGAAAATTTGATTTTTATAAACTCCACTCCATTTAGAGTTGATTTTACAAATCAATCACAATTAAATATTTCATTTAATTTTTTGAGAAAAGGTCTAATCACTTCATCTCTTTTAATTTATTGTAACAAGCATATTCACAATCTATTACCGCACTTCTAAAACCTTTGCTTTCCAAAATTTTTACAGCCTCTATCGTACTTCCTGCAGGAGAACAAACGTCATCTTTTAATTCTCCCGGATGTTTTTTAGTTTCTAAAACCATTTGCGCAGCACCTAATACGGTATTTGCCGCAAGTCGATACGCCACATCACGTCTAAGCCCATTCAATACAGCTCCATCAGCAAGTGCTTCAATAAACATATAAACATAAGCAGGGCCAGAACCACTAAGTGCAGTCAATGCCTGCATATCTTTTTCTAAAATAATTTCAGTTTTTCCAATATTAGAAAAAAGTTCTAGTACATTAATCTGATCATTCTTTTCTATTTTTTTATTAAAAGTTATCCCAATCACTCCCTTACCTACTTCTACAGGAGTGTTTGGCATAATCCTAACAATTTTTCCACTAGGAACAATATCCTCTATATCACCAATTTCAACAGCAGCTGCCATGGATATAATTATTTTACCTTGCAACTCATCTTTAATTTCTTCTAAAATACCTGCAACTAAATATGGTTTTACCCCTAGAAAAACTACATCACTACTTCTTGCTACTTCTACTAGATTTACACAAAAATTAATCCCATATTTTCTCGCAATATTTTCTGTACTTTTATCAGAAGAATTTCTAACAAATATACTGGTACTATTTACTCGTCCTCCAGATACTATCCCTTTTAGAATAGCTTCCCCCATATTCCCTGCTCCAATAAATCCTAATTTCATAATAACCTCCAAAATTTATTTTATTATTAAATTTACATATTAAAAACTTAATTTCCTCTTTTACATGGCTAACACTATAATTTAATTAAAGTGAAAAGATAGCTGTTTCGAATCTTTTTTCAAAACATAATATTATTAGCACTTTATACCACAACATACTTAATATTTTATTTTCAAAATAATTTATAAACTCTATAATTAAATTTTAGATCGTTTTACATCACTCTTGACGCTTTCAAAAAAACAAAATGCATTGTTTCATACTGCTACCTCTACACTTGCTTAAACTAAGCAACACTTTTGATATGTATAAATGTTTCTAATTTCCAATTTAATTATAACACATTTCTACTTTAAGTTTATTTTAATTTATTTATAAGGTTTACATTAAGTTTATCATATATAATAAACATAGTTAATAATATTTTTTTCATAAATATAGGCTCACTTAAAAGTGAGCTTTTCTCCTGCCCTTTTTCTGATTTTTTATTAATAATTTTATTATCAATTAAACTATGCTATACTTAAGTGGAGAATTTATTAAAGGAGTTTAATATGGATAAAAGTTGGAAAGAAATATTTAAAAATTACCCTGAGCGTAAAACACTAGCTCAAACCGTCGATAATATTAATAAAGCACGTACACAAATAACTATCTATCCCCCAAAAGAATTGGTTTTTAAAGTCTTCGATCTAGCCTTGGAGGACATAAAAGTTGTTATTCTTGGACAAGATCCTTATCATAATCCTAATCAAGCTTGTGGACTTAGCTTCTCAGTCAATGATGGTGTACCATTGCCAAAAAGTTTGATTAATATCTATAAAGAACTTTATGATGACCTTGGGATACAACCCGCCAGAACTGGAAATCTTGAAAAATGGTTTAACCAAGGAGTTTTTCTACTTAACGCTGTACTTACTGTAGAAAAAAATAATCCAGCAAGTCATGGAAACTTAGGCTGGCAAAACTTTACAGATTATATCATAAAAACTATTTCTGAAAAAAATGATCATGTTGTATTTATACTGTGGGGTGCCTATGCTAGAAGTAAAAAAAATCTTATAAATACAACAAAACATAAAATTATCGAATCTGCTCATCCTAGTCCTCTTTCTGCTTATCGTGGTTTTTTTGGAAGCAGAGTATTCTCACGTACCAATGAGTATTTAAAAGAATTCGGCAAAACAGAAATAGATTTTAAACTAGAGAACTAACTATAAACTATCTCTTTTTCTAAACTTTATTAATAGAAAGTTACAACAAGAAACTATACCTTTTTATAAGTTGTATAGTTTTCTTATTAATATCAAAACTTTAACTTGTAAAATATTGTTTCTAAATTAATTGTTGACAATATTTTATTAATCAGACTCGCTTTAATTAGGCGAGTTTTTTCATTACACAACAAAAAATAAAGATAAACATAATAACTGTATATCAAAAATATATTAAACTTGCAAATGATAAATAAGTCAGTAAAAATGATACTAATAAAAAGTTTTCATCTTTTTATAAAAAAATTAAAAACCTCATAAATTTTAAGTATATTTTAAGTACAGGGTCTATAATAATGACTTAAGCAAAAATAATAATTTTCGTAACTTAACGACACTTGTCGTTTCTCCCTTTTAAGTTAGAAAGTATTTTTGTTTAAACCAATATTTCGGTTAATTCTTTATGATATTAACAGATAATAAAACTTTTTAATTTTTTTCATAATGTGGCTTGTCGCTCCCTAGGCAAGCCATTCTCCCTTTTTAAAGAGTATTAACTTACTCTTTTGTTATTTGTATATAAGATTAGATATTATAAAAGTAAAATAATTTACTTAGAACTTAATTTAGTTCATAAAGAAAAGGCGTGTGGCAATATGACACACGCCTTCTTTATATTCATTTTAGTACAATATAAAACTTTCTACATAATACATTGTTCTATCTTTTCCACTAGCATAATTTTTGTTATTTAGTCTTACAGTCATAACACCAGTTGGTTTATTGGTTGCAATTGTTACGTAAGGAATTATTATTCTGTCTCCCCTGATCTCCCATTTTTCTTTTGGAGCAAAAACTGAATTACTTGCTCCTCCCAATCCTGTTGCAGTTTTTAAAAGGAAAGAGTTATCTTTTTTAAAATAAACTATAGTGCGTTTTTCCCCAACTTTTCTAACCAATTTTTCTAATTCTACATCATTATAATCTTTTTTACTTTTATCTAACTCTAAAAAGTTAATATTTTTTTCTTCCCTAAGTTCTTTTAGAATATCTTCTATGTGATATGTTTTTGGATTATATGTGTTTATTAAATCTAATACCTCTGTTGAAGAAATATTTTTTACTACATCATCAACTTCGTATCTACTCGCACAAAAATCTATTACATTTTTCATATTACTTTGACTTTGATTAATTAAACCGTAAATTAAAGGTGTTAAAACTTTTTCAACTTCTTTGAAATCGTGATTATAGCGACTAATTTCTTTTTTCGGATTAGATGCTACAACATTCGTATTTGAATTAGAAGTTGTTTGTTGCTTATTAACTTGTTCTTTTGTCTTATTAACTTCACTAACTTGACTTTTCGTTTCTTCTGCTGAACGTTCATTGACATTAACTTCTGTGATAGCTGGTTTTTTATCCTCCTTATCAATCTTCTGTGCTATCTTGTCTGAACAACCTGTTAAAAATCCAATTCCTAAAATAAAAGCTCCTGTTACTTTTAGAAATTTATTCATTTATTCCACCTTCTTTTTTATTTATTTTTTTTACATCTAAATTATACTACTAAAAATTACAAAATGCAAGAGATTATTACAAAATAATTACAAAAATATTACAAAACAATTTAATTTTCGTTTCTTTTTCCTTAAAAATTCTTATAAACAAAAAATTTTAGCCATAATTTCTTATTAAATTAAAAATTTATAATCTAAAAAGATATGTTTTTTCAAGATTTAATTTTAATACTTGACAAAGTGAAAAAAATAAACTATACTTGTATCATTACCGAGAACAAGTATAGTTCTAAAATTTTGGAGGTGAAATTTATGGATACAAAATTTTCAGTCGCAATACATATATTAGTCATGATATCTGAAAGTAAAAAAGATTTATCTTCTCAAGATTTAGCTAATAGTGTTGGAACTAATTCTAGCTATATTAGAAAGGTTATTTCACTTTTAAAAAATGCTAACCTCATCGTATCTCGACAAGGAAAAATTGGCTATCAATTAACGAAAAAAGCTATAGATATTACATTGTTAGACATCTACTATGCTACTCAAGAAATTAAAAAAATTAGCTTATTTCAAATTCATCAAAATACGAACGAACACTGTCCAGTTGGTTTCCACATTGAAGGTTTATTAACACCTATTTTTAATGAAATGGAAAATAAGTTAGAAAAAGAACTATCCGAAAAAAATCTAGCTATGATAATAAATAATCTTTATTTACAAGCAAAACTAATAAAAAAATAAAGAAAAAAACTTTCTTTATTTTTTACAATTACATGTACTTGTAACAGATACAAAAACAAAATAATAAACATATTTTAAGGAGATATAAATAATGAAATCTGCTCAAATAAAATCTTATAATAAAAATAATATCGCACTCACTTTCAATGAAATCCCTAAACCAACAATCCAAGAAGATGAGGTATTAATTAAAGTTAGTGCTGCTGGAGTAAATCCTTTGGACAATATGATTTCAAAAGGCGAAGTAAAACTTATAGTCCCCTATAAACTTCCTACCACAGGTGGGAATGAAGTTGTAGGCAATATAGAATCAGTTGGTTCTCTAGTAAAAAGTTTCAATGTTGGAGATCGTGTTTTTGCACGTTTACCTCTGAGTAAAATTGGTTCTTTTGCAGAATACGTAACTGTTCACAGTTCAGCACTTGCACGTGTTCCTGATTATTTAACTGATATAGAAGCCGCTGCTGTTCCTTTAACAGCTTTAACTATTATGCAGGCTCTAGATATCATGCAAGCAGAATCCGGGAAAACCATCTTTATATCCGGAGGCACGGGTGGTGTAGGTGCAATGGCTATTCCAATAGCTAAAGCAAAAGGGTTAACTGTTGTTACTAACGGAAATATTAGCAACAAAGATCGAGTTTTGACACTAGGAGTTGATCACTTTATTGACTACAAAACTGAAGATTACACTAAAATATTAAACGATATTGATTATGTCCTTGATACATTAGGTGGAAAAGAAACTGAAAAACAAATGACAATTCTAAAAAAAGGAGGAAAATTAGTTTCTCTTAAAGGAATGCCAAATGCCTCTTTTGCCAAAAGAATGAATTTATCAAAAACAAAACAAATTTTGTTCGGTTTAGTAGGACGTAAATTTGATAAGTTAGCTAAAAAATATGGTGTTACATATGATTTTATCTTTGTAGAATCTAATGGAAAACAACTACAAGAAGTAGCAGATATTTTTTCAAAACTAAAAATAAAACCATCTATTGATACTGTATATGAGTTTGATAATATTAATCAAGCATTAGACAAAGTTGCAAATGGTAGTTCTCGTGGCAAAACAGTAATTTCTTTCACCAAAGATAAATAATAAATTTATACTATAGGTATTAGTTAATAAAAAAAATTATAACGTTGTATGTCACATAGTTAAAATAAATATATATAAATTCAATCATCTAAAATATTATATATATATTTATTACAATTCACCATTCTTTATTTGAACTTATATACCTTTTATAGTAAAATATACTCGATAAAATGAATATATAGGAGATTTTTTTATGAATAGAGTTGCTATTGTTAGTGCTTTTCGCTCCGCTATCGGAAGTTTTGGAGGAAGTTTAAAAAATATTTCTACCGCTAAACTTGGTGGGGAAGTTGTCAAAAAATCATTAGAAAAAATTAATTTAAAACCCGAAGAAGTTGATGAAGTTATTTTTGGAAATGTTCTTCATACTGGACTTGGACAAAATATCGCTAGGCAAATTGCTGTACAAGCTGGCATACCAAAAGAAAAAAGTGCCTTTGTAGTTAATAAAGTTTGTGGTTCTGGACTTAAAAGTGTTATTTTAGGTGCTCAATCAATCTTGTTAGGGGATAATAACATCGTTGTTTGTGGTGGTATTGAAAATATGAGCACCGCTCCTTATTTTACCCGTAATGCTCGCTTCGGAAGAAAACTCGGAAATTTTGAAATGGAAGATAGTATTATTCATGATGGTTTAACTGATGCCTTTGAGAATTATCATATGGGAATTACTGCTGAAAATATTGCTGAACAATTTAATATTTCTAGACAAGATCAGGATAACTTCGCTCTTCTTAGTCAACAAAAAGCTACCTATGCTATTAAAAATAAAAAATTTACAGAGGAAATTATCCCTATCAAAATTAAAAACCGCCAAGAAGAATTAGTTTTTGACACCGACGAATTCGTTCGAACAAATACTTCTATTGAAAGTCTTACTAAACTTAAGCCGGCATTTAAAGAAAATGGCACCGTAACCGCAGGAAATTCTTCTGGAATCAATGATGGTGCCGCTTGTGTTGTTTTAATGTCTGAAACTTGTGCAAAAAAACTTGGTATAAAGATACTTGCGTACATTGAAGGATACGCCACCGCTGGATTAGATAATAAAATCATGGGACTTGGGCCTGTTCCTGCTACTAAAAAAGTTCTAAACAAACTTAATATATCTATAGAAGATATTGATTTATTTGAAATGAACGAAGCATTTGCAGCACAATCTATAGCTGTTATTCGTGAACTAGACTTGGATAGTTCAAAAGTAAATATCAATGGAGGGGCTATTGCTCTTGGGCATCCAATCGGAGCAAGTGGTACGAGAATTTTAGTTAGTCTTGTCCATTCTCTTATTAATGAAAATAAAAATAAAGGTTTGTGCTCACTTTGTATTGGTGGTGGGCAAGGGATATCCTTAGTAATTTCAAGAAAATAATATTAATAAATTCAAACACATTAATTCTTAAAATCAAACTCGAATATGATAAAAATATTTTGTAAAATTTGAATAATCTAGGTAGACTATTTTGTAAAAATCTTATACAATAATAGTTATGGCAAATTTTTTATTTATTAAAAAATTTTATAGAAATTAGTTTCTCATAATTTTTTCATTATTTATTAAACATTAAATTATAAATAAAATATGTAATTTGCATTTAGGTTTGATTATTAATCGAAAGGTAAAAAAAATATGAAAATAGGAATTGATAAAATTGGGTTTGCTATGCCAAAATATTATTTAGATATTCGTGATCTAGCAACTGCCCGTGGTATTGAACCTGATAAATTCACAAAAGGCTTGCTTCAACTTGAAATGAGTATCCCTCCTGTTTCACAAGATATCGTAACTCTTGGAGCTGAAGCGGCTTTCGAAATTTTAGAAAAAGATGACTTAGAAAAAATTGATATGATTATTGTGGGAACTGAATCAGGAGTCGATCAAAGCAAGGCTTCTGCTGTGTTCATTCACAATTTATTGGAGATTCAACCCTTTGTACGCTCCATTGAAGTTAAAGAAGCATGTTATGGTGCTACTGCTGCACTAGATTTTGCAAAAAATCATGTTATGAACAATCCTGAATCAAAGGTTTTAGTTATTGCAAGTGATATTGCCAAATATGGAGTTAAATCTTCTGGTGAATCCACCCAAGGTGCAGGAAGCTGTGCTATGCTTATAACTCATAACCCTAGGATTTTAGAGTTGAATAACGATAATGTTTGCTTAACACGTGACGTTATGGATTTTTGGCGTCCAAATTATTCTCAGTACGCTTTTGTTGAAGGGAAATTTTCTACTGAGCAATATCTTGATTGCTTAACAACTACATGGGACAGATATTCAGAAAAAAATAAACTTAATCTTTCTGATTTTTCTGCGGTATGTTTACATCTTCCTTATCCAAAGTTGGGTCTTAAAGGTTTAAACTTACTATTAGAGCAAGATATTAACGAGAATGCCAAAGAAGAATTATTAACACGTTTTAATGAATCTATTTTATATAGCCAACGAGTTGGAAATATTTATACAGGCTCGTTGTTTTTAGGGTTATTATCTTTAATCGAAAACAATGATACCCTTAATGCTGGAGATAAAATTGCTCTATATAGCTATGGTAGTGGTGCTGTCGCCGAAATATTTAGTATGACCCTAGTTCCAGGTTATAGAAATCACCTTAGAAAATCACGCTTTGATGATTTTGAAAAACGTACACGTATTTCTGTATCTGAATATGAAAATATGTTTTTTAGAGATACAACAGTTGATAAAAATGGTGATTTAAATATTTCAGATATTAATGATAATAGTAGATTTATTTTAGAAAAAATAGAAAATCATAAAAGAATTTATAAAAAACAGTTTTAAAGAGGGCTTATGGAAAAAATTTGGAGTGGATTTTATAAAAAAAATAGAGAAGAACGTTTAAATGTAATAAAAAATGCTAATCTTTTAGACGAATCACATTTAGAATTAATTGAAAAAAATGTAGTTTTAGATTATGAAACTGCAAACAATATGGTGGAGAATGTTGTAGGGACATTTTCTCTACCTTTTAGTGTTGTTCCTGATTTTGTTGTGGATGATAAAACTTATCTTGTGCCGCTTGTAACTGAAGAACCTTCTGTTGTGGCAGCTTGCAATAACGCTGGAAAAATTGTTGCAACTAGTGGTGGTTTCAAAACAACCATTCATGATAGAAAAATGATTGGTCATGTAGCTCTTTATGATATTAAAGATGCTGAAAATGCTGAAAAAATTATTTTAGAAAATAAAGCTCTACTTTTAGCAACTGCAAACGAAGCATATCCATCGATTGTTAAACGTGGTGGTGGAGCATGTGATATAGACGTAAAAATATTATCAGAAAATGAAACTACTTTTGTTGTAGTTTATTTGGTAGTCGATACTCTTGAGGCTATGGGAGCGAATATGCTAAATACTATGTTAGAGGCAATTAAGGTTTCATTGGAAACTCTTACTGGCGGTATATCGCTTATGGCCATTCTTTCCAACTATGCTACTAGTTCTTTAATAACTACGAAATGTGAAATTCCTTTTGACAAATTGACTTCGAAAGATAACGGAGAGGATTTGGCAAAAAGAATCGAGCTTGCTAGCAAATTTGCTAAAATAGATGTTTATAGAGCAGCTACCCACAATAAAGGAATTTTTAATGGTATCGATAGTATTGTAATCGCAAGTGGGAATGATTGGCGTGCTGTAGAAGCAGCGTGTCAAAGTTATGCTGCTAAAAATGGTAGATACGAAGGATTATCAACTTGGACTTGCAACTTTGAAAATAAAACACTCATTGGCGAACTAACTCTACCGATGCCAGTAGCAAGTGTTGGTGGTTCTATAGGGATAAATCCAAGTGTCAAATTAGCTAGACATTTATTAAAAAATCCAAATGCAAAAACCCTAGCTAGCATTATAGTTTCGGTTGGTCTTGCTCAAAATTTAGCAGCACTTCGAGCACTGGTTGGTGAAGGAATACAAAAAGGACACATGAAATTACACGCTAAATCTTTAGCCATTTTAGCTGGTGCAACAAATGATATTTTAGACGAGGTCGTAGATAAGCTTCGTAAAGAAAAACATATGAATTTAGCCACTGCTAAAAAAATAGTAGAAGAAATTTTAGACTAATAAAAATAAAAGAGAATAAAATAATATTGAACCAAATAACAGAAAATTTTTATTTCCCAAAAATTTTTAATTTGATTTAAAAACAAGTAATCTTATTCTCTTTTTATAATTATTAACAAGGAAAAATTATATTGGTAATACTTACTCTATCATTTAAAATTCATCTAACAGTAAAATCTTTAAATTTTAAATATTGGCAACATAAATAAAAAATCAAACTTGTTTAAACTCAAACTATTTCTAAAGCCATATAAAACTTTAGAAATAGTAAAAAATTTCATTCAAGTTTGATTTTATTTCCCTTTTTTGTATCCTGCCTTTATCGCCGCTTCTTCTGAATTAAAAATTACTAAATTTTTGGCAGCTATATTATTGTATGCTGGATGTCCGGGTATATAGTATTGTTTATTTTTCTTACTAGCACGAACCGTTACTTTTTTATTGACAGTATTTGTTTTTTCTACTTCTTTTTTGTTGCTTGTTTCTACGTTTTGTGTAACAGATTTCTGCACTGGTTGGGTACTTTGATTATCATTAATTCTCTGTTCTTCTTGCTCTTCAGTTTTTTTCTCACGTTCTTCTTTTTTCTCTTGCAGATTTTTCAGTTGTTCTTCCTTTTGAGCTGAACTTAAATGATTCGTTGTAAACATTGCTATCATTAAAACAGATGCAGATATACCACCTAAAACAACTTTTTTAAGCCTTGTTTTCTTTTGAATAAATCTTATAATAGGTGGACACAACAAAATAATACTAGGTATAAAAACTACTAGAGCGTACCCTACTCCATGGGTAAACACCATACCTAAAGATATTAACATAAAAAATATAAAGACAAACCAAAGAATTATTTGTCCATGCTCTTTTATAAATTTACTCACGATCTTGCTCCTCAAAAAATTAATCACTTAGAATATTCTATCACTTTTTCTTCTATTATACAATTATTTTATTAAAAACATCTATTTTAAATTTAAAATTACATTTTGAATTTAAGTTTATAACACAGGAAAAATATTTTTTATAAGCAATTTTGTTGTTTATTCTTAATTTTTTTTTTATAATTAGTTTATAACTGATTTACCTTAGGAGGATTTTTACTATGACATTCAAATTACCTGAATTACCTTACGGTTTTGATTTTTTAGAACCAGTTATTGATGCAAAAACTATGGAAATTCATCATGATAAACACCATGCTGCTTATGTAAATAATCTAAACGCAGCTTTAGAAAAACATCCAGAAGTTGAAACTTCTTGTGTTTGCGGATTATTAAAAAATATTGATAAAGTCCCTGCTGATATTCGTCAAGCAGTAATTAACAATGCAGGTGGACACCATAATCATACTATATTCTGGAAATCTCTAACTAAACCAGATATTTCTGAATTTTCAGGGTTAGTTAAAGAAAAAATCGAAGCTGAACTTGGTGGTTATGAAGAATTTGTTAAAAGTTTTTCAGCAGCTGCTGCAACAAGATTCGGAAGTGGTTGGGCATGGTTAGCACTTGATAAAGATGGAAAATTAGTTGTAACTTCAACTGCTAATCAAGATAGTCCATATTTAACAGGGCTATACCCTGTTTTAGGTCTTGATGTTTGGGAACATGCTTACTACCTGAACTATCAAAACCGTCGTCCAGACTATATTAAGGAATTTTTCCGTATTATAAACTGGGAATATGTGAATGAACGTTTAACAAAAGGTTTAGAAAAATTGGAAAAATAATATTCTCCAATAACAAAAAAGGTTCAGAAGTTTTGTTTATAAAAACTTCTGAACCTTTTTATTATCTTAAATTACATAGTTACATTTTAGCTATATAAATTAGTCAATTCATTTTCCGCTAATTCTTCACCTGTAGACACATCTATAACAATTCTTCTTAAAGTTTCAACTTTACCTACTTTAACTTTTATATAGTAACTTCTCAAAAGTTTAACTTCATTTCTAACTTTTGCAATAAAACTATATTTTTTATCTAAAGTCTCTGAGCTTGCTAAGTTAGATAAAATTTTACTATCGTACATTTCTCCTGAAGATTTAGAAAAGATTATCTCATCTAATACGGATAAGGTTTGTTTTTAGGATAGAGTTATCAAAATTTATTTTTATATTTCCTGTTATCATATCAGCAATGCCTATCTTTATTATTTGAAGACAGACAGATAAATTACCTCTTTTATAATACCTAATCTCATTTCATCTCTTGTTAAAGGAACTATTTGTGGTATTTTATCTACTGAGCGAAATATTGATAGACTGTAATATGAGTTAAACATCTTCTCTTCAAATGAATTTCTATTATTTACTTTTTGATAAGTGTAAAAACCTCCTACCAAGATTACTATTATTGTAGTAAATATTGTCAATTTCTTATTTAACCTTTTCATAATTTTCTACCTTTCTTTGTAATAATCTTGAATGTCATTTTCGTTGTTTTTAACTTTTCAACATATTTTTAATACTAATCTTCTTTTAATACTTCTTTGTCTAATGGTATTCCAAATGTTTTTTTCTGCGAATCTGTCATACACCAAATCAAATATTCATCTAACACCTCTAGAGATTCCCGAATATCTTCTTTTCTTTTTCCTAACGAGATTCTTTCTGATATCTTGTAAGGAACTAGTAACCTAAGGTTACAATATTCTCTAACATTTACTGCATAGTTTAATGTTCCACCTCGTTCTATATCATCTATCGATACTTCTACTTGCCAACTTCTATAAATAGATACTCTATGTGCGGATATATTCCTTTTTCTGAATCATAATTAATTTCAAATGATCTATGCCTAACATTTTTATAATCAAAATACTCTTCAACTTCGTCTTCAACTCTATTTAATATTATTCTTATTTGTTCCTGATTTAACACACTATATTCCTCCTATATATACTTTCAGCATCAAAGACATAACTGACATAACTCTGATAAAGATGAAAGTTTAATTTAATTTTCTTTAAAAATTATCTTTTTTCTATCGTCAGTTTGCCCATATTATTCTGGAATATGAACTTCAGCTATATCTTTTCCAATCTGTACGCACTGTGTCTAACAGTTTATCTGATTTTTTCTGTAAATATTCTTTTGAGATGTTATACTTTTCTAAGAGTTCTCTTCTCTGTTTTAGTTTGTCTTCAGTTACTGGAACATTTTCGCCAGTGAAACTTACATAATTTATTAGTTTTTTATTTTTTATCTCATATTTGTATGTTATGTCCAAATATACCTCTTATGATATTAGTGTCGAGCCAATTAATTGTTTTATCCTCATTATTTTCTAAAGATAACTCTACTGCACTATTATCTGTGTTCTCTTCATAATATAACGTTACAATATCTTACTCTCTTTTATCTTTAGGTATAGGTTTTTTATCTGTGGCATATTATCTATTGATTTAATTGATAATACATCATAATATGAATTATACATCTCTTCAAATACATCTTTTATGATTATTTTATGATAAGTATAATAACCGCCGTATGATTAAGGTTATCCAATATTCATTTAGCCTTTTCGTAAAATTTCCTACCTCTCTTAATAATAATTTCTAATATCATTTTTATTGTCTTTGGTTGACTATAAGATTAGCATTATTTTTCCCCGGCTTTATAAACATTATCCAATAATTTATTTATTTCTTGCTTTATTTCTTTTTCGTATCTACTCTTCTCTTCTTCTGTTAACCTCCTACTAGGTTGCTCTTTCCCTTGATTGATAAAACCACCTCTTATATTCATATTTTTATCAAAAATCACTAGATTATGATGCGTATTTATATATATATATATATTCTTTTTGCGTCCGTAGGTGATTCAATAATGATTTTTTTTTCTCCTGTGATTTCTAATTTTGGAATCCTATCCATCATCTTTAAATCATAATTATCTACTTGATATCCTGCTTTTCTTATTTGTTCTGCATATCTTGTTGTGTTCATTAATCTATCTAGTTGTTCAAATTCATTACCTTTATTGTTTTCTCTCGTCAATACTTTAGAGGGTACTAATATATAATATAAACCTACTATCATTGCGGCTACTATCAATAACGACATTATTCCTGTATATCTTCTACTCAACATTCTTAAACCTACCTCTCTCTAAATAATCAAAAAAGTCTTCTTGGTGTTTTTTCTTTTGTTCTTCTGTATACTGTGAAGATATGTATCTTTTAGCTATTGTATCAGTGTTTACTATTCTTTCTACCGCTGTTTTACCTTGATCATAATTTCCATATCCGTGTACTTTATAAAACTCACTAACTCTATTTATTGTGTTATTTTTTACTCCAAAATTATATTGAGTTAACACCTTAAATATATCTTTTTTATTTGCCTTCATCATACTATTATAAGTATTTATTGCATCTAAATCCGAATTAAAATCCCCATCATCGTATCGACCAGAGTCAATATCCCCTTTAAATGAAACCTCTTTATTTTCTAAATCCCAATATTTGATTTTATGAGTAATGTCTCCACTTCCTTTTGTGCATGATATACTACGAGTAGGCTGCGTAAATATTTTTAAAATATCTAAATCTGTGTTCATAATTTTAGAGGCTATACGGGGCAAATTCATTCTTAAGAATCCTGGGTAGTAGTCACTTGTATTTGTAAAAGTTGATAATTGCACTACTTCATGTGCAAAGTCTCTGGAGCTGGCATTATTATGCTGATTTGTAGTTGCATCAATAAGCCTTTCTATATCTATATCTGAAAATTTATATTTTTTTAATATTTCTGATAAAATTACTTCTTCTACCGTACCAGCCACTATCTTCCACCTAAATGATACATAACTTTTTGGAACTAAGGACGCTATTATTCTATTATACTCATGTATTATCTTTCTGTTACTCCATTTCCCTTTTATAGCTACAGCTAGAATTTCTTCTTGTAGCTTATAGAGTAATTCTGCTGTTTCCTTATCGAATCCATAAGTAACCATAAAATCTTTCACTATATAATCTTTTCAGCTTGTATCAACCCCTGGTCAACCAATGATTTTAATGTGTCTACTTCACTAAATAAGCTTGGCGATTTTGCATTAAATGCTAATAGCTTTCTTAGCTTTTCTTCTAACTCATGTTTTATTTTTATGTAGGTTTGTCTGTTTTCTTCTGCTATACCTATTTGATAATAGCTTATTGGGTCTTCCTGATATAGTAGGTTTAATAGGTGTTCTACTCTTTTTATTTGTCCTTCTGTTTCATAAATTAGCCTTTCTAGTTCTTGTTGTTTTAAACTAACACTATCTACCTCTGTTTTGTAGGTGTTTATGTAGTTTTCGTTTGCTCGTCCTATTGCTTCGTTTAAGAGTATACATCCTTTTATTAAAGGTTCTATTAC
>NZ_AUDW01000032.1 GCF_000425665.1 Gemella cuniculi DSM 15828
TTATCTTCCCAAGTTTTTTCTCCAGAAACTTTTATTTTTGGATTATCTTTTTCATTAATTACTTCTTTAGTTAGTGATTTATCACTACCAAAGTCTTTTGGTTCAATTTTTATTTCTTTTTGATCTAATTTATAACCTTCAGGAGCTTTTGTTTCTTTTAATGTATACTTGTCTTTTAATAATCCTGTAATTTTAATATTACCGTTTGCATCAGTTTTATAAGTTCCAATAACTTTACCATTTGCATCACGTGTTAATTGGAATTCTGCTCCTTGTAAAGATTTTCCATCTTTATCTTTTTTATGGATATTAATTGAGTACACATATCCTTCAGCACGTCCACCTGCCTCTAAATATTGTAAAGTAAAGTTTACATCTTTTTGTATTTTTCCATTATATTTCAATGTAGCATTATTTTTAAATATTTCTCCATGTGTTGGTGTATAATTTGCTTTAATATCATATTTTATATAATATTGTTCTGTTCCTATATTTCCTAAGCGAATATTAAAACCTTGTTTATCAGCATCTACTTCTATATTACTCTTGAAATTAGGTGTAACATCTACGTCCCCTTTATGTTTCCATTCACCATTATCCCAGTACCATTCTACTTTATATATTTTTATACTATTAGGCACAACTTCTACACCATAAGTATCTACAAGTCTATCTTTTACCCATGCATCTTTTAAATCCGCCTTACTTCTATTGATGGCTATCCCATAATGGAAAAGACTTTTATCTTGATTATCTTGCCAACCACTTTTTTCTATAATAGTTTCATACTTTTTACCTGGACCTTTGTAGTCTAATTTTCCTCCTGCAATAATCCTATTCCCTATTTGAAACTTAAGCTCTATATCTTGTTTTTGTTTAACTTTACTGTGATCTACTCTTGCATTAAAATACAGGCTACCCTTAACATCTGAACGATTTTCAGGATACTTTGTGTATCTTAAAGTAATAGTTTTCGCTTGATTATTTACTTCTGCTTTAGCTACAAGATTCCCCGAAGAATCCTTCACATCAAAATTTACTGTTGATTGAAAAGTTAATTGTTCTGGCAATCTTATTGTAGTTGTATCCCCCTCTTTAACTATATTGTCAGGTAGAGCAAACTTTGCATTTACTCTAAACTGCTGCCACATTTCCACAGAATTCCCAGGAATAGGTTTCCCATTAGTATCTGTAATATTTATCTCTGTAATTACGCTATCATGTGTAGCTGCTGCTTTGGCATTTTTTAAAGTGCTTGGCAAGAAAACATTTATAATTATCGCCAATGCAGAAAGCCAAATAAATATTTTTTTCTTCATTATATAAATATCCTTTCTTATATTTTTTATACTACATTAACTTAATTATTAATGTATATAAATACGTTTTATATATACTTCCTTCACTACATCGCGTATTATAACATACTATTATGAAACAACCGTGATAATGTTATTTATAAATAAAAAAATTCCCCCGGGGAAAATATATAAAATATTTAATATAAATTAATATTTTTTATTACTTCTCTTTAAAATTTACATAATAAACTTAATTTACAAATTTTTCTATACATCTAAAATTATAACTCTATTAAAATCTTTAATAACAAAATTATTCTGTGTATTTTTCATATGCAATAGCTATAAAATATGCATAGGAATGTTAAGTAATTAGGTTTAAAAATTCAAAGAAAACAGGTATAATATACTAGATACCTTGAAAGAATATCTAGAAAAATATCCAAAGAAACAAAAAATTAACAAGACTAGAAAAATTAGAAAAAGAAAATGAATATAAAGGTAACTGCATTAAAAAACTGCAAGAGATTAGTTTTAAAAAATCTCAGACAAAGAAAAAACAAGAATAGTAGAAGAGCTTAAAAATAAAAGACTAATGATAAATCACAAAACTAACAAGAAAACTAGAAGTTCAATCATTAGTAAAACATTGAGTTATTTGATGAAAAAAGACTATAAAGAGATGATATTACATAGTCGGCAATATAGTGTATATGCAAACTTAACATAGCCAATATCATGGTCTATAGATAATGGATTGATGGAATCATTTTTTGGATTAACGAAATCAAAGAAATATGTTGTCCAACATTTTGAAGATCACACAACGAAAAAATTTTTTCGAGTAGGTTTGTTACCTTACGACTTACTTTTTAAATATGTAAATATAAAATAAAAACTTTTAATAAAACTTTAAAAACAGAACAGGAGATTAGACATGATTTATATTATCGGACTTGGACCTAACAATAGTGCCAATATTAAAGAAAACATAAAAAACTTATTACTAAATAACACATCTGCAAAAATTATTGCACGCACAAAAGAACATCCTGCAATAGAATTTTTACAAAATAATGATATTGCCTTTGAAACATGCGATAGATTTTATACAGAAAATGACAACTTCGAAAACACATACAACCAAATAGCAAGCTATATTTCGAACTGTGCCAAAAACACTGATGTAATGTATCTTGTACCTGGTCATCCTATGGTAGCCGAACTCACTACTCAACTTCTTATTAAAAGTAATGAAACTGTGAAAGTTATTGGTGGTGAAAGTTTCTTAGATTCTTGTTTTAATGCTGCAAAATTCGATCCTGTAGAAGGGTTCAGTCTACTAGATGCTACAAATCATGATACATTAAAAAATATTAACCAAAAAAATCACATTCTAATCACTCAATGTTATGATGATATAACAGCAGCCAATATTTCGGACAAACTTATGAATTACTATCCTTACGATTACGAAATAACGATAATCGAACAAGCTGGAGCAGAAGATGAAAAAATTTATACCACTTCCCTTAATGAATTATCCGCTACAGTCGGAGAAAATGTAAACAATCTACGTGCTGTATATATTCCACCATATAAAGATGGAATAAGTTTTAATATTCAAGACTATACTCTAAATTTTGATGAAAATAACGAAGTTTTCGAAAATAATCTTAATGAAAAATTAAAAAATTTGGTTAATGAGTTGAAAACCGGTGAAGATAACACCAAAACCTTAGCAAAAATCATAAATACCACACTAGATTTCACAACAACTGTTGATGCTTATTATGAAATTAGCTCCATTTTAGAAGAAATGAAAAAGGATCGCCAAGATGGATAAAATACTTAACTTTAGTAAAAAACTTTTAAAAGAAAAAATAGATAAAAACTCTATTGTCGTTGATGCAACAGCTGGAAACGGAAATGATACCTTGTTCTTAGCGAAAACTAGTGCTAAAAAAGTTTATAGCTTTGATATCCAAAACCAAGCTATTCAAAACACAAAACAACTTTTAATAGAAAATAACTTAAATCATAAATGTGAAATTATTTTAGACTCACACTTGAATTTTGATAAGTATATTAGTGAAACTATCCAAGCTGTTATTTTTAACCTTGGTTATCTTCCGAATGCCAATCACGATATTACCACAATGGCGGATACTACACTTGCCACTGTGAAAAAATTTTTAAAACAACTTAATATCGGCGGAAGAATCGTCATTGTCATCTACTGGGGTCATAAAAATGGCAAGGTAGAAAAAGAAACTTTACTAAAAGAATTATCTTCCCTAGATCAAAAAGAAGTAGAAGTACTTACATATCAATTTATAAACCAGAAAAATAATGCTCCATTTATAATCGCACTAGAAAAACGAAAGGAATTTTAAAGTGAAAGAAATAGAAATAGAATTTAAAAACCTATTAACAAAAGAAGAATATGACAAACTCTTCCAAACATTCGAATTAGAAAAAAAAGAAGCTACAATAAATAAAAACTATTACTACGATGATGCTAATAACAGCTTAAAAAAAGCTAACGCCGCACTACGAATAAGACATACAAACACTAAAAGTGAGATAACTCTAAAAATAAAAGGAGAAAAACAAAATATTGAAATAAATATTCCAATCAATAAAACTACATACCCAAGTGAACCTGTAGTACTTCCAATAATTCCAGAAGAAATTCTAACAGAACTAATACGACTAAAAGTTGCTATAAAAACACCAATGTTATTTCAAAAAATAGAAACTCTAAGATACGAGATCGAACTGAAAACGGGTTTATTGGCCCTTGATAAAACCACTTTTAAAAACAATATTGTCGACTACGAATTAGAATTTGAAACTAATAATTACGATGATGGTTTAAAAGAGTTTAAGAAGCTACTCGCTAAATTCAGTATAATCCCTCGCACTGCAAAACCAAAAATAGCAAGAGCGGTTCTATATAGTAATGAAGAACAAGACAGTAAAATTGGAAAATAAATATACGTGATTCTATATAGCAACCTATAAAATCGAAAAATAAATATATGTACTTCTCTATATGATAACCAAAAACCAGACAGTAAAATCAAAAATAACAATTTAAAATATTATTTTGCAAAATAAAAAAACTCTATTTAATAACATTCTCAATAAAAATAAAGCTAACTGGAAATTTTTATCTAGTTAGCTTTATTTTTATATTTTAAATAATTTAAAGTGTAACTCTTCTGAGGTACCCTCAAAAGTTAGACCAAAAAATCTAACAATTGGAGATCTGTACAGGTTTTGACATAAAACTTTTCCGAGCACCGTCTTTAAAACGATGCCCTCTTTCATATTTTTGTTTTAACATATAAACTTTTTTTCCAACGATTTTGTCGTTATTTTTTTATTTCAAACACCATATATTTTGACTGATGGAAGATAAATAAAAAAATCAGTATTCTATAATTCAACTAATATTTCCCCAACACTTTTATAAAATATAATATTTATAAATACTTATTTTGACATCGCATAAATTTTTTGGATAAACAATATATTTTCACCCTATGGAAAACGTTTACTTACAATGAAGTTTCATGGTATAATAAGCATAGAAGAAATAAACGGGAGTTATTTGAATATGATAAGAATATGTAAAAATTTTACACCTACTGTCAATATAAAACATTCTTCCATATTAATATTAAAAGTTCTGATATTTCTAATAGGGATGTAACTATACTAACCAAATTAGAACCTGCTCTTAACACACCTATAAATAAAGAGTTCAATCCTTACTTTTATAATTTGTGTGAAGAACTTATCCAGATCATTATTGAAGTACTTCATTCGAAGTACAACACGCACAACTCCTTTTGTCTTTTTCTATAGTTTCATTAGGTAAACTAGGAGATAAAACAACAGTTGAGTTTGAAAATGATATTATAGATGTAATTGTTGAAAAAGAATGGATTAATAAAGTTAGGCATTCATTAGAAAAAAGTAATTTAAAAAATTAAGTTTTAAAATTAATGGTATAGCATATAAAAGCGGTGACAGATATTATTTCCTCATATTGGAGAAAATTACTGTGCTAATGATATTTATACCAGTGAATTAAGTATTAAATATACAAACTTAATAAATTTACTGGAGAAAAATTTACAGAACTACGCATCTTATAGTTCTATAGAAGAGAAAATAAAAGAGAAATATAAAAATGTAACATCGATAGAAATAGAAAACCTAATGTTGAAT
Source organism: Gemella cuniculi DSM 15828 (assembly GCF_000425665.1). Lineage (GTDB taxonomy): Bacteria > Bacillota > Bacilli > Staphylococcales > Gemellaceae > Gemella > Gemella cuniculi. The sequence continues at coordinate 5,544 of NZ_AUDW01000032.1, forward strand.
CTAATAGAAAATCAAATAATATATTCTAATCTAAAAGAAGATACTTATTGTAATGACAACTTAGCTTTCATATTGGAAGTTTTAAAAAGTATAAAATATAGAGGAGAAAAGTTAACTATTATTAAAAAAAATAATAAAATTAATAAATCAATATAAAAAAAATGGGGAAACGGTTTTATTAAATTTAATAGTTAGTGAGATGAAAAAGATTACAAATAGTAGTTCGTATATATCAATAAATAATGGAGCTTCTTGTAAAAAAAATACATTAAATAAATATGTTGTAGAAAAGTTAGAAAATTTTTTAGAAATTATCCATCAAATACCCGTTAAATGTAGCAAAATATCCACTTTTAAAAATAAATATTTAGAATATTTTGGAAAATTTGAAGAAATACCCTTTTTAAAAATAATAGATAAAAATCAATTTGACGGACTAAAGTATATTTCTGATAATTATGTGTTAGAAGATATAGATTTTGAAAATAAAATTAGTAATATTTTAGATTCAAAAATATCTGAGGCACTAGCCAAAAATAACGAAGAAATAATTTTAGATGAATTTGATTTTAAACATTTATATAAGAATGTTAATTATGTAAAATGTATGGATTTAAATATTATAGTAAATAACAGTAATAAAAGTGAATGTATATTTATTGGACCAGCTGTAGCATCCTCAAAATCTGGTTCAATGATTCAAAGATTTAGTAATTGCATTGATAGTGATATGTTGAGTAAATATAGAGAAATTTATCAGAACAAGCTATAAGCATAGCTATAGAGAACATAAAAGAAAAAAAATTAGTATTTTCTTATTATGATCTAATAACAGGTTGTGCAGGTTTTTTGAGATATTTGATAAACATTAATTCGAAAAATACAACACTAATTTTTAATATTTGTGAATATTTATCAATTTTATCTGAAGAAAAAGATTATGGGAATGAAAGAATAATTGGATATCATATAGAAGGAGAAAATCAATTTTTAGAGATAGAACGTGAAACACAACCCAATGGGCATTTGAATTTTGGGGTAGCTCATGGGATTATTTCTCCGATATTTACATTAGCTGAAGTATATAAAAAACATAATAAAAAAGAATTGATGTGTGTCATTAATAAATTATTGAATTTGTATGAGGAAGTAGAGAATAAAGATAAAGTTGTATCGTACCCAATGCAATTAAAGTATGAAGATTATATAAGAAAAGAATACTTAGGTAGAAAAGTAAGTAGTTGGTGTTATGGAAACATAGGAATCGTACGAGCACTCATGATTATATATAAAAATTTAGAAAACTTAAATAAATATAATAAATATAAAGAAGAATTGGTTAGAATAGTTAATCAATCATGTGAAAAATATGCATTAGAATGTTCCTATCTATGTCACGGATATGCGGGAATAATAGCGATACAAATACAGTCATATGTTGAAACAAGGGATGCTAGGTTTTTATATACCTTAGATAGGAATATAAATAAACTAATTTCATTAGAAAAAGAAGGTTTTTTAGGAAGTAATTCATACAAAGAAGATGTAAGTTTATTAGAAGGAAAGGCAGGTGTAATTCTAACTTTATTGAGCATTTTTAGTGAGAATGTTGTGTTTAGTGATTTAATGTTAATTTAGTTAGGTTAATTATAATCGGAGGGTTAAGTATGAATTATTATAAAATTAGATTTATATTAATATATTTGATTGTAGCAGAAGTAATTTCTTGTTTTTTAGCGTATAGGTATCATCTAAACGAAGAATTGATTGGTATGTATTTAATGATTTTACCAAGTACCAGTATTGTATTGTTAAAATACTCAAGTAAGAATGAAAAATTATTAGTTTATGATTATATTATATATGCTTATTTTATGATCTTTA
>NZ_AUDW01000033.1 GCF_000425665.1 Gemella cuniculi DSM 15828
CCTCCTCAAAAGCCTGGCAACGTTCTAGTCTCACAGGGCGTAAACCCAACTACATTCGACGCTAAAGAGCTTAACTTCTGTGTTCGGTATGGGTACAGGTGTGTCCTCTTCGCTATCGCCACCAGACGAAAACTTCATACATATATTATCTCTTCTTCTTCTACAGCTCGAACTTCACTTGATTAAGTCCTCGACCTATTAGTTTTAGTCAGCTCAATACGTTACCGCACTTCCACTCCTAACCTATTCTCCTTGTCGTCTTCAAGGGGTCTTACTTATTGGGAAATCTCATCTCGAGGGGGGCTTCATGCTTAGATGCTTTCAGCTCTTATCCCTTCCGTATTTAGCTACCCAGCTATGCCACTGGCGTGACAACTGGTACACCATTGATACGTCCATCCCGGTCCTCTCGTACTAAGGACAGCTCCTCTCAAATTTCCTACGCCCACGACGGATAGGGACCGAACTGTCTCACGACGTTCTGAACCCAGCTCGCGTACCGCTTTAATGGGCGAACAGCCCAACCCTTGGGACCGACTACAGCCCCAGGATGCGATGAGCCGACATCGAGGTGCCAAACCTCCCCGTCGATGTGGACTCTTGGGGGAGATAAGCCTGTTATCCCCAGGGTAGCTTTTATCCGTTGAGCGATGGCCCTTCCATTCGGTACCACCGGATCACTAAGTCCTGCTTTCGCACCTGCTCGACTTGTCTGTCTCACAGTCAAGCTCCCTTGTGCCTTTACACTCTGCAAATGATTTCCAACCATTCTGAGGGAACCTTTGAACGCCTCCGTTACTCTTTAGGAGGCGACCGCCCCAGTCAAACTGCCCACCTGACACTGTCTCCCGGTTTTCTATTCCGTGGGTTAGAATTTCAATACAGCAAGGGTAGTATCCCAACATCGCCTCCTTATACACTGGCGTGCATATCTCCTAGGCTCCTACCTATCCTGTACATACTGCATCAAAATTCAATATCAAGCTACAGTAAAGCTCCATGGGGTCTTTCCGTCCTGTCGCGGGTAACCTGCATCTTCACAGGTACTATGATTTCACCGAGTCCATCGTTGAGACAGTGCCCAAATCGTTACGCCTTTCGTGCGGGTCGGAACTTACCCGACAAGGAATTTCGCTACCTTAGGACCGTTATAGTTACGGCCGCCGTTTACTGGGGCTTCAATTCATACCTTCGCTTGCGCTAAGCACTCCTCTTAACCTTCCAGCACCGGGCAGGCGTCAGCCCCTATACTTCACCTTTCGGTTTTGCAGAGACCTGTGTTTTTGTTAAACAGTCGCTTGGGCCTATTCACTGCGGCCTACTCTCGTAGGCACCCCTTCTCCCGAAGTTACGGGGTCATTTTGCCGAGTTCCTTAACGATGGTTCTCTCGCTCACCTTAGAATTCTCTTCCCAACTACCTGTGTCGGTTTGCGGTACGGGCACCTCTTATCTCGATAGCGGCTTTTCTTGAGAGTTTGGCTTCATTGACTTCGCTACTTCTTTTCGCTCCCCTTCACGCTTCAACCTTTCAAGTGGCGGATTTGCCTACCACTCAGCCTTTACGCTTAGACGTCCTATTCCATCAGGACGATCAATTAGCCTCCTCTGTCCCCACTTCTCTCAATCGATATTTGGTGGTACAGGAATTTCTACCTGTTGTCCATCGGCTTCACCTCTCGGCTTCACCTTAGGTCCCGACTTACCCAGAGCGGACGAGCCTTCCTCTGGAAACCTTAGTCTTTCGGTGGATAGGATTCTCACCTATCTTTCGCTACTCACACCGGCATTCTCACTTCTAACCTCTCCACCTCACCTTCCAGTTCGGCTTCTTCGATGTTAGAACGCTCTCCTACCATATAACATTTGTTATATCCGCAGCTTCGGTTGTATGTTTAGCCCCGGTACATTTTCGGCGCGATGTCACTCGACCAGTGAGCTATTACGCACTCTTTAAATGGTGGCTGCTTCTAAGCCAACATCCTGGTTGTCTGTGCATCATCACATCCTTTTCCACTTAACATACAATTTGGGACCTTAGCTGGCGGTCTGGGCTGTTTCCCTTTCGACTACGAACCTTATCACCCGCAGTCTGACTCCCGTTGATATTTATCTGGCATTCGGAGTTTGTCTGAATTCGGTAACCCGGGATGGGCCCCTAGTCCAAACAGTGCTCTACCTCCAGTAAACTCACAACGAGGCTAGCCCTAAAGCTATTTCGGAGAGAACCAGCTATTTCCAAGTTCGATTGGAATTTCTCCGCTACCCACACCTCATCCAAACACTTTTCAACGTGTCCTGGTTCGGTCCTCCATTCAGTGTTACCTAAACTTCAACCTGGACATGGGTAGATCACTTGGTTTCGGGTCTACTCCATCATACTATCTCGCCCTATTAAGACTCGCTTTCGCTTCGGCTCCATGTCTTCCACTTAACCTCGCATGATAAAGTAACTCGCCGGTTCATTCTACAAAAGGCACGCCATCACCCCTAAGGGCTCTGACTACTTGTAAGCACACGGTTTCAGGTTCTCTTTCACTCCCCTCCCGGGGTTCTTTTCACCTTTCCCTCACGGTACTGGTTCACTATCGGTCACTAGGTAGTATTTAGCCTTACCAGATGGTCCTGGTAGATTCCGACGGAATTCCTCGTGTTCCGCCGTACTCAGGTGCTCTCTCAAGTTAACTTTGCATTTCGTCTACAGGACTTTTACCTCCTTTGGTACACTTTCCCAAGTGTTTCAACTATACTTCGCTATACTCTTTCTTGAGAGTCCTTCAACCCCAATATGCATGCACATTGGTTTGGGCTCTTACCCTTTCGCTCGCCGCTACTTAGGTAATCGATTTTTCTTTCTCTTCCTGCAGGTACTTAGATGTTTCAGTTCCCTGCGTTACCTCGCTTTCGCGTACCGCCTCTTTACTTGCGGTGGGTTCCCCCATTCGGATATCTACGGCTCTTTGCTTACTTACAGCTCCCCGTAGCGTTTCGTCGTTTGTCACGTCCTTCTTCGGCTCCTAGTGCCAAGGCATCCTCCGTGCGCTCTTTTCTACTTAATCGTGTGTAGCTTTCTTCGCTTCGTTCTTCTTCCTTGAACTCTTGTGAATAAGTCTTTTCTTACTTATTTACTTTTTTCTCGGTTTTTTCTGTTTTCTTTAGAAATTTTTGATCTAATATATATATTCTGTTTTCATTGTGC
>NZ_AUDW01000034.1 GCF_000425665.1 Gemella cuniculi DSM 15828
TAAACTATCGCCTAGAAGTACTAGATGCGTATGTTACAGATACTTTAACTGGAGAAAAATTAACTAATTTTGAAATAAGGAAAGTAAAAGATACTGACCCACAAACTAACAAAGAACGTACCATAGTGGTAGCGGATATACCGACATTACCAGGAGTAAATACAGAAACAGTAAAAGAAGGACAATACGGAGGACACAAATTTAAACGATACAGCTTACATGTAAAAGTTAAATTTAAAGATGAATATCCATTTGATGTAGATCAAAGAGAGTATATAAAAATACTACAAGAAAATGATGGATTAGGCCCACTAAACCAAGCCTTTATAAAATGGAATGGAGAGTCTAATGATCCTAATGATCCAAAAGCTCAAGTACGCCGTTCAAATAATGTATTTGTAGTACCACCAGTAGAAACAAATATTGAGAAAAAAGTTCGTGGAGAAAATCAAAATGTAGAAGAAGGAAAAGAACACTACGATCTTCCACTTCGAGATGATAAATTTATCTATGATGTAAAATCTGCATGGCCAGGGTTAATGGATAGTTATGTACTAGAAGATACATTAAAAGATGAGTTGGAGGTAGTTCAAAATTCTGAAAATAAACCAGATGTAAAAATTATGGTTAATGGAAAAGATGTACCAGATTTGCAAAATTATCTTAAGGTAGAAGGAAATACAGTAAAACTAGAACTTACAAAAAATGACATTACTCAAAGGTTAAATAGAACAATAAATAGGCTTAATAATGGAAACAATGGACCAGCATTAATCCATATGCAGATAAAAGCAAAAATCAAAGAAGGCGCAGATTTAACAAAATATGTAGACAATAGTGGTGCAATAAAAGTACCAAATAAAGCAAAAGTAACATTAAACGATCAACCAAAAGAATCAAAAGAAGTAACAGTAACGCCAGATGAACCATCAGTAAGTAAGAAAATTAACGATACATTAGAACATTTAGATATTCCGTCATGGGATAAAAATGCATATAACTATAATATAAAAACAACATTACCAAGTAATATAAAAGATTATGGAAGATATGAAATCAAAGATGTATTAGATAGTCGCCTAGAACTACAAGAAGGACAAAGACCAAGTATAAAAGGTTACGGAAGTGATGATTTTGATGTAAGCTATGATAAAGATAGTAATACGATAGTAGCGAAAATAAAAGAAGGGCACTTTGATAAACTAAAAGGTAAAGCAGTAGTAGAACTAGTAATACCAGCGAAAATCAAAGACGGAGTAACAGATCAAAAAATACCAAATGACACATTGGTAATTTACAATAAAAAAGATGAAACAGGGGATCCGAAAGTTACCCCTAAAACTCCACCAGTAACGGTAACGCCCCCACCAAGCACACCAACTAAGAAAATCAATGAAACATTAGATGAGTTAAATATAGCGACAAAAGAAGAAAATGCATATAACTACAATATAAAAACAAAACTACCAGGAAATATTGAAGAATACAAAGTATTTGGAATAAAAGATGTATTAGATGAAAGAATAGAACTTCAAACAGGAAAAGAAGCATACATTAAAGGTGCAAATGCCAAACACTTTGAAGTTAAGTATGATGAAACAAGTCGAACAGTAACCGCAAAAGTAAAAGAAGAAAGTTTCGATAAGTTAAAAGGCGGAGAAGAAGTAGAATTAATAATACCGGCAAAAATCAAAGACGAAGTGACGGATAGTAGAATACCGAACCAAGCAACAGTAATCTACAATAATTCAGAGTCAGGAGGAGAACCAAAAGAAACACCAAAGACTCCACCAGTGCACGTAACGCCACCGCCAACAACACCAGACATAACGAAGAAAGTAAATGACAAAGAACATGACCAACTAGGAAATGTAGAAGACGAGTTCACATACAAAATCGAAACGAAAGTACCAAAAAATGCAACAGCATTAAAAATAACAGACGAATTAGA
>NZ_AUDW01000035.1 GCF_000425665.1 Gemella cuniculi DSM 15828
TCTAATTCGTCTGTTATTTTTAATGCTGTTGCATTTTTTGGTACTTTCGTTTCGATTTTGTATGTGAACTCGTCTTCTACATTTCCTAGTTGGTCGTGCTCTTTGTCATTTACCGTCTTCTTAATTTCTGGGTTTGTTGGCGGCGGTGTCACCGTTACTGTGTTTGAGTCTTTTTCTGGATTGTTATTTACTTTATACTTCGCTTTGTTTGGTACTTTTATTGTTCCTTCTTCTATGTATTTTGATAAATTCGCTCCGTCTTTGATTTTTGCCTTGAATTCTACATATACTTTCTTTCCTGCGCTTCCTATCGCTTCTTCTTGCGTTAGTTTTACTTTTACTTTCCCTGCTGCTTCGTCTTTTGTTATTTGTTCAGCTTTTATTTCTTTTCCATCTAATGTTGCTTTTATTTCTCCATCAAATGTTAATACTTCTTCTAGTGTGTCCGTTACTTCAAAACTTGTCGCATTCGCTGGGACTTTTGTTTCTATTGTGTATGTGAATCCTTTTGTCTCTTCTTCTAAGTCTTGGTGATATTTGCCTTCTACTTTTTTCTCTATTGTTGTGTTTGTTGGCGGTGGCGTTATGTGTACTTTGTTTGAGTCTTTTTCAAATTCTGGTTTGTTGTTTATTTGATACTTCGCTTTGTTCGGTACTTTTATTGTTCCTTCTTCTATGTATTTCGATAAATTCGCTCCGTCTTTGATTTTTGCCTTGAACTCTACTCGTACTTCTTTTCCTGCTTTTGCCGCTTGTTCTTCTGTTAGGCTTACTGTTAGTAGTTGGTCTTTTATTGTTATTTGACTTTCGCTTAGCTCTTCTCCATCTACTGTTGCTTTTGCTTTTCCTTCAAATTTTAGTACTGGGTCTAAGTTATCTGTTATTACAAATGCTGTTGCGTTTTCCGGTACTTTTGTTTCTATTGTATATGTTACTTCTTCGTTTTGTTCTCCTAAGTCAACGTTTTCTTGATTATTTACTTTCTTTGTTATGTCCGGTGTACTTGGTGGTGGTGTTACTGTTACCGGTGGCGTTTCTTTTTTCAACTTAGGATCATCGCTTAGGTTTATTCTATACTCTGCTGTATTCGGTACTTGTACTGTTTTTGTTTTTTCTGATATGTATGGTTTTAACTCGTCTTGTGTTACTCCATCTTTCAGTTTTGCTTTGAATTCTACTACTACCGCTTTACCTGCTTTTTGTTTTACTTGTTCTCTTGTTAGTTTTACTGTTAGTTTTTTTCCTTCTGTTTTTACTTCTTCTATCTTCTCACCATCTACTGTCGCCTTAACTTCTCCTCTAAATTCTAATACGTCTTTTATTGTATCTGTTATTTCAAAGTCTGTTGCGTTTTCCGGTACTTTTGTTTCTATTTTGTATGTGAACTCTTCGTCTACTTTGTTTAAGTCTACGTGTTCTTTTTCATTTACCTTCTTAGTTATGTCTGGTGTTGTCGGTGGTGGTGTCACCGTTACTGGTGGCGTTTCTTTTTCTATTTTCGGATTGTTGTTTATTTGATACTTCGCTTTGTTTGGTACTTTTGTTCTTCCGTCTTCTTTGTCTACATACGAACTTAAATCCGCACCTTTTTTAATCTTAGCTTTGAATTCTACTTTTACTTCTTTTTCTGACTTTTGTTTTACTACTTCTTCTGGTAGTTCTACTGTCAACAGTTGATTGTCTTTTGTTACCGTCGCTCCAACCTCTTGGTTGTCTACCGTTACTTTTACTTCTCCGCTGAATTCTAATACTTTTTCTAATTCGTCTGTTATTTTTAATGCTGTTGCATTTTTTGGTACTTTCGTTTCGATTTTGTAT
>NZ_AUDW01000036.1 GCF_000425665.1 Gemella cuniculi DSM 15828
CGAATCTGTCATACACCAAATCAAATATTCATCTAACACCTCTAGAGATTCCCGAATATCTTCTTTTCTTTTTCCTAACGAGATTCTTTCTGATACTCCGTAAGAAACTAAAGATCTTAATCCATAAAATTCTCCTATATTTACTGCATAACTTAACGTTCCACCTCTTTCTATATCCGAAAGAATAACATTAACTTCATAACTTTTATAAATTAAACATTCTAAATTTGGACTAATACTTTTATTAGGATTATAGTTCAGATATATTTGAGAAAAGTCAACATTTTCACACCCAAAATACTGTTCAATTTCAGTTTCTACTCTATCTAATACCTCTTTTATTTGTTCCTGATTTAACACACTATATTCCTCCTACTATATATACTTTCAGCATCAAAGACATAACTGACATAACTCTGATAAAGATGAAAGTTTAATTTAATCTTCTTTTAATACTTCTTTATCCAACGGTATTCCAAATGTTTTCTTTTGAGCATCTGTCATTCTCCAAATTAGGTACTCATCTAATACCTCTAGAGACTGTTGAATATCTTCTTTTCTTTTTCCTAACGAGATTCTTTCTGATACTTTATAAGGTACCAATAATAATAAATTATAATATTCTCCTATATTCACTTCATATTTTAATTCCTCTTTTCCCCCACTATCTGAAACAATTATTCTTATTTTGAATCTTCTATACACTAAAAATTCTAACCATACACCTGCATCATCATTTGGATTATCCACTACTTTTATGCTAAAGCAATCTGATTTTTTATATCCAAAGTACTTTTTCACCTCTGATGAAGCTAACCTTAATATATTTTTAGTTCTTTCTTTGTCTAGCATACCAATATCCTCCTATAGTTTCATCATCAATAATATATTCTTTTTCTTTTAAATATTTTATTTCATAATCATAAAACCCTGTAGCCTTATTAGGGTCATGAGAAAGTCTTATTGTCTTTCCTTTTGCTATTTGGTTATTAAGAAATTGTTTGTTTATTCTCCACATTTCTTGCTCGTTTCCATTTACTATCTTCAACGTTTTATTCCAACTTTCTGTTCCCATGTCGAAATATGTATCTTTGTGTTTTTTAGCTACGTCTAAATATGATATTCCATTTTGATTATATTTCCCCAAAGTTACTGTTTCTGCTGATCGATTGTGTGTGGATTTGTACGCTATCCATCTTATTTGATAGTTTTTAAAGGTTGTTTGTGACTTTCTGTATGTTTTATTTGTTCTCTTATATTTATTTTTGTACCTAGTTTGTAAAATCCGTACCCACCTAGGCTACCTAGGACCATTTTTTGTAATATTTTTGAGGGCTTTTCTCCTAATATTACACCATTTAATCCTCCTATGAATCCTCCTATAGCTGTTGCATTTCTTAATGTTCCTCCGCCTGGTATTATCCATGGTAGGAGTGTTAGTAGTAGTTCTTTCTTTTCTTCTGGTTTTGCATTTTTTATTACACTAGCTCCGAAAAGGGGTTTCCCGTTTATTCCTGTTATTTTAGTTATAGCTCTGTCATACTCTTGGTCTGTTAGTTTGTTGTCTTTTTCTTTTTTTAACTTTTCTTTTTCTGCTGTGTATTTGGCTTCTATTTTTTCTATTGCATTAGTCCATCCCATATCATTTTTGTGTTTGGCAATATAAATGTTTTTGATGTAGGTGACCAACTCTTTTCAGCTTGTACTAATCCTTGGTCAACCGACGATTTTAATGTGTCTACTTCA
>NZ_AUDW01000037.1 GCF_000425665.1 Gemella cuniculi DSM 15828
TTGAGTATTCCTTGAACACTCAAAACTAAACGAATCTTATCAACTTAATCCCTTCTTCCTTAGAAAGGAGGTGATCCAGCCGCACCTTCCGATACGGCTACCTTGTTACGACTTCACCCCAATCATCTGTCCCACCGTGACCGGCTCCCTCCTATAAAGGTTAGGCCACCGTCTTCGGGTGTTACAAACTCTCGTGGTGTGACGGGCGGTGTGTACAAGACCCGGGAACGTATTCACCGCGACATTCTGATTCGCGATTACTAGCGATTCCAGCTTCATGTAGTCGAGTTGCAGACTACAATCCGAACTGAGAATAGTTTTGTGAGGTTCGCTCCAACTTGCGCCTTCGCTTCTCTTTGTTCCTATCCATTGTAGCACGTGTGTAGCCCAAGTCATAAGGGGCATGATGATTTGACGTCATCCCCACCTTCCTCCAGTTTATCACTGGCAGTCTATCTAGAGTCCCCATCTTACTGCTGGCAACTAGATATAAGGGTTGCGCTCGTTGCGGGACTTAACCCAACATCTCACGACACGAGCTGACGACAACCATGCACCACCTGTATCTGTGTCTAACCATAGGCCAGAACAACATAATCTCTTATCTCTTCACAGTATGTCAAGACTTGGTAAGGTTCTTCGCGTTGCTTCGAATTAAACCACATGCTCCACCGCTTGTGCGGGTCCCCGTCAATTCCTTTGAGTTTCAACCTTGCGGTCGTACTCCCCAGGCGGAGTGCTTAATGCGTTTGCTGCAGCACTGATCTCTTATGAGACCAACACTTAGCACTCATCGTTTACGGCGTGGACTACCAGGGTATCTAATCCTGTTTGCTCCCCACGCTTTCGCGCCTCAGTGTCAGTTACAGGCCAAAAAGCCGCCTTCGCCACTGGTGTTCCTCCTAATCTCTACGCATTTCACCGCTACACTAGGAATTCCACTTTTCTCTCCTGCACTCAAGTTTAACAGTTTCCAATGACCCTCCACGGTTGAGCCGTGGGCTTTCACATCAGACTTTTTAAACCACCTGCGCGCGCTTTACGCCCAATAATTCCGGACAACGCTTGCCACCTACGTATTACCGCGGCTGCTGGCACGTAGTTAGCCGTGGCTTTCTGGTTAGGTACCGTCTGTTTTGTGTATAGTTACTACACAACCTTTCTTCCCTAACAACAGAGCTTTACGAACCGAAATCCTTCTTCACTCACGCGGCGTTGCTCCGTCAGGCTTTCGCCCATTGCGGAAGATTCCCTACTGCTGCCTCCCGTAGGAGTCTGGGCCGTGTCTCAGTCCCAGTGTGGCCGTTCACCCTCTCAGGTCGGCTATGCATCGTCGCCTTGGTAGGCCTTTACCCTACCAACTAGCTAATGCACCGCAAAGCCATCTCATAGTGTTAGCTTGACCAACTTTTAAATATTAACCATGCGGTTAATTCTGTTATCCGGTATTAGCTACAGTTTCCCGTAGTTGTCCCAGTCTATGAGGCAGGTTCTTTACGTGTTACTCACCCGTTCGCCGCTAAGTTATCTAGTGCAAGCACCAGATATCTTCGCTCGACTTGCATGTATTAGGCACGCCGCCAGCGTTCGTCCTGAGCCAGGATCAAACTCTCCAAATTATTTGTTAGCTTGATTTAGCTCTTAAAAAGTTTTATAGTTTCTTTTCTAAACTGTCCTTTTTGGAATTAACGTTGACTTAATTCGTTTAGTTTTCAATGTTCAA
>NZ_AUDW01000038.1 GCF_000425665.1 Gemella cuniculi DSM 15828
TGAAGTAGACACATTAAAATCGTCGGTTGACCAAGGATTAGTACAAGCTGAAAAGAGTTGGTCACCTACATCAAAAACATTTATATTGCCAAACAAAAATGATATGGGATGGGCAAACACCATAGAAGGAAAATGGTTGGAAAAAGACTACTCCCAAGAAGAGATAAGTTACAAAGAAACATTAAAATTACAATATGGATTTGATGATAAAACGACTAGAATAATAATAAAGTTAAGAAGAAACATATATAAAGACCCTAAAATACCAAATACCCAAAAAGACTATATATTTACAAGGCTACTTGGCGGATTATATTATGATGAAAATGGCTCAATTACACGAGCGATGTGGCAAAATACTGCGGGAAATGGTATGAAGACTAAGTATATAAATTTAAGTATAAAGGAACAAATGATAGATTTCTTTAACTTAACAGATGGTGAATATGAATATTTAAAATATAAGGTTAGAATACAGCATGGAGGGTATACTACTTATCATATTAATTTAGAAGAGGATCAACGCAACGAATATAAAAACAATATGGAAACTGGACTAGGATATAAAATAACAGATAGTGAATTTGAAAAACTGTGGAATAACCAAATAGATTCATTTAGAGGAAAGACAGATTTCGCTCATCAGTATATTACGATGGCAACACATCTTTACGATAACCTACGCCTTGCCGACCTTCGAGGTGGACACAAAAACACAAATGATATGGCGGGTTGGTTAGGAGATACAACAGATATAGCTGATACCAAACCAAGTATAGGCAATGATGATTATAAAGCTGACTTAGACGCAGTTAATATAATAAGTTCAATGAAAAATAATAATACTAACTTTATTGAAGCAAGCAACCGTTACTACGATAAACTGACAAATAATACTTATAATCGTGCGGAAGAATTCAAGAAAAATATAAATTTCAATGAGGTTAAAAATAAAATTTATACACAACTTAATATGTTACAAATAAATAAAAACGGAATTTGGGTGAACAAACCAAGTAATATAGAGTATATAAAGGAGAATTATCCACAAACATATAACTTTATAAAGAGTGTAGAGAATAACCAAAATGATATACAAGATTATTATAATGAAAGGTAGGAAAACTTATGAAAAAGATAAATAAGAAAT
>NZ_AUDW01000039.1 GCF_000425665.1 Gemella cuniculi DSM 15828
TGATGGGTGGAAACTGAAGATAATAGGGTTACGAGTTTTCAAACAGATTAAAGATTTAAAGACTGTAGTAGATGTAGGGTTAGTAGTAGGAACAACACCACAAACAACCCCCACAGGTTCAGCTATTGCAGTAAGACCATCAGTTTCGTCTTTGCTAACAATACCAACTGTTTTTAGATCACGCATATAGTTGACTATATACTCGCATGCGTATAGGTTTTTTGTAGCTTTGTCTTCTACGATACCACGACCAGTTTCCTCGACAGCGGCAACCGCTAGAGGACCATGAGCTTCAAGAGCTGCAACAGCTGCTGCTTGAACGATAGCATCTATTTTCTCTTGATCTTCTATTTTTTTGAATTCGTCTAAAGCAACAAGTGCTTTACTAACTAGTGTATTAACTTCTTCAACTGGGTCTACAGTTTTTTCTTTTTCTTTTACCATAATAGTTGGCTCCTTTGTGATTATTTTATGGACATTCTAAAAATTAAGGAATTAATATATTGAATTGAGCATGGGTCATGCTAACTCAACAGAGTTAACACTTTAATATTCAGAATGAGCTGTATTTGTTATGCTTTAATTTTAACACAAAAAAATCCAAATGTAAATAGTTGTTATATAACTGTATATAAAAAATAATAGGTATATTTTTTTATTGAATTTGTATAGGTGATTTTTTATATTTTTTGTTATCTATAAAATATTTTTAAACTGTTATATTCAGATATTGTTTTAACACAAAGAGTTAAATTATTATTATAAAATTAAATTACATATTATTATATAACAATATTATAAAGGATGAAATTATATAATAAACCAAATATAAACGTAAAAATAAATATCAATATAGTGATAATCGTTATCATTTAAAAATGTTTATTTTACTGTTTCATAACAAAATATGTTGGGTGAATATAAAGTATATGACTATAGATACAGTAACAATTTTCGATATAAAAAACACCCCAATTCTGGGGTGTTAAAAAGTAATAAACAAATATATTTATATGTTCTATAAAAATAGCATACTTTAAAAATTATTTATTTTCCACAAATTTCTTTTGATCATAACCGAACCAAGCAGCTTCCATAATGTCAGCCATGTCATCGATAAGAGCAAGTCTAGGGTTAGCAGGA